>NZ_JBEBNT010000003.1:0-417419 GCF_040396775.1 Providencia sp.
ACCACCTTGACATGGTGGGGGTCGGTAGTTCGAGTCTACTCGGACGCACCATTTCCTAACATCTTCATTTATATTCCAATATTTTCTTGATTGTCACTTAAACTTGCCTTATTTTGTTGCGCAACAATTTAACTCGCGTAAAATCAACTGAATAATTGATCTTAGCTATCTCTTCATTCAATTTAGTAAAATTTGATTTGTCTCACAGTTTTTTGTTGTCTATAATACACGCGTTGGCTGAAAGGTTTCACCAACAATAAATCAGTACGTTAGCTTTAATGAAGTTTGTCGACTACACTATAATTAGAATCAAATTGTGACAAGTTTCATTATAATATGAATTAACACCAGACTGTCGCCTATTCTTATAAATGAGTTGCGCAACAAGTTTTATCATGCGCACTAAGCATCGGCGGCAATACCGATTTCCTTTATAACCTTAGATAGACTGCCATGAAAAAAACCAAAATTGTTTGTACTATCGGCCCAAAAACCGAATCTGAAGAAAAACTGACCCAACTGTTAGATGCGGGCATGAATGTCATGCGTCTGAACTTCTCCCACGGTGACTATGAAGAACATGGTCAACGTATCAAAAATCTTCGCTCTGTTTGTGCAAAAACTGGTAAACAAGCAGCTATCCTGCTGGACACTAAAGGCCCTGAAATCCGCACCATGAAATTAGAAGGCGGTAACGATGTTTCCCTCGTTGCAGGTCAAACCTTTACGTTTACCACTGACACATCTGTCGTCGGTAATAAAGACAAAGTTGCTGTCACCTACGCTGGCTTAACAGCTGACCTAAAAGTCGGTAACACTGTTTTAGTTGATGATGGCCTGATTGGCATGAAAGTCACCAATGTGACCGCAACTGAAGTGGTTTGTGAAGTCTTAAACAATGGTGATCTTGGCGAGAAAAAAGGTGTCAACCTACCAGGCGTTTCAATCGGCCTGCCTGCATTAGCGGAAAAAGACAAAGAAGATCTCGTATTCGGTTGTGAACAAGGTGTTGATTTCGTTGCAGCATCTTTTATCCGTAAACGCTCTGATGTGGAAGAAATTCGTGCTCACCTGAAAAAACACGGTGGCGAAAATATCCAAATTATTTCTAAAATTGAAAACCAAGAAGGTTTAAACAATTTTGATGAGATCTTAGAAGCCTCTGACGGCATCATGGTTGCTCGTGGCGACTTAGGTGTTGAGATCCCAGTCGAAGAAGTTATCTTCGCGCAAAAAATGATGATTGAAAAATGTGTTAAGGCTCGTAAAGTCGTTATTACTGCAACACAAATGTTAGATTCAATGATCAAAAACCCGCGCCCTACTCGTGCTGAAGCCGGTGATGTGGCGAACGCCATTTTAGACGGTACTGACGCAGTTATGTTGTCAGGTGAAAGTGCGAAAGGTAAATACCCTGTTGAAGCTGTGACTATCATGGCGACTATCTGTGAGCGTACCGACCGCGTAATGCCAACTCGCATTGACAACCAAAAGCCAAGCCAGCGCTTACGCGTGACTGAAGCAGTATGTCGTGGTGCAGTTGAAATGTCTGAAAAACTAGACGTTCCACTGATTGTTGTTGCAACCTACGGCGGTAAATCAGCGAAATCTGTTCGTAAATACTTCCCGACTGCACCAATTCTTGCCTTAACCACAAATGAAGAAACCGCACGCCAGTTACTGTTAGTAAAAGGTGTAATCCCAATGATTGTTGGCGGTTTCACGTCTACCGATGACTTCTACCGTGAAGGTAAACGCGCTGCATTAGAAAGTGGTTTAGCGGTTGAAGGCGATGCAGTTGTCATGGTATCAGGTGCATTAGTCCAGAGTGGCACAACTAATACCTCTTCTGTTCACGTTCTGTAATTAATTTTTTATAGAATGCTAAAAGGCCGATAATTGTTAATTCAGTTATCGGCCTTTTTTATTTTGAGTTAACATTTAATGCTATCTTGACTTAACTATTTATCCATTTAGATTTCTTTAGCAAATATCCTATCTCTATTTAAGTGTAATATCACAAAACGTTCGTTAATTGTTCAAATAACAACCTTCATTAATCTTAATTGAAATTTTTCTTCTTTTTCCTACGACTAAATGTAAAGTATTTCTAGCAAATCTTTAAATTAAGTACTAGCATAAGACTTAGTAAGTGCCATACCCTAATTTTCATTAGGTTGTTTTAAAGGGATATAGCAAGCTTAAAGATAATCGTCTTGGCTCTATTATTTGGTGACTTGCTCTTTATATTTTCAAGATAATCAATCTAGAGGGTAAAATAATGATTCGTACTAAAATTCTACTGGGCTCTATCGTATTAGCTTCAGCATTACTAGCGGGTTGTTCTAACAGCACTGACGTGCAAAAACTCTCTTCAGACGTGCAAACTCTGAATGGTAAAGTTGATCAGCTGAGCAACGACGTTCAGTCACTGCGTTCTGATGTTCAGACAGCTCAAGAAGAAGCAGCACGTGCTAACCAACGTCTGGACAACCAAGTCCGTACTTACAAAAAATAAGTTCGAATTGGTCGTTATCTAGTTGAAACGACGCTTCTTAGAAGCTGATAGTATTTATGAGGGCCTATGAAAATAGGCCCTTATTTTTTGTGCTGATTATTGAACAGCTAAAGAGGAACGGTACTTGGCAGGTAATAATGCGCCGATTTTACCATCGTAAATCGGGCCAGGTTGTGAAATGGTGAACGGCTCAATCGGTGTTAACCCTTCATATTGGTTTTCATGCGCTGGTTCATTAGTACCCTGATCATTATTTATACGTACAGGCATCCCAGAACGCCTTGTAAGCTCTTTTTGGACTAAAGCCTTATCAATCCCTTCATTTTCAAGAAAACGTTTGAAATCGTCAGAGAGCTTGATTGGCATGGTTTGTGGATCATCATGACTCGAACGAGATAACGGCTGATGCACTTCAATGTAATAACTACCATCCGCTTCTTTGGAATATTTCACTGCTTGGTCAATCACTTGAACACGAGTTCCTCTCGGAACCGTTTTAAACAGGGCTTCAATATCATCAGGACGTAAACGAATACAACCAGAACTTACGCGCATTCCAATTCCGAAGTCCGCATTGGTGCCATGGATTAGATACTCACCACGACCATGAGCTAAACGTAAAGCATACAAACCCATTGGGTTTTCAGGGCCAGCAGGAACAACGGCGGGTAATGTAATCCCTTCTTTTGCGTAGTTTTTACGAATATTCGCAGTCGGTGTCCATGTTGGGTCTTTAATCGACTGGCTGACTGACGTGACCATTTCAGGTGTATCACGGCCTAATTGGCCAATACCGATTGGATAAACAATGACATTATCGCTGTTTGCAGGGTAGTAATATAAACGCAACTCTGCCAAGTTAATCACGATACCCGTTCTTGGCGTTGAGGGTAATAACATTTGTGCAGGAATAATCAGCTCTTTACCCGCTTCTGGCAGATAAGGGTCCGTCCCCGGGTTTGCCTCAAGCATCCCTAATAAGCCAATTTCATGTTCACTAGCAATCGCTTCAAGGGGACGACCATCACTCGGCACGATATAGGTGTAATTTTCCCCGATTAAGCGGGTGTTACTATCCGGTAATGGGTACTCTTTTGCCTGAGCCGGCGCAAACAACGCACTCATGACAAACAAACTTGCCACCGTTAAAACTCTTTTCATACCTACTCCAAAATAGTGTACTGACAATAACGCAATGATTATTGCTCATAATAGCAACTATTCTTAATATCTTTAATACTTAATGAATATTTTAGTTAACTAATATTATTGAGCAAATCTTTATACGATGATTGTATTTTGATAAGGACTTAATTAGGTGGGAAGTTAAAGCCAAAAAATAGACGAGGGAACTGAGTCGCTCCCTCGGTAAAACTAAACTAATTCGTTTGCACGCGCTAAGATGGTGCGGATCATGGCATTCAACCCTTGAGTTCGTGAAGGGGTTAAATGTTGCTCTAACGCTAATTGCTCAAAAAAGGATTTTACATCTAATGCTAATATTTGCTGCGGTGTTTTACCTTGAAAAAGAATAATGACAATCGCCACTAGCCCTTTAACAATTGCAGCATCGCTATCCCCTGCAAAGGTAATTGAGCCATCCGATTGCAACTGCATATCAATCCACACTTGGCTTTGGCAACCCGCAATTAGATTACTATCACTTTTTTGTGTTTCATTAAGCTCAGGTAAACGCCCACCTAGCTCAATCATATACAAATAACGTTCTTCCCAATCCTGACAACGTGCAAAATTACGTAATAATTTATTTTCATCGGGTAATGCAGGCATACTCACTTCCTTTACCATTCTCTTAATTTTTTGTGCTTAGCCTAACAATTTTTTAATGCGCTGTAACGCATTGAATAACGCATCAATATCTTCTTTAGTGGTATAAATCCCCACCGAAGCGCGGCACATAGCAGGAACATGGTAATGCTCCATCAACGGTAAAGCACAGTGGTGCCCTGTTCGGATAGCAATACCATACCTATCCAAAAAAGACCCGACGTCATAGGCATGGTGCTCACCAAGATTAAAGGCCAAAACGCCTTCACGTTGGTCGTTACCGTATAGCCTAATGGACGGAATATCTTTAAGCTTTTGCGATGCATACGCCATGATTTGCGCTTCATAAGCAAAGACATCGTGTAAATTTAATGCAGTCAAATAGTCAAATGCGGCGCCTAACCCAATAATTGCACTTACATTTGGTGTACCTGCTTCAAAACGCCAAGGTGCATCTGCAAAGGTAATTCCCTTAGTTAGGCTAACTTGGCGGATCATTGCCCCACCGCCTTCCCATGGTGGCATCACATCTAAGACAGCCTTTTTGCCGAACAAAATACCGATACCCGTTGGCCCGTATAATTTGTGCCCTGAGAACACATAAAAATCACAGTCTAAATCCTGTACATCAATTTGTTGATGCATTGCACCTTGGGCACCATCCACCAAAATTGCCAGTTCACTGTCTTTTTGTGAGGCAATATCACGTGCTTGTTGGATAATCTCTTTGACTGGATTGACAGTGCCTAGCACGTTTGAAATATGCGTAAAACTCAATAAGCGTGTTCGTGTATCGATCAATTCATTGAGTTTATCTAGCTGCAATGTTCCATCATCTGAAATAGGGATCACGCGGACTTCAAAACCAATTTCTTCGGCTAATAAAAACCAAGGAACGATATTGGCATGGTGTTCCATCTCAGTAATGACAATATTATCGCCTTCAAAGAGATGTTTTCGCCCATAGCTATTCGCAACGAGGTTAATCCCTTCAGTGGTGCCTTTCACAAAAATGATTTCTTCGTTTGAACCTGCATTGATGAAATCAGCGGCCTTTTGGCGCACCTCTTCCATCATGGTTGTCGCATTAGCACTGAGTGTGTGAATGCCACGGTGAACCGCGGCATACTGATGTAACGTAAATTCACTCTCGCGCTCAATAACTTGCAACGGTTTTTGCGCACTCGCTGCACTGTCTAAATAAACGAGTGGATGGTTATTCACTGATTGTGATAAGGCAGGAAAATCCTGCCTGACTAACGCAACATCAAATGACATGGGATTAAACCTCCGCTAAGCGCTGGCGGATGTTTGCCATCACAGCTTGCTTTAACTCTTCCGACTCAATAGACTCTGTCAACTCTGCAGCAAATGCGATGATGATCATATGCTTAGCCGCTTTACCCTCAATCCCTCTTGAGCGCAGATAAAACAATTGTTCATCATCAATTCGACCCACTGTCGCACCATGACCACATTTCACGTCGTCTGCATAAATCTCAAGCTGTGGTTTCGTATCGATTTCAGCTTTATCACCGAGCAACAGGGTATTGTTCGTCATCTGGCCATCAGTTTTCAGTGCATTTGGGGCAACTTTGATCATCCCATTAAACACCGCTTTACTGCTGTCCATCGCAATCACTTTATGCAATTGACGGCTGTTACAGAAACTGTTGTTATGCTCTAAATACGTCCGCGTATCCGCAATTTCGTTGTCTTTTGGCAACAGTAAACTGTTAAGCTCAAGCTCGGTATTTTCACCATCAAGACGAGCACTCGTGTGGTTACGTGTTAAGCCAGCACCTAACAAGAAACTGGTGCTTTTAACGCGACTATCACGGCCAACCACAATATCGTTATGGGCGAAATGTTGTGCCTGCGAATTTTCTACATTGAGTTTAAAATGGCTAAAGTCTGCATTGTCACCCACTTCGGCGGTTAAACGGCTACCCGTCATATGCGATTGACCATTTAAACTGACAAAGTGTTCAATGACCTGCGCTTTACTGTTGGTATCGAGTGTTAAATGATAACGATACTGGCTGATATTCATCGCCTGTTCATCATTTTTTCCACTCGAAATATTCAGTAAATACAACGGTTTTTCTGCTATTTTATTTGCGGCTAAGTGGATCACTAACGGTTGTACCGCCAAGCTTTCCGTTAAATGCAAAAAGATTTCGCTATTGACTGGCGCTGGCAGTAAATCTTGATTATCGAGCAAAGACACTTGGAATGGCCCAACATCAATAGAGCTGAGTGCTGAACTATAGCGCCCATCAATTAATACAATGCGGTAAGCGTCAATTGGTAACGCGAGCTTTTCACATTCACTCGTGACAGCATCTGCATCACTAAACTGGTATTGAGTATTCAATACGCTATTTAGTGGCGTGTAGTGCCAATCTTCATGACGAAACGCAGGTAAGCCGACTTGTTTCGCCTGCTCCCAATGTTTTTTTGCATGCTGCGAATTTTCGCCTAAGCGTTGTTCAAATAGTATTGCAAAGCGTGACATTGCTTGCTCATTGAGCGCAGCAACTTCAGCACGCTTTTGTGCTCTTTCACTGTTGGTCAATAAGCCAGCCATAACCCTGCTCCTCCAGTTTTTTCGCTAAACTGAAATCACCTGATTTGATGATTTTCCCTTGATATAAGACGTGGACAAAGTCAGGTTTTACGTAATCTAAAATGCGCTGATAGTGTGTCACAATAATGAATGAACGCTCAGGAGAACGCAGTGAATTCACACCGTTAGCAACAATTTTCAGGGCATCGATATCCAGACCCGAATCCGTTTCATCAAGAATACAGAGTTGTGGTTCTAATGCGGCCATTTGTAGGATGTCATTACGTTTTTTCTCACCGCCGGAGAAACCGACGTTAACTGAGCGCGCTAATAAATCCTCTGGCATTTCCAATAATTTAATTTTATCTTCGATAAAGTCTTGGAAATCAAAACGATCTAATGCATCTTGTTGGCGATATTCACGCACAGCATTAACAGCTGTTTGTAAGAAAAATTGGTTACTCACGCCAGGAATTTCAACGGGGTATTGGAATGCTAAGAAAACGCCTTCGCCCGCACGTTCTTCTGGATCTAATTCAAAAAGGTCTTTACCTTTAAAGGTCACTGAACCGCTATCAATTTCATATTCTTCGCGACCAGCAAGCGTTGCCGATAATGTACTTTTACCTGAACCATTTGGGCCCATAATGGCGTGAACTTCCCCTGGTTTCACTTCCAGAGATAATCCTTTTAAAATTTCATTACCTTCTACACTTACGTGTAAATCTTTAACACTTAACATATTTACATGCCTTTAGCGCTTGCGCGCAAATAAACTTGATAAGGATCAGCCAACGCTGTGCTCTAAGCTGATCGCCAGCAATTTTTGTGCTTCTACGGCAAACTCTAATGGAAGCTCCGAGAATACATCTTTACAGAAACCATTTACAATCATAGAGATAGCATCATCTTCGCTAATTCCACGTTGTAAGCAGTAAAACAGCTGGTCTTCACCAATACGTGATGTTGTGGCTTCGTGCTCAAGCTGTGCCGTATTATTTTTAACTTCCACATAAGGGAAGGTATGCGCCCCACACTGTGTACCAATTAACATGGAATCACACTGCGTGAAGTTACGCGCGTTTTGGGCGCTTGGCAGGATTTTGACTAAACCACGGTAGCTGTTTTGGCTCTTACCCGCTGAAATCCCTTTTGAGATAATCGTTGAACGGGTATTTTTCCCGATGTGGATCATCTTGGTACCGGTATCTGCTTGCTGGTTACCGTTGGTCAGTGCCACAGAGAAGAACTCACCGACTGAGTTATCCCCTTTGAGGATCACGCTTGGGTATTTCCATGTAATCGCGGAGCCTGTTTCAGACTGCGTCCACGACATTTTGGAATTTTCGCCTTCACACAATGCACGCTTAGTCACGAAGTTTAAGATACCGCCTTCTTCACTATCCCCACCGGAGAACCAGTTTTGGACAGTAGAGTATTTAACTTCAGCATCTTTGTGGATAATAACTTCAACAACAGCGGCATGCAGCTGATAGCTATCGCGAACAGGTGCTGAACACCCTTCGATATAACTGACGTAACTGCCCTCGTCTGCAATCAAAATTGTGCGTTCAAACTGCCCTGTTTTAGCGGCGTTAATGCGAAAATAAGTGGAAAGCTCCATTGGACAGTGTACTCCTTTTGGGATGTACACAAAGGTACCATCAGAAGCAACCGCCGCATTTAACGCTGCGAAAAAGTTATCGTGGCTTGAAACGACACTGCCCAAGTATTTCTGAACTAATTCAGGGTATTCTTGGATAGCCTCGCTAAATGAGCAGAAGATCACGCCGTGTTTCGCAAGGTCTTCACGGTAAGTGGTCGACACTGACACAGAGTCAAAAATGGCATCAACAGCAACAGCTTTACCTTCTCGAACAGGTACGCCCAGTTGGTTAAACGCTTCTTCGACTTCTGCCGTTAAGTAATTATTGGTTTCAGCAACGCCTGTTGCTTGGGTTGCCCCAGATTGCGAACCACAGGTATCATCACATGAGCCACAAGATGGCGCGGAATAATAGCTGTAATCCTGATAATCAAGATTTGGGTATTGGGCTTTGAGCCAATGGGGCTCTTCCATGCCTTTCCAGTGATTAAAGGCATCAAGGCGGAATTGTAACATCCACTCAGGCTCATTACGTTTCGCGGAAATAGCGCGGACAACATCTTCGTTGATCCCTTTCGCCATTTCATCTGTTGCGACTTCCGTAAAGAAGCCCTCTTTATAACGCTGGTCATCAAGCCAGCTTTGAACATCATCGCCAACTTCTACATTGCTCTGTGACATAATCTGACTTCACATGTTAAACGCCGAAGCTTTCACCACACCCACAGGCATGTTGGGCTTTCGGGTTATTGAATTTGAAAATTTGATTCAGCCCTTCTTGGACGAAATCAACGACTGTGCCATCAATAAATGGCATTGCTTCTTTTGGCACATAAAGGTGTGCCCCATCGAGTTCAAATAACAGGTGGTTGTCGGTTGGGTTTTCGATCATCTCAAATACATAACCGAAGCCCGCGCAGCCAGACTGTTTAACGCCGAGTGAAAGCCCTTTAGTGTTTGGGTTTTGCACCATCAATTTTTTGATTTGTTTTGCAGCGCTTTGTGTCAGGCAAACTCCCTGCCAATTGTTTTCATCAAATGAAAATGTCTCTACACCGTCAGTCATATTGACCCCACATTTCTTATGGCTTTTCAGCCTGTTATCAGGAGATTAACTCTGTCTACCCTATGGTAATGATTACCTATGCTACTTCAACCATTTGTTTTAAGAGGTTATAGCTATTTTAGCACTTTTTTTATCCAATTAGAGCTCACTTATTAAACAAAAACAACCAAAACACAACTTAACATAATGAAAAATAACAGATAAATAGAGTTACATTTTTTATTTAATTTTGTACTAATAAATACACAAAAATGACACAAATTAATAAAGATGCATTTATTATACAACTTAATTTATTTGATAAAAATGAAAATGCATTCATCTGAATACGTAGATGGGGGCAATTAATAAAAACAACAACTCGTTTTCGAGATATTTTCCCGAAAACGAGATAGACAAAGAAAGGTGTTACTCAAATAAAACGGCGGTTGTCAGGCGTGATGTGCAACACAATTTACCTTGCTCATTGAAAATTTCAATGTTCCAGACTTGCTGACGCCGACCGAGATGAATGGACTTGCAAACGCCACGTACAATACCTGAACGCGCAGCACGAACATGGTTCGCATTGATTTCAACACCCACTACGCGTTGTTCACCTTCAGTACACATATAACCTGCGATAGATCCTAATGATTCAGCCAATACCACGGATGCACCACCATGTAGCAACCCAAAAGGCTGCTTTGTTCGTTCATCCACCGGCATCGTGCCTTCCATATAATCATCACCCACCTTGGTGATTTCGATACCAATATGCCCTAGCATGCAAGTTTTTGACATTTCAGCTAATTGTGCTAAATCAAATTGACGTTTCCAAATCATTAAACAATCTCCAACAAAGCTTGAATCGGGTGTTTTATTAACGTATTTTCCATGCGTTTTACTTGGCTGCGGCAAGAGTAACCTGAACTTAAACAACGCTCTTTTGGCAGTGACGACATCGCCCCTTTCCAAGATAAGTTATAAATTCCTTTTGAGTTTTCAAGGTTTGCAACCTCGTGCCCATAAGTCCCTGCCATTCCACAACAGCCCACACTCACATTATTAAGCTGCTGCCCAAAGCGCGCAAATAAAGATGCCCATTGGTTCACGCTGTTTGGCAGCGCTGTCGACTCGGTACAATGCCCGAAAAAGTACCATGGCTGTGCTGCACTTGTTTGTGCAATTTGTGGTTCAGGCAAGGTAATTAACCATTCATGCGCCAACATTACCGTAAATTGGCACTGATCTTTACCTAAAATTTCATGATATTCATCGCGATAACACAAAACTAACGCAGGGTCGACGCCCACCATTGGTAATTGCAACTTTGCCACGCGGTTTAAAAAGTCAGCGGTTTTACGGGCCGTTTTTGCGAATTTAGAGAGGAAACCTTTAATATGCTGCGCTTTACCATTCGGTGAAAAAGGCAATAAAACAGGTTTATAACCTAATTTTTCGATTAATCGCACGAAATCTGCAACAACTTTCGCATCGTAATAGCTGGTAAAGGGGTCTTGCACCACCAGCACATAATTTTCCCGTTGCCCAGCGCTCATACCTTCAAGTTGCTCTAGCGTCACAGCGACTGCGGCATGACCTGAAAGCTCTTGTTTTAAGGTGGGTTGTGAAAACAGCGGTAAATCTACCATTCCGATAGTACGTTCACTTAATTTTTGTACGATATTTTGGCGCAGGAAAAAATTAAAAATACCAGGGGCTTTTGACAGTAACGGCGCACTAGCTTCTACATTTGCAACAATATGGTCACGAACAGGGCGCAAATAGCGGCCGTGATATAACGCTAAAAATTTTGCTCTAAACGATGGCACATCAATTTTAATTGGGCATTGTGTTGAACATGCCTTACACGCCAAACACCCTGACATCGAGGCTTTCACTTCATGGGAAAAGTCATAATCACCTTGTTTAGCTCGCCACGTATTGCGTGTTTTCTCAATCAACCCACGTAATGATGGTTGTCTCTGTGTGATGCCTTTTTCGAGATGTTCCGGTGTTACACCTTGCTCAGCAAGTAACCTCAGCCATTCGCGCACTAATGTGGCGCGCCCTTTTGGTGAATGAATACGCTGGCCACTGATTTTCATCGATGGGCACATTGGGCTTTTTACATCAAAGTTAAAACAGAGCCCATTACCATTACAGTCCATTGCGCCACGGAATGCTTGGCGCATTTGTACAGGGATTTGACGATCGTAAGTACCACGTTTAATGCCATCCACTTGTTTCATTGGTGCATCTAAACCCGCAGGCGGGCAAATTTTCCCCGGGTTCAAACGGTTGTCAGGGTCAAATGCCGCTTTAATATTCCGTAATTCACTGTACAGCACGTCACCAAAGAACTCAGGGCTATACTCCGCGCGGAAACCTTTACCATGCTCCCCCCAAAGGAGGCCACCGTATTTCGCTGTTAATGCAACAATTTCATCAGAAATTTGTTTCATTAATATTTCTTGCTGTGGATCGCACATATCTAGCGCAGGGCGCACATGTAGAACCCCTGCATCCACATGGCCAAACATACCATAATTGAGTTTATGGTTATCCAGCAACGCCCTAAATTCAACAATATAATCAGCAAGATGCTCTGGTGGAACACATGTATCTTCAACAAATGGAATAGGCTTAGCGGCCCCTTTACTGTTACCCAGTAAACCAACCGCTTTTTTACGCATATTATAAATGCGCGTGATATCATCCAGATCATGACAGGTTTGGTAGCCAATTACGCCTGCTTGATTGCTTGCCATTAATTCATCTAAGCGCTGACACAAACTTTCAGTCAATTGATTGATTTCATCTTCATCGTCACCGCTAAATTCAACAATGTTTAACCCTAACATTTCTTTGTTTGGCACATCTGTAATTAAGGCTTTGACGGAATGCCAAACGATGTCTTCCTTCGCAAGATTAAGCACTTTTGAATCCACAGTTTCAACGGATAATGCTTTTGCCTGCACCATGAAAGGCGCATTACGCAGTGCAGATTCAAACGAGTCATATTTTACATTCACTAAGCGGCGTACTTTCGGCAGCGGCGTAATATCCAGCGTCGCTTCCGTGATAAAGGCAAGTGACCCTTCAGACCCTGTTAGAATACGGGTGAGGTCAAACTCCGTTAACTCATCGTTAAACACATGGCGTAAGTCATAGCCCGTTAAAAAACGGTTAAGCTTGGGAAATTTCGCTTCAATTAACGGACGTTGTTCAAGGCAGCGCTCTAATACCGTTTTATAGATACGCCCCACCACCGAATCTTCAGACGCAATCGTTTGGGCGAGCGCAATAGGCATAGCCCGTGTATCAAGGCATTCGCCTCCCAATACCATCGCTTTAACGCCTAATACATGGTCAGAGGTTTTACCATAAACCAGCGAACCTTGTCCTGATGCATCTGTATTAATCATCCCACCTAGTGTAGCGCGGTTACTGGTCGATAATTCCGGCGAGAAAAAATAGCCGTATGGCTTTAGAAATTGATTGAGCTGATCTTTTATGACCCCCGACTCAACCTTCACCCAACCCTGCTCTGGATTAATTTCTAAAATGCGGTTCATATAGCGGGACATATCGACCACAATCCCTTCTGTTAAGGATTGCCCGTTTGTTCCTGTACCACCGCCACGTGGAGTGAAAGTGAGTTCACGGTATTTTTCTTGCCCAGCAATACGTGTAATAATTTGCACATCCGCACTGGAGCGCGGAAAAACGACGGCTTGGGGCAGCAACTGATAGATACTGTTGTCTGTCGCCATGGATAATCTTTCTGCATAACTGGTGCCATTATCACCCGTAAAGCCGTGTTCTTGCAGCTCATGCAAGAACGCAATGACGAGTTGGCTGAGATGAGGTGCTTCTGATATACGCGGGATCATTATTAACGATAACTCTTGTTGTTTAGTGTTCGCATTACTCGTTATGTACTATCTTTATTTTAAGTTGCACAATAGTGTCTTAGGTTTATGAAAAACGGTATTCACAGCCTGTAAAGACAGTACAGCCGCTGATGACATTGTCGTCATGAACCATATCACAATATTGTTTTTTTTAACCGTGAAAAATAATTACGTTATTTTCACCTTAAAAAAGACCATATACGCAGAATTTTCATTTGTTAAGGATCAATCATTAATGGAAAAATCGCAAAAACGTTTGGATCTTCCTAAACTTATTTTCGGGCTGTTATCCATCGTTTTAATGATAGCCGCCTGTTTTTGGGTGCTTAATCCCTTTATTCTCGGTTTTGTTTGGGCAGGAATGATGGTCATTGCGACTTGGCCGTTGTTATTACGCCTTGAAGCCCGCCTGTGGAATAAAAGATGGCTTGCTGCCTTAGTGATGGTTCTCCTCATTTTACTGCTGTTTGTTATCCCACTGGGTATTTTAATCGGTAGCATCATTGAAAATAGCTCCCCACTCATTGAGCTGGCAAAGTCGCCATCAAGCCTCACATTGCCTGACTTAGAGTGGTTAAATACCATTCCAATGGTGGGTGAAAAAATTTATTACGCATGGCACAGTTTAGTGGCAAGCGGTGGCAATGCGCTACTCGCTAAAATGCAACCATACTTGGGTCAAGCCGCAGGTTGGTTTGCCACACAAGCGATTAGCGCAGGGCGTTTTGTTTTCCACTTAATATTAATGCTGCTCTTTAGTGGTTTGCTCTACCTAAAAGGCGAAACAGTCATGTTAGGCATGCGTCATTTTGCCGTTCGCTTAGCGGGGATCCGTGGTGATGCCGCTGTTGTCTTAGCCGCACAATCTATTCGTGCTGTTGCACTGGGTGTGGTGGTGACCGCATTGATTCAAGCGATTGTAGGTGGCGTTGGCCTTGCACTATCTGGGATTAGCTACGCGGCTATTCTAACCGTATTGCTGTTTATCTGCTGCGTGGCGCAATTAGGACCCTTATTAATCATGATCCCGTCAGTATTATGGTTATTTTGGACTGGCGACACTACGTGGGGCATTATTTTGGCAGTTTGGGCTGCCATAGTAGCCACCATGGATGGTGTACTACGCCCATGGCTGATTAAGATGGGCGCTGATTTACCGATGGTTCTAATTCTAGTTGGAGTTATTGGCGGCATTTTATCATTTGGTATGATAGGGCTGTTTATTGGTCCTGTTGTTTTAGCGGTTTCATACAGTTTATTAAAGGCTTGGATGAATGAAGTCGCTCCGCCTAGTGAAGACCTAAGTGAAACCGAAAAGTTTCTCGAAGAAGAATTCTTGATTAAGAAATAATTTTATTCATTGAAACAGATATGTTTATCGATAAGCATATCTGTTTCATTAATGGTTCTTCTCACATTAATATTTAGAAACAATATTTAACATTCTAACGTTAGTATTCAGCTTAATTTATGTTAACATAAAAGTACTGAATATTTCTCTTTACGTAACAATAGGTAATATTAATATTGAGAGATTTCTTAATGATTGTATAATTTTATTAGTTTATTATCCAACCATTGAATTAAATGAATCTAATCACTATGCCTTCCCCCTTTTTTGGTGTAGAGAAAAACTGAATTGCTGTGTGTAGTCTTTGCCTGTCAGCCCATGATAGGCTTTTTTTTTGCCTAAAAAGTGAATATGAATAATATTCATATCTAAATTAAATCATCAGTTTACAAACATTGATTAAAATCAATTTTTAATTTACTTTAAATAAGTAAATATACTCCTTTAGCATTATCCCACACACTTTCTTTTTAATTAATCACGTTAATGATTAACCCAGCACCTAAAATTATTACACATATTATGAGTAATAATGTGTGTGTATTTATAATATGTATGACATATTAAATGCATAATCATTCGCGACTTTTTTATATCTATCTTATTAAGCAATAGTTATTACCAATTGCAATGATAGGAATTTCAAATTAGTAAAAAGGCCGATTGGAGGGATCCCCAATCGGCCTTTTCAATTAATGATAATAAACAGTTGTGCTATTGATTTTCTGCAATTGTTAGCCACGTTTGAACCACTGTATCTGGGTTCAATGATAAGCTATCAATACCTTCATCAACTAACCACTGAGCAAAGTCTTGGTGGTCAGATGGGCCTTGTCCGCAAATACCCACATATTTATTTTGACGTTTCGCCGCTTTTATCGCCATCGAAAGCATTGCTTTAACGGCATCGTTGCGCTCATCAAATAACTCTGAAACAACACCAGAATCCCTGTCTAAGCCTAATGTTAGCTGTGTCATATCATTAGAGCCGATTGAGAAACCGTCAAAATGTTCAAGGAATTGATCGGCTAACAGTGCGTTTGATGGAATTTCACACATCATAATCACTTTTAAGCCGTTCTCACCGCGCCTTAAACCTTGCTTCGCCAGTTCCGCAATAACAGATTCAGCTTGTGCAACAGTACGTACAAATGGGATCATTACTTCAACGTTAGTAAGACCCATGGTGTTACGCACACGCTTAACCGCCTCACACTCCAACGCAAAACAATCACGGAAGCTGTCAGATACATAACGCCCTGCTCCACGGAAACCAAGCATTGGGTTTTCTTCATCTGGCTCGTAATCATCACCACCGACTAAGTTAGCATATTCATTAGATTTAAAATCAGATAAACGAACGATAACACGTTTTTGCCAGAAAGCGGCCGCTAACGTAGAGATCCCTTCAGTTAATTTGCCGATATAGAATTCAATTGGATCCTCATAACCTGCCATCATTTCACGAATTTCAGCTTGTAATTCAGGCGATTTTTTATCGAATTCAAGTAACGCCTTTGGATGAACCCCAATCATACGGTTGATGATAAATTCTAGACGCGCTAAACCCACACCTTCGTTTGGTAAACACGCAAAATCAAATGCACGGTCAGGATTACCCACGTTCATCATAATTTTGACGTTAAGGTCAGGCATATCGCTCACTTCTGAGCTGTGAATTTCAAATGCTAACTCACCGTCATACACAAAACCTGTATCGCCTTCAGCACAAGAGACCGTCACGTTTTGGCCTTCTTGTAAACGCTCTGTTGCATCACCACAACCCACCACCGCAGGAATACCCAATTCACGCGCAATGATTGCAGCGTGACAAGTACGCCCACCACGATTAGTGACAATAGCGGCCGCTTTTTTCATGATAGGTTCCCAATCAGGGTCTGTCATGTCAGTGACCAACACATCACCCGGCTGAATTCTATCCATTTCGCTGAGATTATGGATAACTTTCACTTTACCAGCGCCAATACGATGACCAATAGCACGGCCTTCCACCAGCACCTGACCTTGTTGTTTTAACTGATAACGCTCCATAACTTGCTGGTTAGAACGTACTGTTTCTGGTCTTGCTTGAACAATATACAGGCGCCCATTATGGCCATCTTTTGCCCACTCAATATCCATTGGGCGACCGTAGTGTTTCTCAATCTGTAATGCTTGGCGAGCTAGTTCTTCAACCTCAAGGTCAGTCAAAGAGAAACGATTGCGTAACGCTTCTGGGACATCTTCTATTTGCACTTGTTTGCCGTGCTCTTTACTGTTGGCATACACCATTTGTAATTTTTTAGAGCCAAGGGTACGGCGCACAATTGCAGGGCGGTTACTTTTCAGTGTTGGTTTGTGAACATAGAACTCATCTGGGTTCACAGCACCTTGCACTACCATCTCACCTAAACCATAAGCTGAGGTGATGAAAACAACCTGATCAAAACCAGATTCGGTATCAATGGTGAACATCACACCCGATGACGCCAAATCAGAGCGAACCATTCTTTGTACACCCGCAGATAATGCTACGCCGCGGTGGTCGTAACCTTGGTGCACACGATATGAAATCGCACGGTCGTTAAATAAAGAGGCAAATACGTGTTTAATCGCAACTAAAACTGCATCAATACCTTGAACGTTTAAGAATGTTTCTTGTTGCCCTGCAAATGAAGCATCTGGCATATCTTCTGCTGTCGCAGACGAACGCACAGCAAATGAAGCTTCCGCTTCACCTTCAGAAAGCTGAGCAAACGCATCACGAATATCTTGTTCCAACTCCTTCGTCAGTGGGGTATCAATCACCCATTGACGGATCTGAGCACCTGCTACAGCCAGTTGGTTCACATCATCAATATCCGTTTCATCTAGCAGGTTGTAAATACGCTGATTTACACCGCTCTGCTCCAGAAAATCATTAAACGCCTGTGCGGTTGTCGCGAAACCGTTAGGTACGGATACACCCAGATCAGATAAGTTAGTGATCATTTCACCGAGAGAGGCGTTTTTGCCCCCTACACGGTCAACATCATTCATCCCTAATTGGTTATACCAAAGTACATTACACGGAGTGAGGCCATTTGTGGACATTGAAAGCGATCCTTTTATAGCAATTTAGTGACAGAGTACAAATCGTAAAAAATCTCGTTGGCGAAATATCGCCTCGTAAAATAGACTAGCACAGACGCTATGAGAAGATGGACAGGTGAATCGTTCCATCAATTAAGAAAACTTTTTTGTTCTAAAAATCGTTCAAAAAATGGCTATACTTCCCCCTATAAATTAATTTTTAAACTTTAAACAAAGATAATATCCCTCGATAACCAGTGATAAATACAATAAGAGGCTAATAATGATGACCGAATTAGGAGCAATAAATACAATGGCCAGCCAAGTTCAACGCACTGTTTTCTTTATTTCTGATGGTACAGCGATTACCGCTGAAACTTTAGGGCATGCTGTACTTTCTCAATTTCCCCTTTCATTTACCTCTTATACATTACCGTTTGTTACCACACCGACCCGTGCAGAAGAAATCAAACAAAAAATAGACGCACTGTATGCAGAAACACAGATTCGCCCTTTGGTGTTCTATTCCATCATCTCCCCTGAAGTTAAACAGATAATCACTCAAAGCTCTGGGTTTTGCCAAGATATCGTCCAAAGCCTTGTTGCGCCAATTCAAAAGGAAGTTGGACTTGAACCGGAGCCTAAACTAAACCGAACCCACGGTTTATCAATGCAGAATATGAATCAATACGATGCACGCATTGCTGCGATTGAATACACATTGGCTCACGACGATGGTATTTCCCTAAGAAATCTTGACCAGGCTCAAGTCATTTTAATTGGCGTTTCCCGCTGTGGTAAAACTCCCACCAGCCTTTATTTGGCCATGCAATTTGGTATTCAAGCGGCAAACTACCCGTTCACTGCGGATGATATGGACAACCTACAGTTACCCGTAGCGCTACGCCCTTACACCCACAAATTATTTGGTTTGACCATCAGCCCAGAGCGATTAGCCGCAATCCGTGAAGAGCGCCGTGAAAATAGCCGCTATGCCTCAATTAGGCAATGCCGCATTGAAATCGCTGAAGTGGAAGCGCTATTTAGGCAGAATAAAATCAATTATTTAAATACTACTAACTATTCTGTAGAAGAAATTTCTGCAAAAGTGATTGATACCATGGGGCTACAAAGACGTATATTTTAGTGAATATAAAATAAAAAAAATTATTCATTCAATTTACGTTGGAGGTTGAAATTAAGCCATATTCGTTTATTGTGATCTTTATCACTTATATGGCGACAGCCTATTCAAGTTTTTGAGAACAAAAATGCACAAAACTGATGAATTACGTACTGCGAGAGTGGACAGTTTAATCACACCACAAACTCTCGCCGATGAATTTCCTATTTCCGCAGAAGTTGCCGAAAACGTGACAGCGTCACGAAAACGGATTGAGCAGATTTTATCAGGCCAAGACCCGCGTTTATTGGTGATTGTCGGCCCTTGCTCTATCCATGATATCGATGCCGCTATTGAATATGCAAAGAAACTCAACGAATTAAGAAAGCACCATCAAGACCGCTTAGAAATAGTCATGCGCACCTATTTTGAAAAACCACGCACTGTTGTAGGCTGGAAAGGCTTAATCTCTGATCCAAACTTAGACAATTCATGCCAAGTCAACACCGGTATTCGCCTTGCCCGAAAGTTACTGATTGAGGTTAACCAACTAGGCTTAGCAACAGCGACCGAATTTCTCGATATGGTGACGGGTCAATATATTGCTGACTTAATTAGCTGGGGCGCAATTGGTGCGCGTACAACTGAAAGCCAAATCCACCGCGAAATGGCTTCAGCATTGTCTTGCCCTGTTGGGTTTAAAAATGGGACCGATGGCAATATCAACATTGCCATTGATGCGATTAGAGCCGCAAAAGCACAACATATGTTTTTATCACCGGATAAAAATGGCCAGATGACCATTTACCAAACCAGCGGTAACCCACATGGCCATGTCATTATGCGTGGTGGTAAACAGCCAAATTACAGTGCTGGTGACCTTGCAGCTGCGTGCGATAAACTGCGTAAATTTGAATTACCAGAGCACTTAGTGGTTGATTTTAGCCATGGCAATTGCCAGAAAATTCATCGCCGCCAACTTGAGGTTGCACGGGATATTGCAGAACAGATTAAAGATGGTTCAACCGCAATTAGCGGTGTGATGGCAGAAAGTTTTTTAATTGAAGGTACACAGAAAGTCAGCCCAGAACACCCCTTGGTTTATGGTCAATCAATTACTGACCCTTGCCTTGGTTGGGATGATACTGAACAACTGATTGAAATTCTTGCTCAAGCAGTGGAACATCGCTTTAAATAATTTTTCATCCTATCGCCCCCACTCGCTTTGATTAATTTCTTATCAAAGCGAGCTTAAATCATCACCCAGAGAAATAAAAAAACGAAATTAATAGACATGCCAATATTAATACCTATTAATTTTTAATTATCACCTCATTTACTCCAAAAAAACCTTGACCCTCCACTCCGTTAACGATAATAATTCTCACTGCTAACACGCTGCTCGTTAGAAATCCCATGAGAAAATTTTATGACCTTATTAAAAAAGACAAATCAAATGATATCGAAGAACCTTTTTTTAGATAAAAGTGAAGAACAACATTCGGTATCTATTGAAACAAAACCAACTCAGGCGATATTAACAACACGCATGGTTGATAGTCAGCAGTTACTTAATAAGGATGGCAAAGTTGAAATCTTACACCGTGGGGAAATTTACCAACTAAAGCAAACACGCTCAGGTAAATTAATCCTAACGAAATAAATAAGTTATACCGACAATCTATAGCACGCCACCCAGATAGCATCAAGGCAGCCAACTTAAACGACACATAAGGAAAGGATTTCCTATGCTATTTAACCTGATGCCTGCATCAATATCTAACCACCAACACAAATATAAACTCCGTTTTTCAACGATTGCTACTGCTTTAGCCGTGACCAGTACCAGCCAAATTGCACTTGCACAACAAGAGGCAAGTGACATTATACATGTTAGCCAATCACCGTTTGACCACGAAAAAATTGCTGTTGCTCAGCAAGTTGATGTTATCGACGCCCAAGCCCCTGAATTACAATCTGCCACTTCTGTTTTAGATTTACTCAAAGGGCAGTCGGGAATACTCGTTACAGGCGCGGGAAGTACGTATGGGCAAAGCGTGCAAATGCGAGGTTATGATAGCCGAGGCGTTAAAATCACTGTCGATAATGTCACGCAGGATTTTAGCTCTGGCTTGTTTGATGCCACCTTTATTGACCCGACTCTCGTGAAAAAAGTTACCGTTTATAAAGGGGGTGCTCTCTTCACCATGGTGGTGGGGCATTGGCAGGGCTTGTTTCAATTAAAACACTCAACGCCACTGACTTACTGAAACCTGGCCAAAAATTAGGTGGGCAGGTCTACAGCGGAATTAACCGTAATGATCATAGCTACTATGCAGGTAGTGCGTTATATGGACGTACTGGTAATTTAGATGCCCTACTAAGCTACAGTAAACGCAAAAAACAACTCGATGATGTGTTTACTCCAAAAAGCCTAAACCACGATGAAAATATTGATAACTGGATGATAAAAACCACTTGGTTTGCCCGCCCTGAATATCAAGTTACATTACAGCTCAAAGAATATCGCAACGAAAGTATTACGCTAAAACAGCCCTCTGTTCAGGTCGATATGACGCGATACAAAAATACGCCTCATGAAAGAAAAAGCCATCAGCGGGATGTTATCATCAATCAGCACTTTGACCTTAATAATCAATACAACTGGCAGGCTGATTGGGATGCTTACTATTCAGTTCTAACGTTAGATCAACTTGACATTGTTAAGGTCAATAGTATTTTCAATAAAATCAATAAATATGATCAAGAAAAGCGCCATCAATATAGCTATGGAACGACATTTTCTAATAGTTTCAACCTTCCTATAAATGCCATCGGAAACCAATATATCCAAAGTGGTTTCGACTATACCAAACAACAACAAAAATCAAATGCCCATGCAACCAGTTACCCCCCTGCTGAATTAGCTAATACATCTTTTTGGTTAATAGATGACTTCACTCTGGCTCACTACCCAGTCACCTTCTCAGCTGGTACGCGGTTTACCCATTACCAAACGTCACGTAAAGAATTTGCAACCAATACACAAACGAATTGGTCCTCACGGTTTGCGATTAGTGCAACCCCGATTCATTGGCTAACACTACGCACATCATATTCAGAAGGCTACCGTACCCCAAAAATGGCTGAGTTATATAATAACTCACAGCATTTCTCAATACCTTTCACCAAAATGGTGTCTAATTTTAGAGTCTCTCCAGACTTACAGCCTGAGACAAACAAAACTTATGAAGCCGGTTTAGACTTCAGTTTTGATGAAATCGCTTTTACGGGTGATTCTTTGCAATTTGGCTCTACATTTTTTAGCACAAAAGCTAAAAACCATATCACCGTCGATGGTACATATTCAGCACTTGAAAACAGTGATAAAACCATACGCGGTTACTTCCCCGATGAAACATTTTTCATCAACGTCCCTTCTGCAACGATTTATGGGTTTGATAGCTTTATTCAATATAAAACCTATTGGTTTGACTTAAATGCAAGCTATAACCAAACCATAGGCAAAGAAGACAAAGACAACTACTCACTTTCAGCTATACGCCCCGAAAGTCTGGTTGTGCGCTTTAATGCACCTATTTTAACAACAGGTCTCTATCTTGGTTGGGTTGGCGAGTTTTCAGCAAAAACAAAATTTGAAGGAAATACAACTTACCAGTTACCAAAGCATAAATCGAAAAAAGGTTTGGATCGCTACCATAAAGAGGTCGTCCAATATGCCGGTTATGGCGTTCATGATTTCTACATCAACTACAAAGCAGATCAATTCATTGAAGGGCTCAGTTCAACATTAGCCCTCAAAAATGCGTTTAATAAGAACTACGTTTCTTCTATGGGCATTCCACAAGAAGGCCGTAATTTCTACTTTAACGTGAATTATAAATGGTAACGAAATAATAGAGTCGGCGAGTTGGGGTTATTAATACGGTACATAACCCCGGCTAATTGTCGTTGAAAACAACCAAAAAAAAGGAAATTATTATGAATTTAATATGTTATGAAAACTACCAGCAGATTAAACAACAATTCCCTGACAAACATGCTCGGGACTTAGCCGCTCAGCTTAACATCACTGAAGCTGAGCTTTTATATCATAGGGTTGGCCATGATAATGCAAAACGGCTTTCAGGTAATTTGCCTGAATTACTCCATGCACTCTCCACCATTGGTCAAGCAAAAGCCATTACACGTAATAATTACGTCGTGAACATTCAAACGGGGTTGTATGATAATCCCCGTTTCAGTGACCATGCAGGCTTATTCTTAAACCCAGGGCAATTAGATTTACGCATGTTTTTTGCACAATGGGATTCCATGTTTACGCTGACAGAACAAGTCGGAAATGAAATTCGGCACAGCATTCAATTTTTTGATAAAAATGGCGATGCCATACACAAAGTATACACCTGTGAAAATACTGATATGAATGCATGGCAAGATATCATAGCCCACTATACATCCACTGATAACCCTCCGCTGCAACTCGATACTGTTCTACCCTTTTCAGATAGCGAAATCAGTGATGAGACTAAGCAACATATTGAACAACAATGGCGTGACATGTCAGATGTTCATCAATTTTTCACCTTATTAAAAGCGTATAATTTAAGCCGCCAGCAAGTTTTTCGCATTGTCAGTAATGAACTCGCTTGGCAAGTACCAGCAAATTCACTCTCACAATTACTGTCACTTGCCCATCAAGCTAAAAATGAGATTATGCTTTTTGTTGGCAATCGTGGCTGTGTGCAAATTTTCACGGGTGTTATCAATAAACTCTCACCCCTGAAAATTGAAAGCTCACAAACAGATTGGCTTAATGCTTCTAGCAATGATTTTAATTTGCATATTATTGAGAATGGCATCTCTGAATGTTGGGTAACTCGCAAGCCGACGCAAGACGGGTTTGTGACAAGCCTTGAAGTCTTCGATAGCCAAGGTAATCAAATCATACAAATGTATGGGCAGCGCACTGAGGGGGTTCCTGAGCAAGCATTGTGGAACCAACAAATACTTTCTCTACCCCATATTTAATTACTGAGTCATTTTATGCAATACTGGCTTCTAGCGTTCATAACACTTTGTATATCAAATAATTCTGCGTCGAAAGAGCGCATAGTGTCTTTGGGTAACGATATCACCGAAATTATTTTTGCTCTTAATTTTGGTGACAACATCATTGCTCAAAGCACTTTGAGCTCTTTTGCACAAATTCCTCCAACTATTGAAGATATAAAACGTATTGATCCTCAACGTATTATTTCAATGCGGCCTACCCTTGTTTTAGCCAGCGACCAAGCTAGGCCTTCGTCAGCCTTATTACATATACAAAACCAAGGAATACACGTTATTAAAGTTGCTCGTGGAATGACATTAGAAGCCATCCCTAACAAAATTCGCATTATTGCCAAACAAATAAACCAAGTCCATTTGGGGGAACAGCTTATCCAAAGCTTTCAGAATGACCTCAGTAAAATCAAAATATCCCCAATAAATAAAAATATTCTTTTTATTATCAATAAAGGTGGTGCCCTTCCCTTAATTGCAGGAACAAATACAACAGCAGATAAACTTATTACCGCAATTGGTGCTAAAAATGCCATGGCAAACATGACACTCTATCAGCCTCTTTCACCCGAAGCCGTTATTGAAGGACAACCTGATTTAATTGTCGTAAGCCATGAAAGCGCCAAAACGCTTGGAGGCACAAAGAGTATTTGGCGTCTTCCTGGTATTTCAATGACGCCCGCTGGACGAAATAAAGCATTAGTGATAGTTGATGAGGTGGGAATGCTAAACTTCAGTCTAGGAACCCCTTTGGTGATGTCACAGATACGCCAAAAACTAGAACAACTACCTGACTAATATTACCTAGATAGGAATAACCCTCAAAAAATGGCATAACAAATTGATATTAAATAACTTTATATAACAAAAGCTATCTCGGTTTTTTATAGTAAATAATACCAATCAACGACAATATCGCGCTTTAAAATGTTGCATTACCACATATCCATCTAGATAACGTTAATTCTTTTAACATTGTGAATAAATATGATATTTAATCTTAATAACATTGTATTTTTAGTTGTTTTGACTAAAACAATTACCTCGGAATTTCCTGTGTATTGTTATACAAAACCCACAATATAATTTTTCAATTATTTACTTGGTTAATAAATTCGAACTGACCAATCAAAATATTTGAATAATTATTTTCAAATCACCTAAAATTGAAAAATAAAGATAATAAAAAACACTAACTAACTGTATTTAAATGATATTAAACATTCATCAGTGTATGTTTAAACCGTTGTTTTTTTCAATAACTATCGTATCGATAGTTATTATCATATAAAAAAAGCACGTTTAGCCTATCGATATATCGGAAAAAAAGGAAGAATAGACCCTAATTTCGTGAGTTATTATTAGTTATTAATGAACAATAGCCTACTTGAGTAGGAGGTAAACATGTCAGAAAGTGTAGTCAACGATATCGTGAAATGGCTTGAAAGCCAGTTGCAACGCAATGAAGGCATCAAAATCGACACAATAGCCGATAAAAGCGGTTATTCTAAATGGCATTTACAGCGTGTTTTCAAAGAAATGAAAGGATGCACGCTTGGCGAATACGTCCGTAAACGTCGTTTGTTAGAAGCAGCTAAGTCATTACGTGAAGGCAACTTGCCAATCCTTGATATTGCTCTGCAATACGGGTTCAGTTCACAAGCTACATTTACACGTATCTTTAAAAAACATTTTGATACGACTCCAGCAAAATTCCGCCAAGCTGGTGAGCTGCCAGAATGCAAAAGCTTTATGACATGCAGTTGTCATAATTAATGAGTTCCATTTCAAGATCATTCATTCCTATTTAGTTGTTAGTATTTTTGAAGTCTATGTCTGAGCCGACAATGTCGGCTCATTTTTTAACTTAACTCGTGCACTAACCAATTCTCTAAATCACTAAGTTGGTCTTGTAACTCAGGCCACTGCTGTTTCATCTGACCACATAATACTCTCATCGTTTCTGTTTGATAAACTTTCCCTAGCATATGTTCACTTAACCACTCAAGAGGTGTTGGGTCTAAGCTATCTGTAAAAAACTGACAACGCGTGATTACGCCTTTTTCAATATCGAAGTGAAACTCAATCCCCCCCCATGGAAAACGAGTATCTGAATAATGAGAAAATGCAGGAGCTTGGCCAAAGTTCCACTCCCAACTACTTTGCTTGGCAAATGTTTCCGTAAAATTTGGCAAGTCAGGCAGTTTTTCAGGGGAGATATACTCCGCTTCAACGGTTTCACCAAAATGACTAAAAAAGCTTTTAATCACACCGTCACAAACAATTTCATGGCTAATGTTTGGAACAAGTTCAGAGAGATTTGCGACGCGAGACCGCACCGAGGTAATTCCTTTTGCCTGCAACTTCTTAGGGTCTGGGTTAAGATAATTGGCTAACCGACTTAAATCTGCATTAATCAACAAAGTTCCATGATGAAAACCTCGGTCTTTCGTTTCGCGATAAGCAGAACCTGAAATTTTTCGTGGGCCATTTTCTGTGTTGAGCACTAAATCATTACGTCCTGAAATTTCAGCAGCAATACCAACATTAGCGAGGCCATCAACGATAATTTGCGTAGAAACCGTTTTATCATATTCAGGCTTGCCCGCCATAAATGTAAAACAGGTGTTACCTAAGTCATGAAAAACAGCACCACCGCCACTACTACGACGAGCAAGACGTACATTGTCTTCTTCCATTCGGCGAGTGTTGCATTCTTTCCACGGATTCTGTGCGCGACCAATGACCACGGTATCGGCATTACGCCATAAAAACATCACACGCTGATCGGCTGACATTTGCCTAAAAATGGTTTCCTCAACCGCAAGGTTGAACCAAGGATCAAAAGATTCTGAAATGAGTAAACGTAATGTTGACATGAAGCTATCCTAAGAACAAAACTTGCTCTTAAGATAGCATAATCACTGAAGAAAATAGCGAGTTTAAATGCGTCTGGCTTGCCAGAATACTTTTCGCCAATACACATTATCCATTGACGAGCGGATCACACCTTTGCTGGTTGATGCGTGAATAAAGGTATTATCTGTATCATAAATACCAACGTGCAACCCATTTTCGCCAGAGCCCGTTTTAAAAAACACCAGATCGCCAGGCATTAAGTCCGTTTTTTCAATGCGTGTACCAAGCTGCGTTTGGTCTACTGTAGTCCTAGGTAGTTGAATAGCAAAGCGATCATTAAAAGTCCGATAAACAAAACCTGAGCAATCAACGCCGTTTTGGCTCATTCCACCATAGTGGTAAGGCGTACCATACCATTGTTCTAACTGGTCTTTTAACTGAGCGATGGTCATGATAGGATCTGACAGCTGGGTTTTTAACGGTGGCGGTGCAGTGCGCTTAACGGATGTTGATGAACAACCAATTAAAACCAAGCACAGTAATAATGGTAAGTGTTGTATTTTAATCACCATAAAGCACACCTTAATCATTCATCTTATTGCTAAATTTAACTTATATCATAGCGTGTGATGAATAAAAAACAAACAATTCATCACAGTATGCTATTAATGCTTATCTTGTGATTTAGTTGGATGACTAATTAACCAAACACCCAGTAAGATAAAGGCAATTCCAGCGACTTTCAGCCATGACGCTGGCTCATTAAACCAAGGCAGGACAACCGCTAAAATATATACAAACACATAGCTCAAGCTAATTAGTGGATATGCTTTATTCAAGGCAATGTATTTTAATGCGAAAAGCCAGCACAACATCGACAGGGCATAACACACTAACCCTAAAAAAATAATGCTTAAGCTGGTAATATTTGCCAACAACCAATCAACTTGCAACCAATGCCAACCTAAAGAAAACGACGGTAGTTCAACCACCCCCATCTTTAAGCTAAGCTGCGCTACGGTCACTAATAAAGCGCTACCAATCACCCATAAATAGCCTTTATTCATACGCTAATACTCATGAGTAATATCCCTATCATAATGGCAACAACACCAAGCCAATGGTTTAAACCTGTTTTCTCTTTGTATATAAACTGCCCAATCAAGGTGATCAGGACAAAGTTAATGCTCAGCATTGGGTATGCAATACTAAGAGGCATTGCCTCAAGCAGTTTTAACCAAAACAGCATGCCAAGACCAAGCAGTAAAATAGCAAACACCAGCCACTTAAGGGCTGATGCTGCTTTATTTTCTTTTTCGCTTTGCCAACTCACCACGGCTTGTTTTTGAGCAACTTGCCCAATACACGTCAGCACACTAACAAGTAATAACAGCAGTAATTGCCCAATCATTGTTGATGATACACCGTGATTGCCATACGTGAGTTTTTGATCACTTCATCTGGCTTAGGAATATCAGGTAGCTCTTCGTTACGGCCCAACAAAAACACTACCGTGACCTGCCCTTCTTTGCGTGCTTTCTCCAGCCACGCTGCAAATGCATCTGGTTTAACGATACGATGTTGGCTATCTGGATACTCTAAACCATAGCTAAGTTCACCACTGCTATTATACAGATAGATATTCGAATTTTGCGTTTCCCACGCTAGCCCAGCGGCTACCCCTACATTACTCGCCATCAAATACTTACTGTTCATTAATAAGTCATGGTTTTGATGAATAAAGTTTTGCGGTAACTTAGAATCAATCGTGTTATTTGGTAAAGCACTGCCAATACATAAGCTAATTGCTAAAGAGCATGAGGCTGCCCACAACCAATATTTAGCGTTTAGAACGGTGCATAAATAACCAATTATCGCCCAAATAGAGAAGGCAACGACACCTAGGACCATTTTCGACCATTCATCTGGCTCATATAATGGTTTTTTAATCACTGTGCTCACAACAATCACGGCTATAACTGCGGCAATTCCCAATACGACATTAATGATTCCGTTTGCTTTTAGCGCCCTCATGGTGCTATTTCTTACACAATCAACCCCGTATTTCGCCATCAATAACGCCAGTGGCGCCATAAAAGGCAACATGTAAGTGGGTAATTTACCGCGTGAAATACTAAAAAACAGCACCGGTACAATAAACCAACACAGTAGAAAGAACATATCAGGGCTTGACTTGCGCTCTTTCCAACCTTTTATGATTGCACCTGGCACCAATCCTGCCCATGGTAGCGCACCGAGTAAAATAATAGGGATATAGTACCAAAATGGCGCGATGTGCTGCGCATCATCAGCAGTAAAGCGCTTAATGTGTTCAACCCAAAAGAAGTAATTCCAGTAATCGGGCTCTTGCTTTGCTATCGCCAACGCCCACGGCAAACTAATGATAACCGCAGAAATAATGGCAAGTGGGCCATATTTGATCAGCTCAAGAAAACGTTTTTGATAAATGGTGACAGGCAACATGACAATGACAGGGATGGCTAAAGCCAAAAAGCCTTTGGTCATAAAGGCCATACCACAGGCTAACCCTAAGCAACCCCATGCCGCCAGTTTTGTTTTGACCTCCCTCGCCTTCATTGCCCATAAGCAACAAAACATACTGGCCGCAATCCACAGCGATAACATTGGGTCAAGCACACTGTATGTCCCGACGGAGAAGACGAGGAACATTGAGATATAAATTAAGCTTGCAACATAAGCAACGTGGTTATTACGCCACATCATTTTTGCCATGCGATAAACAAGTAATGCACTGAGAAGAATACAAAAAACAGAACCAAAGCGAACCGCGAAATTAGTTTCACCAAAAATCATTTGGCTAATGTTATTTATCCAATACCCTGCTACTGGTTTTTCAAAATAACGCACATCCAACATGTAAGGAACAATCCAATCCCCTCGTTGAAGCATTTCGCGACTAATTTCTGCATAGCGAGTTTCATCCGGTTGCCAAAGTAAACGGCTGTTCAACGGCAACAAATAGGTCAGGATAAAAAAAAGAGCCAGCAGAGAGGCTCCGACTTTGCTCGCCCGATTATTTAACATGGTGTGTTTATTCCTCTTCTTGGCAACCCAGCCAACCTTCACGCCCAGGGAATGGAGCTCTTACCACTCGTCCTCTAGGTAATGAATTCAGATCGTCAGGTAGCAATTCGCTTAATGTACAGAATTGGATTTCTTCTTGTGAAATTCGTTCCAATAATTGTGAAAATTGTTCTGACTTGGACATTCCTTCTACTTCTGTGTGGATAGTATAGACTGGAACGCCGCTATCATCTTTAATTGCTTGAAGAATATAATCATTAAATGCTTCATCACTGATAACCGTACCAACCACTTCGTCATATGTCGGTAATGTCACAGGGATTTGCACCGTCCCTAACGAGCCATCACGCAAAATAGGCCTGAAAGGAAATTTCCCACGACAATCGCTGTTATAGTCAAAATTAAACTTTTGTTTGACCTCTAACACACGCTCATCGCCTCGCCAGCCTGCAACCGCAGAACAGGTAACGCGCTGCCCAATTGCGCATTCAAGAGCATCCACACCGAGCTTAACTTGTTCCGCTAGTTGTGATTCACTCCATTTAGCCACTTTTGCTTGCCAGCCTTGATGATCCCATGCATGTAAGCCAACTTCATGACCTGCATCCAATGTTTGTTTCATCAAGTAGCCTAAATCCTTAGCAATTTTTTTTCCTGGCCATGCTGTGCCAGCGAATAAAATATCCAACCCATAAAGGGATGCGGCATTAGACCTGAGCATTTTCCACAGAAATTTAGGACGCAAAAGGCGCCATAAATGGCGCCCCATGTTATCGGGTCCTACACTGAAGAAAAAGCTGGCCTGAATGTTGTGCTCTTTAAGCACTTTGAGTAATTGTGGAACCCCTTTTAATGTGCCTTGGTAGGTATCCACATCAATTCTCAAGCCAACTTTTTTCATTAGTCTTTGTTACCTAACTCTTCAACAGCACCTTGTAAAAAGAAATCTAAGGTTTCTTCAATGGTATCTTTCATGTCGATAGTCGGAACCCAGTCAAGTAAACGACGCGCGTTCTCAACACTTGGTTTACGATGCTCAACATCTTGATAGCCTTGACCATAGTAGCTGCTGCTTTCAATTTCACGGAAGCCTGCAAATGGAGGGAACTTGCTACGCTCTGGGTGTTTTTCAAAGCTAGCTAACAACATTTCTGCCAGTTCACGAATACTTGCTTCGTTCGTTGGGTTACCGATGTTAATGATCTGTCCATCACATTTGCCATCTTTGTTTTCGATAATGCGGAACAGCGCTTCGATACCGTCTTTAATATCGGTAAAGCAACGTTTCTGTGCACCACCGTCAACCAGTTTGATTGGCGAGCCTTCAACCAAGTTTAAGATCAGCTGAGTAATCGCACGTGAACTACCAATACGTGCAGAGTTTAAGCTGTCTAAACGTGGCCCCATCCAGTTAAACGGACGGAACAAGGTAAATTTCAGGCCTTCTTTCGCACCGTAAGCCCAAATAACTCGGTCAAGTAACTGTTTAGAAACAGAGTAAATCCAACGTTGTTTGTTGATTGGACCAACAATCAGACGGGATTCGTCTTCATCAAACTCTTTATCATCACACATACCATAAACTTCTGAGGTAGATGGGAAAATAATACGTTTGTTGTATTTCACACAATAACGAACCACTTTCAGGTTTTCTTCGAAGTCTAATTCAAATACACGCAGTGGGTTACGGGTGTATTCGATTGGTGTTGCAATCGCAACCAGTGGCAGAATGACGTCACATTTTTTGATGTGATACTCAATCCACTCTGTGTGAATGCTGACGTCGCCTTCAATAAAGTGGAAACGTGGGTTACCAATGAAGCGTTCAATTGCAGATGATCCAATATCCATACCATAGATATCATAGTTGCCATCTTTTAACAGGCGCTCAGTTAAATGGTTACCGATGAAACCATTCACACCTAAAATCAGTACGCGAGTACGGCGTTTAACTTGTGCAGTTGGTTTAGCACCAACACGAACATCAGTCACGATACCCATTTCGTTTGCAAGGCGGTTACCTTGCATGTAAAGACCCGTTTCACTTTGACCACTAACCACTTCAATCGCGCCTTGTCCGCAAGCAATACGCAGTGGATTATTAGATAGAACAGTCCCCGCGGCTTTACCTTGGTTGTCATCTAACACACGGGCGCGCCAAATAACCATTTTACGTGCGCCTAAATAGGTGAACGCACCTGGGTATGGTTCAGTCACTGCACGAATTAGGCAGTTAATTTCTTTTGCACTACGGTTCCAGTCGATTTGACCATCTTCTGCGGTACGGCGACCAAAATAAGTCGCTTGGCTTTCATCTTGAGCAACCGTTTTATAGCTACCTGCTTCAATCAGCGGCAGTGTTTTATCTAATAAGACTTCCGCTGCTTCACGAACTTTCGCGTGTAATGTTAAGCCAGTGTCAGTATCAGTGATTGCCACTTTCTCTTGCGCAACGATGTCGCCAGCGTCTGCTTTCGCAACCATTTTATGTAAGGTTACGCCTGTTTCGCTTTCACCGTTTAATAATGCCCAATTGATTGGTGCACGACCACGGTATTTTGGCAGTAATGAACCATGCAGGTTAAATGCCCCTTTCGGTGCAATTGCCAGCAATTCTTCACTTAACATATCGCGGTAATAGAAAGAGAAAATCACATCAGGTTTCATTTCGCGAATACGTTCAATCCACAATGGGTGATTGACGTTTTCTGGAGCAAAAACAGGAAGTTCCATGTCCGCGCTGAGGCGTGCTACGGAAGAGTAAAAGTGGTTTTCATTAGGGTCATCAGTGTGTGTAAATACAGCCTGAATATCAAAACCCGCTTTTTCAAGCGCTTTTAGCCCTACGCAGCCAATATCATGATAGGCAAAAACAATAGCTTTCATTAGTCTTCTTCCTGATTTTTGTCGGATTTAAGGTCTGCACCGACGACTTTTTGAATAAAATAACGAGGTCTCGCACGTACATCATTGTAAATTCGACCGATGTATTCGCCCAGTAGACCCATAGCAACAAATTGTGCACCAATAAACATAAATAGCACAGCGAACAAAGTGAATACGCCATCTGCGGCCCACTCTGCACCAAAAATTAAACGTAATGCAATTAATAGCACTGCAAGTAAAAAACCGCCTGCTGCAATTACACTACCGACCACACTGAGCAAACGCAGCGGTGCTGTCGTTAAACAAGTCAGTAAGTCATACATTAAATTAATCAGCTTCATAAAGCTGTATTTAGAATCACCAAATTCACGTTCCGCATGCGCCACATCAATTTCGATGGTTCTACGAGCAAATGTATTGGCTAAAATCGGTATAAATGTGCTTCTTTCATGGCATTGCAACATCGCCTGAATAATATGGCGACGGTATGCACGTAACATACAGCCATAATCACCCATTGAGCGGCCTGTTGCTTTAGTGATCATCGCGTTAATCATCTTAGAGGCCGTTTTACGGAACCAAGAATCTTGACGGTTAGCACGGCGAGTTCCAACAACATCATAGCCTTGCATCGCTGTTTGCACTAAGCGAGGAATTTCTTCAGGTGGGTTTTGTAAGTCAGCATCGAGCGTAATCACTAAATCCCCATCCGCTTGATTAAACCCTGCCATAATTGCAGAATGTTGGCCATAGTTGCGGTTAAGGATAATCGCAATCACATGGTTATCTGGGTTTTCTGCTGCTTGAGTTAACATCGCGGCTGAACGGTCGCTACTGCCGTCATCCACTAAAATTAATTCGTAGCTTTGTGTTAATTGCTTGCACGATTTAATCGTACGCTCAAGCAATTGAGGCAAGCTCTGCTCTTCATTATAGACAGGGATTACCACTGAGACTTTTTTTATCTCATCAAATTCATCTGCGTATGACACTATTTTGACTCCAAAAGAACTGCTTCCACCGCGTTAACAACCCGCTCAACATCTGCATTAGTCATATCAGGAAATAACGGCAACGAGCACAAGGTCGCGCTATTCCATGTTGATTCTGGCAGTGTTAATTCAGGGTATTTTTCACGGTAATATTTTTGCGTATGTGCTGCTCGAAAATGTAGCCCTGTCCCGATATCGTGAGCTTTTAGTTTTTCCATGAATGCATCACGATCAATACCACAAATATCTTTATCTACTCGTACCATAAATAAGTGGTTAGCATGTAAATGCGGATATTCAGGGACACTGAGCATCTGTAATGGGGAGTTTTCCAACAATTTACGGTAATGCGCTGTTAATTCAGCACGACGTTGGTTCAACTGTTCCACACGGGACAATTGCACAACCGCTATCGCAGCATGAATATCGGATAAATTATATTTAAAACCGGGCTCGACAACTTCTGCCTGTGGTTTACGCCCTTGCATTTGTCTATCAAATGCATCTACACCTAAGCCATGGAATTTAAGTGTGCGAACACGTTGAGCAAGCTCATCATCATCAGTGGCAACTAAACCACCCTCTGCACATGTCACATTCTTGATAGCATGAAATGAGAAAATAGATGTGCCTTTCTCGCCAATCCATTCGTTTTTATAACGAGTGCCAACCGCATGAGCCGCATCTTCAATCAACGCAACGCCTGCTTTTTGTGCGATTGAACGTAATGCGTCTAAGTCACAAGGTGCACCAGCATAGTGAACAGGAATGATAGCTTTTGTTTTTGCCGTTAACGCGTGTTCAACAGCTTCGGGTTGGATCATCAGTGTATCGCGGTCAACATCAATCATGACAGGTGTTGCACCCAGCAACTCAATCATATTAATGGTTGAAACCCAAGTTTGTGAAGGCGTGATCACTTCATCACCTGGGCCAATACCTAATGCCATCAAAACAACATGCATCCCAGCGGTTGCAGAGGACAATGCAATTGCATGTTTACAGCCATAACGTTGGCAAAAATCTTCTTCTAACTGATGATTCTGTGGGCCTGTTGTAATCCAGCCTGAACGCAGAACCTTTTCAACTGCCTTGACCTCTTCATCACCGATTGCCGGTTTTGAAAATGGTAAGAAATTGCTCATATTGTTTATAGCCTAGTTTTCATTGTGAATAGAATATTCTAGTTAATTATACTTTAACCGAACCTCAACACCGACGAACATTGCTGCATTATCCCGCATAAAAACGAGTGATTAAAACAACTTTTTGGCTAATCGTCAAAATTTATAATTTGCCATTGTCTATAGGATGTGCTCTGACTTATCTTAATTTCAGTTTCAAAAATGTCAGATAAATTATTTTCCGTCATCGCCTCTGCGGGTTTTCCTGAAGCAACGAGTTGGCCCTGCTTTAATAACCAAATTCGCGATGCATTTTTATAAGAATGATTCAAGTCATGTCCACTCATTATAACGGTTCCTTGGCAATCACAAAAATATTTAATCCATTTATCTAGCATTGCCTGTTGAATAATATCCAAATTATTGGTCGGCTCATCAAATAAAATAATTTTTCCCGCTAAATCTTGTTGATCCCAAGCTTGTAAAAATGCAGCACAAACCCTGACCCTTTGCCATTCTCCTCCAGAGAGTTGATAAATGCCTTTATGTAAAAGCGATGACAATTGAAAATCATCACACAGTCGCACAAAAATATCCGCAGCTACCAGCGTTGAAGGTAAAAACAGTTCGAGATATTGGAACACCTTGATAATAGGTGTATTACTCGCAAGCTGAACAAAATAAGCCCGTTGTTTCGCTAGCTGAGCGATAGAACAATAACGAATATCTTCACCGTTAAACCAAATTTCACCCATAACAGGAAGATACCCACTTAGCGCGGAAAGTAACGTACTTTTCCCTGCCCCATTGGCGCCTAAAAGATGTATTTGCTCACCTGCAAATACAGATTCAGTAAAATTAATGAGGCGGTTTTCTGAAGTAATATTTTTGATATCAATAATCATCAGTTTATTCATTAGGTTTACCGCCATTGTTGATGACGAATAAGTAACAGAATAAATATTGGTGCGCCCAATGTAGCGGTAATGACACCAATGGGAACTTCTGCATTCGCAATTAATAACCGCGATAATAAATCAGCCAATAACAAGCCTAATGCGCCCGCTATTGCGCAAGCGGGTAAAAGTAAACGGTTATTGGTTAAACCACTTAATCGTAGAATATGTGGGATAACTAAACCAATAAAGCTAATTGCCCCAGCAATAGCAACACTCAAACCAATTAATACACCACTAATGATAATAAGAATAATACGCCACTTATGTACTGACACACCTAATTGATAAGCTTGAAGCGAGCCTAAAGAAAGGTAATTTAATATTTTACCTTGGCATGCAACCCAGAGTAAAAATGGAACACAAGCGACAACTAACCCCATCTGCCGCCAGTCAACGCCACTAAAGCTGCCCATCATCCAATATAATAGTTGACGTAAATCAAGGTTACTGCTCATATATACCATCCACGTCATACACGCTCCGCTCACCACTCCGAGGGCAACACCAACGAGCAATAAACTGGCATTATTCAGGTTTTTTCGTTTGGCAAAATAAAGCAATAACGAAGTAAGCAACAAAGCACCAATAATCGCACTCCCACTGAGTACGCCATAATGTGTGACGCCTGATGACATTAATACCGTGAATACAACTGCAACGCCCGCGCCGTTGCTGATACCCAATAGCCCCGGTTCTGCCAGTGGATTTTCGAATAAAGCCTGCATAACCGCCCCCGTAACCGCTAACCCTGCCCCGACGACGATAACGGCAAGCATTCTAGGCAATCGAATTTGCCAAACAAACAATTGAGCTGAGTCATTCATCCAATGGTTTGGCCAATACCATGTCTCTCCAGCGCTGAGTGAAATTATTCCAATGATGCAAAGCGCAAGCAGTAAGAAAGCAATCAAACGAGTGTCTGATTTATTTTGTTGTTCTTGTAACTGTAATAGAGAGTGGCTCATTGGTAGATTAACTTATTTATTAGTGAGTTAAGAGATTATAGCTTTTTATGTAAGCACTTACACAATAACAAATTTATATTTCTGAACAATTATAGCTATCCTCTAAGGAGATCTAATGCCTATCAAATCATCATATTGCTCTGAAGCTGTGTCAGCACCTAATCAAGTTAAATGTTCGCCATCTGAGTCGGAGAAAAAAAAAGGTTTAGCTCTGCAAATTAAGCATATTTTTAATATTACTAATTTTAAAAAAGCTATTGCTAATTTCTTTTATCCTTCCCCAAAACATCAAGAGATCATAAACCCCACAAAAACAGAACAGCTTAGCTTGGACACTATTAATTCTTGCCAGGAATTAAATAAAAAAGAAAAAATAGAGTATAAAAAGCTTATCTTTCTATCTAATGCGATAAAAAAACACGCCAAATATGGTACAGAATCTGGAATATTTCGCATTCCGGGTAATAAGAAACATACGGATTTAGTCTTAAAATATCTAAAAAACAACAAGCCAATTACTTCACTGTTTATTGTTCATAATCACATCTCTATTTCGGACTTAGCATCTGCATATAAGCAGCACCTAGCGGCCTTATTCGAAAAAAACCACAAAACAATTGAAAAAGTTCCACAAAACTTACCGAAAAAACTGGATACCACAAGTTTTCCTGACACTTTTTTAACTCTTGATAAGACACCATTATCGCTACAACTCGCCGTGCTCTTTCTAGCTGAAATTGCAGAAAATGAAAAAACAACACTTATGAATGCAAAGAACCTCGCAATCTGTATAGCACCTAACTTTACTTTACCAAACAGTCAGTTGTCACAAAATAACAGTAAAAAAACACCTGACTCATCTGTAAGTCAACTAGAAAAACTCACTGTACTAATCCCTTATGTTGAAACTTTAATTAAAAATGAAATGATTCAAAAATCACTCATTTAATATTTTCTAATAAGGAACCTTAAGGTAATTACCAAAAAACAAAAGACCGCCTAGGCGGTCTTTGTTTTTATTGTAATACGCTGTTTTATAAAAGGATTTATTTACCAGCATCCACATTACATCCACAATGTAACCAACCTTCAAAAAGATAGCCCCTCAAATGAGGGGCTATCTTAAAATTCAATTTGATGTTTTTTAGGTTACTAAACACTAAGAACCTGAATGTTTTTCTTTGAAGTAGTATCCAATAATAAAGCCAAGTGATGTACCTAGTGCAGTGATGATTATTGATAAAACTTTTTCTAATTCTAATGGTTTAAGATAATCAACTGCGTTTTCTACACCTGCGGCTTTGAGTTCTAAAACCCATGAAACTACTCTACCGTTGTAAAACCAAACAAAAATAGCAAACAGTATTAGTAATCCAAAAAAACCCCCTAAAAATGTTAGTGTTAATAAACTTCTAGTTTCACCTTCTTTTTTTGCCGTGTTATTTAAAGTAGATTCATCTGTTTTTATTTTGCTATTAGCATTTAAATTGGCTGTCTCTAAAGAATCTAAAATTAATTTTAGGTTTGACTCACCAGCGACCTGATTTGGACTAGGAGCAGTCATATTACAATTCCTCTTTCAACTTAGTTAGCGTTTTTATTGCAGCCCCATAATCATTTGTTAAGGAAGTGTTATATTTTTCAATGGCGATCAAGCAGGGTTTAATTTCTTTATTTAATTCAAGTGATACATTTTCACAGAAATTTTTAATTTCATCTGAGAGTTCATTATTTTCTCTAATTGATGCAAATTGTAAAAGAATTTTTGCATAAAGATGAAGATTCAGTGAAACAACCTCTTGTGCATTTTTTCTGTACTCTGAAAGCTCATTACCTATTTTGGTTATCTTATCTTTATTTGACATAGCAAATTACCTACACATAGTTAAACTAAAGCGAAGTATAATATTTTAACACTTTATTTGTAATGCTTTGCAATTCTATTTCACATCTGAGCCCCTACCTAATCCTTGTAAAGTAAGGCTTTGTGCTAATTTTTTTATTTTTCTTTTTAATTCTTATTGATTGCGGAGATCTTACGAAAAGTGAGAAAGATCCTTTTTAACAGTAAGTTAAACAATCACTTATAAATTACTTATGGGCTAGTTTTTGCAAAACTTTGCAATTTGTTGCGCTAAGTGCAAAAGGCGCTTTACTCGTTGTTACCAGTGCTGGCGCTGGCTGTCGTATCATTTGCGCCAAAATTTATTTGCAAAATTTTTTAGATCCAGATTGTGCAGGCGGGTGCGGAGTAGCGCCGATTCCGTGACGCGAGTGTTTCCGTTCGTGGGTTTCTGTGCGCGTAGCGGCTCGCTGTTGAGTTATACGAATTCAAACAAGAAAGCACCCGTTAAAGGTGCTTTTGTCGTTGTGGTGGCTCTGGTTAGCGTATAGAGATAGGCTATTTAATTAAGGGTTGATACTTATTGGTGAGTTCTTTCGTTTTGACTGATACACCGTTGATGCTTTCGGCATTTGTTGGTGTGCCGGTGTTACTGTGGCTGTGTTGTGCTGTGAACGTTGCCAGTGAGTCAATCGTATCTAAAATGTCCGTCATTAGCGTTAATAGGTTAGTATCCTCATTTCCTATATGAAAACTTGCGCCTTGGATCTGATGTGCTGCAGCAATACTTTTACGAATACCTGTTATTTTTTCTTCCAATTTTCCCGCGATAGTATTATTTGAATTTCCGCCAATTGTGGTTGTGTGGTTCTGGCCAATATCATCAATGCGGTTATTCGCTATTTTGCTTGTAAAGTTTGCGCTAGTGACTTGTGAAAAATCACCTTCGGCCACTTGAATGACTGAGCCGGCCATTAATGTAAATGTCCCTAAAACTATCAGGGTATCATTGCCTTTTATGGTAGCGGTTCTTTCGGATGTGGTGCGTTGCTCGCTATCGCTTGTAATTGTTCTTTTGGCGCTTGTATCTTTGATTTCTTGGTCGGTTTCTTTATGCCAGCTTCCATCCGTCGTTACACGATTACTCACACCGGCGCGTTGTTGTTGCAACTGCTCCCCCGGCTTGATATCGGGCATAGATAGCCCATCTTGCATAGTTTGCCGAATTATCGGTTTATCTGGCCGGCCATCGGAAAAACCAATTTCAACCAGTGAGCCGGGGGCGGGATATTGAAATATACCGCCCTCGTTGCTGGCCATTGTGACCGGTAGCGGGACAGCTGCATATTCTGGCGTATCACTGGCGGGGTTTCCGTTCTCATCCAATAATTGAACATTAACGGCATAACGTGGCCGAAAAGGATCGGAAATATCGCCTAATGCGGCCGTATCGGTTGGCTCGGTAACTCTGGCCATTCTTGGAACATGCAGTTTATTCGCTAATTCAGGAAATAAACGCTCAATTTGGCGCTGCTCAGGGGATTTTTGCGCGGGTTGGCCGTTTTTATCTAGCGGTGTCCATGTTAATGACATTTCATCGTTGTTTATCGCGATTTTTGTCACTCTCTTACCGTTGACTTTCATTCCCGGACGAATAGCGGCAATAACGGGGAAACTCAGCGTGTTTCCGCCCTCACTGCGTATTGAAAATTCTCCCGGTACTTCTAATTCTGTTTTTGCATATCGCGAATCATCATATGCGCCAGCGTAAACTGTCCCATCGGGGTATTGAAACCACACATAATCATCAATGGAAAATGACCGGCCAAGATTATTAATTAATTGAGTGCCTGTGCCTGAATGTTGGAAATAAGGGATCGGCGTGTTGATATAACTTGCAGCAGGTAGCGTAAATTTCATGCTAGTTTGTTCACTAAAGTAATCAATCACGGCTTGTGCGGTTGGGTGCTGTAATGAACAAGGAAATGAGCGCTCAAAGATACCGGCTAATTCACGGATAAATAATCGCTGTGAGCCTTTTTCTGCCGGTGCGGCACGTTCAACAAAACCAGTAAAATAGCGGTAAATTGAATCGTTATACCCCAAATCTATTTCAACAAGCTTTCCGATGCACTTTTCCCCAGTGATCGCGGTAATAAAACCACGTCCGGGAGTATTCAGTTCAAGTACCAATTGGTAATCAACGATGGGGATTGATTGATGATTAATTTTTAATTCAGCAACATTTTTCATTTATTCACCAATAGCCGTATCCACTTTTTTAAGTACTTTTTCAAACCAGTTTAGGGATTCTTCGCCTTGTTCACCGGACTGACCAGCGGCTGCAGTAGCTGTACCATTTGCACCTTGAACTTTCGCGCTGGCTTTGGTTCCCCTCGCTGCTCGCCGTTCTGCCACGCTGTTATATTCACGTAAGGTAAAATTAATGACCCACGCCATTTTATCAAGTTGCTCAGCGGCATCGATTCCACCCGTAAACGTGGCTTCTCGCATTTTTATCGCTTGTGCGACTTCATGAGAAACGCGATAGCGTTTCATGCTGCCGTTACTTTCTTTGGCTTCAACCAATTCAAATAAACGTGTTAATTGTTTACTGTCATTAAAAGGGATCATCCCCGAAACGCGCAATTCTTTGCTTTTTATGCCTTGCTCGGCGTTGGCTGTGCTGTTTGCTTGCCCTGATTGGTCTTTGTCCTGTATTTGCATTGATGGCGTGACGATAATATTTTTCATCAAAATAGCTTCGCCATTTAATGCTAATACAATAATTTGATTGTTGGCTGGCTCAGTTTGATTTGTCGTTTCGTTTATCATCACGTTTCACCATGTTTCGCAGTGACTTTAAATCTTGACCAATAAACATCATGGCCAAGGTAAAAATGGCTTTATCGTCGGGAATATCTTTTAGTAATTCACTTTTGGCCAAAAGGCTGTTTTTTTCGGTTGAGTGTACCCATACCGAAAAGCCAACGCCTTGTAATTGTTCTAGTTGTTTTGCAGCTTGTTTTTTGGCTTCACTTCTTGTGGCCTTGAATTGTGTCATTAAACCATCAAGCGCCGCTGGTGAGTGTCCACCTAGTGTACTTTCCATCGCTTTTTGTAAGCTTTCGGCAGTGCTGGCGCTTCTTGTTGTTGATATTGATAATGGCACTTGTGCTGGCAATCCGCCCGGCGTTGCGGGCAATTGCATTTTTGTGTTCGCAAGCTCTAAATAGCTTTTCGCCTTGCGGGAAACTTGGGTTAATTCAGGGATGGGAAAACTTACAGCGGCTTTGGCCAATTCTGTAATAAATTCAGGCAATGAATTTGCCGTTAGCATCATAACTAAAACATCATGATCACTTTCGGCCTGGCCTAACTTTTCAGACAAATATTTAATGGCATTTTCAGGGCTTAGATAAAATCCCGTCTCTTGCTTTTGGCCAACACCAAACGCCCACGGATGGGCGAATAGTGATGAACAAATAACGGGTGATATTCCCGATGGAATAGCAAAATATTTTCGCTTCCAATTTATTCTGGTTTCACTGGCCATTCGATATCCGGTGCGGTAGATGTATCAACACGATTGAGATAAACACGGTATGTTTTCCATGCTTTCAATTTTGCGTCGTAATCGTCATCATCAAGACCGACTTCAATTGCATCTTGCAAATACATGATAGTCGCGTTAGCTTCATCCAGCCTTTGGATTTTCTCTTGTTCAGCTTGTGCGACTAAAGCCGCTTTTTGTGCTTCGGTATCTGTTACCCACTTTTTGCCATTCCACTTATCAAATTCTGTTTTTGGTGCTAATAATGTTAAATCGCTTGGCAAGTCACCAATAAAATCAATTTCAATTTGCTGGCGTGTTTCTGTGTGGTAAGCGGTTTTCCCTCTGTTATCTGTGACAATTTCCCACTTAGCACCATCTTCACTGCGTACAACCGCGAAACCTGCTTTTGTGGGTAATTCTGGCGCGTCAACATAAGCGCCAGCCGACACGCTCACATCAAAATAAATATTTTCCATGCTCGCGTTTACATATTCACGCGTCTGTGGGTCTGCAATATACGTTTTAATCCAACCCGCTTTTGTCGCTAAACCATTTTCGCCGATTTCGGCTTGTTCAATATCTAAATTATAGTTTTTCATTATGCTGCTCTCACAATATATAAAAATGCAATGTTACGTGGGCGGTTTTCATTGGCAGTTGGTACAACATTTGAAGCTTTTAAAACCAATTTAAATTGGTCTTTACCAGAACCATTCGGACTCATTGAGTACGCAACCGTAGTTCTATCCCCGAATGCACCACTCCCACTCATATTCATCCCTTGAATTTCTCCAGTGATATCTCTAATTGCATCGCCTTGCGCTGATAACACAGTACGAACACTATCAATATTTCGCCCTGCATCAAGGCCGCGAATAAATTCACTGCGCAAATCGGGTAATTTCCCTGATGGATACGCAGTGGCAAGGAGCGGATACGTTGTTTTGTTGAATGCCTGACCGTTGCAAACTAGAAAACCAGTTGGCGCAGTCGCTTGAGGCCAAGGAATCGGTGAACCCACAGGGCAATCACTTAATGCGTCAGAAGAACTGGAAACTTTTAAGTTGCCGTTTCTGTCTGTTTTGGTATTTAAATCTGAGTAAACTTTAGCAATTTTTAAAGCACCAGCATTGACATCGTCACGTGATGTATAAATGTAAAGCTCTGTCGTTGCATGTTTAATAAAATATCCAGAACGAATCGTTTTACTGTATGCGTTATTTAAACCAGCGCCATAAGATGTAAACGCATTATTGCCCGTTCCACCACCTTGTCTAAAATGAGTGTTTGTGGTTGCTTTAATCAGTCCCTCATTACTTAATATTGGGCTAATATCCCCCACACCGAAATCACCGGTTTGCAAAATTTTTACACCATTAATTGTGGCTCCTCGGCTTCCTAATGTGATATTTATATTTTCGTCATCATTTTTTATGGTGAGGTCATTATTTGTATTAGAGCCAAAACCAACAAATCCACGTCTAGTACCATCAGTATCAACGAGTTGATGATAAACGCTTCCTCTATCAATTGGAGACCTTAACGTTAGAGCTGCTCCAGCTCTTGTTATTGTTCCACCTGTTTTATCAAACTTCTCATTTAACCCGTTTTTAAGCGCGGTGTTGGTTGCATAGTCTCCTGCAGGTGCATAATTACCTGCAGGTTGTTTTTTGCCTAACTCAGTCGTTAACAAATGCTGACTAACAACCAATTCAGTGCTATTGCCTGTTTGACTTGTAATATTGGCTTTATCAATTTTTTTACTTAAATCCAATTTAAATCGGGTTTCTAACGCACTGATTTCTTGGCTGCTTAATGCCCCCATTGGGCGTAAATCTTTTATGTTCCCTGATGCGTCAATGCTTGCAATAGCAAACACTTGATGCGTAAATCCAGCGGCATCAACATAATTATTCAGTGTTGCCGCTGCAGTAATTTTAACAACCGTATTCCATTTGCTAACAATATTCCCTTGATAGCTGAAGTCTGCATACACTTTGGTATTGCGTAGGTTGTTTAAAATCTGGTTTTGTGCCAGTTCACCCCGTAAACCGCCGACATAGCCTAGGCCTTTTTTGACAGTGAATTGTTCAGCACTGCGCGTGACTTCAAAACCATCATTAAAGAATGCGGCGGCTCCGTAGCTATCAACATTAATCAAGCGCTGCATTTCATCAATGCCCGACAAGCGAGCTGTGAAATCAATTTGCCACGTTTCGGCAGTCGTCGTAATTTGAGTTTCTTTTGCTGCGCCTTGAAATTCCAATAAAAACGAACGGGTTAACACGTTCCCTTGTTGGCCATTTTGTGTTTTTAATTTTTTTTGGGTAGGAGCATGAGTGATCATGGCGATAGTGCCAGACTCTTTATTTAGCAATCCTATCCAGTTGAAATCAAAATTTCCGACCTCAGCGCCTAAAGTTACACTGTAGGCCACGGCATTTTCGCTGGCTAAACCGGCTTTATTGACAGCCTGACGGTGAACAATTTGATTGGCTGGGGGTAACTTTTCGTTTCTATCAATGGGCTTTGTCGGATCAAGTCCGGGAATATTGGCAAAAACAAATTCATTCAATAAAACCGGCTTACCGGTTGCGGCTTCTTGGGCTTTCCAATTTTCAAAAGCAACTGTAATAACTGATGACATAGTATTTTCCTACATTAAAGACGCGCTGTAAGTTTGTGAGCCGGTTTGTAGCGTGGCGCTATGGCAGACTGAATCACTTTCAATTTGTCCGACATACATAAAAAATGGGTCATTTGGCATTGTGGCGGCATAACAAATATATTCCCCGCTAATGTGGCCAACTCGCATATTGAGCGTGAGTTTTTGTAAAACCTCATATTGATAACGGCGACAAGTTCGCCCATATTGACGGATGATATTCATCAACAAATTATGATTATTTGCTAATTGCTCATCGGTCACTCTGAGGATAATGACATCCCAATCAATCTCTGGCTGACGCTCGTTGATTTCTATATATCCGATACCAAGACGTTTAAATATTTCAACAAACCCAGCAACGCTGCCAGCGTCTTTAGCATTAACAAAGGCATAATTAACTCGTTTTCGATAGAGTTCTAACGGCTCATCAGTAAATCGTGTTACGTCTCGTTGCCATGCAATGGCATCTAATAAACGCTCATCACACGTTAGCGGGTCTATTTGTTTTAATGGCCACAATAGCCAAGAATAAACACCCGTCCAAAATCGGTGTGTTGCATCACGGAGTTTTTTTACTTCGCCTTTATCCATCCAAACCGGTAATGTGAATTTCGGTAATTTATCCATCATTTCACCTCGCTGATAACCAGTGATTTAAGGCGCGGTACGGATAGATCGCTTTTAATGTCACCCAATGAAAACTTGATGGATTCTAATTTTGGAAATTGATTGTGAATTTCTTGCGTGAGCACTGACATCGAAAACAAACTATGTGGCCATGTTTTTTGTATGTCATAAGCCGTATTTTCCCGAAAAGCACAACGGATCATGTTTTCAATTTCACGCATCATTTGTGCTTTGTTTTCTGTATTTAGGTGCGCACTGGCATAAAAAATTAAATCAGCTTTCAAATCGTGCTTGGTTTCAGGTAATGGTAAGCACAACACATCATCACCGTGGCCATGATTGCCTTGAAGCATGACGTAATCATTCACAGCATCAATAAATTCTTGTGCCGGCGTTCCCGCATCCAGTAATAAATACACGTTGGCCGTTCCCGCTCCGCGCGGGGCATCATGTAAAAAGAAAATGCGATCAGTTGATAAACCAACGATTTTAGCGATTAAGCTGCGGTAAACAGCATCAATATGATATTGGCTCGGTAAGTTAAATTGATTACGTACTCGAGCACGCAATTCATCGTCGCTTTCTTCGTCTGCTCCTGGGGAGAGTATCCAGCCTTCATTGTTAACAACGCTTGCAATCCCATTGATATCATTAGCCAAAATACGATAATAGCCCGGTGCTAAGTTGTAACTGTTCCCTGAAGATTCACCAATAACTGGAATATCGAGTTTTGCTATTCCGGCGTTAATGGTGATTTCTTGTTGTGTTTTAAGCCGGTAAATTTCCCCGTTTAAGCGCTCAGTTTGAACAACCGTACCGGCAGGGATGATCACGGCTCGGTTAATATCCGTTTTTGTGAATGTAATAATACCGTTGACCGGTTGTGCGCCTTTACGCTCCAAATTAACCGCCCACGCGAATAAATCCACGAACTTACCAGAAGCCGTAACCAAAAACGTATTTTTCAGTACCACATTGACCAATGCGTCTTTGAGCCACATTACCGGTTTTTCTATCAAAATATTCATGACCCGCCAGAACGGCGACATGCTAGACGTGTTTGTGGCGTAGCCTTCTTCATCAACAATTCGATTAAATTCAGTACGAATTTCTTTTTCAGTGGTCGGCATACCGCTATCAGAAAGAATTTTTTCGTAATCGGGTGTCGGTTTTTGATTCATGAAAATGTTCCTTCAATCCGGCCAAAATCGTATGTATCTGCTTCAACAAGGTATTGCCCCGAACGTTGTTCACTGATCACAATGGTGCCGGGAACGAGCCTTACATCTTCTTCGGTCAATAATTCCATGCGTAACAAAATATCGCGGCGTAATACCGGGCTCCGCTCAGCGATTAATTCTTTCACTAAACCGTTCTCAATAATTCGATGGACGATATCTTGTGAAATACTGACGCGGTTTTGGCACAAAATAGGCTCATTGCCGGGGTCTAGCGTAAAATCGCCATCTGTAATTTTTAAATCAATGTACATCGGCTCTGTACTCATCCCGCGTCAAGCTCCCTTGATTCCAGTAAACTGTTAAAGGTTTCTTGGTTTTGTGGGTAAATATTCACGGTCGCAATATCGGTTTTTTTCGTTGGTGCGCCTGATGCACTTTGACTTGAAATTTGTTTTCCAATTCCAGCACCAATGACAGCCCCAATACCGGCACCCGGTGCAGCGGGTAATTGTGATTCGCTTCCGGGGGCGGGGATCAAATCTAAGCTGATGCCGGGGATATTGTTTAATCCAGATGCAATCGTGTTATAAATGCCTGCAAAGGATTCTTTAATCCAGCTCCAGACGCCCTCAAACACGGCCATAATGTCATCGCCAATTTTTACAAACGCATCCGAGAATGAAAAATTACCGAACCATGCGTTTAAGTCATTCCAACCGGCTTTCACATTTTCGATGGCTTCAGATAGAAGCCCCCATAATTTGCTAATGCCTTGGGTCACTAAATCAATTGGTAACATCATCAATCGAATTGCACCGGCTACCGCTTGGCCAAATGTACGACCTGCATCAGTGGCACCGGCTAATTCAGATTGGGTATATTCAATGGGCGTTAATAAGTCAGAAAACCAGCCAAAGAGGTTTTTTACGCCTTGCCATACATAAGATATGGCATCACCAATTAGACTAAATGCGGGTGATATTGGCGCTAAGGCGTCAAAAGCATCTGAAAAGCCCTCAATAAAGCCGGTAATAAAGGCTTTAATTGGCTGCCAGAATTTCACAACCGCCACAACGAGCGCAGCAACCACGGCGATAATGGCCAACACTGGCCACGTAATGGCAGCGAAGCCACCGGCGGCAGCCATCGCCCCAGCTCTGACAAACCCAAAACCGACACGTAGCCACTTGAAAACATTATTCATGGCCACACCAGCTTTTGATAAAATATTCATGCGGCCGGTTAATAGCGCTAATACGCCTGTACCCACTTTCCACAACGGCAATAATCCCATCCATAAAAAACGAGAGACGCCGAGTACAATATTTGTGACGGCACCAGCCGCACCAAAAGCAAGCACGCCTAATGTGATATACCCTAGCCAGCGAGTGATATTGGGAAACATATCCATCCACTTAGCGAATTTAGTGCCAATTTCCACAACTTTATTCACCAATGGGGAAATTGCCGGTAATAAACGCATCCCTAACGAGACGCGCATTCGTTCCCAAACAGCGCCGAGCCGTGACCACATATCCGTCATTTTCATGGCCATTTCAGTTGACCTGTCTAAACTTTGGGTATTACCTAACTGGTGAATATGCTGCCGTAATTTGTCAGCCTGTCCCCATGCAGCCGTTAGGGCTTGAGCCCCATCACCAAAAGCGGAATTTAAGGCATTTTGTACCTTAATATTTCCCTCAATGGTTTTACCAAACTTATTCTGTAACTTGTCGAGAATATCGGGAAACGCCAGCATTTGGCCTTTTGCGTCCGTCAAGCTGACGCCTAATTTCTGGCCACCTTCTACCGCGCTTTTGAGAAATGCATCGTAAATGCCGCCGCCCTCAGTGCCTTTTGTCATGTTTAACATGCCCATCACTGAAAACTGTTCATCCATGCTGATGCCAAATTGCGTGCCGGTATTTTTACTCGACTTAACCAGTTCTTGCATTTCAGCTAAGCCCGCACCAAAGTTCTGCACCATGTATGCCGATTTGCTGGCCATCATTTCCGCAAATGGAATATTTCCCATTTTTTTTGCGGTTGATTGAAAGTTATTGGCCATTTCAGACATGTAATTTGCGGCATCTTGCGCACTGGTTTTACTGGCGGTGGCGAGTGTGTTGATGGCTTTTGTGTAGCGTGGGAGTTCAACATCGGTAATACCGCCAATTTCAGAGCGAATTATAGTGGCCGAACTGATGAAATCGGCGGCAGATTTGCCGAATGCCGTGCTAAAGGCTTGCGCTTCTTGGTAAACTTTATCTAATGTTTGCGTGCTAACATTACGTGTTGATAACTCATCCAGTGCTTGCTGTACTTGGTGAGCCGGATTTAAAAGACTTTTTACGCCGGTTACAACGCCCCAGAGCCCCGCAACACCCACGCCGACTTTTGCAAACGCATCTTGTGAACTTTTCGCAAATTGTTGAACGGACTTTTGCGCCTGACCTAGCGGGGCGCTTAAATTATTTTTGAGTCCAAGTAAAAACGAAAGTTCTTTCATGTTTAACTACCATTGAATGCGTTTACAATCCCTTGGTGCGTACTGTTTGTATCACGCTGATAAATGTATTCAGCTAGCCACATGGCACGCGCTAAGCTCATTTTGTCGTCTGGCTCGTTAGGCAATAGATGGCGGCGTAAAGCCATCCATTGTTCTAGCGTATTTTCACGAATGCCGTCGGCTAGGGCGGCTATTCCTTTATTTCAATCTCCAACTCTGGCGCATATTTTTCATTGACTTTTCTGGCCAATGCGACAGGAAGCCCCGGCGTTTTCAGTAATGTTTTTAATTTTTCGCGGCTTTCCGGTGCCACAATGCGCTCTAAGTAGGTAGTCAATGCTCCCACCATATTTTCAGTACGAGCAGATTCATTCAGCGCTTTGTTATAGGCGACTAATGTCGGTTCAAATTTCAGTTCAACGCCTAGAACCGTTAAAACGATTGTGTTAGTTGCTTTTTCGCTCATTGCGCATTTCCTCTTTGTTTAATTTCGGTCACTAGTTGGTTATGTCGTGCGGCACAATCGCCGTAAATTTCTGGGTATTCGGTTAATACTTGGCCAGCATCTTTACCTGTTTGGCCATTTAAGCGCGGTAGCTTTTCAGGGCATTTATTTAATAGGTTTGCCTGATAAGGTACGTTCAATCCGTTCTGCGGTGTCGTTGTACATGCTGACAAACTCAGGGCTAAGGCAGACATTAGTAAATATCGGCTTAACAATTTCAGTTCGAATTTCTTTTGGCGGTGCATTGCGTATGTCCTCCAATTGCTGTTCAAGTTTTTCCGATGATTCACTCGACACCTTTAACGTTTGTTGTGTGGCTTTATCCCCCGCCGCTTTTGCGGCTTGCTGTATGACTAACTCGACACTGTCACGCTGCCAGTTAGCTGATTGCCAACCCGCGCCGAAACTGGCAATTGCAATCAATACAGTAGCCAATACCGCTATTAAGGGGATTGTTTTCATCATTTCACGCCGTTGTGTTCAAGTGAAAAATGATTGCCATCGTTAAAGCGCCCGCCCCAAGTACCACCAATAGACTCCCAAAATTCACCTAATGGCTTATAACTTGGTGTATCAGGTCGATATTCCCCGTTAATAAATAGATTAAAATCAACGGCTAATCGCTCTGTATGTAAGCTGTTTTTAATACCTTTGCCATTTTTAGCATTGATTGCGGCCTGTTCTGGCGTGCGATAAGCCTCACCAAAAGTCAGTCGATAACCATGCTCATCCGCCCAGTAAATGAGTTGAGCGATCATGACGGTAAATAAGGCTTGTTTTTCACTTAATTTCATAATTTCTTTCCAAAAAAACGGAATTTAAAGTAATTAAATATTTCTTCAATCCACGTTGATATTTTTTTAGTGCCCATAAATCCAATGGCACACCCTAGTAACTGCGCCCATTTCTCATTCACGCCCATGACTTCAAATAAGCTGATGATTGCGACAGCAAAACAGCCGCACATAAAACCTTCACTTAGGGAACGGAGCCAACCGCTACCGTCCCGCTTTTCTCTAATGGTTCCGGTTATTCCTGCCATGAAGCCCCCTAATGCAAAGGGTAGGTTTATTTTCGCCCAGAGAAACAATGACAGCCAAAAACCCGTATCTTTTTCCGGCATTTCATCCCCTTAGCCGATTAATCCGCGTACGTCATCTTCTGACAAAATAGGGACACCATCGATACGGATAAACTCAGGGCTGGTGACTAAAAATTTCACTTTTTGTTTGGTTTTTTCGCCGCCCTCGGGGTTCAATCCTGACAATGGCGATGTAACAATGAGTTTCACGCCAAAGACTTCGACTTTTAATTCCTCATCTCCGGTATTGGCATAAAATAAAATATCGGTCAGGGGGATCTTTCGGTAAGACCCGGCCGAACGTGCGGATGCCGTAATTTTTTTAAAATTCTGAATATCAAACTCGAATTCACCCTCTGCGCTGGCTTTGCCATTCACAAAGCCGTCTGGCATACCGCGTGTAAATGCGGTGGCTGTATCGTCGGTAATGTCACAAGTGACTGATTCAACATGAATAGTTTCAGTGCCTAAAGTGATATCAAAGGCTTGACCGCCAATTCTTGAAGCCATTGTTTAGCCCTCTAATGTTGCGTCGAGAATAATGCCGACAGTAATTTCTTTCGGTGAACCGTAAGGTTTCACAACCATGAACACCTCAACCGATTCTTTACTTTTCCAGTGAATAGAAATCGCATCTTCTTTCGGTGGTTCAATTTCACCGGGGAAAGTGATCCCCTGAATTTGTGTGCTACGACTCATTTCACGTAATGGGGCGCTAAAATACATTTGATGCGATGCAATACTGGCCGGCGTGCTGTTCATGCTGCGATCGGCAATCTTGGCAATCGCACGGATACGGATTTTCCGTGCCGCTTTGTCAGCAATGCGCAGATACTCAATAACGGGATAATCACCGCCTTTGACTTCTAATGTGTTGCCATCTGACCAGTAAAGCCCCTCATAGTCGGGATACCACATTGGTACGCTCAGACGTAAATCATGCATCGCGCGGAGTGTGGCCAAGTCGATATCGATGCCGTTAGCATCAGTTGGTAAATCGGCAGAGTCCGCGCCTAAGCTGATTAATGCGCCCGTTTTTACACGTGCAGGGCTATCAGCAATCGTGACATCACGGCGACATAAGCGGCCAGCTAATGCACCTGCATCATTACCCCAAAGGGATGGAACAAGTGAAATAGCGGGTGCGGCAATGTCTTTTTCAACGGATGCGACAAACGCGAGGTATTTTTCCCACGTAGCCGGTTCTTCTAACGCTTTCGGGCTAGCAATAGAGAGGACAAACCACACCCAACGGCCAAACCGACTAATCAGCGTTTCGCGTAGTGCTGCAAATTGATTGATTTCTGTTCTTGCGGCAGAGACTTCTTTAAACTCAGTGAGTACCACGCATCCCTCAACAGAAATAATGTCTTGGGCGTCAATGATGGCATTTTGGTAATCTTCCGAGGTGCTATTTTCGGGCATAACAACCACGTAGGCTTGCCAGTTTTGGCCGCCGTTTCGCTGTGCAGCAATGACGTGATCACGTAATGTTTTACCCGCTTTAACGAGTTCGACGGATAAATCCGACTGCGAGTTGACCGCGATTAATGTGCTTTCAGTGCCCGTACCGACGAATAAGACGGTGCGCTCAATTTCATTAATTCGCCCTTGGCGTTGGTTTAGCTGGTTGATAGTGACAGTTGGCCAAGTCATTATTGTTTTCCTTTAATATCCTGCGCTTTTACATTCCAGCCAAAATTAATGCCTTGGAGTTGTCGCGCTAATACTTTATTAAAATCATCGTCACTCATACCCAAAAAGACGCGGGAAGGAATTTCGACATGCCATGTTTTTTTAGCCGGCTTTCCGCGTAATTTGCGAATTAATAAGCCGGCTTGGTTATAAGTCATCGTGGCTTCAATCACTTTTACTGGTACGGAAACATACCGGCGACCGTTCCAACGTTTATAACCGAGTCGTTTTAATCTTTTGGCTTGGCTCTTAGTTGCGCTTGGCACTGTGCCGCCATCGTTTTTATTGTTACTGTCTTTTTGTTCATTCTTAATCTGGCCACCATTCACCGTAATTGATGCGCCTTCTTGGTGAACGGCACCAATTAAACCGGCTGATATCGGTTTTCCGCCGCTGTGGTACTTTCCACCTTTTAAATAAATACGGACGGCGGCAATTTCGGGCATTTCACGGATATGCAGCACCTTGACGAGCCCAGATAACATTTTCTTTTTACCGCGTTTTCTCTTTGGCCACGCGTTACCTTCTGGATCGGTTTGGTTACGCTGGTTACGCTTTGCGGCAGCAATAACGCCCAATTTCGCTATACGCCACAATAAACGCTGGCGTTTTTTTGCGGGCATTTCCAACTGGTCGAGGGCTTTTACTAGCTCTTTTCGTTGGTCATTACGCAAGCCACCGGTTATTTTCATAAGGGTGCGCCCGATTTATCGATGGAATGTAGCGTCCCAAAAATGGCGGTATACGTTTCAGGGTTATCAAGCTTCCAGCGTTGCCCACGATAAAGAATGTCGCCATTTTCATCTGGCACACCGTTAATGCTTTCGGCAAGTTCAATACTTATCACCATGGGTGAGGTGTATTCTTCATCAAAATTTATATCTACATCGGGATCGGCTAAATTAAGCTCATCCCGCAATTCGTTTCCGTGCTCATCTAGCCAGCCTAAAATCATGGCGTAGATATTTGCCGGCGGATATTCTTTGTAAGGGAATGAATCCCAATCCAAGATTGCGGTATATTTGAAAATGCCAAAGCGGCGTTGGTCTAAGCCTAATGCTTTTGAGTCGCGCGACAGTTTCCCATCATCCATATAGAGGTTAGTTTTTTGCATTACCCACTCGGGGACATTTTCATTAAGAAACTGCACTAACTTTTCTAATTGATTCATAGGCTATAAACTCCCACACGTGGCAAATTCAGCATATTGCGGATGACGTTTGAGGCTTCGGCCAATAGTCGCTGTGGTGTTTCATCGCTGCCTTGTGTTGGGTGACTATCACGGCGGCCAACGATGGCAAATTCACCGATCAAATCCGCTTTTGCCCGAGCGTAAACCGCTTTTTTATATTGCGCGGTTAATTGGCTTTCATTGCCCATTTTCCCGCCCGGAACATCATTTGCGGTTGTGATACTTCTCGCTCTCCAATGTTCTGCAACCGTGGCTAACACTTGATTAAGCTCTGCCATCGTGGCCAGTAACGCATGACCTAACGTTTCATCGGGGATACTTGGCGGTAATAAGCGAGAGCGCTTAAATTCGCCCACGTTTAAATCTGGCCAGAACGTTTCCCCATTGGTGATGGGAATATCTGGATACTCCATTTGTTTACCGCTAAAACCCAAGTCTGGCGCTTTCATGTGTTAACCCTTAAATAGACATGCGGTGCAACGATTTCCGCGGCGAGAAAACACATGGTTTTCACCCTCCATCGTGACCGCATGGCCGTGCGGCAGTTGTTATGACTCAGACGTTAATTTATTAATGCGCATAGCAATTTTATTGCGCATCGTTTTCACCCCAACTAGTGGGTTGAACTTCTCCGCCTGTGCCAGTAATTCATCAGCATTTTGCAGTGTTTCCACATCTTCAATGGCGCTTGGTAATGGTTTACCGTTGTGGTCATTCAGTAGTAATAAACCGGCGAACTTAAACCATTTCGCGTTGATTTCTTCATGCAAGCGCCAGTTTTCACGCATGTTTTTGAATGTTCGGCTGAAATAGGGCTCGACGCTGTGGCCTAATGCGTTTTGGGTTTCCGCCCATTCCATGATCGTATCAGCCACAAAGGCACTGAATTCGCGTTTTAGTCTGTCTGGGGTTTGCTGGCCTTGGCTAATGGCAATATCGGCATAATCCAACGCTTTATCAAAATCCCCGACATCAAATAACCAAATAATGCAATTTGCAAAAATGGGGTTTTGGTGTACTTTTTCAGCGTCCAAATACCGTTCTACAAGGGGTAGCCATTTTGGTAATAAAACATCACGTTTATGATCCGTTCGGTCAGCCCGGGTAGGTAAAGCGGCTGTATATTCGATATCGGCTTGAAGTTCATGCCGTTGAATATGCAAGCTCTCAGGGCTTGGCGCGAGGGGTTCCCCCGCACGTAAAGCGGCTTTAGCTTCTTGCTTTCGCTTAAAACGCTGGCCGAACGTCAACATAATAATTATTCCCCTTGGCCTTCGCCTTCGACTTCTTTCACTTCGCCCTCGGTGTTATCACCGATTTGAATTTTTTCATAAGACGCATATAACTCGTCATACTCAACCGCGTAACCTTCCATTCGCAGATAGTTATTTTCAAAACGCTTGCGATCATCACTCCAATCGGCGCGGCGGTAAGTTGTTCCCGATTGGGTATAGAGGTGCAAGTTAGCCGTTGTTGTGACGGTTAAACGGTCAGCTGGGAAGAATGGCGGTGTATAGGCTTTTTTTCCTGCAATCTCACGGTTAATGAGCTGTGCGGCCACTTTTTCAGTTGGGCGATCAACACGATTTAACATGCTCACCACATCCGCCGCGAGCAAATCGCTGCCGACTAGCACCACTAAATCAGGGTGGTTACGGAATTCTTCACGGATCGTGTTGTGGATTAAATCTGCGGCCAACGCATCTAATGAGTTTGCATCCGCATTGGCTGAAACTCGGTCAAAGATAGGAATATCAGTGATGATTTGGTTTGGTGTTCGCTCTTTAACAATAGCGTGCCAGCCCTTATTAACATCTTGACCCATTGGGTTAGCTTCGGGGTCGGTATTACCGGCAGCCGCTTTTTCACCATTAAAACCAACGCGTAATTGGTCTAAGGCAAATGAACGATTACTAAAATTTTGGATACGTTCAAAAAATTCGTTGTCAGAACCCGCATTTCCCCACGTGGTTAATGTGTTATACGGAATGTATGAACCTGAATCCGTTTCGACCAGTTCATATTGGTTCCCATCAACGCCCATTTGGCGATTAAAACGACCATCTTTAACACGCCCCGTGAACAATTGCGGGTTACCAGTGCTGACCACTTGGCCTTTCACTTGTTGCACCATCAACATCGTAATGAGCATCAAAAACTCATCAGAATGCATAATTTGGTCACGAAGCACATTTTCATGCGGTGGAAGCAATGAAAACATTTCACGGCCATTGCTTGCATTAGAACCTTTTGCAAGCAGTTGCGCGTATTTTGTCAATAGAACGCGCGTTTGCTGATTTAACATATTTTAAATTCCTGTATTAATTTGAATTAACTCAGCTTAATAATTAAGCGACCGTGGTTTCTTTTTCGCCGCCCGGCGCACCTGAACCATTTGGTTTTGGTGTTTTACGCTCAGCTAATGCAGTAAATTTTTCTAACACGCCTTTCACTTCAGCGGTCAGTTGTACCACGTCAGTACCACCTTCTTTTTTAGCAGGTGATTTTTCACGACGACTACGACGAGCGGTAAATTGACGGCGACCACGGCGGCCACGGCGTTTTGGTTCTTCACCGGTGAATCGCATAGTGAGTTTTTCAAGGTGAGCTTTAGCGGCTGTAAATTCTTCTTTTAACACTTCATCTTCTGGATTTTCTGCAATTTCTTCCGCAATCTCTTTAACTTCGGCGGCTGCATCGGCAATTTCTTCCGCTGCATCGGCGATATCGTCGGCCGCTTCTTGCGTGGTTTCTGCCGTAGTGCCATCCGCTTTATCTTCAATGGTGCTCAGTTTTTCCAGTAACTTTTCAAGTAACGCTTTCAATTCTTCTGTCATGGTGTCGTTCTCTTTGGATTTAGGCTGTTCAGCCTGTTCATTTGATTGATTTGACGTAAAGCCAAACAGCTTTTGAATAAACGAGGGTTTATCTGTTTTATAAGGTTGCGTTTTTCCTAATGTGAACGTGAGGGGCTCACCACGGACGGGATCATTGGGACTATTGGCGCTAAATTTCAATTTATCGGTGTATAAACTGGCGGGAATATCCGTCACAACAATGCCCGAAAAATAGATTTCGCCTGTTTCGGCAAAATTTGGCCAAAACTCGGCAGACGTGAACATTTTTTGTTCTTGTCGATTGGTTTCAATTAAAAATTCATTAGGCACTAAACGGGCGTAAAGTTTTCCGACCCCGTCCTCTTCTGCATATTTCAATGAGTCAACGGTGCCAAGGTTTGGCGTGAATTGGCGGTATGGGGTTTCATCGTGATATGGCCAAATCATGGCAGTGTATTTTTCACTGTTATAGTTTTTAGCACTATCTTCTAACCACGACTTTTCGATTGTGCGGCCGTCAATGGCTTTGCCTGATGCACAAACACATAACCAATCTGATATTACTTGCGCCATGAATAGGAACCCGTTTTACATTTTTATAAAAGATGGGGCTATTATTCACGGCTTTTTCATAAGCCGCATTCATTGGTATTTTGAATAATTCGGATAAGCGCATTATCCGAATATATCCAAGCAATATTTATAATTTTCGCGACAAATAGTGTGAATATATCGGTAGTTCATATTCAATAGAAAGAAAAAGAATGAAATTATGTCGCGATACAGTGAAGAAATAAAAGACGCGGCCAGAACACTTTATATAAAGGGCTGGCAAGCGAAAGAAATTGCTACCGAATTAAATATTCCGCCTAGAACGATTTATCATTGGTCTGATAAATATCAGTGGGCTGAAATGTTGCCTATGCAATCGGTTGAAACTGCAATTTCCCGGCGGATTGATATTCTGAGCAAGCGCGATAAGAAAAGCCCGCTAGAACTTGAAGAAATGCAAAGCCTTGTTTCTCAGCACGTCAAATTGATGGCGCAAAAGAATAAACACGCTGAAAAAATGGCAGAGATTCAAGCGAGGGCATCCGCATCCACTTTCGCTGGCGAATCCAGATTTAATGAACCAGAAAGCGAAGGTAAGCGACAATATAAGAAAAATGATATTTCTGGTATTACCGCTGAAATGTTTGAAGAAGTCGCACAAGAGCATCTATTTAAATATCAAAAACATTGCCGGGCGAACAAAGATCAAGATTTCCGTTTTATTTTAAAATGCCGTCAAGCCGGTATGACATATTATTTCGCATGGGAAGCGTTCGAAGATGCCGTATTAACTGGCGCAAATCAGGTTTTCTTTTCTGCATCCCGTAACCAGTCCGAAATATTCCGATTCTATATTGTTGAAATAGCTCGTCAGTTCTTTAACGTGACACTGACCGGCAACCCAATGCGCTTAAGTAATAGTGCCTTATTACGTTTCTTATCGACGAATGCCAGTACCGCACAGGGTTTTAATGGCCACCTGTACGGGGATGAAGTTTTTTGGATACCCAAATTCCAAAAATTTCACGAAGTCGCTTCCGCAATGGCCACGCATGACCGTTTTCGAACCACCTATTTTTCAACGCCATCAGCTAAGACGCATCAAGCGTTTCCGGTTTGGTCGGGTGATGAATGGAAAGGTGACGATCCGAAACGTAAAGCCATTAAATTTCCTAATGACAAGGAATTAAGGGACGGCGGCAGAGAATGCCCCGATGGAAAGTGGCGCTATGTCATTACCATGGAAGATGCCATTGCCGGCGGTCTTGGAAAATATGTCAGCATTGACAAACTGCGCAATAAATACAGTGAAACTGCCTTTAACATGCTCTATATGTGTATGTTTGTTGACAGTAAAGATGCCGTATTCAAATTAACCGAATTAGAAAAATGCGAGGTTGAATCTGCATTCTGGGAGGATTATTTCCCAGATGCAGTGCGCCCATTTGGTAATCGTGAAGTTTGGGGCGGTTTTGACCCTGCACGAACCGGCGATAACTCAACCTTTGTGATTGTTGCACCGCCAATTTTTGACGGTGAACGCTTCCGTGTATTAGCCGTCTACTGCTGGCAAGGGCTTAACTTTACTTATCAAGCCAACCAAATTAAAGACCTCATGCGCCGGTTCAACTTAACCTATATTGGCATTGATGTGACCGGTATCGGGAAAGGGGTTTACGATTTGGTTGAAAAATTCGCTCCGCGTGAAGCTGCTCCGATTCTATATAGCGTCGAAAGTAAAAACCGATTGGTTTTGAAAATGATAGATGTGATCGAACAAAAGCGTATTGAGTGGCCAAAAGATGCGATTGACGAAGTTAGTAAAGAACGCGCTGAAATCACACCAAGTTTTATGGCCATTCGCCGCACTGTAACGCGCAGCGGTAACGCAATGACGTTTGTTGCCGAGCGTTCGGAAGCCACTGGCCACGCTGATGTATTTTTTGCGATATCGCACGCGATTATTAATGAACCCATCGATCACGATTACACCCGCCCATCTTCTTGGACATTTGGAAAAGCCGCATAATGAGCAAACAACGTAAATTAAAGAAACAGAAAACACAAAAAACCTTTAGTGCTGATATGCCGCAAATACCGGGTAAAAGTGTTATTTCATTTGGAAAACCTCAACCCATATTGACTACAGGCACGGAATATCAGCAAGTCACCTATAATGATCGCGCGAATTGGTGGCAATTACCTATTGAACGTTTAGCGCTGGCCGAGCTGCCAAATATGAATGGCCAACATGGCGGGATTTTGTATGCACGTAAAAACATGATTGCTGCTGATTATCAATCGGGTGGCCTAACCACTGAACAATTAGAATCGGCTATCTTTGATTTTTTATTATTTGGTGATGTAGCCATCGTGAAAGTGCGAAATTATTTTGGCGAGGTGATAGACCTAGAGCCTATTCCCTCTTTGTATATGCGCCGGCGCAAAACCGGGGAGTTTATTTTATTACAAAAAGGCGAGCCTCTTGTTTATGAGCCCGAAGATATTGTTTTCTTGCGCCAATATGATCCGCAACAACAAATCTATGGTTTACCAGACTATATCGGCGGTATTCATTCCGCTTTGTTAAATACGGAAGGCACCATTTTTCGACGTAAGTTTTATTACCGTGGTGGGACTACTGGTTTTATTCTTTACACCACTGACCCCAATATTAGCGCTGAGGTTGAAGCTGAAATTAAAAAGAAAGTCGAACAAGACGGGGATATTGGTAACTTTAGTAATTTATTTATTAATATTCCAAAAGGTGACCCGGAAGGCGTTAAAATTATCAACATTAGTGATATCGGCGCAAAAGATGAATTTAATAATATCAAAAGCATCACCGCGAAAGATGTGCTAAATGCTCACCGATTCCCTCCTGGTCTTGCGGGTATATTTGCCGATGGCGTGGCCATGCCTAACCCCGAAACCGCGCGCGAAACCTATCGAAAAGATGAAGTTATCCCCGTTCAACGTAAAATTGCGAAGATTATTAAAGAAGATCCCGAAATACCGGAGAAATTACACCTGATATTTAGCTCATTAACCGAAGATAAAGGCTAATTTAATGCAAATAGTGTGAAAATATACAGGAAAAGCGCTAAAATAGTGACAAGTGTCGGACTTCTGCGGAGTTACTATTTATGCGCGTTTTCAAAATCAATTGTCCTGTCTGCCAAGCGGCGGCAATTATTCGAAAAACTGAATGGAAAGATAGGAAAGTAGCAGATTTATATTGTGCTTGCACAGAAGTTGAATGCGGTCACACGTTTGTTTTTAACGCGGTTTATTCTCACTCATTAAGCCCTAGTGGTTTAACTGATAGCGGAATAGTAAAAGCCTTACTGGAACGGTTAACCCCAAAAGAAAAGCAAATGGCATTGGAATTTTTGCAGCATTAAAGGTAAAATTACCCCGTCTAAAGTTGTAAATTACAAAGCCCCGCAAATCTTACCTGCGGGGCTTTTTATTCTATCAGTCCTCATTTCTTGTTATTTTGTTGTAAAGATACTCACTATATAAAACAAACCATCTGATAATAACCATGGTAATAAAGATCGGCCAGAATATAGATGCTATAACAACATCGCTATACTCTAATTTATCCTCTTGTTTAGCAAAACGAGATAACAATGTTAATAAAATAAAAACTATCATTCCTATACCAGCCCATATTTCGCCGATATGCGGGATATCTTCAATATTCATATATCACCATTTGCATGGAAATTGACAAAGATACATTTCAGCAAATATTTCAGGTTTTAGTTTCTCACTCGCTTTTATAAATCCTTTACGTACAGCCTCAATAGGCAAACCGGTTTGTAGCTCAGTTATCCGCTCATGATAGGTATATTCTTGACTCATCTGGCTTTGTACATCGAACTGATCAACGCCTTGTTTTGTAGCCTCGTCATTTATAGAACGCGTTGAATAAAACGTTCGTCTCCATTTGTAATGTGTTGTTATCCCTGCAACGATATTCAAAAGATAAATAGGTTTATCATCCCATGACCATTCCGGGGCATAAACATCCCCGCATATTGCTGCAAAACCAAAAGATTTACTTGAAATAAAATAAATATTAGCGCCGTTACTAAGCGTTATTACAATTCTTTTATCTTTATAAAACTGTTTAATAGCCTTTTCTAATGAACATGTAATACCTGCATGTTCAAACGTATAGGCAATATCTTGTTCAATAAGATTTTCATCACTAATAAAAATTTTATTTCTACCCGTTAAGCAAGCATCATTTAAGGCTTCTAGAGTGAAATACCAATCAGCACCTATTTGCCTAGCCTTGTCTAGTACTCTATTTTTATGGAATTGGTTATAACTCCAGCGTTTCTGCCATTCGTTTAAATCGCTTTGCATTTTACAAGCTAATTCAATTAATAAATTATTAGTGACCTCTATTCTAAAATAGCTCATAGACTTTCCTTTTTTGTAATTGATTTCTCATCAATCCACAAAAGGATTGACATATAACACACAGATACAATCGATAATGGCCAAAATATTAATGCCAATGCTGTAGCAATATAAGATAATCTATCGTCTGGTTTTTCTTTGTAACGCCAGATAGCCAATAGTGAAAAAATTAATATACCAATTCCCCAAATAATTAAATAATCAGTCATGTTTTCTCCTTAACCTCTCAACTCGCGCCAGTAATGACGCGCATTTTTCTTGATAATCTTCATTTTTTGTTTCCTTTGATATTTTCTTATCGATAATAACTTGCCTATATGAGATTTTTTCGCCATCCCAAATAATTAAGGCGTCACTGAGAACAATTTTCTTATTTAGTAATAGTGAATTAATTAAATTTTCAGTCGGTACATTAAGACCCAGTGAATTAACAATCGGCGTTAGTTGTTCAAGCAGCTGTGTATACATTTTGTTTGTTGGCTGTTTATAGATTTTCTCACTCTTATGGCGTTCTTTGGCAAAGGACAAACGCTTATTCTTGCCATTTAGCCTATGGCCATTAACCAGTAACCGATAAATATCGCCATTTAATTGAATATCGTTCCCTGAAAGCATTTCTTCCGCTTCATTCCGATTAATAAACACACCGATTTGGTGAAAATTAGACACAACTAGGCTAACTAACTCGGCTGGCTGTTCTTTTTTATTCAGTTTCTTACCTTTCTTCTTAGCGTTATCGCCATCAGTTGGCAGGCTTTCTTTTTCGATGGCGAAATTGAATGTGGAAAGGGTTAATGCTCTGTCAATTCCTACGGTTTTTTTGGCTAAAATTTCAGCTACCGTAGAGTTATTGACAGAACTCCAAGGGGCGGCAAAGCCGCCAAGAAAAACCAAAGAATCGCTGTCTGTGACTTTAGGTGTTGATTTTTTAGTCTGGGTTTCTTCTGGTTTATCGTTGGATTTAGTTTGAATTTTCCACGTTTTCGGACGTGTGCAGATGCGGCCATTCTCCCCTAACTGCGGTACTAAAATCCCAATGACACGCTCGACGATTTCACCGTAAATGTTCGGCTCGTCCTTTTCTTCATAGTCCAGCTTGACGGCATAGTCACCACGAGGGATCAGAACACCGCCCATGAACAAGGTATAACTCGCCCAACAACCGGCATCAGCTGCGGAGAGAATGGCGTCAAGTTGTGGGTTGTCAACTAGTTTTTCCAGATTCAGTGGTTTTGCGGGGTTGTACTGCTTATTCTCAGTCAATATAGATATCAACTGATTATTTAACTTTCTCAGCTCGCGCCAGACCGTAACAGATGGCTGGCCAATAGGTTGGTATTGTCTGATGCGATAACGTGCCGCCCACGCGGTGGCAAACTTGGCCGTCTCAGTCATTGGCTTGCCTGATTCGTCATCTAACAATGGGTTTCCGTCTTTATCCCGTAAGGCGTACCCATCTATATTCTTAGAAATGTATTTGGCTATATAGGCGGTTGCGCTACCTTTGTCCGGATCAATCTTTTTGAAGTTGAAGCGCTCACGGTGAAATTTCGAAAGCTCGTGTCTATCTTCTTTAATAGCATAGGCGTGAATAATTCTTGTGACTTCACGACGATCACTTGGGTGCATAAATAATAATAAATGCCAGTGAGGTGTACCGTCATGATGCGGTTCAGCAACGCGGAACCCGTAAACGCGTAAATTTTCACGATGCAGTTTTGCACCGATTTTCGCCCATAAGCCAGTCAAATATTTTTGTGCAATTGGTGGGGTATCGTGATTCCATTTATAGTTCATCCGTCCACCGTAAGTGGTGCAATGGTACTTTGACGGGCAAGTGATCGTATAAAAAACGCCAACATCTCCATTATGTTGAGCAACATATTCAACGCCTTGCATACGGGTCATTAATTCGTGTCGGCGTATTGTTGGATTGCTGATACTGGATAACACCATATCTTCAAGTGATGCGGTATTGCCATCTTCATCAATCAATTCATGAGATTTGAAAAAATCGCTATTTTTACGCTTTTGTTCTTTCCATTCTTGAAAGGCTTCGGCGCTTATATAGGGATGGGCTTTTTTGTGAACTTGGTTACTTGCACGTAGTAACGCTTCTCGCCAATCAGAACGCAAGCGCCACAATTGGCGCTCCCACCATTCAGGATTCATAGTGCGATTTAATGCTGCATATGCCGGCGTTAGATCGTAATCATCAGCTACTTTCCCCGGCTTTGGTGATAATACATTCCAACCCGGCGGGAAAACCTTTAATGAAAACACTTCAGAAGCAATCTCACGATAGACTGCAATCATGCCAGCCTTATCAATATTGTCTTTGCCGCCGTGTTCATCTAATTGTTCGGTAAGTAAGAGCTCAACCCTTGACGCTATTTCATTAGCTAACGATTTAACTCTAGGCCGGCTCATTGCTGATAAATGCGGCCAAACGCCGCGATAGTATGCAGATAGTAATTTATAGGGTCTAACTGATTGTTGTTCTCTGACTTTATTCAGACGTAGCAACGCTTTCTTAACTGTTCCTGTTAAGAAAGCATTACTTTTTTTTGGTGACCGGTTCTTTTTAAACCATGCGATTTTTTTTTGATAAAAGGTTTTGATGAAATGAGGCTCTTTATTTAAACGCTCCTCTATTTCTTCCGGTGATTTTGTCCAGCCGTGATCAAGCCGTTCTTGCTCTTTTTTGGCTTCCGCTATATTTCGCTCAATGTAGCTTTTAAGGGCGGGGTTTTGTAATTGGCTATCGTATGTATCAGTGTTAAGCAGGCGCGAAATATAATCATGCGCCGGCTTGTTATAAGAAAATATAGGCTCTGGGCTACCATCGCCAGAAATTTCCCACCAATCACCGGACGGGTAACCATAATCAATCGCCAGCTCTTGTTTAAGCTGGCTTGTTCTTTCATCATAATTGATTATGGTTTCACTCATTGAGCGCCACCGTTTAGCACTGCAATAATTTCTTTAGCCGGTTTACGGTTACCTTTTGCAGATATAGTGCGAGGGGCTTCGATTTCATGAATAGTAAAACCCAAATCAGCATAAAGCTCTTTTGCTTCAAGTGAGTTTGAAACCGTGATTGGATTGCCTTGCATATCGTTAATATCTTTTAATGCAAAAGCTAGGGCTTCATTGTCTGAATCAGTAAAATCGCTTGAACTATAACGAGTAAAGTTATCTCCCATATAAGGTGGATCACAATAAATACCATCACTGTAATCAACTAGCGAAAGTGTATCTTGCCATTCAAGGCAAGCGATGTATGCATCCTGAGACTTAACAGCAAAAGCAATTATCTCTTCCTTTGGAAAATACGGTTTTTTGTAATTACCAAAAGGAACATTAAACCCTGTTTTTTCGCTATATCTGCAAAGTCCGTTATAACAGTGTCTATTTAAATACAAAAAGTTGACTGCTATTCCTTCTGATGTCATGTGTTTTTTGGTTGTATTAAATTTACTTCTTATGTCGTAATAACTTTTCCCTTGATTAAATGTTTGAAAATAATACTCCGCATTCGGGATAAATGGTGCCGGTAGCGCTTGTGCTATGTGGTATAAATTAATCAAATCATGATTAACATCAGCAACCAAATACTGTTCATAATCAGTATTCATCATCACAGCGCATGAGCCTGCGAACGGCTCAACTAAGCGTTTGGTTTTAGGTAAGTGGGGGCGTAATTGGTTCATAATTCGAACTTTAGAGCCAGCCCATTTGAGTATTGTTTTATTGGCCATTTTTCACCTCAACCATTGCTCGGCATATGGATCTATTTCGTTGTAAAAAGCTTTCGTCATTTCTACACACTCCGATAATGTCTTGTTTTAATTTCCGAAATTGTTTGGCAGTCAATACAGGTTGAGCATCCGGGATATGCAACACGACGATTCTCAGGGATGGGGCGACCACAATCGGTACAAAAGAAAGCAGAAACACCGCGAGGGCGGTTCGTGATGGCCTTGATTTGGTTTTCACGTAGTAGTTCCTCTTGCTCGCTGGCGAGGTCGATTTCTTTAGACATGATTTAATTCCGCCGCTAAGTTAGAAAAGTGCTCTGACTCACCAGAAAGCAACTGAATGATTTCATCGGCGGTCATCTTTTCTCTTAGTGCTTTATTGCTAATGGTGGCGAGACGGTCAGAAAATCGGCTATATAAAACTTTCCTCTCATCCTCTCGGGAACGGTTAATATTTATGATTGCGGTTTGGTCAACGGTGTAAGCGTCTGCAAGGTCAATACCGATCATTATTTTTTTCTTCTCTATATTTCTCATTATCAAAACCTCATATTTAGAATGTAAGAAACCCTGACCGATTAAGGTCATTTGTTTTTTGTGGTAATTTATTTAATTGCTAAGTCAGTTGGTAATATTGAGCCTATGGCTTTTAGTTGGTTAATTGCTTCAACTAATCTCACTTGTTCATCATTACTTAACTGGTTGTAATTTAATGAGTGTTTATTTTTTTCAATTCCAGCCAATACATATATTAGGCCGATCACTCTTTTATTTTTTCTTTCCCGGTTGTTTGGCGCACTATTCAGTTCTTTGATGAATTCAATTAACCCCTGATTCATTTCTTTGCCGTTTACTTTTTCTTTGTCTTTAAATAATTCACCTCTCAGTTTCGAACACATATTTAATTGATTTATTTTCTCATCCAATGAGTAAGTTATCGCGCGGTTGTAGTGTGGTTCCCGATGCTCATCACGCTTGATAACTCTCATTTCTGAATGCGTGGTTTCGGTAGTCATACCGCCTCTTTATTACTTACTGAACAAGGTGATAAATAGCGCAACAAGCAAAGCCAGCGCGAAATAAACAACAGTGTTAAATTTCTTTTCTAGCTTTTCTAATCGCTGTTGTGGGGTTAGGTCTTGAATAGAATTGGGACGGTAATTTTTCACTGAATCACCATTTAAGATATGTTTGAATTGCATTGATTGAATTGTTTTCATTTTTTCTTACCCGTCTAAAGGTTGTATTAAATAACTAATTGTTTTCTTTCATCACTTCGTTAACAGTTTTTAATTCTTCTGGCACTGCGCCTAAGTCGCTAACCAATTTGTTAACACGCTTAAACCAGTTAGCTTTCCATCCCATCCGTTCTGTTGTTGGGATTTGGCCAGTTGCTTCATAAACCATTTCAAGCCATTCATTCCACATGATGAACAATCGCATTTCGCTAAAACCCTCTCCATGTACTTGGCGCTCAGTGCGTATAGGTAGGCGGCGGCGATCAGTCAGTTTTCTTACACTACTTTCTGACTTGCCAGTGCGGCGGGAAAATTCCGAAACCGTGATTGGATCAGGGATCTTAAACAACAAATCTAACAATTTCTCGTTCATGTGATAATCTCTCTCCTTTGGGGTATTTCTGCAACAAAATACCCCTGACGTGATTTTGTTTTACTAAATTACTATCATTTTTCGGAGAATGCAATGGAATTAACTATTGGTGAAAAAATTTTGCTAATGAGGGAAAGCGAAAGACTATCAAATAGAAAAGAAGCGGCAGACTTAATAGGTATACCAAACAATGCATTATGGAGATATGAGACCGGCGAAGCTGTGCCAAAAGCAGATATGATAATGAAAATTTTAAATCACCCAAGATTTGAAAAATATGCTCTGTGGTTTGTGACAGGTAAAACTGCCCCTGAATCTGGTCAAATAGCTCCAGCGCTATATGACCCTAAAAATTATGAACAAAATAAAGACAAGACCGCATCATGATATCGATTGGAGAAAAAATAAAATTAATGCGTGAAAGCGAAAGACTTAACAGCCGGCCAGAGGTGGCAAAAATGCTAGGGATTGGTAACGATGCCCTTTGGAGATATGAAGAAGGAAAAAGCATACCTAATGCTGAATTTATTATTCGATTATTAAGCATTCCACAATTTGAAAAGTATGCGCTTTGGTTCACCACAGGCAAAACTGCACCTGAATCAGGTCAAATTGCACCTGTATTTTATAACCCAAAGCTCTACGAATAAATAAGGATCTAAATTAATGAAGATATCTATTGGTGAGAAATTAAAACTAATTAGAGAAAGTGAAAGGCTAACTAGCTTGCCTGAAACAGCGAAGATGCTTGGTTTAAATAGGGATGCTTTATGGAGATATGAATCAGGTAAAACAATCCCAAATGGAGATATCTTGACTAGCATTATTAATCATCCGCGATTTATAAAATACGTCCTTTGGTTTTTCACTGGAAATACTGCACCTGAATCAGGGCAGTTTGCACCAGCACTTTATAACCCCAACAATTATCAATCTGATGAGGAAAACAAGCATGACTCTTAATGAGAAACTCAATGAAATTTTGTGTGTTGAAAAATTGTGTATTAGCGTACCTAAAGATATTAACTGGTTTTTTGTTGAAAGAATTTTGAAACACCAACGGTTGATAAAATATAGCCTTTGGCTTACTACAGGAAAAATTATTCCTGCAGCTGGTCAAATATCACCGGCTATCGCACACAATGGGCTTATGAAAATAATCTAGTCGTTTTTACTAGCAAAAATTGGATAAATGTTTATCAACATTATATTTTTGTTAACAATTTAGAATTACCTCGTTTAACCGGAGGGCGCAACAATGACTATTAAGGCGCTTGAAGGTGGACGTTACAAAGTGGATATCAGACCGCAGGGCAGATCAGGAAAGAGAGTTCAGCGGATATTTAAAAAGAAAGCCGATGCGATTGCTTATGAAAGAAGCGTCATGTTAACGGCCAATAGTGAAGAATGGAACAGTGAATCAAGAGACTACAGATCATTAAAAGATATATGTGATATTTGGTGGAATTTTATTGGTCGCAACCTAAAGTATTCAAAAAAATACAATGCTATTTTAACAAGAATAACTAGGGACATGGGTAACCCGGCTGTATACCAGATCACACCTAAGTTATTAGCTAGGTACTGCTCTGATAGATTACAAAGTGGCGTGAAAGCATCAACTATCAATAGAGAGTTTAATTTGCTAATGAGCATTTTTACTTCATTGGCCGAAATTGGCGAGTGCTCTAAAAATAACCCGATTAAGTCTCTTGGTAAGTTGAAAGAAGAAAAACCAGAAATGGCCTATTTGACAAAAAGTGATATTGAAAAATTACTTAATGTCATGACCGATGATTACTTACGCATAACTATTTTATGTCTAAGTACAGGGGCAAGATGGGGGGAAGCCATTAGTTTAAAGGCTGAAAACTTATTGCATGGACGAGTTACATTTATGAAAACTAAAAATGGTAGACATAGAACTGTTCCCATTTCTGATGATGTAATGAAAACTGTAAAAGTAAAGGATTCTGGATTGCTTTTCGATGTTGATTACGTCACGTACAGATCAATACTCAAAGAAGTCAAACCAGACTTGCCGCATGGTCAGGCCGTGCATGTTTTACGACATTCTTTTGCAGCTCACTTTATGATGAACGGTGGCAATATTCTCACTCTTCAAAAAATAATGGGTCATGCGAGTATTCAGCAAACAATGACATATGCACACTTTGCCCCTGACTATTTAAATGAGGCCATTTCATGCAACCCTTTGAGGGGAGGCATCCACATTCCATCCACCGGTATGGGGTGTAATGGTGCGAACTAACTTATCACAACATTTGTAACCTATTGAAAAATATTGCCAGCCCCGATGTTCTGGGACTGGCAATGCCCGCCTAGGCGGTCTTTTTCTATACCAAATTGAATTGATATGATTACTCTTTTGGCGTTGCTTTTTCCACGCGGCTTTTTAATTTTTGGCCCGGGCGGAAAGTAACAACACGTCGTGCAGTAATTGGAATATCTTCCCCAGTTTTTGGGTTACGTCCGGGACGTTGATTTTTATCACGTAAATCAAAGTTACCGAATCCAGATAATTTTACTTGCTCACCGTTTTCTAAAGAAAGGCGAACTTCTTCAAAGAAAGTCTCGACCAGTTCTTTAGCATCACGTTTGCTAACACCCAATTTTTCAAACACATTTTCTGACATTTCTGCTTTAGTAAGCGCCATAGGTTTAGTCCCTCAAGGAGGCTTGGAATCGCTGTTTTAACGCAGCAACACACAGATCAACGGTAGCGGTAATCTCTTCTTCTTCCATCGTACGCTGGGTATCTTGGAAGACGAGACTGATAGCAAGGCTCTTATAACCCTCCGCTATCCCTTCACCACAATACACATCAAACAAGTTTATGCCAACTATATGATTTATGCCAACTTTTTTACACTCTGCTAAAACTTCTGCAGCTGCTACATTTTCTGGCACGACCACAGCGATGTCACGGCGATTCGATGGATAGCGTGAAATCGCCTTAGCTTCAGGGATGACACGTTGTGCTATCGCATCACTACGAACCTCAAACACCACCGTACGACCATTTAAATCGAGTTTACGTTCTAATTCTGGGTGAACAACACCGATAAAGCCAATATGTTCATTTTCCAGATAAATCCCAGCACTTTGCCCCGGATGTAATGCAGGATGTGCTTCAGATTTAAATGTAATTTGATTTAGTTTCCCAGTCAATTCAAAAACAGCTTCAAGATCACCTTTTAAATCAAAGAAGTCAACAACTTGTTTATCTAATGACCAATGTTCTTCAAATCTATTGCCCGTGATCACACCTGCAAGCATAGGTTCTTGGCGAATTCCATATTCTGCTTGATTATCAGGCGTAAAGCGCAAACCTGTTTCAAATAAACGAATTCGATTCTGCTGACGATTTTGATTATAGACAACTGTGCTTAATAAACCAGTCAGGAGCGATAAACGCATCGCAGACATATCAGCCGAAATTGGATTTGGTAACAGCAATGCGTCTTGACCAGGGTGTAATAACACCTGAACTTTCGGGTCAACGAAGCTATAAGTAATCGCTTCTTGATAACCACGGTCTACTAACATCGCTTTAATGCGTTTTAACGGCAAATTAGCTTCTTTATGGTCAGTCATTATGAGGTCAGCACGTAATGGCACATCAGGAATGCTGTTGTAACCATAAACACGTGCAACTTCTTCGACTAAATCTTCTTCGATTTGCATATCGAAGCGCCAGCTTGGCGCAACCACATCCCAGGTATTTTCTGCGACAACGACTTTGCAACCTAAGCGAGTTAAAATATCGGTGACTAAATTATCTTCGATAAAATGACCAATTAAACGGTCTAATTTATGACGAGTCAGTTTGATATTTGCCGCTTTTGGTAAATGCTGTTCGCTAGTAACATCAATAATTTCGCCAACCTCACCTCCGCAAATTTCCACGATTAACGCTGTTGCGCGCTCAATCGCTTTGAATTGCAGTTGTGGGTCTACACCACGCTCAAAACGGTGTGATGCATCCGTATGTAAGCCATAGTTACGAGCACGGCCAGTAATCGACAGTGGATTAAAGAATGCACATTCTAATAAGATATTTTTTGTTTCCGTGTTTACACCAGAGTGTTCACCACCAAAAATACCCGCAATACCCAATGCTTTCGATTCATCAGCAATCACTAACGTATCTGATTTTAGTGTCGCTTCGCTGCCATCAAGCAGAACCAGCTTTTCACCGTCTTTCGCCATACGCGCAACAATAGCACCGTCTAAACGGTCTAAATCGTAAGCGTGCTGCGGTTGGCCCATTTCCAGTAAGACATAGTTGGTGATATCAACAACTGCATCAATAGAACGAACACCGCCACGGCGCAGTTTTTCTTTCATCCATAATGGCGTTGGCGCAGAAACATTGATATTTTTAATCACCCGACCTACAAAACGAGGGCAGGCTTCTGGCGCTTCAACACGAATTGGGAAAGTGTCTTTCGTGGTGACTGAAACTGCATTAATTGCAGGTTCAGTTAATTCTAATTTATTGATAACCGCCACATCACGTGCAACCCCTAAAATGCTAAGGCAATCAGCACGGTTTGGTGTAATGCTGATTTCGATAGCATTATCATCCAATTTTAAATATTCACGGATATCGGTACCAATGGTTGCATCGAGTGGTAACTCAATGATGCCACTGTGGTCATCTGAAATACCCAGCTCTGAATATGAGCACAACATGCCTTCAGATGGCTCGCCACGTAATTTAGCGGCTTTAATTTTAAAGTCACCCGGTAATACCGCGCCAACCGTTGCTACTGCAACTTTTAGGCCTTGGCGGCAGTTCGGTGCGCCACAAACGATATCTAATAAACGCTCACCACCTACGTTGACTTTTGTCACACGCAGCTTGTCTGCATTTGGATGTTGACCACATTCAACCACTTCACCGACAACAACGCCGTGAAATTCACCTGCAACGCCTTCAACGCCATCAACTTCGAGGCCTGCCATAGTGATTTGGTCTGATAATGCTTCGCTACTGATCGCCGGGTTTACCCACTCGCGTAACCAGAGTTCACTGAATTTCATGAGATAAACCCGCCTTATTTAAACTGTTTGAGGAAACGAAGATCGTTTTCGAAGAATGCACGTAGGTCAGAAACACCGTAACGCAACATTGTCAGACGTTCCATTCCCATACCGAATGCAAATCCGGAGTAAACTTCTGGATCAATACCCACATTGCGCAATACATTTGGGTGTACCATTCCGCAACCTAATACTTCCAACCACTTTCCGTTTTTACCCATCACATCAACTTCGGCTGAAGGCTCAGTAAACGGGAAATAAGATGGACGGAAACGTACCTGAACTTCTTCTTCAAAGAAGTTATTCAAGAAATCATGCAGCGTGCCTTTTAAGTTGGTAAAGCTAATGTCTTTATCAACAATTAGGCCTTCTGTTTGATGGAACATCGGGCTGTGCGTTTGGTCGTAATCGTTACGGTAAACACGGCCTGGGGCAATAATACGGATTGGCGGCTGTTGCTCAGTCATCGTACGAATTTGCACACCTGAGGTTTGAGTACGTAACAAACGTTTTGCATCAAACCAAAACGTATCGTGATCCGCACGTGCAGGGTGATGCGCAGGAATATTTAATGCATCAAAGTTATGATAATCATCTTCGATTTCAGGGCCAGTCTCTACAGAGAAACCTAACTCGCCAAAAAACTCTTCAATTCGCTGAATTGTACGGGTAACGGGATGTAACCCACCATTTTCCATACGACGCCCAGGTAATGACACATCAACTTTTTCAGATGCGAGACGCGCATTGAGGATCTCTGCTTGCATCGCGTCCTTACGGGCATTCAGCGCATCTTGAACCTGTACTTTGGCTTCATTTATCACAGCCCCTGCTGCTGGACGTTCATCAGCTGGCAGATCACGCAACGTTTTCATCTGGAGTGTGAAATGGCCACTTTTGCCTAAAAATTCAACACGCACTGACTCTAACGTAGCAACATCTTGGGCCTGTTCAATGGCTGCTTTTGCCTGTGCAACCAACTCAGCGAGATGTGGCATTGTTTCCCCTTTATGACCACTTGGTCTTTTGCTAGTTATTCACTAAATTTATTAAGCTCCACATTCCATTAAGTAATGGATGAGTACTTAACTGATTTTACTGTATTTAATCTTAAACTAAAAACAAAAAAGCCTCCCTAAGGAGGCTTTAGCGTAACTTTTCGTTTCTTCTTTATTTACGCGAAAAAGCCCCCGAACCTCAGGTGCTAAAGTAAAAAAAGAAACGAAAAATAACAGCGTGCATATGATAACTTTCCAATAAAATACGTTATTAAAGTAGTAACATAAATAACTATAAATGAAAAGAGGAAGTTACCCTCCTCTTTTCAAGCAAACAATTAAGCTAAAGCGCCTTTCGCTTTTTCAACTAAAGCAGTGAATGCTGCTTTATCGAAAACTGCGATGTCTGCTAAGATCTTACGGTCGATTTCAATTGAAGCTTTTTTCAAGCCATTGATGAAGCGGCTGTAAGACAGGCCGTTCTGACGAGCCGCAGCGTTGATACGCGCGATCCACAGTTGACGGAACTGACGTTTACGTTGACGGCGGTCACGGTAAGCGTATTGACCAGCTTTGATTACCGCTTGAAACGCTACGCGGTAAACACGTGAACGTGCACCATAGTAACCTTTCGCCTGTTTCAGAATTTTTTTGTGACGTGCACGTGCGATTACACCACGTTTTGCGCGAGCCATAAGCTATCTCCTATCGTCTTTATCTTAATTAACTAAATTGTTTACTTATGCGTAAGGCAGGCAAGCAACTACCAGACCCAGATCGCCTTTAGATACCATTCCTTTCGGACGTAAATGGCGTTTACGCTTAGTTGACTTTTTAGTCAGGATATGACGAAGGTTTGCATGCTTACGCTTAAAGCCACCGCCTGCAGTTTTTTTAAAGCGCTTTGCTGCGCCACGTACAGTTTTAATCTTTGGCATTTCTTTAATTTCCAACTTCGCATTGTTATTAACTACGAATTAACTAGGCGAATAACGTTCATATTGCTATGAATGAATATTACTTGCAGGCCTAATTATTTCTTCTTCGGTGCTAGCACCATAATCATTTGACGCCCTTCAATTCTTGAAGGAAATGATTCAACAGTAACTAACTCTTCCAGATCTTGTTTGATGCGGTTAAGCATCTCCATACCGATCTGTTGGTGAGCCATTTCACGACCACGAAAACGCAGTGTTACTTTAACTTTATCACCATCTTCTATGAAGCGGATCAGGTTGCGTAGTTTGACCTGATAATCGCCTTCATCCGTACCAGGGCGGAATTTAAGTTCCTTCACCTGAACAACTTTTTGTTTCTTTTTCTGCTCTTTTTGAGACTTGCTCTTCTCATAAAGGAATTTGCCGTAGTCCATAATACGACAAACTGGCGGTTCAGCATTTGGACTGATTTCAACAAGGTCTACACCTGCTTCTTCAGCTTTTTCAAGCGCTTCACGCGCGCTCATAATGCCTAACTGTTCACCGTCTAAACCTGTTAAACGGACCTCAGGAACACGGATTTCATCGTTGATACGATTTGGACGTGTTGTTGGGATTCTTTTTCCGCCTTTAATACTTCATTCCTCCAACTGGATAAAGAGATTTGCATATTCTCTCAAGCATATACACCCGTTATATTATTAAAACCTAACGTGCGTACGATATTCTTTGTTCGTCGGCGTTTATAAAAACCGACAAAGCGATTCGACCGCGGATTTTAATGCTTCTTGCCCAATTACTCAAGTAAATCTTGAAATAATTCACGCTAATGTATTTGAAAACTTAGCGTTTGCGTAAGATTTTTAATCTCAGGAGGGTCGAAACTATCAATTTCATACTCAATTTCATACTCAATTTCATACTCGGTTTTACACTCAAAAAAGCGCAACGAGCATACGTAAAGCTATCTCATTTTACTGAAAAAATACGTTAAACAGCGCCCAAATGAACGCTGTTTAACTATTACCATACTGGCTTAATTATTTTTTCTTTGGTGCCAATACCATGATCATCTGGCGCCCTTCAATTCTTGAAGGGAATGATTCCACTGACGCCAGTTCATCCAAATCAGCTTTAATACGATTAAGTACTTCAAGACCAATTTGTTGGTGAGCCATTTCACGACCACGAAAACGCAGCGTAACTTTGGCTTTGTCACCTTCTTCCAAAAAGCGAATTAGACTACGCAGTTTAACTTGGTAGTCCCCTTCGTCTGTTCCTGGACGGAATTTAATTTCCTTCACTTGAACAACTTTTTGTTTTTTCTTTTGTTCTTTCTGAGACTTACTCTTCTCATAAAGATATTTACCGTAATCCATAATACGGCAAACCGGCGGCTCAGCATTTGGGCTGATTTCGACTAAGTCGACACCTGCTTCCTCTGCTTTAAAGAGTGCTTCACGCACACTCATGACGCCAAGTTGCTCACCGTCTAAACCAGTGACACGGATTTCAGTCGCACGGATCTCGTCGTTAATACGATTTGGACGTGCTGTTGGGAGTTTTTTTCCGCCTTTAATACCTTATTCCTCCATCTGATTGAGTTGACGACTGCGGATCTCTTTTAGCAGTTCAGTCGTGAATTCGTTGACATCAATGCTGCCTAAATCTTTACCACGACGGGTACGTACGGCAACTTTACCTGATTCAACTTCTTTATCACCACAGACTAACATATAAGGGACACGACGCAGTGTGTGTTCGCGGATCTTAAAGCCGATTTTCTCGTTACGTAAGTCCGCTTTCGCACGAATGCCAACACTTTGCAGCTTGCTTACTAATTCTTGAACATAGTCGGCTTGGCCGTCTGTAATGTTCATAACAACCACTTGTTGTGGTGCTAACCATGTTGGGAAGAAACCTGCATACTCTTCAGTTAAGATCCCGATGAAGCGTTCTAATGAACCCAACACTGCACGGTGGATCATAACAGGAACGATGCGTTCATTGTTTTCGCCCACATAGGAAGCTGTTAAACGACCCGGTAAAAAGAAGTCTAACTGAACAGTACCGCATTGCCATGCACGGTCAAGGCAGTCGTACAGTGTAAACTCAATTTTCGGGCCGTAGAATGCGCCTTCACCCGGCTGATATTCAAATTCAATACCTTTTGATTTCAGTGCATTCGCTAAATCTTCCTCAGCCTTATCCCACATCTCATCAGTACCGATGCGTTTTTCAGGACGAGTTGACAGTTTAACGACAATTTTCTCAAAACCGAATGTCGCATAAACGTCATAAATCATTTCAATACAGCTAGTCACTTCATTTAAGATTTGCTCTTCAGTACAGAAGATATGCGCATCATCCTGCGTAAAGCCACGTACACGCATTAAACCGTGCAGTGCACCTGATGGCTCATTACGGTGACAGCTACCAAACTCTGCCATACGCAGTGGTAAATCACGGTAAGATTTTAAACCTTGATTGAAAATCTGTACGTGACCTGGGCAGTTCATTGGCTTAACACAATATTCACGGTTTTCAGAAGATGTAGTGAACATCGCATCTTTGTAGTTTTCCCAGTGACCTGTTTTTTCCCACAGTACGCGGTCCATCATGAATGGGCCTTTAACTTCCTGATAGTTATATGCTTTCAGCTTTGTACGTACAAAAGTTTCCAGTTCACGGAAGATTGTCCAACCATCGTTATGCCAGAATGCCATACCCGGCGCTTCTTCTTGCATGTGGTATAAGTCTAACTGTTTACCAATTTTACGGTGATCGCGTTTAGCAGCTTCTTCTAAACGTAATAAATAAGCCGCTAATTGTTTTTTATCAGCCCATGCTGTGCCATAAATACGTTGCAGCATTTTGTTATCGCTGTTGCCACGCCAGTAGGCACCTGCCACTTTTTGTAATTTAAAGTGGTGGCAAAAACGCATATTCGGTACGTGCGGGCCACGGCACATATCCACATATTCTTCGTGATGATATAAACCAGGGCGGTCGTCTTGGCTAATATTTTGATCCAAGATTTCGACTTTATAGTCTTCGCCACGGGCAACAAATGTCTCGCGAGCTTCTGCCCAAGAAACACGTTTTTTCACCACGTCATAATCTGTTTTGGCAAGCTCAAGCATACGCTTTTCAAGCTTTTCCAAATCTTCCTGAGTCAGCATATGGTCTAAATCGATATCATAGTAAAAACCATTATCGATAGTTGGACCAATAGCCATTTTGGTGTTTGGCCATAATTGTTTGATTGCATGACCCAATAAGTGGGCACAAGAGTGACGAATAATTTCGAGTCCGTCATCATCTTTACTCGTAATAATGGACACGTTTGCATCATGTTCAATCATTTCACATGCATCAACACGTTCGCCATTGATGCGACCAGCGATACATGCTTTTGCTAAACCCGCGCCAATATCGCGAGCCACGTCCATCACAGAAACAGGATGGTCAAACTGACGCTGACTTCCATCAGGAAGAGTAATAACAGGCATTAAAAAATCCTTATCAGCAGTGGTGACCCACACGCCAGATCACTTGCTTGATTATTCCAAAGTTTATAAATCAATACGTTACTAACGATTTCTCACTTCACTGTGCGAGATATGTACACAATTATAGGTAATTTAAATCAACAAAAATTGATACATCGCTAGTTACTCAATTATCAATGATAACACAGACATATTTTATGGCGATAGCGCAAAGGCGTTTATTGTGTCTCAATACATGAAGAATCAACACCTTCCCGATTAAATGGCGAATAAACTCTCCAAGGCAGGAATTCGTTTTTCTTTTTTCACGAATGAAAGGCGATACCAATGTGATCCACTAGGTGCGACTAATTCTTCAGTAATAATCTTATTTTGTTTAATCGCGATATAGTTTTGAAGGGTATTCCATAATGAATACAAAATATATGCTTCAAAGATTAAAGCGAATACCTGCACGTAAATAGCATTCACAAAATAGATTTGCTGAAGAATATACACAAAAAGTATAGCTTGAATAAGCGCTCTTAAAATAAGTGCGTTACCAAAGAATGAGTGTCCCTGTTGTAAAATAGCAAAACAAGGGTTCGCTAAAGATTGTCTTTTCTCTTCAACTGGAATGCCTTGGATATAAACCATCCAATCCGAAATATCACTGTTTTTTAAAATAAGCCCCTTTTCTTTCATTGCATGAATTTTAAAAGAAACGACGACTGCCCATACCACACCGATAGCCAGCAAATACACAATAAACCCACTAACTGAAAAAAAACCCAGAAACAGGCTTATTACAATCAAGCACGCTAATTTTCCTGAGTTAATCCAAAATGGTGCAACTTGATAGTTCATTGATATTCCTAATAATCAAATCAAAAAGTAATGATTAATATAATTGATAAAGCGTCTCATTAACATTATTTTATAACCAACGTCGAGTCTGTTTGCGATAACGTTCCCATTCTTCACTGAATGTAACTGATAAAAAGCGTTCTTCTTGCGGGATGGTATACAAATCTGTCATCAACCAAAAGACGAGCCCTGAAACTAAAAAGTAAGGTGAATGCGCAAAAAAAGCCAATGCTAAGCTCATGGAAGTGAACGCTAAATACATTGGGTTTCGGGATAGTCGATAGGGACCATTAGTAACAAGGTGCGTTGCTTGAACACTAGGATTTGGCGATGTTTTATGTTTATAAAAATAAAATAAGCTTGTTGCCACCCAACTGACACTTTCAAGCGCAACTAAGATACCGAGGATCCCCATCCAACCTGAAAACTGCCAAACTAAAGCATCGTGTTTGAATAAGAAATAAACCGCTACACCATTGGCGACTAGCCAGTTTAATAATGGGTATTTTAAAATTCTCATTATGCTGCCTTTAACTCTAAATGAGGTTAATCAGCATATCATAAAACAACGAGGGAACTTTGTGTTGTCTATTGTGACGTGGAATAACAAACTCAAAAAATTAATTACTGTGCCCTAATGAAAACACACTCTTTAAGCCTTCTAATTTACTGTATTCCTGTTGGCATACCATATTACGAACATCTGAAGGCATCGAGTCTACCCTAGCTTGTATATTTGCTAGTTGTTCATCCAGACTGTTCATGCCTTTTATATCCACAACATCCTGATTCACCTTCAGGTAATCAGCAAAACTTTGCAGGTTATTTTGCAAACTATCGCAAACATTATTGCTGACAAGACCTTGAGGTAATACAGAACTTAATGATGCCGGGATCACCTGTGACAAACTGGGGTAAATATTTTGTTTCCATTGCTGAGGAAAAACAATGAGCATTATTGCGATAGCTAAAATAATTAACATTGATGTTCCAGCAAACGTCGCTATCAGCTTTTTCATTCTCAATCCTACAATTCAAAATAACTTGAGCATAGGATATACAATTGTGCGTAAAGCAATTTTTAAAATTAAAAATACTTTGTAAAGAAAATTCTAGCGACTTTCGGCTATTTAAAGAAACCTTATCTTTCCAATTTAATGAGACGGTTTTAAGCTAATTGCTTATAAAAAAGTGTCGTCCCTTCAAATTGACCTTGTGAATTAACCACAAAGCGTGGAATTTCACCAACCTCAATGTATCCTTGCTTTCGATATAACGCTGATGCGACATCTTGACTACGGGTATCAAGCACTAATAAAGTCCGATGATTTTCCCATGCTATTTTCTCGGCATAATTGAGTAACTCCGTTGCAATCCCGCGTTGCCGAAATTGGCTATGGACCATCAATTTTTCAACATCACCACGATGCAGCCCATTCGCTTTTAAGCATAATGCAATTTGTATAGCACCTACTATTTTCTCATCTTCAATACACACCATAAGAAAACGTTTTTTTTGCATTAAATCTGACTTTACTTGTTGCCAATAACCCAAGGCTTCATCAATAGATAAAGGTGCGAGAAACCCCACAGAAGCACCATGTTCAACACTATCAATGAGTAACCGGACCAGTTGCTGCTCATCATTGTCTATTGTAGAAAGCGTTAAGATTCCCATGTTAACCTTATTATTAGTTAATAAAATTCCATGCCGTCATAAGGTGCGAATTGGCAACTTTTTAAACGTTGGTTTAAATCACCAACATGTAACTCTAATTTATGTCCATCTGGATCGAGAAAATAAAAAGAGTCCCCTTCACTCTTATTTTCTTTCCACATCATAGTTTCGTTTTCTTTTAGCGCATTGACCAGCAGAGGGAAGTTAGCCTTCGATATGGAAAATGCATAGTGAGTGTAATCTGTTTCACTTGGTGATGAATATCGACGTGATGTATCAACGGACAAGCACAGCCATAAATCACCACACGAAATATACGCCCCATTTTTCCACTTAGCGTGTAATTTCATACCTAATAATGATTGATAAAAATAAATGCTTTTAGATATGTCACTTACGGCCAACGTTAAATGATTAATGCCAGTCAGCATAAACTTTCTCTCTTTTTATTTATTAAAAAAATATCTTTTAACGAATTTACATAAATTATCAGTAAATCACATTGCAAAGGATATACTGTTTAACACATCGACATTAGACAACCTGTTAATAGATGCCCTTGACCTTTTTATGACCCCCATAAGAAGGTTTTTTTTTGCCTATCAAAATTGCATACTTTTAGCACAAGCAGCTATCCAATTGTAAGTTAAGTATTTATCTAGGTTATTCACAAATGAATGCGGCAGTTATCCACAGTTAATGTGAACAACTCAAGCCATTCGCTGATGAATTATAGTACGCACTTATCCCTAATATTCATTGCATTTATTCCGATTCAATAATAAAACATTTATGTAACTAAAAATGCTAAGATACAGATCTATAACAATTTTTGTTATTATTTAGGATAAGGAAACTCACTTACATTTATTAGGAGCTTGAATTTAATCACTATGACAAATTTCCTAGAACTCTTTCAAGCCGTTGGTATTGGCCTTGTTTTGCTCCTTCCTCTTGCTAACCCATTAACAGCAATTGCGGTCATGTTGAGCATTTCAGCCAATATGACTAAAGAGCAACGCAATCACCAAGCTTTTCTCGCCTCAATCTATGTTTTTGCCATAATGACCATTGCTTTTTATGCTGGCCAACTTGTGATGAATACATTTGGTATATCAATACCAGGTTTACGTATTGCAGGTGGGTTAATTGTTGCTTTTATTGGTTTTGGTATGCTGTTTCCTAATAATGATTCATCAGATGATTCATCTACAACACCATTAGATGACCCGAGTGTGCCCAAAAAACGCCAAGAATCACCAAATATCGCCTTTGTTCCTTTAGCTATGCCAAGTACCGCGGGGCCGGGTACCATTGCGATGATCATCAGTTCAACCGCATCGCTGCAAGGGAACGTAACCTTTGCACCTTGGGTGCTTAAAGTGGCGCCCATCATTACCTTTCTTTTAGCCAGTTTAATTGTGTGGATTGGTTTGCGAGGCGCAACGTCAATTATGAGATGGTTAGGAAATAGTGGTATTGATGCGATTGCTCGCGTAATGGGCTTTTTATTAATTTGTATGGGAGTGCAATTTGTTATCAACGGTATCGTTGAAATTATCGCGCAACTCCCACACTTATTAACGGAATATCAATAAGACATCGCTAAGGCATTGTAAGCATTTTTAACTTTCCACAAATAACGTGGGGCTTGCGGTGCTGGGTGCTTAGATTGTACATGCTGATAAAATTCTTCAGGTGATAAATTGTTAATCATCGCTATCGCCCTACCTTTATCGTTATCAAAGGTTCTTAGTAATGCTCCAGCCCCATTCACGTATGCAACAACCGTTGCGTAATACAGTGTTTGTGGGTGGTTTATTCCTGCAAGGTGCTGGTCTCTTAATATCCGAATATAGGCTGTGCCAATATCGATATTTTTCCGAGGGTCTTTTAAATCACTGGAGCTGGGTTCGCCAGATTTACCTTGGAAACGATAAGCATCACGCCCTGCTGTTGAGGCTTTAATCTGCATTAAGCCAATCGCATTCGATTTGCTCACTACTTCTGGCCTAAAATTAGATTCAACCTCAATAATTGCCCTAATAAGCGTTTCATCGACGCTATAACGCGATGCAGAGTCGCGAATGAATTCATCAAACGGCGTTCGTGGGAATGAGGTATTTTGTGCTGTTGTTGGCAACCTGTTTTGGTCATCCAACATCCGCGTTTTCGTTGTTTGCCTATCTGGCTCACTGGAGCAACCGGCAAGTAGCAGTAGCACAAAAGCACCGCTGATTATTTTTTTCACTGTTGTATCCTCTGCTATCAAAGCCAACGGGAGAATAACTAATCCCAAGAAAAATAAAATAATTTTTACTTAACTTTTACTTCAGGACGTGTTTTAGTCATACAAATTAATAATGAGTGATAAAAACCAATAATAACTATAGATGCAATTCCTCATTTTTTATGTTTATTTTTACAACTGATATTGATAATCATTATCAGTTGAGTTATAAAATGGAATTGTTATAAACCATACTGTTAAAAAATGTTAAGCCTAAAATGTCAGGGTCAACTTTTATGAAGAAGAATTTATCTCGATTATCTGCACCTTTACTCACCACCGTATTTGCATTAGCTGCAATGCTCTTTATTAGCCAACCTGCGTTTGCTAAAAAATTTAAAGTGGTCACTACGTTTACCATCATTCAAGATATTGCTCAAAATGTAGCCGGAGACGCGGCAATTGTCGAGTCAATTACAAAGCCAGGTGCTGAAATTCACGGGTACCAACCCACACCAAAAGATATTATGAAGGCATATGATGCCGATTTAATCCTATGGAATGGCATGAATTTAGAGGTTTGGTTCCAACGTTTCTTCGAAAACCTCAAAAATGTCCCTGCGGTCATTGTTACCGAAGGTATTGAACCAATGCCAATTCGCGAAGGTGAATACAAAGATAACCCAAATCCGCATGCTTGGATGTCTCCTGCGAATGCAAAAATTTATATCGAAAACATTCGCCAAGCATTGGTTAAATATGACCCTGAGAATGCTGAAACCTACAATACCAATGCCAAAAACTACACGCAACAAATTGAAGCCCTTGACGCGCCACTGCGTGAACGTTTAAACCGCATTCCAGAAAATGAGCGCTGGTTAGTATCCAGTGAAGGTGCATTTAGCTATCTAACGAAGGATTATGGCTTTAAAGAAGTCTACTTATGGCCAATCAATGCGGAAGAGCAAGGCTCGCCACAGCAAGTCAAAAAAGTGATTGATACCGTACGTCAATATAATATCCCCGTTGTATTTAGTGAGAGCACTATTTCAGACAAACCTGCCCGCCAAGTCAGTAAAGAGACAGGGGCTAAATACGGCGGCATTCTATACGTGGACTCACTTTCTACCGCAGATGGCCCTGTACCAACTTATATCGACCTGTTAAAAACCACTGTAGACACGATAGCTAAAGGATTTTCACAGTAATATGAATCACTCTAATCAGTTTGAGCACCCAAATTTGGTCGTTGACGATGCAACCGTGACATACAACAACGGTCACACCGCAATTTATGATGCGAGTTTTAATATCACAGGTGGCTCTATTTGTGCACTCGTTGGGGTAAATGGTAGTGGTAAATCGACGCTATTTAAAACTATTATGGGGCTCGTCACCCCATCATCTGGTAGCGTCACATTAAATGCTCAACCTATTAAAGCGGCGTTAAAAGAGAACGTCATCGCCTATGTTCCACAAACAGAGGAAGTTGACTGGAATTTTCCTGTTCTGGTATCCGATGTGGTCATGATGGGGCGCTACGGGAAAATGGGTTTTTTCCGTATCCCCAAAAAAGAAGACAAAGACGCCGTGAAGATGGCGCTTGAGCGTGTTGACCTCGCCGGTCTTGAACATCGGCAAATTGGTGAACTTTCAGGTGGGCAGAAAAAACGGGTTTTTTTGGCTCGTGCCCTTGCCCAACAAGGTAAAGTTTTACTTTTAGATGAACCGTTTACAGGTGTCGATGTAAAAACTGAAAATGCCATCATCGACCTGCTTCGCAGCTTACGTGATGAAGGGCATTTAATTTTGGTTTCTACACATAACTTAGGGAGCGTTCCCGAGTTTTGTGACCAAGTCATTTTGATTAATCGTACTGTATTAGCCAGTGGCCCAACGGAAACCACGTTCACCCAAAGAAACCTTCAGCAAGCCTTTGGTGGTGTTCTACGCCACATCAACCTGTCAGGGCAAGAACTGCATGACGATGATGACCCGCGTTCAATTACGGTTATTACCGATGATGAACGAGCGGCTGTTTTCTATGGTCATGATCACGATGCACCGGTGAGAAAAAATCAGCCAAAGGGTGAAGAATGATTGATTTGTTATTAGAGCCTTTTAAATACGATTTTATGATAAAAGCCATTTGGGTGAGTGCCATTGTCGGTGCCGTCTGTGCGTTTTTATCCGCGTATTTAATGTTAAAAGGCTGGTCATTGATGGGAGACGCTCTTTCCCACTCTGTTGTTCCCGGGGTGGCAGGGGCTTATGCATTAGGCTTACCTTATGCTGCGGGTGCTTTTTTTACGGGGATCCTCGCTGCACTTGCCATGACATTGATAAAACATTTAACTCGTCTGCGTGAAGATGCTGTTATCGGCTTTATCTTTTCCACGTTCTTCGCCGCAGGCTTATTAATTGTTTCATTGAACCCAACATCGGTAAATGTGCAAAGTATTATCTTCGGTAATATTTTAGGGATTGCGGATGCGGATGTGCTTCAAGTTGAAATTATTATCGGTGTATCATTCATCGTTTTATTATGCTTATGGAAGGACCTTTTAGCTGTCTTTTTTGATGAAAGCCACGCGCGTTCCATTGGTTTAAATCCATTACGCTTAAAAATCATTTTCTTTACATTATTAAGCGCTTGTACCGTTGCCGCGCTGCAAACCGTTGGGGCAATCTTGGTGATTGCAATGGTTGTCACGCCAGGTGCTACAGCCTATTTATTGACAGATCAGTTTAAACGATTGTTAATTATCTCTGTAGCCATTGGTACTGTTACCAGCGCAGTTGGGGCGTATATCAGCTACTACCTTAATGGGGCTACGGGCGGATTAATCGTCACGTTACAAACCATTATTTTCTTATTGGCTTTCTTCTTTGCACCAAAGCACGGTATTTTTGCCTCTCGTCGCAAGGCGAAAAAAGAAGTGGCTCGATTACACCAGCAAGGAGCCTCTCATGAGTGATTTTATTGACTTATTGATGGCTCCCTTCGCCTTTCCGTTTATGCAAAAAGCGTTAATTACCGCCATCGTAACAGGCACTGTGTGCGCTATTTTATCTTGCTTTTTAGTGTTAAAAGGCTGGTCACTCATGGGGGATGCCATTTCCCATGCCGTTTTACCGGGGATCATTATTGCTTCTCTGCTCGGTATTCCTTTGGCTATTGGGGCATTCGCTTCAGGGTTATTCTGCGCTGTCGCGACGGGTTACCTCAAAGAAAATAGCCGAATAAAAGAAGACACTGTCATGGGGATTGTATTTTCAGGGATGTTTGCCATCGGTTTAGTGATGTTCGCCAAAATCGATACAGAGCAGCACCTAACGCATATCCTATTTGGTGATATTCTGGGGATCACGGACAGTGAATTTAAACAAATATTACTGTTTGCTGGGATCACCATTGCAATCATCTTGCTAAAACGCAAAGACTTTATGCTGTATTGCTTTGACCCGAACCAAGCCCGCGTAATTGGCTTGCCCGTTAAGTTGATTCATTATGGACTGTTGTCGTTATTGGCCTTAACCATTGTGGCATCACTGCAAGCCGTTGGGATCATTCTTGTTATTGCCATGCTGATTTCGCCGGGGATTATTGCGTTCGTTCTTTGCCGTAGTTTTGGCAAAATGCTGATCGTCGCCATTATCGCCTCAGTCACATCTAGCGTGATTGGCACTATTCTTAGCTTCCATATTAATGCAACGACAGGGCCAACCATTGTTGTTACTCAAGCCATTTATTTTGTTATTGCCTTAATCTATAGCAAGTTGGTGTTAGCGCGTAAACGGAGTCAAACAAATCCCCAAAGTATGCACACTGCATAAACTGAAGTCATATTATCATCTAAAAAGGCTGAGCTAACCTGTTGTTAGATCAGCTTTTTTTAAAAGATAACAACTTATGAGTAACCGTTATTTACGCAATGTGCGAGGTTGTTGATTTGTAGCGGTATTTCTTTGCTGCCCTGCGTCTTCCAAATCATAAACTTTCATTTCATTGCTTCCTGCGGGTAATGCGCGTTCAACCACCAACTCGGCGTCTGATTGTGCCACGAATTCTTGCAATTGCTGATGCTGACTACACCAAATGGCATCAACATCTTTATCTCGTTGGGTGTCTCTTTGTGAGGATAACGCCACCGTACGTGTTTGAAAACGGGCTTGTTTTCCGCCCAGTTCTAAACCATACCCCGGTGTTGCAGGGTGCCTAACCACCACTTTGCCATTATCCATCCACGCTCTAACATCCGTCTCTTGAATTTGATAGCCAAGCTTACCTAAACCATCTAGCACCGTTCTTCTTTGCGCCTCTGCAACAAATGCCTGTTCTGCCAAATTAATTTTTGCTTCTAATTGTTCAGCCAGTGACATCAACCCAGTAACTGAACTTGAATGTATTGAAGCTAATGCTTCATCAATAATTTTTGCGTTTTCATCATCAGAAAAAATAGCGAGCTCTGCGCAAAGCTGTTCAACTTTTTCAACTAACTCAGTGTGTTGCTGGCTTTCTTTCAACTGTTTAGCCAAAATTAATATCAGTGAATCTGCGCGTAAATGGCGTTGTGGATTTTCATTCATTGATTGAATTTCAGCAAGCTGTTGCTGTGCGCTTAGTGCCTCATTCAAGTATCCCACCAGTTTAAGCTTTTCAATCATTAATAAAATTTGCTCACATTGCTTGGCATATGGTGATAATGGCGCGCCATACTGCCAAAATTGAGGGACATCTTCAGATTGTGCCTTTAACTGTTCAAGTAATTGATTAGCAAAGGGTGAAAGTTGACTTTGAACGTTATCTAGCGCGGTGAGTGCGCGGAAAATTAATGACCCCACGCCCTTCACATCGCGACTTTCCAACTCTGTGATTAACTGTTTTTCGGCAGGTAGCTTTTCTCGAACTAACGCCGCTAAAGCTTCTAAATTATGTTGTCGGTGTGCATTTGTTCTCGCTGCTAATGCCCGCTGTTCAAGTTGCTGCTCACGAACAGTTTGGATCTCTTGTTTCAGCGTGGCACTAAATTGGGTCAATTCATTTTTCAGTGTGGTTAACTGACGAGCAGATATTGTGCTGATATCATTCGCTGAAAGCTGTTGAAATAATGTGAAAATTTGTTCAATACGTGGCCGGTGATACTGTGTTGTATTGGCCATTTTTTGCCATTGTTGGAACATTTTACGCGTCACTGCCAATTGCCGGCGACACTGAATTTCATTCATTTCTCTAACGCTGATACGATGAACTGATGAGCTCATAATTCACTTTCCTGATGTATCGCCCTATTCGTTGAGCCAGTTAAACTTATTGATGCATTAACTATCGCATCTTGTAGCTGCTGTTGCGCTGTCGTTCTATCGTTATACCATTCAATAATCGAAACGCGATAACGCTCGGGTATCACACGACTTAAGATATTGCTGCGCCATAGCTCTCGCGCTCTAGCTGTATGCAAAAGTGGGTGTGAAGGCATATCACACTCAATACCAATTAATAATTGCCCAGTGACTTTATCTTCAATAAGGCAATCAAAATGAAATACTTCGTTTTTTGTAGATGCTGTTACTAGCCAACCATTTTGCTGAATAAATTCAACCACTGAAGTGACAAAGGCACTTTGTTCCACATAGGTGTCTTGCACGGCCAGCTGTGTCTGACACATACGGTTAAGTAATTTTTGGTTTTCTTTTTGTCTCAATGGGTTGCAAGCATCTTTTGCATACGCCAAATAGCCTTGTAAATAATCTCGTGGGATCTCAGGCTTACGGTAGGTTGTCAGTAAATCAGAAATTTCCTCGATAGGCATCGATGACATAATAACCACTTGCTGTCTTGCGCGTGTAATCGCAACATTTAAGCGTCGTTTTCCACCTGTTTGCCCTAATACACCGAAGTTACGTCTAAAGGTCCCCTGCGCATTACGGCCAAATGTGGTGGAAAATAAAATGACATCGCGCTCATCTCCTTGCACGTTTTCCACATTTTTGACAAAGAAGGACATATCCTCTTCATCACGAAAACGTTGATTTTCTTGTGTGTAGGCGGCCAAGAATTGCTTGTCCTGCTCTGCCCTCAGACGAATATGTTGGTTAATCAACGAAGTTTGCTTTTGGTTGAAGGTGACAACCCCCACTGACGGACGCTGCTCAAAAGGAAGTTGCCACATCGTTGCAAGGTGCTCAACAACTGCCGCCGCCTCTGCTTCATTACTTTGATTCACATACACACCATTAACCGCCACCAGCTGTAATGGCTTAATTTTATTCACTAATTTTGCTGAAAATTGTGCTGGAATATTCAACCGATTTTCATAAAAAGCAAAATTTGAGAAATTGATCAGTTCCCGATATGCCGAACGATAATGAATATCTAAGGTGTGAACTGGCAATATGGTACGCGCCAAATGTAGCAAGTCAGGGCAATCACTAATTTGCCGATAATCCCATTCTTCATCCGCATCGATTTGCTGTTCATCCACCTCATCATCATTGTCTTCTTCAACCAATTTTCCTGTGAAGAATTTAGAGGGTGGCATTTGCTTTTCATCACCACTAACAATCGCTTGTTTCCCCCTAAACAAGGTAGACAATGCAAATTCAATGGGCATTTGCGATGCCTCATCGTATATCACACTATCAAACATCCCCGCTTGTAATGGCAAGACTTGGCTTGCTACATCAGGTGTCATCAGCCAAATCGGGCGTAATTGCATCAAGCCAATTTCACGACCTTCCTTAATAAACTCTCTTAAACGACGCGCTCTTGGCCCTGCAAGGCGTGTAATTTCCTCCCATTCACGGCGGCTTCCCATTTTAGACAAATCATAATTGCGAGTTAGCGCCGTACGGTTAAAGAGTTGTAGTTCATTTTGGGCATGCTCCAGTTCGGCTAAATCCGCCATAAATTGCCGACTATTGGCTGAAATTGCAGGCAATTTAGCCTCAAATTGTTTTTTTACAAAATGATAGAAACCGTAGCTAACTGTCTGTATTAATGTTGCAATCCAATCTTTTTGGTGATTGTTTTCATGAATATATTGCGTAATGACAGGGTGTAATACCGCTAAGGTTTGCCAATGTTGTGGCGTAAAATTGGCAGTTTCCTCTCTAAATAATTGATACTGGATCAACGAGTTTCTTTTTTCAGCAATTTGGATTAATTCATTCGTAAATGATTTTCCTTCACCAATTGCATGTTGAAATCGTTCTATCGTTTGTGGCGAAAGAACAGACGCAAATTTATCTAATTGGTTGTCACTTTCTATTTTTGCTTTGAACTTTGTAATTGCAGATTGAATCTCATTGCACTGACGTTCAAACCCGATTTGTTGCTCGTCTATAATCGCGGGTAAAAAATGTGAAATTTCAGGGTATTGAGCCAATAACTGGCTTGAGCTATCCACCCATTTTAATTGTTCGATTAACTGAGGTAAGCCAGTTCGCCAATTGGGTTGAATTTTCATGCCAATTAATTGATAAATCGGCATAATTTCTTTTTCAAGTAAACGCCATTGTTGCTCTACACCAATCGTTTTATGCAATACAGCCAAGCTAGCCTGATTTAATCCACTTTCAGCCATAAATTGCTGTAGCTGATTATGGCGACCATAATAAAAGGGGTTGAAAAAGCGTAACCAAGACCCCTGTATTGACTCTGTTGTTGCGCGAGATAATTCCGCTAATTTTTTCGATTCTATTCCCTTAAATAACGGGAAAAGTAGTGAATCTGTATTTGCCTCATCAATCATTAATAAGCGTTGATAACGCTGTTCTAATTGTTCAATGACGGTTTTGCCCGTCGTGACTGAACCGTGCAAATTGATAAACAACGCTAACCACTGGGATAAACTTTGCCATTGTGCGGGCGTTTGTTGGCCAAAATGTGACTTTAACTGCACCAGAATGCGTTCATGGCTTGTCAGCTCAGTGAGTGTAATACCGTGATAATCAGATTGGTAAGCCTGATCACGTTGCTTTTCCACCTCAATAAATAATGTAATCTGTTGATTAAATAACAGATATTGATGGTCGTTCACAGAAAACTGCGCTAATGCCTTTAATGGGCTATTTTCATAATCTAATTGCCACCATGTTTGGGCATGCTGTTTAATGTCATCTAGAAGCTGGGCAAATTTAGGTTGATTAAATTCTGCGAACACTTGAACTAGCTCAGCATCATTGATGTTCAAATGCTCTAACGCTTCGACCTGAATTAAACTGCTTAAAATCTGTTTATAAGATAGCTGCCAATGGGTATCGACATCATTGAGGGCATGGTAATAAGCATCAAGTTTTTGCTCAAAAAGCTGTACTCGGCTAAATAAACGAGTGCGTTCTGCTTGCCAGTCTTGCTCAAATAACGTGCTATTTTCTTTATTCCACAGTTGTTCAATTTGTTCACGCACTGCCAAAATAACCTCACGGCTTTTTTGGTTCTGACGAATAAGCAGCGCCCTATCACCTAAACCATTAGCCACCAATCGCTTATATACCACCTCAAGTGCCGCAGGCTTTTGGCATACCACTAACACTGTCTGTTGATGGCCTAATGCATCGGCAACAAGACTAACAATGGTTTGGCTTTTCCCTGTTCCCGGTGGCCCTTCAATCAATAGCCCTGTTTGTTGTTGCGCGGCTTGAACGACACGTTCTTGAGACGGATCGGCAAGGGATAACGCAAATGGGCTCAGGATATTTTCGGGGTTAACAACGCGTTCCGGTAAACTTGCTGAATTCACTTTCAATAAAGTAGACAATGCCGTCTGCGCAATGGAGATATTGGCTATCTGCTGTAGATCGCTACTCATTGCCTGACCAATAAATGACGTATGGAATAGCACCGCCGAGCATGCAACCTGTGCATAGTTTTCTTCTACAGGGTCAGTTAACGAAGGCAATGGAAGTAACTGCGTACCTTGTATTGGCAACAGTGCAGACAAGCTTTCCATCATTTCATCAATGGTCAAACCGGCTTTAGACAACAGCATATCTAAAACACTCTGCCACTTACTGATTGCGGGGATCCCGACAAAGCTCGCTAATGCAGGGTTAAGACGGACGGCACCACGCTCGTGATCAAAATTCAATTGAATAGGGCTTTGCTGTGCAATCGCCGATTGCATTGAGATTGGCCATAAAAATAACGGTGCAATACGGGGTTTAATTTGGTTTGGCTGAGTATTCAAGACTAAAAAAGGAAAGCCTAAATACATGCCATTAATACCCGTATCCCTTTGATACAATTGCGTATCTGCTTGTAGCATTCTTAAGCGAGTATTCACGCCTTTACGCTGTAGCAGCATATCGCTATCAATGGTCATCAACCCTTTTTTACGGTTGAGTAGGTGCTCCAATAACACACTTGCACTGCGCATCGTACTATCACATTCAGTTAAATCAATACGCCCTGTGTTTGGCGTTAAACGCATGCGAACTAAATTGCCTCGCTGCGTCACCGCAGTCAGTTTCTGGTTAAAAAAACGCAGCACTTCAAGCACATATTTTTGCGATTCAGGAACTTGCCAGTGCTCTATTGGTATCGCCAGTAGCACGAGTGTTTTCTCTAGCGAAAGCCTGCGCATCAATAAAAACTGATCAACCCAACTGTCTAAAACAGCCAGCCCGACACGTTTGAAATCACTCACTCTCTCACTAAGTTGCAAATACAACGCCTTACGTGTTAATGAAAGCTGCGTTTTGGCCATTCCATGATCAAAATTATCAATATCATTTTGTTTAGCGAGCTCAAACGCCTGCTCAACCAATGCGTCTAATGAAATAAACTGGCCAATATCCGCACTCAATAGCAGAATGTAATCAATTTCTTGCGGATTTTGCTTATCAAATAACCCTTGTAAGCTTTCATTATGGGAATCAGGAAATTGCGCATGTAAGAGCTCCCACCTTGCAGATAATTGATTGATTGAAGTAATCAATAAATACAAACGCAAGCTTTCTTCATTCAAGAGAATATTGAGCTGGCGAGCTCGCTCTCGCACCAAACATTGGCGATGATAAAGCTGCACTAACCAATGTTGTGGGTCGATATCTTGAATGTATCGATTAAGCTCCTCGCTAATCAGTACAAAGCCTAAATTCGGGTTTTCTAACAACCATGCTGGCGTGATAATCTCACCACGGTAAATTAACGGGATATTTTCATTGAGAATTTTTAAGGCAAAAGTCAGCTTAATTTCATTGAGATTTTCTTGCTGGAAGTCGCAATCAAGCAATGTTTGCAATTTCGTTAACTGTTCTTGGCTGTTTTCAAACTGCGCTAACCACGAACTGACTTCACCTCGCAATAAAAGTGGTAGCGCATCATCCCAATGGCTCGCTTGTGCCGCCACCAATGCAAATACGTCTGGTTGTTGGAATTGCTGTCCCTCAAACGTCAGCGTGTGAAGATGGCTTTGTCTATCGTTTTTTTGAATTTGTGGAGCTTGCTGGGGTTTCCCTTGTAGCCACGCTAAAACCTCTGGCCACTGCCAACGTAAGAAACGGTCTCGACACAATAACCCGCGTAATAACAGTTGGGTATTAGGAGATAAATATTCGGGTAAATCAACGCCATTAGTCATCACTTGGATAAGAAAAGCATTATCTTGAATATGGTCGAAACACCGTCCTTGGGTAAGCTGTTCTAAGAGTATAATCCCAAGGCTCCACCAATCGGACGCTGCACTGACACCGCCAGCAAGAGTTTCAGGCGCTGAGTAACGGGAAATATCCAGTGGAGTAACAATATCAAGGTCAAACTCTGATAAACAAGCAGAACCGTATTCAATCACTACAATATCAAGAGGATGGCGCCTGCGAATAAGCAAATTAGAGGGGCACAAATTACGATGCCGTAAACCATGCTCCGCAAATGCCGCAATTGCCTGCCCCATTTCTTCTACAAGTTTAGGAATTTCATCTGCCTGCCAAAATTCACCTTGCTGGATAAACTGACTTAGTGACCCACCTTCAAGCATTTCAGTGACATGCCATGCGCGGTTTTCAAAGCGGCCATACTCATAAAACTCAGGAACATGGTCTGTTGGAATGCGTTTAAGGACTTGGTAAACAGCGGGATCGGGCTCCTCCCCCTTTTGGTAGAGTGTCAGTACGCCACTTTTTTCTTCGGCACAATGTGTTACAAAGTAGCGTTCGCGGGGACTATCACTGCCATTAATTCGTCTTTCTAAGCGCCAAGAGCCTATCTGCTGATGGGGTGACGACAAAACCTCGATGACTGACTCTGCTGCAACATCTGCCCCACACTCAAGACAAATAAAGTCATCTTCAGCCATAAGATGACCATTTTTACAATGACGTAACGCTGGGATGCCACTTTCGCCACTTGATGGCGTATCAATAGAAATGGCTGACGCGATTTCAGGGCGCCACCCTTCAGGATGAATAGGCTCAAGCGTGAGATCCCAACTACAAAGTTGCAGATTTCCTTGTTCTGTTTGAATTTGCCCTGCACAAAATATTTCAGTTAACGGCCGTTCTGTTAAACAATGTGGGCAAAAGCGTATCATCGTCATCCTTCTCTCTCATGACTATTTTTTGAGTTGTTTTAAGGTGTTATCTTGTAGGGCAAGGAGTTGACTTAACCGTTGCATATCGCCTCGTTCAGGGATCCCCGCCAGAAACAGTCGCCCTTGATCATCAAAGGCTAAATCCAGTTTCTTATCTTCTGGTGTTACAACACGTTGATATTGTTTAAATAACGACTTACCAAGCGGTGTTAAAAGGTGAAGCCGTTGATTATCGCTGCCCCTTAACATCAATGTTTGAGGTATTTCAACGTTAAACGGCTCACTGATCAGCGCATCTATGTAGGGGGACATTTGAGCAACGCTATCTTCAATCACTCCCCATTCATAGCCACTATATACTAGAATATTCCCTTTAAATCGCTGTTTTATTTCACGTAATAATGTGAGCAAGGCGTCTGGTTGCTCAAACGGCTCTCCCCCTGAAATGGTAATACCATCTGCGAATGGTAACCATTCTTGGACTTGGTCAATTAACTGTGCCACTGTGAAATGGCTGTCTTTCACTTGCCACGTATCAGGGGATAAACACCCCTTGCAACGCAGCGAACACCCTTGAAACCAAATACCAATCCGTTTTCCCGGCCCTAAAGTCGTGACAGGAAAATGAATACGTGAAACGCTAATATTCATCGTTCTAATGACCTACCGCCGTCAGTGTGATTTGCGTATTTTCACCCATCAGAATCGACGTGATTTGGTAAGCACTGTTGGCTTGTATGTCTTGGTCGAAAATTGCTCTCGATAATGGGTTAATCAAATATATTTCTAATTGATTACGTATTCCACGCCCACCATTGGATAAATCTGCCAAGCAGTTCATTTTTAACGCGTCTTTAGCTTCCGAAGATATTGAAATAGTCAAAGACTGTTTTTCTAAGCCTGACAAAATGTTATCCACCATTTGCTCAAAAATTTGCTCAGCAACATCAGGGCGGATAAAGTCAAAAACAATAATGTTTTCACCAATACGATTGAGCAACTCAGGGCGGTTAAGTACCAGTTTAAAGTGGCGTTCTATTTCATTTTTAACATTGCGCGTCACGGTTTCGAATGGCTCGTGAGGTTGAACATTTGCCACTCGCTCGCCATTGGCGTCTAGGCGATAAATACCGAGGTTAGACGTAAAAATAATTAACGCTTCTGAAAAATAAACACGATCACCACGTCCTGATGTTAAAACCCCATCATCGATGATCTGTAAAAACTTATCCATTAAATGGGGATGGGCTTTTTCGATTTCATCAAATAAAACCACACTAAATGGCTTTTCACGAATTGCGTTGGTTAATTCACCTCCTGAATCATACCCAACGTAACCAGGAGGAGCACCAATCAGTCGTTGATCTGCATGTTCGGCACTAAATTCAGACATATCAAAGCGGATATAGGCACTTTCGTCACCAAACAGTAACTGCGTCACTGTTTTAGCCAGTTCCGTTTTCCCGACACCTGTCGGCCCAGCAAGGAATAACACTCCTCGAGGACGCCCACCTTTATGGCTACCAACACCTGTCATTGCTCGTTTGATGATATCCAATAAATGTGTGACCGCATGCTGCTGTCCTTTTACTCGGCGGGAAATTATTGTGGGTGCGTGGTGAATTTTTTGCTTATCAATCTTTTTCCACGGGTCTTCGGTGATCCCGACTTTATAACGACGAACGGCATCACTAATGCTGGTTGCGGGCACCTGTTCGATACGTGCCAGTTGCACAATGGCAGTTAAGTCCAGCAGTAACAGCCCTTCTGTTTCATCTATAAAATCATTAATTAATGATGTCTTATCAACCTCTTCAATACCATTAAAATCCGCCAGCGAAGCTAATAAACTAGGCGCTAATAAACGGCGCACTTGACCATCGGGTTTAGCAACTGGAATGGCTCGAATACGAGGGTTATTCACCACAAACCAATCGGGCAAATCTGTTTCTTTTTCCACTATCCAAAATACCGTATTAAAAAACGGCTGATTGTGCTCCCCCGCAGGCCTTGCCTTTCCGTGGTGTGAGGCGACTAATGCACGGGTAAATAAACTGTGTTCTGCGGGCGTAAGGTTATCGCGATGGGAAATTAAACAAGAGGCAAAGTCGATACATAAGGCAATAGGCTGTTGTTTATCATTAATAAATCGCTCAAGCAGATGATTCAACATATCGATACCACCAGCAGCTTTGCCCTCAGTAACATTTAACCCCAGCCGTTGCATAACAGTATCTGTTTCTTGGGTGTTATGTGCAGGGTTTGCTAAGCATTGAAAACCGACCAATGGCGTATACGTCAATACATATGCGTACCCTGCTTTAAATAAACTATTAAATAAAGACTGGTTAAATGGCAAAGGTGTAACAATTGAGGGGGCTATTTCACTGGCTTGCAAATCGCGCACATTGCCAAACAAGACAAACTGACTTTTTAGCGGAATAAATCGCAGTAAGTCCCTTAACCAACGTGGATTTTGAAAATCAATGTGCATGGCTTTCCCTTATTATTTCATTTTTTGCAGTTTACCTGAATAAACCGAGGAGCGCGCTGGCATATCGATTTAATAGACAAATATCTGAACATTCTCAATTTGATAAAAAACCGCTATCTTTAAATTTGCAGTAATTTCTTTTTATCCATAAAACGATTAAATAATTATTTCGTGATAGGCACTTCTTTTTAAACAATTATCACTGTTAATTCCTAAACTGTCGCTATAGTATTGTGTTAGTGAAGATCAAAGCAGAGCGAGGTGAGTCATGTGGCAAGCAATGTGTCGTTTATTAAGTGAACACTTAGGTGAAGCAGAGCTACGTAACAAAGTCATTCTCTCTGGTGGTGATATTCACCATACGTTAAGAATTGACTATGGCGAACACACCGTATTCATTAAACAAAATCGGCGTGAGTTTCTCCCGTTATTTAAGCAAGAAGCTGAACAGCTAGAAATGCTCGCCAAAAGCCAAACCATTACCGTTCCCAAGGTGTATGGTGTAGGCAGTAATAAGCACCATAGTTTTCTTCTACTCGAATACTTCCCTTTAAAACCGTTTGATACCACCAATGCTTGGCACTTTGGTCAACAGCTTGCCCGCTTACATCAATGGGAAGAACAGCCCAGTTATGGTTTTGATTTTGACACCATGTTAAGCACAATTATTCAACCAAATGGCTGGGAAAAACGCTGGAATTCTTTTTTTGCAGAAAAACGCATTGGTCTGCAATTACAGCTGGCCTCTGAAAAAGGTATGGTATTTGGTGATATTCAGCAAATTGTCGATGTCGTTAAAAATAAATTAGCGGGTCACCAACCTCAACCCTCTTTATTACACGGCGATTTATGGCCTGCTAACTGCGCCATAACCCATCAAATCGATGGCATTCTTTATGATCCTGCATGCTATTGGGGTGATAGGGAATGTGATATCGCGATGTTGCCATTATATAAAGATATTCCTATTCAAATTATTGATGGCTACCAAAGCATTTGGCCGCTCCCTAATGGCTTTTTAGATAGGCAGCCTATTTACCAGTTATATTATTTACTCAATCAAGCCCATATTTTTGGTAATGAACAAAGCTATCTGCACGCCCAAAAGATTGTTGATTCGCTATTAAAGGAATAATCAGAAAGGTCATAAAACGAGGATGACTTAGCCACCGATAAATGTCTGTGACCCGAGTAGCCGAATGAAGCCAACACCACTACAGCGTGAAATATGACGAAAATGTGTTTTCTAAATAATTCACACTATGCGTAGGCATCAAGTGCCGCTAATCTCTAGGAGCATACATCAGTATGTGACTAGAGTTAGCAAGCGAAGATAACACCCGCATAATGGGAAGTATGACGAAAACTACCAGTTAAGGAATTTTAGGATAAAATACAGCCCTATCAACAGCACAACTGGCCAGAAATAGAGAATAAAAAACTGGGTGAAAATTGTGTGGCGTGGAATGGTGACGTTTGCTTCGAGTTCTGCTTTGGAAAGCTCAATTCCTTTGGCTTTTTCCAGAATCACGTGATCTTCAAGGCTTTCACGAATAAATTTAATTTGCCGGTACATTCTTAGGCCTGATGCACTGAGCGCTAAACCAACAAAAATAAAAATAAAGATGATAATAAACCCTAGGTTGCTACCTGAAAAACCATTAGCAACTTGCGGTACAGGGGAGTTATTCCAGAAGAAATTTAAAAACGGTGTCGTTTGGCGAGTCATTTCCGCCATCAATTTAATAAAATCATTGGCTACTGCATTGATCCCTTCACCTGCCAACCCTTTCATTCCAGCAAGTTTAATTAAAGACGCCAACGTCGAAATTAATGCTACCAGAAAAACAACCCAACCCAGAATACGTTTGCCGATTGCGACATAATTAGCATTGTGGTAATTCATTACTGCTCTTCCTCAGAGTTATTATTCTCGATAAATTTTCATGGTGACTTTTCAGGGGTAATAATAGCCGAAATTATTAAATGCCTCCAAATTTACCTTGTGAAATGATGATTGCGTAACGACTTTCAGAACTTTAAACATTTTTAATTACACATCGGATAAACAACTTTCACCATCTGTGCCTATTCGCTCTAGTGTTGAGTTGTTAAAATCACCCGTGCAATTAATACGAATATTTATTCTTTTGCTGGTATCATAGTCAGTGAGTAAATAAATACTATCGTCGCTGGGTAAGTTCCCTTAATTCCTACTGCCACAAGGGTAAAGCTCATTGGCAATAGGGTTTACATGAATGGAGTTTTGACATGTACCATAACCTTCCCATCCAATCCGTTATTTTTGATATGGATGGCTTATTGATCGACTCGGAACCTTTTTGGGAGCAAGCTGAGCTTGAAGTTTTTTCGCAGTTAGGCGTTGACCTTGCAATTGCCAACACTCTGCCTGATACATTGGGTTTACGTATCGACCACGTTGTTGAACTTTGGTACCAAGCTTCACCTTGGCATGGATGCAGTCAACAAGAAGCCAAACAGCGGATCATTGACCGTGTTGTTGGCTTAGTTGAAGAAACTCGCCCTATTTTACCCGGTGTACAACATGCGATGGAGCTTTGCCGCTCGATGGATTTAAAAATCGCGCTGGCGTCTGCATCACCACTGTATATGCTTGAAAAAGTATTAAATTTACTGGATATTCGCGATTATTTTTCCGCTGTCATTTCAGCCGCTGATTTACCATTGAGCAAGCCACACCCTGAAGTTTATCTTAAAGCTGCTTCTGCACTATCCACCAAACCTATCCACTGCGCATCTTTAGAAGATTCGTTTAATGGCATGATTTCAGCAAAAGCTGCGAGAATGCGCTCCATTGTCGTGCCAGATAGTAAGCATTTTAATGACCCACGCTTTGGTTTAGCGGATATTAAATTAAATTCTTTAAATGAATTAGAAGCGAAACATTTACGCTAGTTATAGCGAATTGTGTAATCTGTATTCACCCCTATCTAACTTAGGTAGGGGGATTGCTTAAAAAATATAAAATCCTTTCCTTATTTGCTAATAAATAAGAGTTTTTTTACCTTTACCCCTCTATCATATTCTTTTTAAACACTTTATACTGCCAATCAACTGTATAGATAAACAGATGGTATTTTATCCACCATGACTGCTGAAGGGCATCTGCTTTTTTCCGTCGCCTCTTTGATAATGGCCCATAAACTCCAAGTTACCCCTGAGCTAGCTCAAGGTGACTGGTTGCACTTGGTCCCTGGTGCGTTATTAGGTGCATTATTACCCGATATTGATCACCCTTCTTCCCTACCCGGTCGGCTACTGCGTATTTTTTCGTTGCCTATCTCTAAGCTCTGCGGTCACCGCGGTTTCACCCACAGTTTACTAGCATGGCTGTTATTAATGCTGTCATGTTATCAATGGATCCCAGAGCAATGGCCAATTCCTAATGACCTTATTCAAGCCTTTTTATTAGGTTATTTGAGCCATTTAGTGGCTGATATGTTAACGCCTTCAGGGGTGCCGTTTTTATGGCCATTGCCCCAACGGTTCTGTTTTCCTGTTATTCGAGGGAAAAACAGTAAACGGGGCGAACGTTTTATTGCGGTTATTTTGACAGTTTGTGCCTGTTTTTTACCAGCAGGGTATCAATTTGACTTTTATCATCAGGTTGAAAGCGTAATGGAATATATTAAAAATCAGCTAGATATACGCTTCCCTACATAATTCTCAGTTTTGTAATATAATGTAAGCATGAATAATACTATCTTATTACTATTTAGTATAAGAAATGTGTTTTCTCTATTGATACCATATAACCAGTTGTTAGAAGCAACGAAATCCTTATAACCATTAAGGGTTAAAGGGCTAGGTCACATACCTTATAAAAAACGATTTGGAGTTCGGAATGAATATTCCTCTAATTATTAATGTGCTTGTTTTTGTAGCACTGTTGATACTGTTAGCAAAACTGGGCGCAAAAGGCTGGAGCCTGTCTAAAAAAGTCTTAGTCGGTTTGGTCTTTGGTGTCGCTTATGGTGTCGTGCTGCACCTTGTTTACGGTAGCGGCCACCAGACAGTAAAAGACTCCATTCTTTGGTTTAATATTGTTGGTAATGGTTATGTGCAGCTATTACAAATGGTCATTATGCCATTAGTGTTCGCGTCTATTCTGAGCGCGGTTGCAAGACTGCATAAAGCCTCTTCACTGGGCAAAATTAGTTTTTTAACGATTGGCACATTGCTGTTAACGACGGCGATCGCCGCCTTAGTGGGTATTTTAATTGCAAACCTATTTGGCTTAACCGCTGAGGGCTTAGTACAAGGCCAATCAGAAACCGCTCGCTTAAGTGCTATCGAAACTAATTATATTGGTAAAGTTTCTGACTTAACCGTGCCACAGTTAATCCTGTCGTTTATTCCTAAAAACCCATTTGCAGATTTGACAGGTGCAAGCCCAACATCAATCATCAGTGTGGTTATTTTTGCAGCCTTCTTAGGGGTAGCTGCACTACAATTGTTTAAAGATGATAAAGAGCGTGGTGAAAAAGCCTTAGCCGCGATTGATGTTATGCAAGCTTGGGCGATGAAATTAGTTCGCTTAGTCATGCGTTTAACCCCTTATGGTGTAATGGCGCTGATGATCAAAGTAGTTGCGAGCTCAAATCTTCACGATATCATTAACTTAGGTACATTCGTCATTGCCTCTTACGTGGCTCTGGGTATCATGTTTGTTGTTCACGGGATTTTTATTGCAACAACGGGCTTAAACCCAATTAAATTCTTTAAGAAAGCGGGACCAGTACTGACATTCGCCTTCACTAGCCGTTCAAGTGCAGCAAGTATTCCGCTGAATATTGAAACGCAAACACGTCGTTTTGGTGTTCCTGAATCTATTGCCAGCTTCTCTGCCTCATTTGGCGCGACAATCGGTCAGAATGGTTGTGCGGGTATTTACCCAGCCATGTTGGCTGTCATGGTTGCACCAACGATGGGAATCAACCCGTTTGACCCACTGTGGATTGCAACATTAGTCGGTATTGTTACTGTCAGTTCAGCGGGTGTTGCTGGCGTCGGTGGTGGTGCAACATTTGCGGCGTTAATTGTTCTGCCAGCGATGGGATTACCAGTAACCTTAGTTGCTCTGTTGATTTCAGTCGAGCCATTAATTGATATGGGCCGTACCGCCCTGAACGTCAGCGGTTCAATGACAGCAGGTACAGTGACGAGCCAACTGATGGGTGAAACAGATAAAGCTGTGTTTAATCAAGATGATGATACTGAGTTAAAACACGTTTAATCACTTAAGCTTTTACAAACTCGAAACCTGCCTAAATGGCAGGTTTTTTTATGACTAAAAATTGCCGTTTGATTTTATTTAAATCAAAAATACACATAATAACTAGTTTTTTCTGCTACAAGCTATTGCAATTCACTGGATTTACATAAGATAATAAAATTTGAGCAACGTTTTCTTGAGCTTCCTGCTTGTGTTGCGTCAACCCGTATTCTACGGGGATATTATCAACATCAATATCTGGTTTTGTTATGTCAAATATTCATATTCTTAAAACCGATCCTTCAGATAACCCTTGTGTAAGCTGCGGTGCTTGTTGCGCCTATTTTCGTGTCTCTTTCTATTGGGCTGAGGCAGAAAGTGGCGGCGGCGTTGTACCACAACATTTAACCGAGCAAATCACCCCTTTTATGAGCTGCATGCATGGCACCAATCAAAAGCAAAATGCGCGCTGTAGTGCGCTGCAAGGTACAATAGGGGAATGTGTGTCTTGCTCCATTTACGCACAAAGACCAACGCCTTGTCGTGAGTTTGAGCAATCTTGGCAAGATGGTATCTATAATGAGGCGTGCGACCGAGCACGTGCAGCTCATGGGTTACCACCGCTAGAACCACACCACCCGCAAATCGCGTGTTAATCCGTCAATGACCCAGAGTTTTTCTGGGTTATCTCTTTTCTTATTGATTAAATCAAACGCTTGCTTCCCTGCAAAATGACGTCCTTTCAAATGGCTTAGCTTAATTCATTCATAACTTGCATCGCCAGTTCAAATGAATATAAGCGCGATTGGTGATCGAAGATTTGCCCATTCACCATAATTTCATCGGCTTGTGTTTGGCGCAAAACGGTTTCTAGCCCATGACGGACTTTCGATTTATCCCCCACTAACGACATACCAAGTGCTTGTTGGACGCCGTATTCCTCAGCTGGGGACCAAATATTGGCCATGCTTTCAACTGGCGGTGGTAATTGAGAAGTCTGTCCGCGGCGCAACATCACAAAGGCTTGTTGCATCGAAGTAAACAAAAACTCAGCTTCACGCTGCGTATCTGCCGCAATGATATTAATACACACCATTGCATAAGGCTTAGCAAGTCTTTCCGATGGCTGGAAGTTGCTGCGATAAACCTCTAGCGCTTGCAATAATAAATCTGGTGCAAAATGGGAAGCAAACGCAAACGGTAAACCTAATTTTGCGGCAAGGGTCGCGCTATAAAGACTGGAGCCTAGTAACCATACAGGAATTTTTTCACCGAATCCTGGCACTGGGCGAACCGCGGGATCAGTGTTAGTCGCATCAAACCAGTTAACTATTTGAGCGATATCTTGCGGGAAGTTATCGATATCTGTGTTCATATGGCGGCGTAGTGCCTGCATAGTTTGCTGGTTACTCCCCGGCGCTCGCCCTATCCCTAAGTCAATACGATCGGGATAAAGGGTATTGAGCGTACCGAACTGCTCTGCAATCACTAATGGTGAATGGTTCGGTAGCATCACGCCACCAGAACCTAATCGCAGTGACTCTGTATTTGCCGCCAAATACCCAATGAGTACCGATGTCGCTGCGCTAGCGATCCCTGTCATATTATGGTGCTCAGCAAGCCAATAACGGTGATAGCCCAGCTTTTCAGCTAATTTAACAAGGTCAAGAGAATGGGAAAAAGCCTCTTTTGCCGTTGACCCTTGGGTGATCGGTGCAAGATCGAGCAAAGAAAGAGGGATTTTTTTATCTAACATACACGCTCACTTTGTTAGGATTGTGGTGATATTGAAGCTAACTTACCATCCTAGTCTATTGCGCTCTTGGTCTCCACATTTGAAATTCGTATTAGCACAACTGGAATAAAAATGTAAACTTGAGTCTACTAACTCACTGTTTTCCCTAGATTATGAATTAAGCATGAACAAAAAGTGCAGTAATTATGAAGCTTCAGTCAAGGGAGGTAAAAGCGATTGAGCGGCAAAAAAAATTCGTGAATGATGGCTTCATTAACCATACAGAGGAAATTGAAATGAAAAAATTAAATGCAGGTTTATTGGCTTTAGCGTTAATGTCAGTGGGTTTTGCAGCAACCGCAGCCAATATTGGTAATGGTGGCAACAACCATATGCAACGCCAACATATGGGCAATCACCATAATATGATGTATAGCGTAGCTGAACAGACTACAACACCAAATGAAACAGTGAAAAAACTGGCCAACAATGCGCCTAAAATTGAAGACGGCAAACGCTATGTTGTGAAAGTCACTGTGATAGAAGTCCCTGAATTTCCTAATATGAATAGCGTGCCAATGCCAAAACCTGTTAACGCACCCGCAGCGCAATAGTGGGTCATATTGATTAACCTTGTTAATGATATCGGTAAACCTTTTTTATTGATAAGCATAACCAAATAGCTTAATCAGTAAGACACCGATATTCTAAAAGGACAATAAAGAGTTCTATATATCCTACGATTGCCTCTGTTCATCAGGGGCTTTTTTTGTAGTTTCTCCTAAATGCCCTTCCCTCACTAGTAATTATACCTAACAGCAGCTAATCTTATTTTAAGTAGAACATTTTTTCTGCTTATTTCCTTATTTAGATATTTAGTTTTCCATTTAAACGCAGGAGCTTATCATGGGCTATTATGAATTGAAAAAATCCACGAAAGATGTGGCTCAGCCTTATTACTTTGTATTAAAAGCGGCTAATCATGAAATTATTGCCACAAGTGAGATGTATGCTTCTAAACAATCCGCACTAAAAGGCATCGCCTCAGTGCAGAAAAATGGCCCTTCAGAAACCATTAAAGACCTCACCGTGTAACTTGTTTGCCCCTATCAACCAATAGGGGCAATTTTTTATTAGATTAACCGTAACAGCGCAGTGATGGCAGCAGCGGATAACACAATTAAAATAAACGGTTTTCTATACCATGTCAGTATTCCTGCCACCAAGACGCCAACGACCTTCGGCCAATCTGAAAATGACTCCCCAGAAAATAGCGTAGAGGTCACTGCAACCGAAAATAAAATCACAATTGCAGCAGCGGAAAACAGGGCTTTGCTATTTTCAGATAACACCACTCGCCCTTTCAACAACGCGCCTGATGCTCTCATAAGGTATGTTCCAACAGCTAATATCATGATACCGCTGAAAATTAACCACGGGTTCTCCATCATGATTATTTCCTTATATAAATAACTAAGCTTAATAGTGCCAATAAAACGGGGATCCCCGCAGGTAAATAAGGCGTTGTTGCAACCGCGATTACAGCGCCAATAATAGCGGTTATTCTCAAACGCTTATCTTTTAAAGCAGGTAATGAAAGTGCCAAAATAATCGCAGGGAACATGGCATCCATACCAAATACGTGGGTATCATTCACAAAACTGCCCAGTACTTCACCAATAATCACACCAAGTGGCCAACACAGTAAAATACCAATGCCACACAGCCAAAAAGCCGCCCGCTTCTCTTTTTCTGTTTCTTGTGCAAGGCCAAAAACCACACTTTCATCATTCATAATGTGGTAGCCCAAAAGCGCTTTTGTGCCTTTACCTGTCAAATCGCCCACGGCAAAACTAAATGGAATGTGGCGTGAATTCACCAGTAAACCCGCTAACGCAGCAGAAATAGGGCTTCCCCCCGTAAAGATCACGCCGATAAAGAGAAACTCAGATGCCCCTGCAAGGACTAAAATTGATAGTGTCAAAGGCACCCAGAAATCAAAACCCTGAGAATGCGCGAGCGCACCGTAAGAGATCCCCACAATTAAGTCAGCAAGGCACACCAGAGCGATATTTTTCACTGTGCTATTATTAAGCGTGGAATTTAATGTAGACGTTAGCATTCCTAAACCGTTCGATATATAATACATTTGTTCATTATGATGATCATTACTGTAAAGTGCAATCTATATAGGATATGAAAATTGAATTTACCCGCGCCCCCTATTGACCTTATCTCAAAAGCACTTGCTCGCGAACGGCAAAAAAGTGGGTTATCACTCTCTGAATTATCACGCAAGGCTGGCATTGCTAAGTCCACCCTCTCCCAACTAGAGTCGGGTAGCGGAAACCCGAGTATTGAAACACTGTGGGCGCTTTGTGTTGCGTTAGACATCCCTTTTGCGCGCTTAATTGAAGAAAAACAAGAGGCTGTAACTGTGATCCGCCACGGTGAATCCGTTCCAGTCAGCGCTGAACACGCCAATTATTTAGCCTTTTTATTATCTTCTGCACCCGATGATTCACGTCGGGATATCTACACTGTCATTGCACAACCGGGGCGTGATCGTATTTCCAAGCCCCATATGCACGGTGTTAGTGAGCACATTATTATTACTGCGGGTAGAGCCTTAGTGGGTCCATTAGATAACCCTGTTGAGTTAGCAGTTGGGGATTATATTCATTACCCCGGTGATGAACCGCACATTATGCGCGCATTAGAACCCGACACCATGGCCGTGATGATTATCGATAAACAGAACTAAAGGCATAACCACTTAATGATATTTTGCGTTATGATTACATCAATATAAACACATTGGAGTTGTGACTATGTCCCACTATGATGGAATCGTTCAAAAAGTGGATTTGTTGCTTGATGAAAATTCCGTTCGCAATATGAATGAAATGCTTATGCAGCTTTCCCATGATACAGAGCTCAACCAAGAACAACGCTTTGAGCAACAGCAGCGATTAAGAGACGCTATTTTTGAGCATCATAACTCATAAAAGATCACATCCTATATAAAATAGGATGTGAACAAATTATAAAACACTTACATAGTCACGGCTAAAATTGGCCTGATTTTTCTGTACATGTTTTTACGCCACCTTTAAACACGCAAGTCTTATTCGTCCAAGTTCCACTGTATATCATACCCGACGTAGTTTCTTTTTGCCTAAATCCATTAATATGTTCGAGTATGGAATCAAAAAATTGGTCAGTTTCTTCAAATTGCACTTTATTTTCAGACTGAGAGCCTGACTCTAGTTTTGTTTGGTTTTCTTCAAGCATGGTGACGGGATCAAGCGCTCTTTCCCTTGGCTTAACGAATGAGTCACATCCTTTTTTACTCTGTTCATGAATCGATTTTAATGCTAATTCATGCTGTTCAAAAAGAGAATTTAACGCTTTTTCCATTTTTTCAACAGCAACATTATGCTTTTCATCGTGCTGCAAATTAAGAATAAATTCTTTTTCACCATACTGCCCAGAAATAGAATTCAGTTCATTGTCCCGCCGGAAAGAAATAGACTCAATCTCATTTTTACGTCGCTCAAAAAAAGAATTTAAAATTTCATCACTCTGTTTTGAAATTGACCCATATTCTTTTCCATACTTTTCATAAATTGGATTTAATTCAATTTCATATTTTTTATTAATAGAATCCCTGTTTCTTGTATACTTTTCATGAACAAAGCTAATCTCTTCTTTGCGCTGTACAGAAATATTATCAATCGTTGTTTTATACTCATTCAAAACAAGCTGCAACTGTTTTTCATATTTAGACTGGGCGGTTTTTAACCCAATATTTAATGTTTTATGGAATTGTTGTTCTTCTAACAATTGGTAAAGTGGTAACTTACCTTTAGATGTCGCATCATAATATGAATCGATATTATCATAGTCAAAATGTTGAGCTTGGTATTCAATTTCATCAACATGTTTTTTATAAAAATCATCAGATATGTATTCTAAAATATCTCTTTCTTTTGTTTTACTATGATAATAAAAAACACCTTTTAATATTGCCTCTTTATTTTCCGCTGAGTAATCCTTCAATGAAAAATCAATAATTCTCATTACATCGCGGTCAGGAAAAGCCCAGATATATTTATAAATTTTAGAATTTATATTTACTCTAATGCTCTCTATTTCTTTATCTGATAAGATATCCGTTCTTGTTTCCATTTTAATCTATTCCTTTATATATATTTCAATATTGTCATCGAGTAATAAATCATTTACGTCAAAAATAAAAATGAGAAATTTTTTGGACTGAAGATTGTCCTAAATACTTAGTCTTAATTACGGGTAACGTTCCATAGGTATCGTCGACCTATGCTGTAGCACCATACATTGCCGCAGTAGGTTCTGCATAATGACGAATGATCGTTTAAAAAGTGCCTTTACTACTTGATGAAAATTCCATTCACACTGTGAATGAAATGCTTATGCAACATTCCCATAATACAAAACTCAATCAAGATCAACGCTTTGAGCAACAACTGCGCTTAAGAGATGCTATTTTTATTCACCAAATTATTAACATGTTTACGAAAAATAAGCCTTTCTCATGAGGTAGTGAGTCAAAGAATTTTGCTTAGCAAGTTTGCGTGTTAACCAATAGCTATAATAAACTCTATATCCATAGGGTTTATTACTCTCCAAAATATCAATAGACCTAATTTGTCTGTTTAATCGGTTTAACAGCGATATTCATTTGTATAAATAACATTATTGGTTGATATACTTTTTGTTGTTATTTTTGTAGTGCAATTTATATCAATATACTCAAAAATATTACCTGATTGGAATGAAATCATCGATTCGATTAAATGATCATGCTCTGTAGGAATAGTCATATTTACATCGCTAACTTGCTCAAATTCCATTAAATAGTTACCGAGCCTTTCCTTACCTGTTAAATTTGATTTACTATTCAATAAAAAATCTTTCTTAATTATATCAAGTTGCTCGACTATACTAGAAATCTTTTTTGTATCATCCATGTGATTAGCGTAACTCGCTAGTTTCTCATCCATCTGTTTTATTATCGATAACATCTTTTCTTTTTCGCTATCATAACTACTTATCACTTCTAAATATTCATATACAGGTCGGTGTGATTTAACTTCATAGTCAAAATAATTACTTTCATCAGATAAATCAATAGCATCAAACTCAGTTTTGATAGCTTCTAATTGTGCTAGTCTTTCAAAAAAATAAACTTTTTTTTCTGCATAAAAACTATTTTTCGTTTCACGTATAATATTGATGAATTTATCAAATTCGCTATCTATATTGATTGGTTCCATTTTCATTAAAAGTCCTTTTATATAATTAAGTTTAATTAATAACAACTACGAATAAAAAAGGTAAATGACAATGATTTCTGCCAATTACCTTTTTTTTTATTTTTAAACCTACTCCTTCATACAAAAAATACACTGATATAATTTAATTTAAAAGTATTTTAAGCTGAAGAATATCTTAAAAATTTTAAAATTTATTTTGTTGCAAATACGCCCACGCATATTGTGCATGCAACTCAGCCCCTGTGATCATGGTATCTTCATCAATATTAAAACAGCCGTGATGATGTGCCCATTGGGTGTCTTTTTCTGCATTTCCAGTGCCTAACAACGCGAAACAACCCGGAATATTTTCAATATAGAAACTGAAATCTTCCCCGCCCGGTGTAGGCCTTTCGGTGATCAATGATTGCTCACCAAACGCTTCAGAAATAATGGATTGCGCTAATAATGCACTGCGCTCTTCATTGATAACAGGCAACGTTCCATAGGTATAGTCGACCTGTGCGGTAGCACCATAGATTGCAGCGGTATGTTCTGCGTAACGACGGATTGCGGCTTCAATGCGATCGCGAATCGCAATATCAAAACAGCGCACTGTGCCGTCTAATACTGCATTTTCTGCAATCACGTTAAAACGCGTGCCGACGTCCATTTTACCAATCGTCACAACCGCAGAATCTAGTGAAGATGTTTCGCGGGAAACAATGGCTTGTAAATTCATCACAAACGCTGACGCAACAACCGCCGCATCAATGGTGGCTTCTGGCATTGAACCATGACCACCACGACCTTTGAACGTGACTTTTAATAAATCCGCGGAAGCAAAACTGCCACCCACATTACAAGACACTTTACCTGAAGGCGTTGTTGTCCAAATGTGCATACCAAACACGTTATCGACGTTTTCAATAGCACCTTGCTTGATCATCGCCAGCGCGCCTTGTGCAATCTCTTCCGCTGGTTGGAAAATCAAACGGACATTACCCGTAAGTTCATCTTTAACCTCAACCAATGCTTTCGCTGCGGTTAATAACATCGCCGTATGCGCATCATGCCCGCAGGCATGCATTTTACCTTCGATAGTTGACTTATATTCGAGTGAATCATTGAGTTCGAGTACAGGTAACGCATCAATATCCGCACGTAATGCAACGGTTCTGCCCGGTTTTCCACCCTTAATTTCAGCAATTAGCCCCGTCGGTTCAGTCAGGCGATATTCAATGCCGATTTTGTCTAACTCTTCTGCAATGCGTTGTGTTGTGCGCACTTCTTCAAATGGCAATTCAGGGTGAGCGTGTAGATCACGACGAAAAGCAATCATCTCTGGTGTATGTTTTTTGATTGCAGCTGTAATAATTGAACTGATCATTTTTCTACCTTTACCCTTTTCAATACTGTGCTTTGTTGTTTTTCTTGATTATTAACATTCAATGAGTGACTTCACAGTGGCAAACATCACGTCAACGCCACGTGCAATCTGTTCGTAATCAGTCCATTCATCAGGGTGATGGCTTAGACCATTGCGGCTAGGTACAAAAATCAACCCAGTCTGGGTGATCCCCGCAAAAATCATCGTGTCATGCCCTGCACCACTCACCATGGTTCTAAATTTTAAATTTTGCCCACTTGCATGCTGTTGCATTATTCTAATGATTTCATTATTCAATTCAGTGGGCTGCACATAAAGCGGCTGAATAATATCGCTACCAATGCCTGATGACTCACTGGTTTTTTCTGTTAGTTCAATGATTTGCTCAATCACTTTGCGCAGAGCAACATCATTTTTCGAACGAATATCAACGCTAAATATGACTTCGCTTGGGATAACATTCGCACCATTTGGCAGAACATTGAGCCGCCCAACCGTTGCAACCGTATTGTCCCCTGCGGCTTTTGCCAGCGCGGGGATTTGGCTAATAATTAGGCTAGCGCACACTAATGCATCCGCACGCATGTTCATCGGGGTTGTGCCTGCGTGGCCCGCTTTGCCTGTCAGTTTAACTTCTAACTGGCTAATACCTACGATAGTTTCAACAATGCCCACATCTTCGCCAGCCTGCTCCAACACGGGTCCTTGTTCGATATGTAGCTCAAGGAATGCTTTAACGTTTTTCGGGTCTAATACCGCGTCAGCTGCCTTATCTGCATTAAAACCTGCGGCTGCCATACGTTCTGCGGCGCTAACACCTTGCCTATCTTTCAGTTGATAGAGTTCTTTCGTACCGATTAAACCCGTTATCACACTGGATGCCATCAAACCTCGGCCAAAGCTGGTGCCTTCTTCTTCTACTAAAGCAATCACTTCAAGTGGGTATTTAGGCGTTAAGTTTTGCTCACGAATACGTGCAACTACATCAAGCCCTGTCACTATCCCCGCAGGGCCATCAAAAGCCCCGCCATGGGGCACTGAGTCAAAATGCGATCCAATAATCACGGCGGGCAAATCCGCTTGCTGCCCTTCTAAGCGACCGTAAATATTACCAATTGCATCTTCACGAACCTGCAAACCAAGCTCCACCATTTGCTGTTTTAAATATTGGCGTGCCTGTTTATCTTGCTCGCTATAGCTCATGCGGGTTGTACCTTGGCCTGGCGTCGCGGTGTATTCTGCCAACTGTTCTAAATGGCGTTGAATTCGAGATGTACTTGTTTCCATAATTATTTACCCTGCAACTGGAACAATGTAAGCGACCATAATACCCGCTAAGACAACGGACACCATGGTGACGGAAATGAAACCACCGACTAACATTGGCCCTAACATATGGCTAGTTAAAATTTGACGCTCTTTTTCGTCTTTTGTTAGTGCATTAATCGCTTCGTTAGTAATGATGTAATCCGCGGGGAAGCCATACAGTGCGGTTAATGCCACTGCAAAAGCCATCTCTTTAGTGACACCTAACATTTTACCAACGATCCATGACGCGAGGTACATTCCAATAACGGCTGCACTTATTAACACCACCATTGGATAAACAAGGCGCAATAACATATCTGGTGTTGCATGGTTTAAGGTATCAAAGATAAATAACATCAATGCCATGATAGCAAAACCAAACCCATTGGCTTTTTGCAATGGTTGTCTTTCCAAGAAACCTAATGAAGATGCAATAACCCCAAATAATAAACACAGAACGAATGGGCTGATATTCACGTAAGGTGCCGCATAAGATGAGGCCAAGTAGGCCAAATACCCTACCGCGGCCAAACGTAAAAATTTGAAATAACTCGTGTTATAGTGGCTAGGGATTTTTCTAAACATACGCGGCATTTCGTCTTCCGATACCACAGTTTTCACTTCTACCTCTTTGGCACCCTCAACAGAAAGCGTTTCTTCCCACTGCCCACTGCGGTATTTTTCCAGTACGCGGCGCCCTTCTTTTTTCAGCATCACTGCCGTCAGCGGGTAACCCGCAAACCCTTGCATAACATAGATTAATATTGCAAAAACAGAGAGATCCACCAGTCCCGCTTCCGCAGCACCTTTTGACATAATTAAAGAAGACACAATCCCGCCCACTAATGGAGGCACCGCAACTAATACGGTATTCATATCAAACAATGTAATACCGATAATAAAGGTAAGCAGAATAATGCCTAAAATACCCGCCAATGAAATAAGAATGGTTTTCCATTGACGCAATAATTCTTTCAAGGACAACAAGGTGCCCATATTGGTAATTAATAAATACATTAAGGTAACAGCAACAACCTGCGGAATACCGGCAATACTGACGATATCTTTCGGGAAGATTGTCCAATACCCTAGTAGAAATAATACCGCACACACGAAGACAGATGGGATCCATGCCTTAGTTCGTACCGCTATCGCATCCCCGATATATAATATTCCGACTATCAAAAACAGAGCTAACATCTGCGACATAACTTTTTCCCCGCGTATATCTTTTTATTTGTTTATTTTTTTAGTATTAGAAGCCGTTAATATCAGTTATTCACTAATTTACAGCTTATTTATGGATGATAATTCATCAATATAAAGAGCATTTCGCTGCAAACATACGAAATTGCAACAAAATTCATCATAACATTGAAAATACAGATGTATAGATAACTGAACAGGATTAAATCAGGCAGGAATACAGTCAGCAAATTTATTGGGTAGTGAATTATTACATTGGAAAGTACTTAAACATCTGCATTCGTTTATTAATAGGCCAACTTAACGACAGATAATGTCATGATAAACTTAATTGATAATTAAATTCACTTTTGATTAATTTTCAACCTTCGAAATTATATTCTATTGCTGAGAAAACAAATTCCAATAATTCACGCGAGTTATGGTAAAAATATGTGACAAATATGGCTAATATTTATATTTAAATAAAATATTATACTTAATTTTATTATTGACTGATTTACCTACAAATCGGATGAATAAAGGCAGATAGCCCTTTATCTTTGTATAGAATTATTGACAGTAAAATAAAAAACCCATAAATCACGATTTATTTATGGGTTTGATACAAATTAGGTTTAGTTATTGGTTTGCTGCTGGGCAATCACCTTAGTTGGTTTAATTTTGCGGTTATTCTCAAAGCCAGGCTGAGGAACGTTTATAAAGAATGTCAGAATTCCTGCAAAGATATATAACCCAGTGTATGCCCACACCACCCCGACAATATCGAAGAAAGGCAATACCAAGCTGGCAATCGCTGGGGCAGCAAAGTTACTTAAGCCCGCTGATAAGTTGTAAATCGAAACTGCGGCACCTTTATGGTGTGGTTCAATACTTGGGAACACCGCCGTCATAGGCACAAAGGCTGCGACAAAAATACCCAGTAAAATGGCAGGGATCAGGGCAATCGCAAAATTGTGGCCAAAATAAACGGGTAAGTAGTAAAACAGCAAGCTAGACACGGCCATTCCTAAACAACCAAACCACCTGACTTGGCGGATCCAGCCAATATGTTCCCCAACAATACCCCAAAAAATATTGGTAAAAATCGTCACAAAGAAGAATACGGCCCAGATTTGCAACCACTCAGAAATAGTAAAACCTAAGCGATCAACAAATAGTAATGGCATAATGATCGCAAAACCAAATAACGAAATGGTATTGATAATGCGGATCAGACTCGCCATAAAAATATCTTTATTGGTAAACAGAATTGTCGCCGCCCGGGATAGCTCCGCCATTTTATCTTTCATTGGCAAATCGACTTTTGAGCGATCAACAGGAATGTTACGCAAGCTAAAGTAAGCAATGATACCGCCGATTGCGACCCAGCCGATTGCCATCCAAAGTGTACCTGTTTCCCCCATCATCGGGATTGAGAAACTGGGTAAATAGCTGCCGATGACACCAATTCCCACTGAATACATCGCCCAAAACCAGCCTGTTGCCGCCGCAAGGTGAGCACGAGGGATCACCTGCACCAACATCATCATAAAGGAATAAATAAACAGCGGATAAGCCAGCCCACGAATACCATAAAATAGCAACATCATACTGTAGCTTTTCATGCCTAATCCGAAAGCCATAAATAATGCATGCATGACAATCCATAAAACAAAACCGATCATCATGGCTTTTAAAGGCGTGATGATTTCAGCAACCACACCCGACGCCCAAGCGGCCACCGCAGCCATCAAGCCATAAACGGTGAATACCATCGCGGATTGTGTCGGTGTAAAACCTAAGTCAGTAATATGTTTCGATAAAAAAGCCATTTCAAAGCCATCACCGCTCATGAAAATAGCGATAGCGATAAAACCCCAGAACAAATGCTTAGGTAGACCAAGCCAATACTGCTGTTGTTCCATTGCAGTTTCCTCATTTTATGTTGTTATTTTAATCAATTGCGAAGAAAAACGATAAAGGCGGTAGGTAGGGAATACCGCCTTTTCGGCCGATTACGGCATAAGCTCTCTTGCTTGTTTTTGTTGCTGGTACAATAAACGGAATACATCAAGCCGTTGATTGAGAACCTGTTGGTTAGTAGCTTGTGGCAAATAGGTATTAAGAATGTCTGGTTTTTGACACACCTTATCCACTTCCCCCCCATCAGCAAGCCATGCAAGGCGTGCTGCACCTAATGCCCCTGAAGAACTTGCTGGGTGTGTGACGATAGGCACATTAATCACATCTGCAATTAATTGTGCCCAAATTGGGCTGCGAGCACCGCCCCCGGTGAGGCTACAACGTGGCATTTTAGTGCCTGTTTGCTGTAGCACATCCATACCATCCGCTAAGGCAAAAGTAACACCTTCAATCACTGCGTAACCCAGCTCCGCCCGGGTTGTTTCATTGCGCAGCGCAAAAAAGGAACCTGTGGCATAAGGGTCATTGTGTGGTGTTCTTTCCCCTGAAAGATAAGGTAAAAATATCGGCGCGCGTTTTTTCTGCTCATCCGTTAATTGGCCTACCTCGTCCATCAGTTGGTTTTCTGTCGTTGACAATAACTGGCAAACCCAACGCAAACAGTTTGCGGCGCTTAGCATCACGCTCATTTGGTGCCAGCGGTTTGGTAAGGCATGGGCAAAGGCGTGAACACCATGTTGAGGGTCGGCTTGTAGCTGGTTATTCACCACAAAAATCACCCCTGAAGTGCCAAGGGAAATCAAGGCATCTCCTTCATTAACGGCCCCGACACCTACCGCAGAAGCCGCGTTATCACCACCGCCACCTGCAATAATCACGTCTGCACTCAGCCCCCAATGTGAGGCTAAGTCAGCACGCAACACAGCGCTTTTTTCAGCGCCCTCCACCAAAGATGGCATCTGTTCGCGAGTTAAATTTGTGGCCGCTAATAATTCATCCGACCAATCACGTTTAGCGACATCAAGCCACAACGTGCCAGACGCATCAGACATTTCACTGACAAACTGCCCCGTCATCTTCCAACGCAAGTAATCCTTCGGTAGCAACACTTTGCCAATTTCACTGAAAATCTGTGGTTCATGTCGCGCGACCCACAAAAGTTTCGGTGCGGTGAATCCGGGCATGACCAAGTTCGCGCCAACAATCAGAAATTCTGGGTGCTGCTCCATCAGCCATTCGCATTCACTGGCGCTGCGCGTGTCATTCCACAGAATGCAATCACGCAGCACCTTATTTTGCTTATCCAATAAAACAGCGCCGTGCATTTGCCCTGATAGACCAATCCCTTTGACTGCCGCCCACGCTTCTGGTGCTTTTTGCTTTAAGGTTGCTACCACTGCATTTGTTGCTTCCCACCAGCTATCTGGGGATTGCTCCGCCCACTGAGGATGCGGCCGTTGTACTGTCAATGCCATATGGCTTGAAGCTACAATTTCCCCTTGACTGTTAATCAAAACAGCCTTGAGCTCAGAGGTGCCAAGGTCAATTCCAAGGTACATTGCCTTTCTCCTTACAGCGATTGCTGCGGTGATTTCAGCCAAGTTTCGATACTCGCAACTGTCTTGTTCATGAGTTCATGGAATTCAGTTGAGTGTGCAAGAGAGCCAAATAACATCTCGCTTGAGACAAATTGTGTTAATGCATCCGCAGAATTCATCATTTTTTGATAATACTCGCCATCTAACACACCATCTTGATATTCATAAGGCAATTCACCTTTCGCCCAGCGTTGCAGATAAACAAAAAAGAGCGCGGGCAATACCGCCGTTGCTGCTGGCACTTGATTACGCTGGTAACATTCTTGCAAAGTTGGTGTAATAAACCCTGGGATTTTCGATAAACCATCAGCGGCAACACGTTGATTTGTATCTTTAATGTAAGGATTGCTAAAACGGTCGAGTACCACATCACGATACTGTTCTAAATCCAGCGGGCTCGGTGATAACGATGGGATCACATCTTGCGTCACGTAATTCCATGCCATTTGCTTGATGGGTAATTCACGCGTGCTGTCGTCGATAAAATTCAAGCCGATTAATGTCCCCGCCCAAGCAATGCAACTGTGGCTTGCATTCAGGATACGAATTTTGGCTTCTTCCCACGGTAGTACCGACTCCACCATTTCTACATCCACATTTTCCAATGCAGGGCGCCCATTAATGAAATCATCTTCAATCACCCACTGAATGAAAGCTTCGCCCATTACTGGTGCTTTATCGTCCCATCCCGTGTGCTGCTTCACGCGTTCCGCTACATCAGGGGTTGGGCGAGGCGTTATTCTATCCACCATGGTATTTGGTGAACGAGTGTGGTCTTTCACCCATTGGTATAGCGCATCTTCACCTTTTAGTTGTAAAAACGATAAGAAACCATGGCGAAAGCGTTCGCCATTATGGCGCAAATTATCACAGTTTAATAAGGTGACTGGCTCACCATGAGCGGCAAGTCGCGCACGCAGGATCTCAGTCAATGCCCCGTAGATTGTGGTCATTTTCCCTGATAAATCGGCTTTGATGTCGGGTTGCTGGGCATCTAACTCATGTTGTGGAGTTAAATAATAGCCAGCTTCGGTTACCGTGAAAGCGATTACACGAGTCGCTTTATCACGGCCTTGTTCAACGAGTTGGCTTAAATTTTCATCCCAGTGCAGAATTTTGCGCACAGAGGTAATTTTTTCGTAGTGGCGCTCGCCTTCAGGCGAAACGGTTTCAAGGGTATATTCGCCATTTTGTTTCGCTAAGTTATCAAGCAATGCATTCGCATCATTGCGAATATTACCTAGCGCAATAGACCAGCTGTCATCGCCCTGTGCAATTAAGCGGTGTAAATACCAAGCTTGATGAGCACGATGGAATGACCCGGCACCAATGTGCATCCATACAGATTTCTGCTTTAGCATTGTGACTCCTTAACTTAAAATAAATATTTGCCATTTTTATGGGCATATGCCCGTTTGTTATATTTTAGTTTCAATCTAACAATAATTACTGCGATAATGGTCACAGTAATGACTTTTGCCCTTTTAATAAGCAATTGCCCAGAATTACAATAATGGAAAAAGGCAGGAGACCGTCCATGCAGAAAGAATTAAAAAAAATGGAACAAGCCGCGAGAGCCGCATGGCTGTATTTTGTGGCAGGTAAAACACAACAAGAAATTGCGCAGGAGTTAGGGCTATCACGCCAAGTCGCTCAACGATTGATCTCTTTAGCTAAAGAGCAAGGTATGGTGCATGTGCAAATCACCCACCCGGTCACTGAGTGCTTACGACTCGCTAATGAGATACAACAAAAATATCATCTAACCCATTGTTATGTTGTGCCTTCAGGGCAACTTGATACCGATGCCACGTTGGATATGATCGCCGTTGCAGGTGCTGAGTTAATGGAACAATTAATTGAGCAGGATAAACCCCAAGTTATCGGTATCGGTTCAGGGAGAACATTACGCAGTATTATTGATGCACTGCCTTACCTTGAGATGCCGCAACACCAGTGTGTCTCATTAATTGGCGCAATTGCCCGTGATAGCTCAGCGACACGCTATGATATCCCCTTACGTTTTGCGGAAAAACTGCAATGTCGCCATTATATCCTCCCCGCGCCATTGTATGCAGACAGCCCTGAAGACAAAGCCATGTGGTGTCAGCATCGCGTCTATAAAGAGGTGACTGAAAAAGGCTTAAATGCCGATATCACCTTTATTGGGATTGGGGAAGTGGGGAAAAATTGCCCACTAAATTCAGAAGGGTTTGTCACCGATGAACAACTAGAAATGCTGCTGGAACAAGGTGTTGCAGGGGAGCTCCTAGGCCACTTTATTAAAGCTAACGGTGAACGCTTAGCCACCAGCTTAGATGAAACCCACACGAGTGTGCCGCTATTTTCCCCACCTAAACACCCTGTAATTGCATTTGCAGGGGGTGCGCATAAAACTCAGGCGATTCAAGCCGTACTTAACGGCGGTTGGGTCACGGGTTTAGTCACTGATGAAGCAACTGCGCAACAATTATTAGCGAATAATTAACCCCAATACCCAAGCGGCAATAATGTCGCTTGGATATTTTATTGCTCAAACTTCCCCCTGAGCCAGCCAGTTATGGCAGAGCATACCGAGTAAGGTAAAGATCAATGCGCCAATCACGTGGATAGCGATAGTGCTGATCGCAAAGCCCAATTTCCCTTCTTGGATAAGCACTAACACTTCTAATGAAAAAGTCGAAAAGGTGGTAAAAGCACCACAAAAGCCCGTTACAATAAATAACTTATACGCGGGACTGATATTAGCACTGGCAAAATAGGAAATGGCAAAGCCGATGACAAAGCCACCAATAAGGTTAACCGCAACGGTGCCAAGGGGAATATTTGGATAAAGATGATTCATTTTCAGGCTAACAAACCATCTAAGCCAGCCACCGAGAACAGAACCAATCGCAATTGCAAATAAAGAGGCGTACATAGGAACTTCCCATAAAACGTTAGGCGGGATAAATGAAAGGAAAGTCTCCTTGTTATACTCTAGATAATTCGAGTCACATATAGGTGACAAGCGAAGTAACTTGAAGTATGACGAGTATCGGTCATTTATGCCCTAAATTCAGGGCACATAAACCTACGTACCCCGTCGAATGAACAGGTTAACGTAGGCATCATTAGCCCAACAGGGCGGTTTCTTAACAGCAGGAGGAATGCCATCTCCCTATATAATCACCCTAAAATAATAAGGCAACTCATTAGGAGATGTAAACCTATTTTATAATAGATGCTATTAATAATCCGTTAGGCGCATACATCATCTGTGATTAATGCGAATAAGCGTAGTCAGCAACGCCGCGGGTTTGAATAATATGTAGGATCCATCCCCTAAATAGTTCAAATTGCAACTAGGCGTCAAACGAAGGTATCCTTAGGAGCATACACAAGTATGTGACTAAGGTAACTGAGTGCAGACAACAACGCTGCGGTTTGAAATATGACGGGGATGAGTGACTAAGGTAAATGACCGCAGACAACAACGCTGCGGTTTGAAATATGACGGGAATGACAAGCTATTGGGACATTTTTAAAATAGTCCGCACATTACTCGCACTGGTTGCAATAATATCAATCGCCCCGGTGCGCAATGCGCCCATAATCGCCATTGCCTTGGAGGATTCAGAAGCAATTGCAATCACACAGGGAATTTTTCTCAGCTCATCGATGCTCAAGCCGATCACTCGGTCATTCATAACGGTATCCACATGCTGCCCTTGCGCATTGAAAAAGTCATACCCTGCAATATCACCAATAACACCTTGGTTTAAGCTGGCATCCACGATTTCACGGGGCGTAAACCAGCCTAGTTTGACCATATAGCTGTCCTCATTCATATCGCCAATACCAATCAAGGCAATATCCGCTTTACGAGCGCGGTCGAGGGTCTCTTTTATGGTACCATTCTTCATAAAAGCTTGTTTAAGTTCGTTATTTTCTACATATGCAGGAGCGTATAATGTTTCACTGGTTCCGCCAAATTTCTTCGCCAAGCGGCGGCTGATATGGTCGGCATTTATCGAATCACCAGGGCGATGCGTACCACCAATACCACAAATAAACCGGCAATCTTTTTCAGGCACGGCTCCGCCACTGTCTGCAACAACGGCCACATTGCGCCCTTGCCCAACGGTAACAATCATATTGTCTCGTAGTGTGGTTGATAAATAATTGGCAACCAGCGTACCCACTTGATTACGCTGCGACTCTTCATCAGGGTGATCCAAAGCAATTAATGCACGGGAAATCGGAAAACGGGAAAGTAATTGCTGTTCGAGTTGGGTACTAAAAATCGGGTGATAGCGAACGTTAATTTCAACAATCCCCTCTTCTTTTGCACGCTTTAATAGGCGCCCAACCTTAATTCGCGATATCCCAAACTTATTGGCGATCTCTTCCTGCGTAATTTCATCGCGATAATACGAAATCGCAATTTCAGTCAGTAGCTCGATGTCGGAAGATGTTTGTGATCTATCCATAAGGTAGTGATTTCCTCTCAATTAGTGTTAATCGCGACAAGGATAATAAGGTTTTAGTATAGCGTTTCTAGTGGCAATTAATAAGCGAGTTGTCAAAGACAGTGGATATAAAGTGATATTTTCGACTCTATATCCACTAAAAAACTAAAATAAACGGTTATGCATTAGCGACAGCGCCATGCTTTTCAACACTTTGTGCAAGTTGGCAGAGTAATAAGCAGCAAGACGTTGCCCCCGCATCCAATACCCCGCGGGAACGTTCACCCAAGCGACTCGCACGGCCAATTTTTGCCACTAAATCTAAGGTTGAATCACGCCCCGCGATCGCGGCAGCTTGCATTGCATCTAACGCTTGCTTGAAATCTTTACCTGCATTGGTTGCAGATTCAAAAGCATTAATCGCAGGGATCAAAGTGTCCATTAAGCATTTATCACCTACCGTCGCGCTACTAATATCTTGCAACTCCGATAAGCCGTTTTGTAGCATCGCCAGAAAATCGTGCTGTGAAAGCGCATTTTTCCCTGAAATACTGTCAGACATCCCCGTAAAGAAGCTGCCGTACAGTGGCCCCATCGAACCGCCGATACCTTCCATTAGGGCATCGGAGATCTCTTCAAAGCCTTCACTGAGTGATAACTCACGGCCTTCAATCGCTTTGGCACATAGGTTAAAACCTTTCGCCATATTAATGCCGTGGTCACCATCCCCAATTGCACCGTCGATTTCACTGAGGTATTCACGGTTAGACACAATGATATGGACTAAATCGAGTGTCATTTCATTGCCACGTTCCGTCGAGATAACTTGCATAATGGGCTCCTTTACTTAACCTGTGTTAAACCTAATGAATACGCAGGGACATCCATCAATGTCTTTAATTCTTCATCTACTTTCATTAGTGTCAGCGTGACACCCATCATTTCGAGTGAGGTAAAATAATTGCCCACATAGTTACGCACGATGCGAACACCTTTTTCACTCAATAATTTTTCGACTTCAGCATAATAGATGTACAGCTCCATCACAGGGGTCGCACCCAAGCCAGAAACTAGCACGACAACCTCATCCCCTTGCTTTGACTGCATATCAGTTAGAATTGGCGTTAACATTGTTTGCGCCATTTGCGCCGCTGATTGGATTGGCATAATTTCAATGCCTGGCTCGCCATGGTGACCAATACCAAGCTCCATCATGCCATCCTCGATATGGAAATTTGGATGGCCCACCGCAGGAATGGTGCAAGACGTCAAACCAACACCAATAGAGTAGCAATTATTAATGGCTTTTTGTGCCGCATTAATCACACCATCGAGGTCGTAGCCTTTACTGGCTGCTGCCGAGCCAACTTTCCACATTAATATTTCACCTGCAACACCGCGGCGTTTTTCTTTCTCACTCGCTGGCGCAGAGGCTACATCGTCAGTTGCCACGACAGTTTTAATCTTCATGCCCGCTTTTTCGGCTTTTTTCATCGCCATTTTCACGTTCATGTTGTCGCCAGCATAGTTGCCGTACAAACAAGCAACACCTGCACCGCTATCTGCGGCTTTGAACGCATCTAAAAAGGCCCCTGCGGTAGGTGAAGAGAATATTTCACCAATTGCCACCGCATCTAACATGTTTTCACCCACATAGCCTAAAAATGCGGGCTCATGACCTGACCCTCCCCCCGTGACAATCCCCACTTTTCCTTGGATTGGCGCTTTTGGGTATTTCAAAACGCGGGCATTATCGGTTTGCGCAAAATATTCAGGGTGCGCTTTTAAATAGCCTTGGATAGCGTCTTCAACAACTAGGTCAGGTTCATTAATGATTCTGTTCATAATTCCCTCTTTTACTTATTTTCTGGTGTTAGCTGCATTTTTGCTGACTGATCAAGAAGCTCTTGCGGTACCGTGATAAATCTCATCAATATCGCACTGAGCAAATAAAGCCCTGAGAAAATCCAAATCACACCAAACGCGCCAACACTGCTAATAAAGATCCCGACCAGTGCAGGGCCGACGAAGGTACTGAGCCCCGCACCTAGATTCAGTACGGACATCGCAGCGCCTTTATTTTCCGGGGCGAGTGATGGCATGATGGCAGAGAGCGGTACGTAACCTGCAAGGCACGCGCCAAATAACCCTGCCGCTATCATCATCAGGGTATAGTTATGGCCGAAGTAATACGGCACGTAATAGAACATTAGGGTACAAAGCATACAACCGACACACCCGAACCAAATGACAATATTGCGCCAACCAATGCGGTCACTCACGACACCAAAAATCAAGTTAAAGGCAATATTCACGGTCCAAAGTGCGGCATAGATATGTAACCATTCTGTGCGGGAAAAGCCAAAGTCACCGAGAAACATTGGCATGAAGATCACAAAACCGTAAGCCGCTGATGTGTTTATGGTTCTAACTATTCCCCCTAAACCAATTTTTGGGTTTTCAAATGCAATCGTGATCCCTTTAAACACATAGTTAAGCGACACTTTTTGTTTTGGTTGTTCGCCGCCTTCATGGTTTCGGTTAAGGGCAATCGCGATAAACGCCCCGATGGTGACAAAAATCAGCCCACTCCATAGCGTTGCCATTTCACCTAAAACCGGTAAGGCATAGCTAGAATACATCACCCCCAATACACCTAGCCCACCACTGTAGACGAACCAGAAGATCCCCACGGCGGAACCCAATTTTTTAATGGGCGCTTCATACGCCACCCAAACTAAGAAACCGTATGCAAACATGGGGTAACCAAATCCGCGTAATGCATAGGTTGGGATCATGATGGATAAGCTGTTACTTGGCAGGCCAATTGATAAGAAAATGACGGAGCCAATCACAAACATCACAAACCCGAAAATCATCACTCGGCGAGCGGTATAAATTTCCGCTAAAACACCAGACAACCACGCCGCAACCGCAGCAAAAAAGCCATATACGCTGAACAGTAATGAAGATTGTTCAATACTCATTCCACGGCTGATAATAAAAGGTGAAAGCCACCCTTGTTCGAGACCTTCCCCCATCATGAAGATAAGGACACCAAAATAGCCAAGGAGCAACTTTGGCGAAAATCCCGTTACTTTAGACAGTTTATTGATTATCATATCGTTAACCTCAGTGCTTGTTCGCTGGGTTAGGACCTGAATAACAAGCCTTGGTAGGGTGACATTTATTCAGGTCCAATTTTTCTCATTATTGTTTTATTTGCTTGTGAACCCACTACAGCATTACAGGTTCGGGTCTAAGACCACCTTGATATGCGGGTCGCCCTTCGCCATCATGGAAAAACCTTCCGCAAATTTATCTAACGGTAAAATATCCGTGACGACGCCTTTGGTTGGGAAATCACCATTGCCGATCCCTTCGATAACCAATGGGTAGCAATATGGGCCTAAGTGAGAACCTAATAAATCTAATTCTTTACGGTCACTGATAATGCTCCAATCGACAGTTACAGGGTCTTTAAAGACAGAGAACTCAACGAAAGTACCGAGTTTTCGGATCATTTTGAGTCCCTGTTCAACAGATTTCGGTGCGCCAGTCGCTTCAATGTAAATGTCGCAACCATACCCTTCCGTCATCCCTTTAATGATTTTGTCCACATCATCACGTTTTGGATTCAGGACCATATCTGCGCCGAATTCTTTAGCAAGTTCTAAGCGTTTATCGAATAAATCCAGCACCACTAATTTGCCTGCACCTGATTTTTTAATTGCACCAATCATGCCTAAACCAAGCGTACCTGCGCCCGAAAGCACAACAACATCACCCAGTTTCACATTCGCACGTTGTACGGCGTGCAGTGAGCAGGCATACGGTTCAATTAAAATCGCGTCTTCAATCGGCATATCCACAGGCACATGGTAGTTAATGGCTTCTTTCGTAAATTTCATGTACTGAGCCATACCGCCATTGACGTTATTTTGGAAACCATACAGGTCGTGTTTTTCACACATCCAATATTCACCGCGTTTACAGAAACGGCATTCCCAGCAAGGGACTATTTGCTCGGAAATCACGCGGTCACCTAATGCAAAACCTTCTACTTTTGAGCCAAACCCAACAACATGGCCGATAAATTCGTGCCCTGGGATCATTGGTGCTTTAATATAGGCAGGTTGCTCAGCATCACCCCAAAAGCTTGGCGCGCCTTCAAACGCTTTCACGTCACCCGCGCAAATCCCGCAAGCTTCGACACGAACTAAAATTTCTTCTTCACCAATTTTTGGAACATCGACAGTTTCTAAACGGTAATCTTTTGGTGCATAAGCCACCACCGCTTTCATTTTTTCTGGAATGCCTTCGCTCAACGTGGCTTTTGAATCACAGTGTTCACACATAGTTCTACCCTCGGCGGTTTGTAAAATGAACATAAGTTCAATGAATGTACAAATTAACCATACCTTTTTTTAATCATCGATGCACATAACCAGATCTTCAAAGTGTGATTCAGAGCAAATATTCCCATAAAATCGACGTAAAATGATGACTTTGCGCTTTTTTAACAAAAAAAAGTGAATTTAAAGCCATAGATCACAAAATACAGCTTATTTAAATTAAAAACATATGTTCACCTATTGATTATTTGTTCATAAGATCCTATTTTCTAAATAGTACATTTGAATTAACAATGAACTTTTGTTCGAAATAAGGATCTCAATCATGCTATCTATTGCCATTGGTGCAGACGACGCCGCATTTGAAATGAAAGATTTGATCAAACAACACCTTGTAGCGCTAAATATTCAAGTCACCGATTATTGTTTAAATACCGGGGTTAAAGATGAAATGTACCCAGATGTTGCCCATGCCGTCGCAACAGCTATTGCACAAGGAAAACATCAACGTGGGATATTAATTTGTGGAACAGGGATCGGAATGTCTATTGTTGCCAACAAAGTCACTGGTATTCGAGCCGCACTTTGCCACGATACCTACTCAGCAGAACGCGCACAAAAAAGTAACGATGCGCAAATTATTACCTTTGGTGCTCGTGTCATTGGCCCAGAGCTTGCAAAAACTATCGTAGATACTTGGCTGGCATCTCATTATGAAGGTGGACGCTCTGCCCCTAAAGTGGCGCGCATCAGTGAATATGAAAATGGGGAACGTTAGTTTCACGCAAACAGTTTTCTAGGAGTGTTTTTATGTACACACAAGCACAAAACCCATTAGCGAACGCCATCCGTTTTCTTTCTATTGATGCGGTGCAAAAAGCCAACTCCGGCCACCCGGGCGCACCAATGGGCATGGCGGATATCGCTGAAGTACTTTGGCGGGACTACTTACAGCATAACCCTGCCGACCCGACTTGGCCGAACCGTGACCGCTTTGTCCTTTCAAATGGTCACGCCTCAATGCTGTTATATAGCTTATTACACTTAACGGGCTACGATATTTCCATCGAAGATTTAAAGCAATTTAGGCAATTGCATTCAAAAACCCCGGGTCACCCTGAATTAGGTTATACCCCTGGCGTGGAAACAACGACAGGCCCCCTCGGGCAAGGAATTGCCAACGCAGTCGGTATGGCAATTGCAGAAAAAACCCTCGGTGCAACGTTTAACCGCTCAGGTTTTCCTGTGGTTGACCACTTTACTTATGTTTTTCTCGGGGATGGCTGCTTAATGGAGGGGATCTCCCACGAAGTGTGCTCCCTCGCAGGTACGTTGAAGCTGAATAAACTCATCGCTTTTTATGATGATAACCAAATATCCATTGATGGAGACACTAAAGGTTGGTTTACGGATAATACTGCCGAACGCTTTGAAGCTTATGGCTGGCACGTTATTCGTCGCATCGATGGCCATTCAAGGCCTACTATCAAAGCGGCAATTGAGCAGGCTCGGCAGCAAACAGACAAACCAACCCTGATTATTTGCCGCACCACCATCGGCTATGGTTCACCAAATAAAGCAGGAACGGCGAATTCACACGGTGCGCCACTTGGCACAGAAGAAATTGCGCTAACACGCCAGCAGCTAGGATGGAAATACCCACCCTTTGAAATTCCTGAAGAAATTTATCAGCCATGGAATGCCATCGCACGCGGATCAGAGCAACAATTACAGTGGGAGCAAGCGATTAGAGAGTATGCAAAGCAATATCCAGAACTTGCTGAACAGCTCGCTGAGCGCTTATCTAACCAAACGCCTAGTTCATTTACCACGGTGATAACAGATTATATTCAAAAGTTGAATGATAACCCTGAAACAATCGCCACTCGCAAAGCGTCACAAAATACTCTCAATATAATAGGTCCTGTTTTACCTGCATTAATCGGTGGCTCCGCAGATTTAGCCCCGAGCAACCTCACCTATTGGTCTGGCTCCGTCCCGATCAATGAACAACCTACAGGCAACTATATTCATTATGGTGTCAGGGAGTTTGGCATGACCGCCATTGCCAACGGTATGGCATTACACGGGGGTTTTCGCCCTTATACCGCGACATTTTTGATGTTCTGCGAATATGCACAAAATGCAGTGCGCATGGCAGCGCTAATGAAATTACCGCAATTACTTGTTTATACACATGACTCCATTGGGTTAGGAGAAGATGGGCCAACACACCAGCCAGTAGAGCAACTCGCGTCTTTACGCGCAACACCGAATCTGTCCGTCTGGCGCCCTTGCTGCCAAGTGGAAACAGCCGTTGCTTGGCAGCATGCCATCACCAACCAACAGACACCAACGGCATTAGTTCTTTCACGACAAAATCTGCAACAACATTCCCGTACTTCTGAACAGCTAGCCAATATCCAACGGGGTGGTTATATATTACGTAGCAATAGTCAAAACCCCGAGTTGTTGCTGATTGCAACGGGTTCTGAAGTTACTTTAGCCGTTAAAGCATGGCAATATCTCACTGAGCAAGGCTTTAAAGTCAATGTTATTTCCATGCCATCAACGGATACCTTTGATAAGCAGTCCGCTGACTACCAACAAGGTGTATTACCTCATCATGTTCGCAACCGCATTGCTATCGAAGCCAGTATCAGTGATTACTGGCGTAAATATGTTGGCCTGGATGGATTGGTCATGGGAATGAATAGTTTTGGCGAATCAGCCCCTGCTGAACAGTTATTTGATTATTTTGGGTTTACAGTGGAGAAACTTATTCAGCAATCGTTGTCATTATTACAACCTAAAGCGTAATTAATCGCGGCGTTATTTAAATCTGTTATCCTACTTTGTAATTTATATTACAGGCCAAATAATAAAATAATTATCTGGCCTTTTTTAATCGCTATAAAATAAGCGAATAATTTATGTTATTCACTTATTAAATTTAATCACTGAATGCTATACCCACCATCAATCACTAAATTATGTCCCGTGATCATATCCGAAGCTTCGCTGGCTAAAAAGAGTGCGCAAGCGGCAATTTCTGACGGTTCGGCAAAGCGCCTTGCTGGAATTTTTTCTTTCATTTCATCACCTTTTGGCCCTTCCCACGCTTTTTTGCCCAGCTCAGTGAGAACGATAGTCGGCGATATTGCATTGGTTTGAATGCCCTTAGGGCTCCACTCTAATGCCAAAACTTGGGTTAAACCAATAATGGCGGCCTTGCTCGCACAGTAGGCTGCATGCTGATCCAATGCAATAACCCCTGCCTGTGATGCCATATTAATTATTTTACCTTTTCCTTGTTTAATCATAACATTACCTGCTGCTTGGCACACAAGGAAAGTCCCTTTAAGATTGACATTCATGGTCAAGTCCCAGTCCTGCTCGCTTAAGCTTTCCGCTGGCGCTAATGCAACAATCCCTGCACTATTGACGGCAATATCCAATGCACCGTAATGCTTTACCACCTGCTCAACCATTTGCGATACAGAGTCTATTTTTGTGATATCACATTGAATACCAATGGTATTTTTCATTTCCTTAGCAACATCAATAACTTTTTCAGACTTATCAACCAAGGCAACCTTAGCGCCTTTTTCCACATAGAGTTGTGCAATTGCTAAACCAATACCCGCTGCGCCCCCTGTGATTAATGCAACTTTGCCATCAAGAGAGAATTGGGTATTAAAACCATTAAACGTTGTCATTTTCATTCCTTAACGCCATGAGGTGACATTTGATATTGGAGGAATATAGATATTGGAGTTTTTTCGAAACCCTAATAACCTATAAGCGTGTCGTTATTTAATTAAGATTATATATTATTATTTAAATGTAATAGCCATATTCTTCATTTAAAATAAAGCGCCACATCCCATTATTTAAATAATAATAAAAACCATGAGAACATATGTTCAAAATAAAATTTAACTTGATTATTTGTTATCTATTTTAAAATCATCCAATCATTTTCATTGTTTAAAATAACACCATATACTCATAATAATCGTATTCTAACTGACCTTAGATAATCCACCTTTACATAATGCAGTGTAAATTTCACAATAACTGGCGCATACTATTAGTTATATCTAAATTGATATCAAACAAAGCTAACACACTGATATCAGATAAAATAGAGAAATAGCTCTCATTCGCGTTAATCACGTAAATTGATTACATAGGTCATGGAAAAATGGAAAAAAACCGTTCACTACTGCAACTAAAGGATATTGGCTATTCGATTGATGGAAAAACGATTCTGGATAACGTGCAGATTAACCTAGATGCCAGCGAATTTAAATTAATCACGGGGCCATCAGGTTGTGGAAAAAGTACTTTATTAAAAATTGTAGCATCCCTGATTTCTCCGACCCAAGGAAGCATTGTCTTTAACGGGAAAAATATTAGTACAATTTCCCCAGAGACCTACCGCCAGCAAGTGTCTTATTGTACCCAAACCCCCACATTATTCGGGGCTACAGTATATGACAACTTAGCTTTTCCTTACCAAATTAGAAAACAGCCCTTTGATAAAACAAAAGTTATCAGTGACTTGCAGCATTTTTCATTGCCTGAAACCATTCTTGAGAAAGGAATTAACGAGCTTTCGGGAGGCGAAAAACAGCGTATTTCATTAATTCGAAATTTACAATTTCTACCCGAAATTTTACTGTTAGATGAGATCACGAGTGCTCTGGATGAAGAAAATAAAGTCAAAGTGAATGAATTAATTCATAAATTAGCGATAGAAAAAGGTATTGCAATTTTATGGGTGACTCACGACCAAGATGAAATTGCCCATGCAAATGAAATCATCACCCTTCCCGTTCATCTGGCTAAATAATAGGATACCATCGTGCATCAACCTACCATTTCCAATGAATCGCTCACGTTTTCTATCATGTTAGTCTTAGTGGCAATTTTTATTAGCCACAAAGAAAAACTGTCTTTAGAAAAAGATATTATTTGGAGTACCTGCCGCGCTATTGTTCAATTATTGATAGCTGGCTACATTTTAAAATATATTTTTAATGTTGACCATGCAGTTCTCACCGTGGCTTTGGTGCTGTTCATTTGTGTCAATGCTGCGTGGAATGCAAAAAAAAGAAGTAAATATTTAGATAAAATCTATCTCACTGCTTTTGTTGCAATTACGTCAGGTACCGTTCTCACGCTACTGGTCTTAATTCTCACCAAAGCGATTGCTTTTACCCCAATGCAAGTCATACCGATTACGGGAATGATTGCGGGCAATGCAATGATAGCTGTTGGGTTATGCTTTAATAATTTGGGGCAACGATTCGCCAGCCAGCAGCAGCAAATTCAAGAGATGTTAAGCCTTGGAGCAACCCCTAAAGTGGCTTCAGCATCCATTATTCGGGAAAGTATTCGCGCCTCGTTAATCCCCACTGTTGATTCTGCAAAAACGGTGGGTATTGTCAGCCTGCCGGGGATGATGTCGGGGTTAATTTTTGCAGGTGTCGACCCATTACAGGCCGTAAAATACCAAATTATGGTAACTTTTATGTTATTAGCCACTGCCAGTCTTTCGACAATATTAGCCGGTTATATGACTTACATTAAATTTTATAACCAACGCCATCAATTATTGGTTGAAACTTTAAATAAATAACCCTCAAAGCTTCGTGTTGCCTGTTTTTGCACAGGCAACACTTCATTTATATTTTGCATTTTATCTTATACCCACTGGCGATACCTCGATTAATTGTGGCTGACTATCCCCCTCATCAATTAGCTTAAAAATATGGTTGAGCATCGTTGGCACATCTTGCTTCACCATTTCAATCTCATTACCTAATAGCGCCACAAATGGATCCCAGTCAAAACAGCCTAAATTAGGTTGGTTTTCAGCGGTACAACCCTGAGCCCCTAACCATCGCATTACCCCTTCTAATGAAATAGTGGAGTTAATAAACAGGCCGCCTTGGGTTATTTTTTGCAAGTTATCGCTGTGCTTTTTCACAAAAATAGACAAGGCTTTTTCTGCTTTTTCAGGGGCATATCCGCAAGCTAAAATATTTTCATTTGGAACAGTAATACCCACTTCAGTGTGTGCATCGATAAAGCCACGTATACGTTCGCGGGTATTATGATCGTGCTCACGCCCACCAATAAAAATCAGTGGTGCATTTAACGTTTGAGAACAGCCTTTTTTATTTAAAATCCGCAGGGTAAGGTTTTTTGCGCCGAGATAATTATCTGAAATTACGGATGGCGCTAGAGTGCCGGGCAAATCTAAGTTTAATGTTGGGACACCCGAAGATTGGCATATCTGAGTGATTTTGTCTGGGTTGGTTGCCCCTGTCGAAATCAGCCAATCCACTTGGTAAGATAACATGGTACGCGCCGCTTCTATCTCCAGTTTAGGATCACGACGCGTACAAGTAATAATCGGAAATAACCCTCTTTCTCGCGCCATTTCCTCAAAATGCTCCACTATCGAACCAAAGTAACGGTTATCGTATTTTGGTACCAGCATGCCAATGATTTTTGATTTATTGCTGCGCAGCAAACTGGCTTGTTTATTAACTGAATAATTTTGCTCCTGCGCAATACGCATCACTTTCTCAGCCAATTGCGCACTAATACGTCTTTTTTGCCAATTTCCATTAAGGACCGCACTTACCGCACTCGCTGAAACACCAGCCAGTTCAGCAAGGTCATAGATCGTTGTTTTCTTATTTTGTCTGATCTTTGTCACAGATTCATATCTCCATTTTTTCCTAGCTTGACACCAAAGTGCAAAAGTCGCAATACTGCTACATCGATTGAGCAATATTGAAATTGATGAAGCATGAGTTGGTATAATGAAAAAAATTAATATCAATCCATCCTATGCAGCCACCTTAACCATTCCAGTGACTCATTGTCATCTCATTGATTTCATTATTTTTCACTTACCTTTTCGCTAAAATCCGATTGGAGTAAATCATTATGGCTATTTCCATTGAAAACAAAGTCGCCGCAATTACAGGTGCAGCATCCGGTATTGGTCTTGAATGTGCTCGTACACTCATCAAAGCTGGCGTCAAGGTCGTTCTAATTGACCGTGCTGAAGATAGATTAAATCAACTTGTTGCAGAGTTAGGCGAAAATGCGATCCCTCTTGTCATTGATTTAATGAACACCAAACAAGTTGATGGCATGTTAGATGCCATTCTCGAAAAAGCAGGCCGTTTAGATATTTTCCATGCCAATGCAGGCGCTTATATTGGTGGTCCTGTGGCAGAAGGGGATCCCGATGTTTGGGATAAGGTATTAAATCTCAATATTAATGCCGCTTTCCGTAGTGTTCGTGCTGTTTTACCTCACTTTATTGCCCAAAAATCTGGCGATGTCTTATTTACCAGCTCAATCGCAGGCGTTGTTCCCGTTATTTGGGAACCCATTTACACCGCGTCGAAATTTGCAGTTCAAGCTTTTGTTCACTCGACTCGCCGCCAAGTTGCAGAACATGGTGTCCGTGTTGGCGCCGTTTTACCAGGTCCAGTGGTTACTGCGTTATTGGATGACTGGCCAAAAGAAAAAATGGAAGAAGCGCTGGCAAATGGTAGCTTAATGCAACCGATTGAAGTGGCGGAAGCCGTTCTCTTTATGTTAACTCGCCCAAAACATGTCACGGTTCGTGACCTTGTCATTCTGCCAAATAGTGTTGACCTGTAACGCTTTTTTCATTTTTTAATGATTAATTTTTGGAGGTAAAATGCATCACTCAACCCCTCAAAATGATAAAGTGGTTATCGGAATTGATGTTGGTACAGGCAGTGCACGCGCTGGTGTATTTGACATGACTGGCAAAATGCTAGCGTCTGCTAAGCAAGATATTACCCTTTATCGTGATAGTGCCCACTTCGCTGAGCAATCCAGTAACCAAATTTGGGAAGCTGTTTGCTATTGTGTTAAGCAAGCGGTCGCTTCTTCACAGGTTTCCCCCCTACAAGTTGCTGGTATTGGTTTCGATGCAACCTGTTCACTGGTTGTTATCGGGCACGATAAACAGCCTATTTCTGTTAGCCCTAGTGCTGATCCAAACCGGAATATTATTGTGTGGATGGATCACCGCGCCACGGAACAAGCCGAACGTATTAACCAGCTAAAACACCCTGTTTTAAACTATGTAGGTGGCAAGATTTCCCCTGAAATGGAAACACCAAAGATTTTATGGTTAAAAGAAAACTTACCTCAAGCCTATGAAAATGCATGGCAATTTTTTGATTTAGCTGATTTCTTAACGTGGAAATCAACGGACTCATTAGCACGTTCAACCTGCACCGTCACTTGTAAATGGACTTATCTCGCTCATGAAAAACGTTGGGATGCAGACTATTTCCAACAGATTGGTTTATCTGAACTTGCCGATGAAAAATTTGCCCGTATTGGCCAGTTGATTGTTGAACCTGGAACCCCTTGTGGCTCTGGTTTAACGGATAATGCAGCAAAACAAATGGGCTTATTAGCAGGTATCCCTGTTGCAGCGGGTATGATTGATGCCCATGCAGGGGGGATTGGTACGGTGGGTGTCAATGGTGATGCAACTGCCAACATGGCGTATGTTTTTGGAACGTCATCTTGCACTATGACAACAACCAAAGAACCTGTTTTCATACCTGGTGTTTGGGGGCCGTATTACAGTGCGATGGTACCGGGTATGTGGTTAAACGAGGGGGGGCAAAGTGCCGCTGGCGCAGCGATTGATCAGCTGTTGTCCCTTCACCCAGCCTGCATAAATGCAAAAATAGCAGCCAAAGAGCAAGGAAAACCACTTCCAGTCTATTTAGCTGACCTTGTGTTAGAAAAAATCACATCGGCATCTCAATCTGTTGAGCTCGCTGAAAAAATTCATGTCATTCCTGAATTTCTAGGTAACCGTGCACCATTTGCTGACCCACATGCAAGAGCGGTCATTGCAGGGCTCACCATGGACAACAGCTTAGAGAATCTACTGTCATTTTATGTTGCTGGTGTGTGTGGTATTGGCTATGGTTTAAGACAAATCATTGAAGCACAAGCAAAATCAGGGGCTGCAATTGAAAACATAGTGGTGAGTGGTGGTGCAGGACAACACCCATTAATTCGCCAGTTATTAGCAGATACATGTGGCGTACCTGTCATTTCTACACAAGCGAGCGAACCTGTTTTACTGGGTTCAGCTATTTTAGGTGCCGTAGCGGGTAAAATTTGTGACGATGTTGCCCAAGCCATGGATCAATTTAGTGAAATTGATTTAACTTACTATGCTGATGAGAGCTATAAAACTCGTCATGATACGCGTTTTGCTTCTTTTATAAAACTTCAGCAATGTGCAAGAGAACTCAAAGGCTAAAATACCTTCCGATAAAGAAAGCCGTTTTGGCTTTCTTTATTCCCCCGCGGTAGGATCAGAAACAGTATTTATCCCATAGCGCATCCATCATTTCCATCGGTAATAAATCATAATCCCCTTCCACAAGCGGAATGGACATTGTGACACGACCATCCTTATCATTATAGGCTTTCACAACAAACTTTTTATAGCCTTCAAGTCGAGCATTCTTCACACGAAATACCTCACCACAGACATAACCTAAGTCCCCTTTATCTGCTGTCTGTCGAATGAAATTATACTTCACGTTTCGAAAAGATGCCGATTCAGGATATGACAAATAATCCTCTACATTGGCCTTTGCCATTTTGACCAAATCAGGGGTTGGGGAATAGTTCAGCGTGACCCCCAAAATAAAAGAGCACCCTGTTAACAATAGGATTGTGAGCAATTTTATTATGTTCATATATTTAAGCTCTCATAAACGCAGTAACACATCCAATTGACCAAAATTGTTCACCACACCTTTTGCATAAAAGATGTGTAAGTAGATATATTTAGTTAATTGTAAGAAAGTAATAATTATTTTATTAACGGGGTTGATAATCCATATAAGAATAATTTATTAGAAAGATACCCCATTTAATATCTTTTCCATATAAAACTCATGATTGGCAAAAATCGATTTACTCTAATCAACACAGCCAAATCCGTATTTACACTTCATTTTACCCACCACATGAGTAAGTATACCAGTATTAAACCTTGAATATAAATAGTACCTTAAAGATTAACTGTTGCAATTTGTATTTTTTATACAACAAAGGTTTCACACTTACAGTTTTAGAAACAATAATCCACCTTAACAGTTTAATACTGTTTAATGTTGCTTATATTCAATATATTATTAAATAATACAATGTATATAATAGTGTTGCTAACTGTGAATAAACTCTAATTATGAGTAACAATACACAAACAATGCGTAAATAAAATATCAAACATACATTTACCACTTAATCCCCTAAATTTAATGTAATAAGTAAAAATAAAAAAACACATTAAATTCAAATGGATAAATTAAAATAACCAATTAACAATTTCATAAACAAAAACTTTTTTCTAGAATAGATTTTTGCCCTCTTATTTTACATTCGCTATTAACAAAACGATAAAACCACCAAACAAAAAACCATAACACCATGATTATTAAAGATAAAAATAATGCCTCCTCATATTTTAGGTTATTAAAACTTTGAAAAATAAAGGTAAATAACAATATATTAACACTGAAATCATAAGAATATTTAACTTAAATTTATTTAAAAGCACAGTTGCATTTTCGATATAAAGTAATTCCCTCTTAACTTGCTCTACCATAAATCACCCAAAATACAGAATATTCTTACCTTCTGGCTGCATTTAACGAAAACATAAAATTATCCGACGAATATTGACAAAACAATATTGTAAAATCAGGTAGTATTTGCAGCCTAAAAAAGGGGGTTCCATGACTAATATCCAACTACTATTACTTGCAACAAACAATCTCACCCATGATACTGAGCTTAGCCACTCACAAGAATCCTATGTCTACCAGTATTACCACACACATGTCGCCAACCAATTTGCAAATATTGCAGACTTTATGTCTGACTTTATGCATAAAACGGCTGAAGCTATAAATGACAACAATTTAGTCTCTGTATCCCGCGAACAAATTTATCTCGCGATTGAACAGTATCTGATTGTTGCGAAGAAACGTTATATTGAAAGGCAAAGGTTATTGCAGAAAATCGCAGAAAAAAAATAAGCTTATGTGTTCATATTGTTGAACCGACATTATCGCTGCCCCCACATAAGTATATGCTGCGTATTGTGAATAAAGTGAACCGATAAAATACCATTGATATCATTCGTAAGCGTGTTCTAAACAAAGCTCGAGCACAAAAATATTGATAGTTACGCCCATAGTGATGAGGCAGGTCACGAAACGGGCAAAATTTTAAAGTCATTGTAATAGCCGTGACCGCGTGGGCGTCAACGTGGCGTATCCCACAATTTCAATTCTATAAGCTTCCCTCTAAAGGCGCATACCGTGAATGCCGCCGCTTGCCTCGTGGTGTATCTATTGCTGACAAGCTTGGTGATGTTGCTGAGCGTGTTAGAGCTACCGCAGACCAAGGCAGATTTGATGAATACATCATGTCACAGGGTGGCCCATGTATTCGCCGAAGAGAAGAAACGATCCGTGTTGCCCGTGAAATCAGTGACGTGAATGTTTATGGTGAAGAAGTTCAAAAGGTTGTGGGTGTTTACCATCAGCTTAAAGCAGATGCCCCAGTGCTTAAAACCCGTGAAAGGAAATATTAATTTCACGTCATTCAACTTATGCCAACCATGACACAAAGCCATACACATGCGCCTCATTCTTCATCCGTGGCAATCTATGTTTTATGAATAATGCAGATATTTTACGTTTGATTCGAAACCTAATCCGTATTGGCATCGTGACCGCAGTTGATGGCAAAAAAGCTATCATTACATCGTGGCAGGAAAAACTCATTGTTGGTTTTGTTCGAGTTGTTCAAGTTGTTTTTTATTATCGGTATAATAGGCGGTACTTAGCTCAGGTAAAAGTGACTTTCTTCTACCTGTATTAAAAATATGAAACCCTGTTTTGACTGTATTTTTAATATTTCGAATAGATGCACAATTAAATGCAGGTTTATGTGCATAAATCAATAATGCTTCAATTTCAGGAATTTCTGGGTATATCTTAGCGTTACTACCATTACATTCAGGTTTTTATAATATGAGTTATTTTTTTTATCGTGCCAATAGCCCCAACCCTTAAAATATCCATATGAACCAATGTATATTTTAGCTTCTGAACATAGCCCCCCAATCCAATTATCATTATGATTATTTAAGCGGGAAACTATGCCCCCTTTTTCATTTTCACTCATACCAATATATAGCAATATACCATTACCATAGCTAACATGATCCCCGTAGATTTGATAGAAAAAGTAATCAGTATTTTGTCCTCGTTCATCAGTGGTTACATATTCATTAACCTCTAGAGCACTTTTGAATGGCCCATCCCAATAAATATCAATAATGGGTATTTCTGGCATACTACCTCACGACTATTTAGAGAGTTTTATTCGTCTATAAATTACACTATTTTTATACCTTATAATAAACCCACATACTTACCATAAAATATGGTGAGATTTTCGATATAAAAATATCAATAGAAACAATCCCTTTATTTCATATTATTAAACCTTAAAAACAGGCCCCACATTGAGGCCTAATCTTAAACATCGTGTTTATTTATTGCTCTTGTAATTCTAGCTCAGCAATAATTGGAAGATGGTCGCTAACGCTCGACCATTGGAATTCTTTGCTATCTGTTGGGATCTGCATGTTCTTCACATCCCATACTTGGCCTTTAAATGTAAAAATATGGTCTATATCAATCGCTGGGTTTACTGCTGGCCAACTACGATAATCTACCCCTTGCTTCTCGACAGGATTCCACATATAACGAATTTCTTGAATAGGTTGCTCATTCGCCGTGGAATTAAAGTCCCCTGCTAATATTTTTATTGAGGCTGCGATATTATCAAAGCCTGTATCTGTATCACCAATACTCGCATCTAAAATATGACGCACTTGACCAATACGAATGGTCGGGTCTTTTTGCCAATCAAGGTGTGTTCCCATCACAATAATCGGGGCATCAAAACCTGGCTTAGTTATCTGTGAAATTAATACTACACGCTGCTCTGCATCACCTGATGGTAAATTAACAACTTGGGATTTCTCTATCTTATATTTTGATAAAATTCCGACGCCATATTCACCACCATCGAAATCCAATGCCTTACCAAAAGCAAAATCCATCTTATTTGCTTTTGCAATTTCTTCTAGCTGGTGAACTTTTTTACTGCGTGCCGTTTTATTATCAACCTCAGTTAAAACAATAACGTCTGCGTCTATCTTACCAATGGCTTTACTTAAATTATCTAAATTCGCCACATCTTGGGCTAATTCATTTTTGCCAATATTGTAAGTGGCGACTTTAATGGCCGGTTTATTGGCTTTGTAGACTTTATTCGGTGTACCACCATCTTGTACTTTTAAGACTTCAGAACCTGTCGTTGCAGCACTCACACTACAAGAAACTAAAATCGCAGTTGAGATAACAGTTTTAAGAAATTTCATAATGACTCCCCAGTAATAGCTCAATGAATTCATCGAGGAATAGACTTCTAATATACAAGCAGTTAACTGCCCTCTTTATACATTAGCAGGGAATAAATAGGATGCCGTGACCCAGTCGACAATCTTATTTCGAGATACAAAAAAACAATCCTGTTTTTCATCAAAAAGTGATTTACACCACTATATTTTGTCGACTAGAGCATTAAATTTCATATTGAAACGTGAATTTAAGCTGATGAGTTATATTTTATGCACTTTGTCTGGCTTCAAATTTGTAGGGAAAAATAATCTCTTCTTGGGTCTCTGAAAAATCAGTGTCAGGGTCGGCTAACCACTTCTGTAATTTTTTAGCGGTCTCTCGCGCCATTTTACTGTAATCAATACGAACAGAGGTGAGTGACGGTTGAATATGGTCACAATTTGATGAACCTTCTACACAAGCGAGTGCTAGCATTTTTGGCACTTTAATTAACCGTCTTTGGCACTCAAAAAGCACACCTAGCGCTATCATTTCATGACTGCAAATAACAGCTTCAAGTTCCGGTTGCCGTGTCAGCATTTCACTAATTGCCTGACGACCAAAGTCCATTGTTGCGACATACGGCGTTGTTATACTTTGTTCCGCACTTTGATTATAAGTCAGCATCGCCTTATTCCAACCACTCAGTTGTTGGCTTTGCATTTTGCTGTCCATCTGAGCCCCGATATAACCTATTTTTTTATAACCTTTTTGCAGCAAAAAATGCGTTAAGAAATTAACCGCTTCACCGATATTACTTTTAATATTTAAAGTAACAGGATGGCTCGATTCCCCTGCTGCGTTAATAACTGGAATATCTAAATTTTTAAGATAGTTAAAAACACTTTGTGAATTAACTGCACCAAATATAATTAGTGCCGCAGGGTTACTTTGCAATAAGGTTGATAGAACTTCTGATTCTTTTTTCTGCTGATAATCATGGCTACCAATAACCACTTGGTAATTATTTTTATTCAGTACTTCTTGTAATGCTTGCAGAAAAACTGAACTCGCATTATCACGCAAAGAAGGGATTAATACTGCGACAGTTCGACTTTGCCCTGATGCTAAAATTCCTGCGGCAGAATTAGGGATATACCCAAGCTCCTCAACAGCTGCGTTAATCTTTTCACGCAGATTATCTGAGACTAGCTCAGGCGTTCGCAAAGCACGCGACACCGTCATAGACCCAACGCCCGCGTATTTAGCCACATCCTGTAACGTCACTCGCCCAGTATTTTTTCTTTTTCGTGTTTTTTGCATGTAATACTTTTATTTAGCCTAAACTTATTATTCAACGGCATTAACTTAGCACAGGTTGAATTTGTTAATCAGCTTACAAGTCCATTCATTTAGCCTTTGTTCGCAATATTTATTCAAAATGATAGCGCTATCACGAAAATGAACAAATCAGCTAGATAGCGCTACCATAGATCACTACTATTCACTCAACCATTAAAAAGATAAAAATTTAACCAACCAGGAGCAACCCGATGCTTACGACTTTACTGACCTCGAACGTTATTCAGGTCGTCGAAAGTGCCACAGATTGGCAAGATGCGATCAAAATCGCCTGTAAACCATTAATTAACCATAAATTAATCGAACCGCAATATATTGATGCGATTATCAAATCACATGAAAAGATTGGTCCTTATTATGTCTTAGGCCCAGGTATTGCCATGCCCCATGCTCGTCCTGAAGATGGGGTAAACCAGCTATCCCTTGGCTTAACCGTGATTAAACAAGGCGTAGAATTTGGTTCAGAAGGTAATGACCCAATCAGATTGCTTATCGTTCTTGCCGCGACAGACAGCAATAGCCATATCGGCGCTATCGCAAAACTTGCTGAACTTTTTGATAATCAAGAAGATATTGACAGCCTCATGCAATCAGAAAACGTCGATGACATTCTTAAAATCATCGCTAAATACGAATAATTTAATATTAAGGTAAACATTATGAAAATCACCGTTGTTTGTGGAAATGGATTAGGTACCAGTTTAATGATGGAAATGAGCATCAAAAATATTTTAAAAGACATGCAAGTCAGCGCTGAAGTTGACCATGTGGATTTAGGATCAGCAAAAGGTACAGTTAGCGATATTTTTGTTGGCACAAGTGATATTGCTGAGCAGCTTGTTGCTCAACAAGTGGGTGGTGAAATCGTCGCACTGGAAAACATGATTGATAAAGTTGCCATGAAAGAGCGTCTCACCGTTGCATTACAAAAACTTGGTGCGATGTAAACGGAGGATCTATGTCATTTTTTCGTTTTCTGATGCAGGATGTTTTATCTGAGCCTGCTATTTTAGTTGGTCTTATTGCCCTTATCGGTCTGATTGCCCAGAAAAAACCAGTAACTGAATGCATTAAAGGCACCATTAAAACCATCATGGGTTTTGTGATTTTAGGTGCAGGTGCAGGCTTAGTTGTTAGCTCATTAGGTGATTTCTCTGCCATCTTCCAGCATGCTTTTGGCATCAACGGCGTAGTACCTAACAACGAAGCAATTGTGTCTATCGCACAAAAAAGCTTTGGCCGTGAGATGGCGATGATCATGTTCTTTGCGATGTTAATCAATATCTTGATTGCGCGCTTAACACCATGGAAATTCATCTTCCTAACGGGTCACCACACATTATTCATGTCGATGATGATTGCCGTTATTCTAGCAACCGCTGGGATGGAAGGAACAATGCTAGTGACTGTTGGTTCTTTAATTGTGGGTTTCTGTATGGTGTTCTTCCCTGCCATTGCACACCCATATATGAAAAAAGTCACCGGTTCTGATGATGTTGCCATTGGCCATTTCTCAACCATCTCTTATGTTTTAGCTGGGTTTATTGGTAGCAAATTTGGTAATAAAGAGCATTCGACTGAAGACATGAATGTGCCAAAAAGCTTACTATTCCTGCGTGATACACCAGTGGCTATTTCGTTCACCATGTTCATTATCTTTATCATTACTTGCTTATTTGCGGGCGGTGATTTTGTACGTGAAGTGAGTGGTGGCAAAAACTGGTTTATGTTCTCATTAATGCAATCAATTACGTTCGCTGCTGGGGTATACATTATCCTGCAAGGTGTGCGTATGGTTATTGCTGAAATTGTTCCTGCATTTAAAGGGATCTCAGACAAACTAGTCCCAAATGCAAAACCTGCATTAGACTGTCCAGTGGTATTTCCTTATGCCCCAAATGCGGTATTAGTCGGTTTCTTGAGTAGCTTTGCAGCTGGTGTCATTGGTATGTTCGTACTATATGCCCTGAATATGACCGTGATTATCCCTGGCGTCGTACCACATTTCTTTGTCGGTGCTGCTGCTGGGGTATTTGGTAACGCGACAGGCGGCCGCCGCGGCGCTATTTTAGGTGCATTTGCGCAAGGCTTATTAATCACCTTCTTACCTGTATTCTTATTACCTGTACTTGGGGATATTGGTATCGCAAACACCACATTTAGTGATGCTGACTTTGGTGCCATCGGAATTTTATTAGGTATTATCGTTCGCTAATCTAACAAACTCCCCAAGCTATTTTACTTGGGGAGTTTTACTTTTATTCTACTTTCCCAACCACGCACCATCCTTAAATAAAAATTCCTGCAATAAAACTAAGTCGTCAGGAACGACGTGGATCATCCCTTCTCCCGGCACATCAATTTCTGCAATCATAAATAATGCCAAGGTGGTTAGTGAGGGTAGAATGAGGATCAGACAATTTTTCCCTTTAGTACCGCGAATGTTATAACCAATAAGGACATTCGAGCAGATAGCAAAAAAGATGAGAAGAAGCCAAGTTGCATTCGGAATTTGGTGTCGCCAGCTTGCCATGGTCTTTTGCTGGTAAAGATAAAGATCGCTAAATGCGGTTAATACTGAAGCGACAACTGGGTTTGGCGATTGATTTGCTTCTTTGACCGCGATTTCCCAAAGTTGGTTTTGTTTCTCCAGCGAAACCATCCGCCATTGACTATTTTCATCACTAATCCCTGATTTGAAAAACTCAATACGTGCTTCTAAATATTGCTGAAGAAGCTGGGATGCATTATTTCTATCGTCAGCATTCAATAACTGAGCACGTTGATACGCAGTACCAATCGCGATGGCTTCGTTTTCCTCTGTTTGTTGGCGGTTGTTATAGCCATTAATAGAAATAGAGAGCACAAAGCCAATCAGTAAACCTAGTAGTGATAAAATTGCTCCCAGAATAATTTTAGCTTCATCATCTGCAACTTCTTCATGAGCCGACTTACGCTTAAAAATATATTTACCAATGTAAGCAGATAAAATTAATAAAACAAACGTGATAACAAATAAAAGAATCGAATCTATTGGCGAATCATTAATCAACTCAGAGATATTAAACATCATTTTAACTCATCAGATTTATTTCCTGATGATATACCATGATTACGAGATAACTATCTAGTGAACATATGGTCATATGATATATTTGGATAAAAGCACTATTTCACTATCTAGTAATGACTTAAAGTGTATAATTTTCAGTGTGACTTGCTTTTCATTTAGCATTAAAAAACATTAATTTCACTTAAAGTTAAAAAGAAAGCGGGATATATATTGTGCCGATATTATCATGTTACTTTTTCAGACGAAAAAGATACGCCTTTTATTGAAATGAGAATAAATGGTTGAAGACCAACAATTTAAAATAGTCTGAAATTCGTCCCAATAAGGGTGATTAATTCAATATTGACACTTTCAGAGGAATTTTGCCCCAACTTTATAAAAGAGAATTTATTCTCTAGATTTCTTGTAGATTTAATTCAGGGAGCCAACCTTGCTCTTGTGAATCTAATTTTTCACACCAAACCCAACCATTGGTTTTTTGATATCCAATGATCTGTTCCGATATTTCTACGTTCAGTTCCAAAGCACTGTAGTTTTCTTTAGCAATCCCTGTAGCTGCGCTAGTCAACTCAATTAATTGCTTCGGAACCCAACCACTTAAACCATTAAATGAGCAATAATACCAATTGTCCCAACCTTCATCGCCTACGTATTTTTCGCCCACCACCAGCAGGTCTCCCGCTGAAAAATAGATGGGGTTAGGATACTCAGATGTATGGCTCTTAATCACAATAAACTGTTTTTTCATTACGTATCCATAGTATTTTTGTCTTTAATTATCATCATGGAAAACTATAGCCAGTTTTATAAAAAATCAAATTGACTCGTTAAAACTCTACAGCATAAACCTGCTCACCATCCACAATCTTATCGGTAAATTTAAAACCATGGTTCATATAAACTTTTTTGGCAATATGATTTTCATCATCTAAGCCCAAAGAAATTCTTTTTACCCCTGTTCCTTTAAGGTATTCGACAATTGCAAAGAAAGATTGATTACCTAGCCCTTGTCCAATAAATTTATGGTCTAACATAAAGCGACAAATAAATGCTTCTTGGGGTTTATCTTCTAATATTTTATACATAAAAAAGCCTATCAATACATCTCCCTGATAAAGCGCATGTGGTTTATACTCAGGGTAAAAATGAGATTCAGCAATTGAAAATGCATTGCAACACACATACTCCTCTAAAACAGTAGCAATGCCATCCGTATTAGAGGTTAATTCCCCAACATCCCAAAAATTGAATTTATCAACAGCACGGATTTGTATCATAAATTACCTAACGCTATTTCTACGTTGCATTATCTAGTAATGCGTTAACCACTGGGATTAAATTTGGCGCGTTTTCATCCAAAATTTGAATATTATTTTGTTTAAATAATGCAGCACAAACTCCCATGCCTGTTTTTAGTGAACCATTGAACTCACCACTATAAATCTGTTGGCTTCCGCAAGATGGACTATTCGCTTTAAGAACAACAAGACTGATATTTAAATCTTGCACTCTTTTGAGTGCTATTTCCGCACCTCTAACAAAAGCCTCGGTAACATCAAAGCCTTGGCTATCGATAACCTTAGCTTGTCCTAATAAGACATCTTCGCCATTGCCACCGACTATTTCTGCGGGTGCTCTGGGGGTTGGTAGCCCGCCAAGAACTTCAGGGCAAATACTTATCACCTTACCTTCATCATAGAGTTCTTTTAAGGGAGTATAGCGTTGATGCTGCCCATCATACCTTACACAAAACTCCAATAAACATGAGCTTACTGCAATCACTTTGGCCTCATCCTTTTCTCTTTCATCTCAGAGTTTTTGCATTTAATATCATCATAGCGGCTATTAGACTCCATTTTCGCCTAACTCTTCGCGCCGATAATGCTTATTTTACGTATAAAAAAACCAGCTCTACTTTGCATAAAGCTGGCCTTTGTTTAAAACATTCTTCAGGCTAAATTATTGACTACTGCGCATATCCATAATCATTTTGCCATCGTAATCAGCACCAACAACAATATTAGGCACTTCACCTTTATATTTGTGCGCTTTAATCTGTTCAATCTCTAACTGTTTCCAATTGATCATTTCACGGGTGATTGTACGCTGTAGTATTGCATTAGACTCTGATTCTTTTTGCGCTGCATATAATTTTGCATCCGCCTCTTGGCGCATCGCAAATGCATTTGCTTGGGCATTACGCTCTCTAGCAATCGCTTGTTGCTCCGCAGACTCACGCTCAGCTTCTGCAATAACAACTTTCTTCTGTGCTAATTCACGTTCTTTTTCTGCTTCAGCTTTTGCTTGGTTAATTTGCTCTTGGCGCATTTTAGTATTAACCACTTGCTCCTGAACCACCTCCGGCAAGGTAATATCTTGGATCATAATTTCTTTAATCGTGTAACCATATGGTGATGCATAGCCTTGAATTGCATCTCGAATGGAATCTTGTAATTTCCTTTGTGTATCTGCGGTATAAAGATCTTGGGCGTTTGCCACGTCCTTACCAAATTCTAAAATTGTTGAGATCAGCTTTTGGCGCACATATTTATCCAGTGCCTCACTTTCAGTACCACCATTAATGCGTAAGACTGGTGCTTTTGCACCATCAAATTGCAGCATAACGGTGATATCAACAATTGATTTTAATTTATCTTGCGAAGGGACTCGAAGTTCCTTTAATGAAACACGAATATCTTTCGTTGAATATGTGTCGAAATTAGTAAATGGGTTAATAGGAAAGTGCAGCCCGGCATCATATGCCACAGGATCAACTTTCCCTAAAAATGTGCCGACTTTTACAGACCCATCTTGAACAATCGTATATGAATTAACACCAATAAGCCCAAGAACAAGCAGCACCGCTGCACCAATAACCAATTTAACCATCGATTTAAATTGCATGAGTAGATCCCTATCTGACAATAACTAATAATTATAATAAAACGCATATTGTCGCTACTCCCCCGCTAACTACAAGTTACAAAACTCCTAAACTTTCAAATAAATTAAGAAAAAGTGTTTATTTTACAACCCAAACTTGTTGGTTATATATAGGTCTTCAGTTTATTCGTCCATTCATAAATAAAAAAAATTAAACACCTAAAGTAATGCTAGTATATTAGATTAATAATTACATTTAAAATACACCCTGGCGCTGGCTATAAAAAAATCAAACTAACTTGTGATAATTTTCATTTGTTACTTCCTGTTCAAACCGTTCATCTCTAAGATTATACCAATCTATAGCCTCTTTTATTAAAGCTTCCGTTGCATCAATAAATTCATCTGGTGATTTTTCAACTAGCTCATCTAAAATTAATGGTACCTCCGTGCATCCCATCACAAACTTGTTGACACCATCTGATTTTAGCATATTAATATAGGGAAAAATTAACTCCTTCGCTTTATCAATATCTCCTGCTTTGTAAGCTATAATACTTTGCATTATTTTATATTGATTAACTTCATCAGGAACAACACATTCCACATTATTAAGATTGAGTTTATTTTGATATAAATTCGTACGTATTGTTGCTGTTGTTGCCAATAAAGCCACTTTTTTAATTTTATTATTAATAATAGTTTTACACGCTGAATCAATGATACTAATAAAAGGGATTTTCACTTCCTTCATTAACTCCTCATACCAATAATGTGCTGTATTACAAGGCATAACAATACAAGAAACTCCCGCACCCTCAAGTATTTTTAATGAATTAATCATCGCAGGTAATGGTGATGGCCCATCATAAACAATATTTTCTGTTCTATCTGGAATGTCAGGAATAGAGACAATGATGACAGGTATATGCTCCTGATCTTTAGATGCTTTAGTGTTATTGATTAATTTAGAAAATGCATCTGCTGTTGCACCTGGTCCCATTCCCCCTAACATACCTAATATTTTTTTCATAACTCCTCCCATCAAATTAATAATATAGTCGCATAATGTTCACCTTTCGTAATTGCAGAGTTTCTATAAGTTATGCTAAATTTGCATAGGAAATAAATAACTATAATCATAAGAGGATGCAATGATCAGTAATCTAGAAATTAAATGGTTGCACGATATTGTTGTACTAGAAGAATGCCGCAGTTTTACTCTAGCCGCAGAGAAAAGAAATATATCTCAATCATCTTTTAGTCGCAGAATTCAATCCATCGAGTCCTCCGTTGGCTTTGATATATTTGATAGAAACACTAATCCATTACAGCTCACCCCCCAAGGAAAAAGTTTTATTGTTTATGCTAGAAACTTACTTGATGATGTCTATTTTCAAATAAACAGAATTAAAGGTATCGATAACGATAAACAAAAAATTAATATCTCAGCAGCACATTCACTTTCTGTTTTTCTTCTTCCAGATTTCATTTCCCAGTTCTCACAAAATATCGATAAAATTTTCTTTGTAGAGTCCATTAATGTTAATGAAGCAGTTCATAAACTAAAAGAAGGGCAAAGTGATTTTATTTTATCCTTCTATAACGAAGAATTAATGTCCTCACCATTTCTGCATGCGAAAATTCTTGAAAGCCGTTTACATCTCGTTTCATTGTGCGATAAAAATAAGAAACCTATTTTTGCATTAGATGGCAAAACCCTACCTTTAATGAAATATACCGATGAAAGTTATATGGGGAGACAAGTCAACCAACTCATGGACAAATCTACCGATTTGCCTTTTGAATTATCATTTGTCTCATCAATGAGTGACGTCCTAAAACGTATGGTGCTCAATGGTAGTGGTGTGGGTTGGTTGCCAGATTTTTCAATTAAAAATGAACTTGAGAGAAGTGAACTCGCTATACTAGATAGCACGCTTTCCATCACGATGGGGGTTTATATCTATCGAACAGAAGCAAGACTCAATATTTCATCTGAACGTTTTTGGCAGTTTATGCGCAATCAAACAAGTAAATAATATTTTGCTATTAATCTCAATAAACAAAACCCTTCTAAGGTTAACCAACTCAGAAGGGTTTCAATTACTAAACAAACTTAAATTCTATGGTGTTGATGTCACTTTTTCATCAAGTATCACATCCAAATCTTCTTTTAAACCGCCCTTTCTTTCTTCTAACTTGGAAATAACTGCCGTAGAAATGCTGTTACCAACCACATTCGTTGCAGTTCTTCCCATATCTAGGAATTGGTCAATCGCCAGTAACAATAGTATTCCAGCTTCTGGTAAGCTAAACATTGGTAGTGTTGCCGCAACAACTACAATAGAAGCCCTAGCAACCCCCGCCATCCCCTTACTTGTTACCATCAGCGTTAACAAGATGAGAATTTGTTCAGTAATACTCAAATCAATACCATACGCATTGGCAATAAATAACACCGCAAATGATTGGTACATCATCGATCCATCTAGGTTAAAAGAATAACCCAGCGGCAAAACAAAGCTGGTGACTTTTTTGGGAACACCATATTGAGTTAGTGCTTCCATTGTTTTTGGGTAAGCAGATTCACTACTTGCCGTTGCAAAAGCCAACGCAACAGGCTCGCGAATCAATTTTCCTAAACTAAATACAGACTTACCTAAGAATACGTAACCAGCAAAGAACAGCACTCCCCATAATACCGCTAACGCAACATAGAAAAGGCCAATTAATTTTCCGTAGTCGTATAATAAGCCTAGGCCTTCAACTGTGACCGCAGATGCAATTGCAGCAAATACCGCAATTGGTGCAAAGCTCATTACATAGTCTGTAATGCGGAACATGATGCGCGATAAATCTTCAATTAATGTCACAATTGGACTTTTTTTATCTTTGCAGATAAACGCAAGGCCTGAACCGAAAAAGATAGAGAATACTAATATTTGTAAAATTTCATTGTTTGCCATCGCTTCAGCAAAACTTTTTGGAAAGATATGGGTAATAAATGCTTTTAGTGTAAAGCCAGAGGTATTTAACCCACTATCGACAGCAACGGCAGGGACAGTTAAATTTAGCCCCACACCGAGTTGAAAAACATTAACAAAAACCATGCCAATTAATAATGAAATAACAGCGGCAGAAATAAACCATACCATGGCTTTAATAGTAATACTCCCAACAGAAGATGAACCTCCCATGGAAAGGATACCCGAAACAATCGTAGCAAAAACAAGTGGTGCGATAATCATCTTTATTAATCGTAAAAATACATCAGTAATAATATTTAGATAAGATGCAATATCTTTTGCTTCTTCCACTGATGCAGCATAATTATGACAACCCCAGCCTAATATAATACCAAGCACAATTGCTATCATAATTTGTTTCATGAGTTTATGTCTGTTCATTCGTACCCCTATTTTATTTATGTAAAATTATAGTTGGAGCTATAACCTTTTATCGGATGCGACTCTTGAGCCTGGCTTGGATAGTTACATTTTTTTAACTTAAAGAGAAATGCAAATGGACTTAATCTTATGCAAAAAATGCATAACAAATAAAATTAATTTAACCCACTGATTTAAAATAAATAAAAAATAAAATTATTATGATAACTTAATGAAAGAGTTTTAAATTAAATTTATCTTGTTAAATTTAATAATAAAAAACCACTCCAACTCAAAACTTAAGCCAAATAAACTCCATTGACGTTAATCAGATTTTCTTTATTTGAGCTCTTCACATGATAATAAATTATGGCTAATTTCATTTAACTTATGGCATAACATCAAAGATTCCTGCTTATCTTTTATATTGGTAAACCCCAATAATAAACAATCACTTTCTTTTTTATTTATCAACCAATCATCTAAAGCTTCAACTTTTAACCCATGATATATGGCTAATTGAGAAAATTGAATTGCCGGAATTCCATTGATAATTTTGACAACAATATGCATGCCACCAGCCTGTAATTCCACTTCAAAGACATCACTCAATTTTATTTTTATCGCCTCGATTAAAAAAGATCTTCTTTGCCGATAGAGCTCGCGCATTTTACGTAAATGACGGGAAAAGTGCCCTTCTTGAATAAACGTGCTGGTGATTTCCTGCTGCCAACTTGGGCATTGATTCCCCATTATCATTGCAGTGGAATTGAAATGATCATGATAGGTGGGAGGAACAACAATATAAGATAAACGTAATGCAGGATACAATACTTTGCTAAACGTCCCACAGTAAATGACACGTTCTTCGCTATCCAGACTTTTTAGTGCAGGTAATGGGCGCCCCTGATAATGAAACTCACCGTCATAATCATCTTCAATGATCCAACTACCTTGTTGGTTTGCCCATTCAAGCAATGCTAGCCTGCGTTCTAAAGTTAATGTGACGTTTGTTGGACTTTGGTGTGTTGGTGTAACGAGTGCAAATTTAGCAGCTGGTGCTGCTTCAACTCCCTGTTTAACATTAATCCCTTGTCCATCCACACTTATAGGTATTAGCTTTAACCCTATTTGCTGTAAAAAATCACGCGCTATATGGTAACCTGGTTCCTCAAACCAACCGATATCCCCTGCTGTAAATAAGCTTTGAGCAATTAATTGTAAACTTGCACGATGTCCAAAACTGATAAATATTTGTTCTGGGGAACAGTGAATTCCTCGTGATATCATTAAATAACGAGCAAGGCCTTCCCTTAACTGTCTTAATCCTTGAGCATCAGGGTAACTTAGCAAATCAAAATGGCTATCTCGTAATATTCTTGCAGAAATTCTGGCCCATAACTTATGAGGAAACGCATCTAACGCTGGAGTACCTAATTGAAAGGGTAAAACCGTATAACCATTAGTGTTTTGTTTTGAACAGTTATTTGTCGGGGCTGTCTGATTGAAAGCTTTTTGCTCAAGATACAGGCCTTCGGGTTCTTTAGAACGATTTGTTGGGAGATTTTTTATCGTTTGGGAAATAAAGGTTCCTTTAGCCCCTTTTGTTTCGAGTAGCCCTTCACTAACTAATAGTTGATACGCTAATTCAATCGTACCTCGAGCAACATTCAGTTCACTCGCTAATACTCTTACCGCGGGCAAACGCTGCCCAGCTTTTAGTTGGCCACTTTTAATTCCCTCATGAATTCTCTGGTATATTTGCAGGTAAATAGGTGTATTAATATTGGTATCAATTTTTAAAAACATACGCTCTCCCTATGACATTTACCTAAAACTTGTCCTAGTTAAATTAGCAATTCTTGCCCCTTACATGTAGGTCAAGATAACCTTAAAATTAGGCCATAACAATCGCTGTTACTGTACTTTGCATTTTATCTACTGATTAAATATATGAGGAAACCCCATGAGCGCACTTAGATTAGCGTATAGCACATTATCTCCTGAAGCCTATAAAGGACTCATTGATTGTAAAAACGCCCTCGATAAAAGTGGATTAGGTAAAGAACTAGTTGAACTGGTTTATTTAAGAGTGTCACAAATAAATGGCTGTGCATTCTGCCTTGATATGCATGCGAGCTCCTTACGTAATTCTGGCGTAAGCAATAAAAAAATTGATACTCTCGCAGGGTGGCAAGTAAGCCATCATTTTAGTGCACAAGAACGTGCTGCACTAGCATGGACTGAAGCGGTTGTTAATATTGTTGGAAGTGGCACTCCTGATAGCTTATTTGATGAACTAAAACGCCATTTTAGTGATGTGCAGATTTCTGATTTAACAATAGCCATTGGGTTAATGAGTGCATTTAATCGCATTGCGATTGCACTAAGACAATAGTTAAGACTTACTGCAAACAAAAATGAGTTTGCCCCTAATATAAGAAGCAAACTCATTTCAATACGCTTAAATTTATTAAAAAAAACTATTTCTCTTCATCACGTAAAGTTAATACTTCATAGCCCTCTTTTGTCACTAAAATGGTATGTTCCGATTGGGCCGACAATTTTTTATCTCTTGTAACCACCGTCCAGCCATCTTTTTTCGTTTTAATTTTCATACCACCTTGGTTAATCATGGGCTCAATTGTAAAAGTCATCCCCTCTTTTAGCTCTACCCCTTTTCCTTTAACACCGTAATGCAGTACTTGCGGATCTTCATGCATTTCACGGCCAATACCATGCCCGCAGTACTCACGAACTACACTGTAACCTTTTGATTCTGCATAATGTTGAATGGCAGAACCAATATCGCCTAATGTTGCGCCAGGCTTGACTTGCTTGATCCCTTCCCACATTGCCGCATAAGTGTCTTTAACAAGCCTACGTGCGAGAGGTGAGGCATCGGGCATGACGTACATTTTACTTGAATCAGCAATAAAGCCATTTTTTTCCAACGTAATATCAACATTAATGATATCTTTACTTTTTAAGAGCTCATCTGTTTTAGGTACACCATGGCACACCACTTCATTTAATGAAGTGTTTAACACATACTGATAGCCATATTGCCCTTTGCTCGCGGGACGCGCCTGTAGTTCATCAACAATATAACGTTCAACTTTATCGTTGATTTCCATGGTCGAAATACCCGGTACAATAACTGAATCAAGCATTTTAAATACACGGGCCAATAGTCTTCCTGACTCACGCATCAGTTCAATTTCTTCTGCTGTTTTAATTGTAATATTATTCATGAACTTTTCCTTTTACCTCAGATAACTCTTTTTCTAGCATCTCGTTGATTAACATTGTAAATGTCTTATCTGGATTTAACTCCGCCTGTATCCCTATTTTTATCCAAAACTCGGCTTGCGAATTTATAGAGCGTGACATTACTTGGCTTGCATGGCGTAGATAATCATGCAGTTCATCTGAAATTTTTACGATCCCCAAAACACCCTCGACAATACGAAATGTATATAAATTATAATGGATCATATAATAACACCATCAAAATGCAAAGCTAAGGCGATTTGAATAGCACAAGCTGCATGAAAAATATCAGAAATTTTTCCATTAACTTTCTTAAGATGAATCCGCCGTCAAAGTATTTATATTGTTAATCAGCTATTATCAATATGCAAAATTTAGCCTTGTTCGCCTATTGATCTTTATCCCTAATATTTATGTCAGGCGAATATAAATCCGCATCTACTTATAATTCTAAATTCGATTACAGCATGGACTCATTAAATGAAAGCTGGAGAAAAACATGTATAAAAAAATCTTAGTACCTATTGATATTACAGAGAAAAGTTTAGCTCACCTTGTTATGTCACATATCCAATATTTGGCTGAATACGAAAGTGCACATATCCATTTTTTAGCCATTATTCCAACCGTTCCTTTCTATACCACGATGGGTTTTGGCTTTGCCGAGAAAGCAGATAGCGAACAAGAAAATGTGACTAAGCAACTTGCTGAGATTATCAAAGAATTTAATATTCCAGCTAATAAGTACAGTGCTCAAGTGTTAATGGGAACACCAAGAGATGAAATCTTACGTGTTGCTGAAGAAATTTCAGCCGATTTGATCGTAATAGGCTCAAGAAGACCGGGGATGTCGACCTATTTCCTAGGCTCAACCGCATCGATGGTTATTCAAAACTCAAAAATCTCTGTCTTAACTGTCCGTTAATTTACCATTGATATTTATTAGCAAGGTAGCTCATTAATTGGGGCTACCTTTATTTTCACGTTATTCCTAAATACAAAGACGTGCAACAATATTACCCTATTCCCCCCCTCAATTTTTCAATCAAGGAATGCAATGAAAAAGTATTTTCTCGGAATTAGTATTACCATCAATATTATTTTAGTCGTGGCTCTAATTATTGCTATCGCCATGTTTTTTAATATGAAAAATAAAGTATTAACCTTAGTTGAGCAGGTTAAATCTGGGGAGTATGTTACGCTACTTAAACAAAATTCAGAACAATTAATACCCAATACCTTAAAAGAATTACAAGCGATAGAAATGAGTGATAAACCTTGCGAATATTTTTATCAAAAGGTCGATACTGCGGTTGAGTACCTAAACAACAACCCCAATATTATTGGAGCACAGACATATGCAAATCAATTATCTACACTTAAAATTACTACTGATAAAACACCTTCACTTTTAAAAAATAAAGCCTGTGAAAAAGGGATCTCAAGCTTTAACTATATTATTGAAGCAATACAACCTAACGAATGATAACCACTTAACGTTTCTTTATATTATCCCTTTCTTCAGAGAGCCAATTCATCTGCACCTTTAGGTTAGCGGTAAATTGCTGGTCATCCATTAAAGGTTCTAGAGCCTGAGCTAAAAAATACTGTAACTGCCTTTTTTGTGTCGGATAACGCAGTACTATTTTTTGCACATAATCCTCAAGACTCTCAGGCCAATCTTTATCTTCTTCTTTACGTAAAAGATCAGTAGCACGAATTAACTTCCTAGCCGCTGCCCTTTGTAAGAGTTTCCGATTCATTAAGTCATTACAAGCATCAACCTTATGAATATAACCATTTAATACATCGATAAAATCACCATTTACCGCATCCACAATTTTTCTTGAAGGCAAAAATGACATAAATTTTTTGCTCAGGTCATCTCCATGCAGACAGCGACAGTTGTGTTTTATCCAATAACCCCAGCTATATAAATTAGCCTTATCCGTCACCTCTGAGTAAGTACCAATATCAAAATCGACCTTACTAACCACTTGGTAGTCTGAAGCCAAAGCCTCCTGCAGCTGCGCTAGATAAGATGCTTCCATTTGGCTAACAGGCTGATTCACAATAACACAGAGGTCAAGATCGGATTTATATGGCGTTGCTTGCCCTTTCGCCACACTGCCATAGATATAAACACTGTGAAGATCCTTGTTTAATAAAGCACGGAGTCGATTGACTGACTCTGTTATGAGTTGCTGAAATTCGGGTTGATAAGGCAATGTTTCAAGAATACGAATATAGCCATTTTTATCTAAAGCCATTAGCTAGCCATTACTATTTGCAGGAATTCTTACGACCTTAACACGTCTAAGCGAAAGTTCCATTACTGTTCATAATTAAATAAGTGGCACCACCAAGCGGGCGCTAAATCAACGAATGAATGATATTCTAATTGCAGAGCTAACTGAGCAGGTTCATCCATCACCCCTGTTAATAATGCAACTGTAGGTTCATCATCAATAGCCCCCAGTGAGCTACCACACTTAGCACAAAATGCTCGGCTCGAATAATCAGATGACTGGTAGGTTGCAGGTTTCCCGCCCTTTCCAATCCACTCAACATTTTCAGCCGAGAACTCTAACCATACAGCCGTTTGTGCGCCTGTATGTTTTTGGCAAATATCACATGAACAAGAATGAATATTACGAGGAGATATTGCTAGAAAACGAATATCACCACAAAGGCATCCACCAGAAAGTTCTTTTCCCATAAATCCCCTTAATTTGTTAACTTATTGCTCAGATAAACGCTCTTACCTAGCATTCCAAAATTAGCGTCTCGCTCTGCACCAACCATTCATAGTATCCGATAACTTCTCGGTCGTTTAACCAACGAGAAAGCATATCTAACATAAGCATCACACTGACTTCTTGCTTTTCTTTCTTTGAGTGATTATTAGGTAAATAATGTATTCTTTGCGCGTAGCATTTTTCAGGGGTTGATAATGCGAAACTTAAAAATTGACCATCAAATTCCCCTATTGCTAATCCTAGAGGAACTAATTGGTCTTTAGCAATATTTTTTGCACAGTCTATTAATGTTGTGAGTGTTTGTTCTGGGTCATTCCTAATCACATGGCTCATGTTATCTAAAGCGCCTTCTGAACTTAGTGTCCAACTTAATAGCCCAGCACTAAACTGTTCACTCACTGCAACTTTTAATTGCCTTTCTTGTAATTGTTTGCAGATTTTCTTAGCGAAGCCTTCAGTACCTTCAAAAATCAAGTTATCTCCGACACCTTGCTTAATGCTGTGCCATTGTTGTTCCATAAGCGCTTTTTGAGAAGCAGGCCCTGTCAATTTTAATTCAATGATTGGCATAGAAGAGCGATAACCTAGCACGCAAGCGTCAGGTAACTCAATGTGATCAAATTGTTTTGCCAAACTGCTTTCACTGCGACCAAAACTGGTCAAGCGTAAACAGATAGGTGGCTCGGATAAGGTAAAACGTGCCCGTAGTCGAGGCAGTATTTGATCGTTTACCATCACTTTAAACTCAGATGGTACGCCTGGGGTAAAAAATAACATACAGTTGTTAAGCATTATTGAAAATCCACAAGCCGTCCCCACTGGGTTATCAATTAATTCAGCATTTTCAGGGAGTAATGCTTGTTTACGATTGGTATCAGGCATGACTCGCCCGCGGCTGATAAAATAGCGTTCCATCACTTCAATCCATTGTGTATGCTCAACCAATGGCACCCCCGCTGCTTTTGCCGCAGCGAATGCACTGAGATCATCACTGGTTGGCCCAAGCCCTCCATTCACAATGAGAATATCTGCATGCTGGCTTCGTTCTAAAAAAATATTCACTAAGCTATCAAGGTTATCACCCACGGTCGTTCTTGTACTTAAAGGGAGACCTTGTTGGAAAAAACAATCGGCCAACCATGCAGCATTGGTATCAACAATTTGGCCATGTAGAACTTCATCACCGGTGCTTAGCATCTCAACAACTAACATTCGTAACTCCCTTTATCACAAAATAATATTCTAATGCTAAATTACCCTATTACCTTAACGACTAAAATCAGTATTTTTAAATTCATTAAAGCAGGTAATAGAAACATTAATTTCGAACTCTCCAACTGGACAAATATCGTTAGAGGGCATTCGCCCGAATATTAACCTAAATCGTTTCTCGCAGATTTACACCTGATGCGCTTACCGCTATTATCCCAACAACACCTATTTTTTGATAAAAATAATTAAGATATCCGTTTATGATAAATCCAATTTTGGTTTCACTTAACCGCACTGATTACATCAGGTTCAGTCGCTACTGTTTTAAAAACCATTATTTTTCGAAAAAGAAAACAAGCAGCTTACCTTTTACGCTCTTTATACTTGTTTTCATTATCGCTTGCGCTCTTACCTTTCGATATTTTCAAGCTACATTGCCGATAATTTTTATTTCTTTTTTATTGGCTGTATTACTCTTTATTACCTTTGCGCTGCGTATGGTACAAAGCTTTAATAAAGCGATTCCCGATGATGATGGTTTTTTGTTTATTGAACGTGAATATTGGTTCGATGATGAAGGTATACATGAGACCAGCGCTCAAGGTTCTTCATTGATAAAGTGGAGTGCTGTGCAGTTTATCCGAACGGATGGTGATCTATTGTATTTATTTTTAGATAGAGTCTATGCAGTAATTATCCCTGCACGTAGCTTTGCATCAGAAAATGAAAGTCAACAATTTATTTTATTTGTTAAAAGTAAAATACCTTCATCGCTAGATTAGCCTATAAAAAAACCCGCATGTATATGCGGGCTTTATGTATTACATGAATGAAATCTAGTTTATTAAACCAGTTCAATCACTTCAAAGTTAACTTCACCACTTAAATCTGCATCGTAATCGACACCATTCAAGCCAAAACCAAATAAACGCAAGAATTCAGCTTTATAACCTTGGTAATCGGTCAACTCATTGATGTTGTTATCGTTAAGTTGTTCCCAAATTTCGCGACACGTATTTTGGACATCATCGCGTAATTCCCAATCATCTAAACGCAGACGGTGTTTTTCATCGGTATCTGGTGCAGTACCGCTGAATAACTTAGTTGCGAATAAACGTTGAATTTGCTCGATGCAGCCTTCGTGAATGCCTTGCTCCTTCATGATTTTAAACACGATAGAGATATATAATGGCATAACAGGAATAGCAGAAGACGCTTGCGTAACCACTGATTTCAATACTGCAACATAGGCTGAACCGCCTTTCGCTTGCAGTCTTTGGTTAATTGCATGCGCTGCACGGTCTAAATCTTCTTTTGCTTTACCTAAAGTGCCGTGCCAGTAGATTGGCCACGTTAAATCGGTACCGATGTAGGAATAAGCTACTGATTGTGCGTTATCAGCCAAAACACCTGCTTCATCTAACGCATTCATCCACAGTTCCCAGTCCTGACCACCCATCACTTTAACAGTATCAGCGATTTCTTGTTCATTCGCAGGCTCAACAACCGCTTCGATCAATACGTCTTTGTTAGTATCTAACGCAACAGATTTGTACGGTTCGCCAATCGGTTTCAACGCTGAACGTACGAGCTCACCCGTTTCTGGCATTTTACGTACTGGTGATGCCAGTGAATAAACCACTAAATCGATTTGGCCCAAATCTTGTTTAATTAAATCAATGACTGTTTGACGGCACTCATCAGAGAAGGCATCACCGTTAATGCTTTTTGCATATAACCCTTCTTCTTTGGCAGCCTTGTCAAAACCAGCTGAATTATACCAACCAGCTGAGCCTGTTTTGCCCTCACTACCTGGCTTTTCAAAAAATACGCCGATAGTTGCCGCACCGCTGCCAAATGCAGCATTGATACGAGAAGCTAGACCGTAACCGGTGGATGCACCAATAACCAGAACCTTTTTAGGTCCATTTTTTAATTCGCCACGTGATTTAACATAGGCGATTTGCTCACGAACATTGGCTTCACAACCTGCTGGGTGAGCTGTAGTGCAGATAAAACCACGAATTTTAGGTTTGATAATCATAGTCATTCTTTCTTGGTAGCTAACAATCAGCGTCTAATATACCTGATATTCTCCATTTACTTAAGGCTGGAGAAAAATAAACATGGTGAACAGACCAGTTTTGTCTATTTTAAGTCCTTTAATGCTTCAATGACACGCCTTAACGAGTCCAATTCTCTTTCTAATTCACTCGTTTTTCCACGTGGATAGTTATCATAAATACGTGTTGCACCTGAACGGCTGTCATAACATTTATCTTCAATTTCATGAATTTTTTGCTTTATTTTGGCAATTTTGTGTCTATTTTCATGATGAGATAAATGACGCAGCTGTTTTTCTAACTTTATGATTTTCTTTTCGCAACTAGAATAGTGAGACCCTGCTTGTGACGATAATGGAATTATCGTTAATAGTAGTGCGAGTACCAACGTCTTTTTCATGTAATGTCTCAATGGCCATAAAAATAATGGTATCGAGTTCATCATCATTCTCTTATTTCATCTACGGGAATTTTCTTAGTTGAAGTTTAAGTATAACCAGATGAAAATTTTACGCATTTATAATCAAATTAAGTATTTTTACTCAATTTCGTTTTTCGTAATAATCTCTTGTGGTTTATTCGAAATTAAATTATGAATAGTCATGACAGAGTAAATTATATCTTTTTTGTCATGAATTTTTTTGAAATGTGAATTACTGACGATCCCCACCATGATTTGCATCCCATCTTGCTCGTATACCCGTTTGAATGGTGTCGTTTCATCATCAGATATTTTATCTAAGAAAAAAGAGTCGCGTTTATACCGTTCAATTGTTTTCTTTGGGATGCCATATTTTTCATACATTCTTTGATTAATTTCATCATACTCTGCCAAAATAACAGCCTGATCACGGCTATCTTTTCCTTGAGCAGAAATAAGCATCAACGTGTTTTCTTCTCGTGAAAACATCAATAAAAACATCCGCCCTTTGATAGTTGGCGTATTTGGTGTAGAGCACAGCGCACCGTTTTCTTGAAACTCAGTGCATTGTAGCCCAACTAAATTCAATCGTTTCAAATCAGCAAGTGTCTGCCCCCACGTAAAGCCGTAGGGAGCTTCCAGTTTGTTAGCATTACAACCCGCTAATACAAAAATAAAGAAGGTAATTAAAATTCCTTTTATCATTACTTAACACGTCCCAATTAAGTCATCTAATTGGATACTATCAAAAACGGCTGATTAATCAAAAAACAACATCGTTTTTATCGAATTAAATGACCTCACTGAATAACGTGTTTTGCTTCATGTATTAACTTTCCTTTTTTCTTGCTCTTTCGCCTCTGCCATTGCGATTTCTTTTAACCAATCCGCTAATAACGGTTTTGTTTTCACCGCATCTAATAAAGCACGCTCATGCTTTGTTAAACGAACAACCACAACTTCTGTTTTCATGTGTGACATAGCCAGTCTCTTTCTTAAAAATTGAATAATGACATAAATAACTGGCAGAACGGTCTGACTTACCGATTTTTACACGAGTTTCGTGTTAATTTACATAGAAAAAGCTTTATTAGAAATCAATCGTTTGAATGATAAGAGGGGAAGTGATGGATACAAAAAAACCACCTGAAGGTGGTTAATTGACAAACTTAACAATGTTAAGAGTGATGGTGCCCAGAGCGGGACTTGAACCCGCACAGCCTAAAGGCCGAGGGATTTTAAATCCCTTGTGTCTACCGATTTCACCACCTGGGCCAAATTGTATTTTCTCTTTCGAGAGGGATAAGTTAACTCACCCGTTAATCAATATACTGGAGTAGACGCTCGTATAAAGATCCTCTTAACTTAAAATAAAAGGAATCAAATGATTCTCTTACTTCAAGATGGTGCCCAGGGCGGGACTTGAACCCGCACAGCCTAAAGGCCGAGGGATTTTAAATCCCTTGTGTCTACCGATTTCACCACCTGGGCTAAATTATGGAGGCGCGTCCCGGAGTCGAACCGAGCTACACGGATTTGCAATCCGGTGCATAACCGCTTTGCTAACGCGCCTTATCCGAATTTCTTGCGAAATTTGGAGCGGGAAACGAGACTCGAACTCGCGACCCCGACCTTGGCAAGGTCGTGCTCTACCAACTGAGCTATTCCCGCGTTAAGCTTAACTTTCAGCTTATGCTATCAAACTGGCTGATTTACTTATTTATTTTCGTAAACCATGTTGCCGTTCGATGCGTTGCATTCTACTGATTTCACCTATCGAGTCAATACAATTATTGAAATAATTGGATCGTTCGCTGTTTTTTCAATCATTTCGATCACGCTTCGCTCAAATCGCCCCACGCAGCCTTTAAATATTGGAACATTGACCAAAATGTTAAGATGGCAGCAACATACATTAGGCCGATAGACAGGTTTTCAATTAACGGTGTTGGACGCCATAACAGCCCCACTAGCGACATCATTTGTGCCGTTGTTTTAAATTTACCAATCCAAGACACCGCAACGCTGCTACGCTTACCAATCTCCGCCATCCATTCACGCAATGAAGAAATAATAATCTCACGTGCAATCATGGTTGCGGCAGGTAATGTTACATACCAGACATCATAGCTTTCAGTGACTAAAACAAGCGCAGTTGCCACCATCACTTTGTCCGCGACAGGGTCTAAAAACGCCCCAAACTTTGTGGTTTGTTTCCAAAGCCGTGCTAAAAAACCGTCAAACCAATCGGTCACTGCGGCAACAACAAAGATCAATGCACAGGCGAATGGCCCCCAAGTGACAGGGAGATAAAATGCCAAAACAAAAAATGGTATCAGGATGACGCGAAATAATGTCAGCCACGTTGGTATGTTTAATTTCATCACGCTCACTAACTTTTTGACCAAGTTGGGTATTATGAATATGTTGCCCTAAGACACTTACTGTTTCAATGCATTATAAATCTTTTCTGCAAGCGCGTATGAGATCGAGGGCACTTTTGCGATTTCTTCTATGCTGGCATTACGCAATGGTTGCAAACCACCCATGTATTTTAATAACATTTGACGACGTTTAGGCCCAACGCCCTCAATCGACTCTAATGCACTGGTATTTTTCACTTTAGCTCTACGTTGGCGGTGGCCAGTGATCGCATGGTTATGGGATTCATCGCGAATATGTTGTATCACGTGCAATGCAGGTGAATCAGGTGGTAAAGCGAAACCTTCGCCTTCTGGCTTTAAGAAAAGCGTTTCAAGCCCCGCCTTACGGTCACTACCCTTTGCTACACCAATTAATAAAGGATGGTTTTTATCCCAGTCAACCTCAAGAGAATCAAAAACATCTCTTGCTTGCCCTAATTGCCCTTTACCGCCATCAATAAAGATAATATCGGGGACTTTTTCTTCATCAAGGTGCTTGCCATATCGACGAGTCAACACCTGATGCATAGCCGCATAATCATCACCGGGAGTAATACCTGAGATATTATAACGGCGATACTCTGATTTTACTGGCCCCGTTTTATCAAACACCACACAAGAAGCGACCGTTTGTTCCCCCATAGTATGAGAAATATCGAAGCACTCCATACGTGAAATGTTTTCTAGATGAACCACTTTCGATAACGCAGCCATACGTTGTTGCACTGTTGAGTTCTGCGCTATTTTAGTGGATAACGCAATCGAGGCATTCGTACGGGCTAATTTTAAATAGCGAGCTCTTGCGCCCCGAGGCTGGCTTTGAATATTAATTTTACGTCCCGCCAACTCAGATAATGACTGAGCGAGTAACTCTTTTTCTGTCAGGGCAAAATCAAGCAAAATTTCCCCTGGTAATGTACGATTTTCGCTGCCCTGTAAATAAAACTGCCCTAAAAAAGTTTGAACCACTTCATCAAGTTGGGTATCTGCTGGAATTTTAGGGAAATAACTGCGGCTACCAAGTACTTTACCTTGGCGGATAAATAGAACGTGTACACAAGCAAGGCCTGATTCAAAAGAAACGCCGATAACATCGAGATCGTCCCCCTCACCTGAAACATATTGCTCTTCGGTCACCGCGCGTACAGCTTGAATTTGATCACGAAAACGCGCCGCTTCTTCAAAACGTAGCTCTTGGCTAGCCTTCTCCATTCGTTCCACGAGGCCTGCTAACACTTGCTTATCTTTTCCTGTCAAAAATAACCGCACATACTCTACCTGCTGGTCATAATCTTCATCAGAAACCAAACCTTTAACGCAAGGCCCTAAGCAGCGCCCAATTTGATATTGTAAACAAGGCCTTGAGCGGTTTTTATAAACACTATCCTCACATTGACGAATAGGAAAGAGTTTCTGCATTAAGGTCAGCGTTTCACGTACAGCATAAGAACTTGGGAATGGCCCAAAATACTCACCTTTAGCATGTTTAGCCCCACGGTGCATCGAGATTCGTGGATGAGTTTCCTTACTTAAAAATAGGTATGGATAGGATTTATCATCACGTAACAACACGTTATAACGAGGCTGATATAACTTAATATAGTTATGTTCAAGTAATAATGCTTCGGTTTCAGTGTGTGTCACAGTAACATCAATAGACGCAATTTGCTTAACAAGCTGCTCAGTCTTTCGGCTACTGACATTTTCACGAAAGTAACTGGAAAGCCTTTTTTTCAAGTCTTTCGCTTTACCAACGTATATTACCGTTCCGCCCGCATCGTACATTCGATATACGCCAGGCTGGTTTGTCACTGTTTTTAAGAAAGCTTTTGATTCGAACTGTTCTGCCACTCGGATAAACCCTGTACTGTAATTAAACCATATCTAATGGCTATATGTGTTAATTCTACATCACTACAGATATTAAGTTTACCAAACATTCGATATCGATAAGTATTTACTGTTTTAGGGCTCAAGGATAGCGTCTGTGCAACCTGTTTAATCGGTACACCTTGGGTAATCATCAGCATTATTTCGAGTTCTCGCCCCGACAAGAGTTCATATAAATCTTGTTGATTATTATGACTAACCCGCTGCAACGCGAGGTCTTGTGCAATATCAGGGGAAATTATTCTCCTTTTTACATTGACCACCTTTATCGCTTCGATGAGATCGTCTTCTGTAATGTGAATACTCAATAAACCAAAAATACCAATATCTAATGCTTTGAGGAAAAAAGAATAATTGCTACGAACATTATAAATGATAATTCCCACATCAGGCTGCGTGCGCCGCAACGTTTGAATCGTTTTTAAGGAATCAAAGTGACAGTGGTCACTATTAATTAAAATAACACTGGCTCTTTGATGACGGTTCCAAACCACGGCTTGGTCAATAGAGGAAAATGAAGCTATCAATTTGCAGCGTGAATGACGACTAAATATAAACTCAAATCCATGCAGAGTAATATTATTACCATCAATAATTATTATATTTATTCCCATATTTATATTATTTATCAATCAATTAAACAAAAATGAAATGAGATTTTATATTGCACGAGGATGAGATACAACCTCTTTATCATTACATAAATGTTAGATAATTAATTTAACAATAATTAAAACCATCAAATAATAAAAGGGGATAAGCCCCCTTTTTATTATTGATTTGATGAATAATTATTTTTATTATTCGCGCTTTAATTTTTCTGTATTAGCTATGTAAAGAGCGACAACCAACACTAAAATCGCCCCTGCGTGCAATAATGTTGTCATTGGGTCACTGTGATCGACAATAATCAAACGGATGATTGCTGTAATTCCGATATAAATAAAATATCGTAATGGAAAATGATAACCTGACATAAAATATTTAATAATTAATGCAATAAACTCAAAGTATAGAAAATAAATAACAATACCTTCTAAGAGCTCATAAGCGGTTGCTCCTTTTGAGCTACCAAACATTAAAGATGCCATCGTAAAGGTTTCTTTTGCTAAAAAGAACACCAAAACAGCAGCTAAAGTAATTAAACCAAGATTCAGTATCCATTGTAGTACCCATGCAATATTACTTGCATGACGCATTCCTTTCATACTATTCATTTGTTATCCCTCAAAGAAATACAAAACATGATCACAATGACAGCCATTACGCTTTTTACTCATGTTATTCATTGCATATTGTCTTAATTGTAAATCAATTTTTAGTCGCTGGCATGACAAACAGAATGGAAATTTGCAGTTTTATTGTAAGGCAAGAAAACTTCCCACCTTACAATTCTATATTATTTCGTCATTATTTTGACGGTGTCCCCACCATTTTCAATATATCTTGCTCAGTCAACATCGCTGTTTGCTCAACAAAATTATAGTACTTTGGTTTGCTATCAATATAGATTTGCATAGCCAATTGCGCTTGTTTGCTGTCTTCAAACAGGGCCGCCGATACATAATACGTTGATGGGTTAATTAAGTGGTAAAAGAGATGCGTACCGCATTGTTTGCAAAAAACACGCTCTCCCCACTGTGAAGAAGCAAACGTTGTTATTGAATCTTGGCCTTCAATGCGTAAGTCACTACCGCAATCCACACTAAAACCTGGGCCGCCATTCCATTTTTGGCACATATTGCAATGACAAACACTTAGCTTATCAACTGCTTTACTTGTTGATACCTTAACTGCACCACATAAGCATTGACCTTTATGCATCTTATATTCCTTTGCTCTACCTATTAATGGATTCCTTACCTATTAGTGGCTATTTTCCTCAAAATTACAACTTACTTTTCTTTTTTATTCAGATTAAATTGGCGACCAGTAAAACGTCGATCATTTGTGGTGTCTTGCAATAAAATACTCTCAAGTTCTTTCGTTTCTCGCTCAGACTCAATATCCCCATCATCCTGTTGACGTTGATGTAGCTGCACATATTCGTGCGTAATCACACGAGGGGTAATCTCAGTTAATACTGTATTATCTGCGGCTTGAGCAAATAAAGTTGCCCCAGTAAATAACGCAATGCCGATAAATAAACGAGCGAATAAAGTATTCTTCATCATGTTCTCCTCTCACTAAACTATGTTTTAGCGCGAAAGGCTGTCAAAAAAAACACAAAGTACGTAATTGTTTTAATGATTCAGTAAAATCATGTCTATATTTGTCTGAATGAGCTATTTAGATATTTAAAAAATCAAAAAGAGAGCAATTAGCTCTCTTTTAATTCAGATTTATTCAAATAATAAAAAGGTTTTATAACTCACCTTTCTCATTTTTGTTCCCAGAATTCACTTCCTTAAGCAAATACCAACAAAAATAGAGCAAAACGACAATTCCGATAAACAATAAAGCCCATAATGCAATTGTTAGCCAATTTGAACCTTCATCAACAGGGTTGGTCGCAGTCAGCCTCTCAACACCCCCTAACGGCACAATTTCAGCGTCGGGATAAGCTACGGGATAACTCGACATTAACTCTGCAACTGTATAGGTTTTCCCAATTAATTGGTTATACGTTAAATTTTCCTGTGCCGCCTGCTTATTTCCCCACACTAATAGGTAAGGGGCAGCCCCTTGCACGTTAAATATCAAATTGAGTGCATCTCGTTTACCCACAATACGGGGAGGTTGATCTTCCCAACTTCCTTTTAATGCAGAAATTCTTAATGTACGGATCATTTCACCGTTTAAAATAACGTTTGCATTACTGACCGTTTCACCATCTGTATACTGGTTATATGCCACAATATTTGTTAATGGCGACCAACTTTCCCCTCTATCTGACGAATATTCCACTTTTAGAGGAATAACACGATTAGATTGTTGTAATTGTATTTGTAACTCATCTAAAGGCTGCATAGCAGGTAACTGGTAAATAACATGTTCCCGTGAAACACCATCATTGGTCATTTCAAAATGGAATGACTCTTGGCGGCGCGTTGCTTTTAGCACATCCACATCTGCATTTACCTTTAGTAAGTCGGGAGTAACAACATCAGGCGCGCTAGCAATAACGGCCAAAAGGTAAGGCGCTTTCAAAGCTTGCTCATTGCCATTTAATAACTCAATTTGATTACTTGCAACAGCTTGGTCATTCAATGTTAAATTCATGATGGGTTGATTTGTTGCTACATTGACCCAGTCTTCTTTATTATTGCTAGTAAAAATAAACACTTTTGCTTGCCAATCTTTTCCATGTTTGGCCCAATCCAGTGTTAAATTTTTAATTGCCGCATTTTTGTCTTGGCTCTCATTTCGAGCCAATAAATAGGCTCGATAAGATGCTTTATCTTTTACCTGTGTATTAGGCAACTCAAGGCGGTTTACTTTACCTGGTATAGATTCCACAAGAAGATATTGCCTATCTCGGCGCATATCTTCATCAGTATTCACATTATCAAGGCGTGCAACTAAATGTTGAGGCGTCAATGAGACGTTAGCCTTAGAAATAGATTTTTCAGCATCATAGAAAAGTGCTGAAGGAACTTCATCTCCAGTTCCATTAAAGACGCGAATATCTTGTAATGTATTTGGATAGGCAGAATTAAAGTAAGCATTCGCAGGTAGCTCAAGCCAATAAAAAGGCTCGTTTGTGTCTGAAATATCAATTTCAGCTCCCTGATAAAAACTATAAGGCGAATTATCTTTAACATCCTCACCATATACATGACTCGAAAATAATAAAGATAATGAAAAGACAGCAAGTAGCCCTCTGTATTTACGTAGACTCATGATTGCGTTTCCTGTTCGGCTTTCCCTTTTGATTCTTTTGGCGGCAAAGGAGAAAAATACCCCACAATTAATATAACTAATGCCACACCAATAAATGAAACAGCACGGGTGATTCCGCCTTGTCCGTTAATATCAATTAAGAATAATTTTGCAATGACGCAAGCAAAAATACCTGCGCCGAAGAACCACCAAATTCGATTTTTCTTGATTGCCGAAATCACTGCACACACTAATGCTGCAAGAGCCCAGCTGATTGACAGGACAGTTTGTACTAATCGCGAATCAAACAATGTTTCATAATGCCAATTAAGCCCTGCAAAGTCAGCAGTTGCTCGAATGAGTATGCCATTAAACCAAAGGCCTGCGAGCATGATAATTGCCACCAGTAACATTCGAATAATCCAGAAATCTACCTCTGTCACTTTACGCAATTTTTGTATAAAGCCTTTACGCAATAAAATAATTGCAGCAATGCTAAACAACCCAGCTTCATCTAATGGATTTATCAGCGGAATATAATTCCAGAACGTTAATTTACCATCTTCTAGATTTGCATATCCCGATAAAACCACTAACCCAACAATAACAGGAAGTAGGCTATACCAATAAATAAGCCCATTACGTTTCATTGGTGGCATTCTATTTTGCTGTAACCAGTACAAGACTAAAATCGTTAATGTTATCGCCATGACATAAATAAAATAGCCCATTTCATGTTGCATTCCCCATGGAAGAATAGAAACAAACCAATTTACTTGTGTTGCAATAAAGGCAAGGATTAACCATAAATTCGCGCCATGTAATACTCTTTGCATCCATGGGTTGCGAAGCTTATAAGCGTGGATCACAAATAATATGGAGCTGCCTAATACGACTGGCCAAATTAAGGAACCTTCACCTCGCCCCATCGGGTTTCCATCATTTAAGAAATCAATGCCGAGATAGTAATAGCCCGCAATCCATAAGAAAGATTGGCAAATAAGTAAAGGAACCCAATTAATACGGATTGCAAATAGCCGCCAGAACCATACCGATATCACAACTAAGACCAGCATAATAAAGGCTTCGGACTCGCGGCTCCACGAAAGGATATTGGTAAACATTGGCAGCCAGCAATACCATGCCACTATTCCCATAACTAAAAAACCATAACTAAATAACGAATAATTACTATCTTCATTGCGGCGTATATGGAATAAACCACCCGCACCAAAGCAAGCGACAAGTAATACTGGGACCATATAAGTGCTACTACGGCTCCAATATAAGAATGGGTAGTCACTTAATAAGGTAATAACACTCACTAGAATAAGCAACGAACCTACAGCGGCTAATTTCTTTTGGTTTTGCTGTAAACCAAACCACAGAAGCAGTAATCCTTCTAATGACCAGACAATAGAAGTCCACTCAAATGTCAGCGCTAATGGTATGGCAAGTGTTACAAACCCAGCTCCAATAATAATATTGCCAAGTGCCATGTTTTTACCAATTCCTTTATAACGCTTATGAATCTGTAGCCCAGCCACGAGGTACAACAAACCAATTAACAACGAGATAAATGCAGGTAATAACCCTACTCCTTCAGCAATAAAGAATTGCAGCGCAATGCTAATAAAAGGAGGCGCAAATAATAATGTATTATCAACAAGGAGTTGTTTCGTATGTTCAAAACGTAATGAAAAGAGCTGTGTTAGCGCATTAAAAATGATCAGATTCGCAATAATAAATAATTGGCAAGATAGATAATAGTCAGATTGATAATTATCCAGCCCCCACAAAACCGCTACTCCGTAAGTCATGACCATGCCAACTAGATTCAATGGTCTCCATGCTTGCCACACACTAATAATTAAAATACCTGTTGATAACATCAAGTAGTATGAGAAAAGCACAACGTGGCTGCCACCACCAGTGGATAGTAATATAGGTGCTAAATAACCGCCTAATGATGCAAGAATAGCTAAACTGATGGTACGCTGTAATAACGCGAGTGCGATACTAGCTGAACAAATAAGCAGCATAAACGCAAATGCCATTCCATACGGCAACATGGTATATAACTTAAAGGCGGCAAAAATAGTGATATATAAACAGCCTATTCCCCCGCCCTGTAAAATTAAACCAAACAGCGCTTTTTTATTACGTAACCACCAGCCCACACCTAATAGAACTAGACACCCTACCGCACTAAATACGAGTCGCATTTGCACAGAAATAATTTCGTTTTGTACGCTGTAGTTCAATAAATAAGCAACACCAAGGAATAATAGTAAAACCCCAATTTTAGCAACGGGATTTCCTTTTAATAACCAAGTAAAGAAGTGGCCAAATATTGATTTATCATTACTTGGCGTATATTGATTAGTAGCCCAATCTTGTGCATTTTTTGTTGTATTTTCGTTAGCGCTATTAAACCGATTTGGATTTACTTTGGATGACGAATTTCTGTTAAACCGGTTTGGATCAACATCAAGATTATTTGAAGTTGTTACCGGCGGTAGCGCCGTGATAGGGGTATCTTTCACCCGCTCAATATTATCCACAGATTCTGCTTGTTGGTAAACGACTAAGTTTTCAGCGGCTATCTCTTGTTTGCTTTCTATTGAAAGCGCTGAATTTTGCGGTATTGGTTGCTCAACATCATCATCTAGTTGCTCTGTGATGTGTTGTTTAATATCTTGATGCGTTTGTTCTGCAATTGGGAATTCTGATGAGATACTCTGCGATTGTTTAAACTGTGCAATCTGTGTCTCTAGTGAGTAAACTTTCTGATTTAACTCAGAAATTTGATATTGCATTCTCCCAGTACGATTCAGCGCAACTATCGCTAAAATCGGAGCGAGTATAACAAGAATGACTAATATGAACCCTACTAGTATCCAAGTATCCACAAATAGGTTTCCTCATAATAAAATTCACAGTTTTAGAGATGGCAAAATTGCATTTTGTGATTATGGCTAGTGTAGATATCATTGATTCTCTTGCCAACCAAATGTAATAAACTGTTACAAAATACTTCATTAAATTGGCTTTAGTTGAGCCTAAAAGCACACTTATCAAAAAATGATAACCCATTATTAATACGCGGTTTAAAAGCCAATGTAACTAAGAAAACCCTTAATCATCATTTGGTGATATTCAAAATACGCCGTATATTAAATTGTACTTTTACTTTTCAATAGTCCATTTAAGATAATTACTTTCATAATTTTAAAAATATAAATTTAAATAGTGTTTTTTTAATTATTTATGATATGTATATACACATATCCATCAATAATATCCAAACCAATTCAGAAAGTTACTATCATGTAATGATAATAAACTTAATTTTTAATCGTTATTTTGTGTTAGTTAATAAATGCGCTCCCAATAGTTCCTGAAGGTAAAGACGAATTATTAATATCTTTGTACATTTTGTCGAAATAAGAAGAATAGTATAAGGAGAATTCTTCATGCTACTCCATATCATCCTCGCTGCACTTGGCCCAATCGTTCTTGGTTTAGCTGTTGGTTGGCTATCTGGGAAATATGGTTTTATTAAAAGAGAATATTCACAGGCATTTGCAGACTTTGTTGTCAAAATTGCCTTACCATTCGCATTATTTCTTGCGGCGGCGCAAGCTCCGCCATCGGTATTGCTGAATGTCGACTACCTATTAGCATTAGCAGTCGGGTTAATTGTCTCTTACGTTATTGGGTTTATTTTTGGTAAATTCGTTTTCCGTCACAATAAAAAAGATGCAGCTATGCAGGCACTGTCTGTCTCTTTCCCTGATATGGCTTACTGTGGGCCACCTGTTTTATTGGCAACTGTCGGGTCATCTGGGTTGATTGCGATGGTATTAGGTAACCTTATTTATACTGTGATCATTATTCCATTTACTTTATTGATGATCAGCGGCTCTCAACAAGGTCATAGTGTTTTAAAATCGATAGGTAAAGCTGTTGCTCAACCTTTAGTATTTTTGCCCATTCTCGGTGCATTACTGGCTATTTTTGGCGTGAAACTACCTGAGATATTACAAAACTCTGTCAATGAATTAGGAAAAACTGCGGGTGGTGTTGCCCTCTTTTTCCTCGGTTTGTTACTTTCAGGTATTAAACTAACTATTAGCAAAGAAATTATCTTTAACGTCTTTATTAAGAACTTTGTCCAAGCCGCCTTAATATTAGGGACAGGCCTTGCGTTAGGTTTACAAGATGACCTACTAAAAGCCGCCTTTATTATTGGTGTATTACCGACAGCAACGGCAGTCCCTGCTTTAGCCATTAGTAACCAAGCTTATACAGAAACATCCGCAGGAACCGTGTTACTGAGTACCCTCGCGGCGCTGATTTCTATTATTGGTGGTATTACCATTGTAGAAATGCTCTAACCCCCTAATTAGAGCAGGTCAACTTTGACCTGCTCTCTCTTTCATTTTTCCTCGCTGGTTTTATCACCAATTATTTGCCAGATAGATCACAAAAAACGTATCATAGTGCTAAATATTTTTTCTTTTAAGCATCTGGGATATTAATAAATAATGAAAATCAGTGATGAGTTAGCCTCTGCTATTGCTTCCGTCACCGAAGTTGCTGCCATTGCAGCCTTCGATTGGGTTGGTAAACAAGATAAAAATGCTGCTGATAAAGCCGCCGTCGAAGCCATGAGAAATCGTCTTAATGAAATTGATTTTCATGGAAAAATTGTGATTGGTGAAGGGGAGATCGACGAAGCCCCTATGCTTTATATTGGCGAGCAAGTCGGTACACAATCAGGTAATCAAGGGCTTGATATTGCCGTTGACCCAATAGATGGTACCCGTATGGTGGCGTGTAATGAGCAAAATGCCATCGCAGTGCTTGCGGCAGCACCGACGGGTTCATTACTTCAAGCACCTGATATGTATATGGAAAAAATCGTTGTTGGAGCAGCTGCAAAAGGTGCCGTTCATTTAAGCCATCCTATCGAAAAAAACCTTGAGCTTCTTTCTTCGGCATTGAATAAACCGATTTCACACCTTTCTATCGCAATTTTAGACAAACCGCGTCATGAACACATCATCAAAACTATCCGTAATTTTGGTGCTAATGTAATTACCATTCCTGATGGTGATGTATTAGCATCATTACTGACAATACTGCCAGAACATCCAATTGATATGATGTATGGTACTGGTGGCGCGCCAGAAGGCATCATCAGTGCAGCTATCGCCCGTGCTTTAGGTGGCGATATGCAAGCGAGATTGATCCCCCGTGACAAGGCTAAAGGTGATAGTGAAGAAAATAGACTGCTTGCCGCACAAGAAGCTATACGTTGCCAACAAATGGGCATTGAAATTGGTGAGGTTTTATCTTTAGAACAAATGGTCAATACCGATGATGTAATTTTTGCTGCTACCGCAATTACGCCGACCGTTTTAATGGGGGGAGTTTCAACAGATGCCTATAGCCGTATTTCGAACACGCTTCTCGTTAGTGGTCGCTCCCGTTCGTTAAAGATAATCAATAACCGCTATTTTAATTAATTTTCCATATACATTAAAAAGGGCCTTCCGGCCCTTTTTAAATAATTACTCAGCACGGTCCAGCGTCATACGATTTAACATTGGTGCGGTTAACACCATAATAATCGCAATCGCGCCAGTCACTAAGCCTATCTTCAAGAATACATCACTGTATACAGCTAATGATTCGACTTTACTGGTTAATTCGCCTTCTGGTGCTGCTGCCATCGAGGCAACATACCCTGCAATAAAGGCAGCCGCAGAGTTCGTTAAGAACCATGCCCCCATAATAAAGCCCATTAAACGTTGTGGTACTAATTGTGCAACCATCGCTAAGCCCAGACCGGAAATCATCAGCTCACCAATACTTTGGAAGCCATAACAAATTACCAGCCATTCAACAGAAACAATACCCGCTTCGTTAGCAAACTTTGCACCTAATGGCAGCACTAAGAATGCCGCAGAACACAGAACCATACCAATCGCAAATTTATGCGGCATCGGTAAGTTGTCACCCATTTTGTTGTACAGTGCTGCTAAAATTGGGCTACCAATCATGATCCACAATGGGTTTAATGCTTGATACTGTGCAGGTTCGATAGAGAAGCCGAAAACTTCATGTTCGACGTTGTGTAATGCAAAGAAGTTTAATGAGGTTGGCATCTGGCTGTATAAAACGAAGAAAACAATCGCTTCTAACATCAGAATTAATGCAACAAACATACGGCGACGTGCTGTGCCTTTTAATGCAAGTGTTTCTTTAATAAAGATAACTAAAATACCTAAAGAAATAATTGCTAAAGCCGTACGTGCAACGCCTAAGTTATGCAATAACCATGTTGAAATAGCGATTAATGCCACAACACCAATCACGGTTGCCACTAGGCGGGAGATCACCACAGGGGCAAAGTCAGGTTTCGAGCCATGTTGGGAAACCCATTTTTTACACATGTAGAAGTTAATCAGTGTAATGATAAGGCCAACTACGCTCAAGGAGAACGCAACGTCCCAGCCATAATGTTTTGCCAACCAAGGGGTTGCAATCATAGAGAAGAATGAACCGATGTTAACGGACATGTAATACATGGTAAATGCGCCGTCTAAACGCGGGTCATCTTTTTCATAACAGGTTGATAATAAAGAAGACGGATTGGCTTTAAATAAACCGTTACCCACCGCAATCGTCGCTAAACCAACATAGACCATCGACACATCATGCCCTGAGAAAGCGACAAATGCATAACCGGCTATTAAGGTCAGTGTTCCTAAGACGATAACGCGTTTTGTCCCTAAGATTTTATCCCCTAACCAACCACCTACTGCAACAAAGCCATAAACTAATGCCGCAAATGCAGAGAATAAGGTGATGGATTCGGTTTCTGACATGCCGAGAACTTGGCTAAGGTATATAGGTAAAATACCTTGTAAACCGTAGTAGCCAAAACGTTCCCAGAGTTCGATAGAAAAGATGAGATAGAACGAGCGAGGTTGCTTAAACGCGTTAAGACTGACTTCCTCTTTATTATTTGTTGTGGACACAAGTTACCTCTAGTACAACCTGTACATATGCAAAAAAACCACGGAACGCTCACTGCGCTCTCGCATTGTTATGATCTCAAGAATTAACGTTGGAAAGACTCACTACAGACTGGACGAGCATCATTCCCTGACCTCAAAACAAACAAAAAACGTGTGTAGAATTGTTTTTAGATCTCAAACATAAAATTCAATGAGTTAAAGCACATTTGATTATTTATTCAACTAAGACAAGCAGATAACCCGCCAAGAACGCAACAATCAATTAAGCCATATACGTTATTTATGCACCAAAATTAAAGAATTAGCTAGTATTAATTACCATATGAATCAGATTTTATCGTGATTTACTTCAATTTTTTACAAAATCACAATATTATTATCGACCACTAATTAATCAGTTGTTTCTCTATTGTTAAGGATATTATTCCATATTTAAATTATATCCATGGGATATGTCACACCCTCTTCACCCTGTATCCTCCCGTTAACTTGGACATAATCTCGGTAGGGAGACGGCATTTTATGAATTGAAGAACGGTTATATCTGTGTGAAAGGATGTCGTTCAGGAATTTTAGACAAAAAAAAGCCCAGTAAATAAACTGGGCATAATACATTCTACTCAAGGATCTTTTTGCTAAATTCAAACTATCACTACATAGATGCATTATTACATTACTTCGTGTAAAGAAATGAATGATGAGGGTAAATATATGAATGTTTACGCAAGTAAACAGTAATATAGATACTACTAAGACTCGTTAAACTCAAAAAAAGTTCATCTTTTTTTATTTTTTTGCATCTTTTTTTATTCTATTTTTGATAGCAATAATTAACCATTTGATTTATTGATAATAATGTACAATCAACCGAATGATTGCACTGAACTCTGCAACACGATAATTTACCTTAAATGATTTTCAAGCAATATGGCGCGAAGGAAATACCTGTGAAAAAAAATTTTTTACCCTTATTTTTGATAAGCTGTTTATTCATTCCTTCCGCTTTCGCAGAAAAAGTTAGCGCACCACTGGACGAAAAATCACTGATTGAACTCGCCGCTCAAGGGCAATCTGAAGCGCAATTCAATTTAGCCATGTTTTATCAATCACACGGGCAGCTCGACAATGCCTTAAAATGGTACCTTCTCTCTGCTAATCAAGGTTTCAGTAAAGCCCAAATTAACCTGGCACTCATATACCAAGAAGGTTCAGGTACCCCTAAAGATGAAAAGTTAATGTTGTATTGGATGCAATTGGCTGCTGAAAATGGCGACCCTATAGGCCAAATGAATATGGCGGAATATACGCTGTATGGCATTGACAATGCTTTAGAGAAAAACCCGCAAGAGGCAGAGCAATGGCTAAAGAAAGCCGCTGAGCAACACTTCCCTGCTGCACTATTAACACTTGCCTACTGGTACGAAGAAGGCAAAGCAGTTACAAAAGATCCGAAAAAAGCACAGGCAATTTACCAAACGCTCGCAAAAGAAAACCACCCGCAAGCACTCTATTTATTAGGCTATCAAGCGGTAACGGGTATGTATGATAAAGTAGATTACCCACTTGCATTTGAGTATTTCACGCGAGCCACAGACCTTAACTTTTCTCCAGCACAAAATAGTCTCGGTATGTTGTACCTTACAGGTCAAGGAACGAAAAAAAACACGCAGTTAGCCATTAAATGGCTTACCCTTGCAGCCCAGCAAGGTGAAGTTTCAGCCCAATTTAATTTAGCGTTAATTTATGCTCGTGGTGATGGTATCAAGGCGGACCAAACTAAAGCTTGCCACTGGTTTATTAAAGCCGCCCAACAAAATAGTGCGGATGCGCAATATGCAAGCGGTGCATGTTATCAATATGGAATGGGGGTTGAGCAAAATGAGGCAAAGGCATTACGTTGGTATAAGCTTGCCGCGGAAAAAGGCAATGAGAGAGCCGAGAAGAAAGTATTGATTCTGGAAAATAATGCAAAAAATAATAAATAACGCTGTGACGTTTGGCTTTCAAAGAGTCGATAAACGTCATTTTTACAGGTTAAAAAATGAATAGCTTTACATTCATACCCCCTTTTTTCTCACATAACATCAAGACAATCATTAAAGATTAAACAACTTAACAAAACACCGGCATAAATGGCTATGATTACTTAATATATTTTGTTAGCCCCCCTATAATTTTTAGTGCTATTCATGCCTATATTTCCCTTTATATTAAGTAATTACACTTAAAAAGAGAGGTGATTTATGAATAAAAAAAGTAGCATACCCCCTCATGATTTTTCACAATCCCTTCTATCTGGCGAAGGAAAAAATGATTATGAAAAATACATCAGAACAGAAACACTATTATCATTGCAACGCACAAAAGAAGAGTGGCTACACAGAGATGAACTGCTCTTCCAAATTACGCATCAATCATCTGAACTGTGGTTGAAACTCAATAATGAGGAAATCATAGAAGCCACGTGCGCGCTAAAAGAACACAAAATCTATTTAGCAATCGCCCTTATCCAACGCGCCACCGAGTGTATTCATTTGATTACTGAACAAATCAATATACTCAATCATCTCACACCTTGGAGTTTTTTAACTATTCGCCCTGCATTTGGCACCGGATCAGGTGTGGAATCACCAGGTTGGCGTGATGTGGCGATTAATGGCAGAAATTTGAATGCGCAGTTTAACCATTATATTCAACATACAAAAACTGATTTGATGACGATTTACACCCAGCCAGCACAAAATGAGGTTTTTAATTTATGTGAAGCCCTCATTAAGTGGGATGAACAGATTATGGAATGGCGCATGCGCCACTATAATATGGTAATTCGGACTCTAGGTCACAAAACTGTTGGAACAAAAGGCACATTAACGGATGCCATGGCACAGCGAATTTTTATGAAATTTTTCCCCACATTATGGGATATTAGAACGCAATTAACTGAACGCTTCACTGCACAAAACAATTATGCTCAATAAAGATGTGAGCCATTGCTTAATCACACTCGACAATAAGCGCATCTGCACCTAATCATCCTGGTGCAGATATTTACCCAAACAATGTATAAACCTTACCGCTTACCACGATAAATTCGTTGAGGACGCCCGACTTTTCCGTACTCAATCTCAGCTTCAATTTTATTTTTAGCCAAGCAAAATTCTAAATAACGTCTTGCCGTTGTGCGGCTAAGTTTAATCGTCTCTGCAATACTTTCTGCGGTATATTCCGCTTCAAGATCGGCAAATAACGCTAAAACTTTTTCCAGCGTGATTACATCAATACCTGTCGGTAACTCCTCTTTGGATTCACCGCGCGCATAGGTATTAAACATATCATCGATTTGACTCTGGTTAGTTTTGCTGTTGGCTTGCAAAACAGATTTACGCTGAACATATCTATCCAATGTTTGCCCCAAGCGTTCATAGGCTATTGGCTTAACCAGATAATCAAAAACGCCAAGGCGAATGGCTTCAGTCACGGTTTCCATATCGCTAGCCGCCGTGGTAAACACAATATCTGCACTGTTTCGTTCTTGAATTAACTCATGCACGAGATCGATCCCTTTACCATCTGGCAAATAGTTATCCAGCAAGATCAAATCTGGTTTCATATATTCAATCATTTTTCTGGCTTCAGCGAGGTTACCCGCCAACCAAACCTTGTCACAAGATGGATAAGCTTTAATGTACTCGCCGTGCATCTCGGCTAAAAGCAGCTCATCTTCCACAATGAGGATTTTTATCTTAATCATTTTATATCTTCACTTTCGGAATAAAAATTGAGAACACTGTACCATGCGGTTGATTTTCTTCAATAATCACCGTACCATTACATCGATTAACGTATGAAGCAACCAAATAGAGCCCAATTCCGTGCCCATCCGGTGTATCTGTTTTTGTTGTCACGCCCCGCTCAAACCATTTGCCTTGCAACTCAGGTGGAAAACCGCACCCTTGATCGACAACTTCAATGACAATGTCTTGACCTTCATCAGAGAGATACAATTCAACTTGCAGGCTGCCCTGTGGATTTTTTAAGCTCGCTTCAAAAGCGTTATCCAATAAATTGCCTAAAACTGCACAAAACTCAGTGCTATTTAGCGATTCAGGTAAAGCATGTAACTGGCTACCCGGCGTAAAAACTAACTGTAAGCCCAACTCTTTGGCACGATGGTACTTACCAAACAATAACCCAGCAACTTGCTTATCAAAAAACTGTTCACGCAATGAATCGATTAGTTGTTGCTGAGATTCAGATTCACCTTTAATCAGCGCAAGGGCTTGGTCATATTCTTTCATTTGCAATAAGCCGCTTAACGTAGACATCCAATTTAGATGTTCGTGCCGTAAAGTACGCAGATTTTCTACGTATTGGCGCACTTGTGTCAATTGGGAGTTTAATGACTCAATATCATTTTGGCTACGGAAACTGATGACAGCCCCAATAAGGTGGTTCTCATCTCGAATAGCTATTCTATTGGCTATCACATTTAACCCATTAAATTCACATAACACATCATGTTGCGTTGTGGCGATATCAACCGTAAAGAAATCAGCAGGAGAAATATGTTCTGCAATCGACTTGCCAATAAGTTGCCCTATCGGTTTGCTCAGAGACAACATCTTTCGTGCATTAGAATTAATATTAATAATTTGCCCATGGTGATTAACTGCAATAATCCCTTCAAACACTGCATCAAATATTCCTTTTTGCACTTGGACTAACTGCGTAATTTCTTCGGGTTCTAGACCTAGCATTTGCCGTTGAATTAATCGCGTGAATGCCCAAGACAAAAATAATAAAATAACCAAAACGCCAAGGAATGTTGCCCCTGTTTGAACAAATAGCTCACTACGGGAGGTGTCTATCTTATTGGTCAAGTAACCAATGGAAACGACACCAATAATTTTCCCGTCTTCATCAAATATCGGTGTTTTGGCTCGCATAGCATTACCAATAGACCCTTCTCCACCGATAAAATAACTTTCACCGCTTGCCAGAGCGCCAGGCTTATTCCATTGCATCTTATAACCGACTTTTTCACTGTTAGGATGATAAAGCCGCATGGAATTTTCATCACCAATCACCACATAGTCATAATCAGAATCTTGATTCAGTTTATCTGCAATGATTTTCAATTGTTGAATATCCCGATGCTTAACTGACTCAATCACACCATCCATTGAAGCAATCAGTTTTGCTTGGCTCATTGCCAATGACCGAATATTTGCCATCATTCGATTTTCAGCAGTGTCAGTAAAATATTTGCCCAAGCCTAAGGTCAAAAATAACGAGACAACCAATAGAAGAAAGAAAACTCGTACTGAAAAGGAAATAGAGTTTACTTTTGCCAATGCAGAGAATGGGTGTTCTTTTTTCATATAGGTTCTCGTTACCAACTGAAAAGTAAAAAATTTGTTACAGTAAAAATCACAGAATAATAGATATTAGAAATATAAGCTAGAGACATAATACACATATTATTAATTAAACACATTAAAACCAAGCAATAAAACACATATCGAATAATTAAAAACATTAAAACCATTAAACAAATACAAACTCATTTTAGAAACATGAAATAGGTCAAATATATTAAATACAGGACCTTTAATATTAATATTGAAAAGGGAAATTAAATAAGAATTTATATTTTCAAGAAAGAAAAGAAACAAAAATACTTATTTAATTAACTTTAACATTAGCAACATTTTAAAAACATCTCTAAAAGAGATGCAGGATACTATTATGTTCGAAAACATAACGTTTAATCAGGTAAAACGTCATGAGAACAGGAAACTTGCTGAAATCACTCAGTTTTTAAAGGAAAACGATTTAGAGCTTGATGCCAGCATCGATGTTTTCATTACAATAACCCGTAATGAAAAATTAATCGCGTGTGGCGGATTAGCAAAAAACGTTATTAAATGCGTAGCAATTAGCGACGATGTTCGTGGCGAAGGTTTGGCATTAAAACTCGCAACAGAACTTGTTAACCTTGCTTACGAAAATAATACAACCCATTTATTTATTTACACCAAATTTCAAAATGAAAGCCTATTCCAACAATGTGGTTTTCATACCATTGCGACTGTACCTGATGTAATGGTTCTAATGGAAAACAGTTGCTGCTATCTAAAGCGTTATATTCAAAGTTTAAAAGCCCAGCGTGTTGAAGGTAAAAAAATTGGTGCCATCGTGATGAATGCCAATCCATTTACACTTGGGCATCGTTACCTAATCGAACAGGCAGCCAAGGCCTGTGATTGGCTCCATTTATTTGTTGTTAAAGAGGATACCTCTCGCTTCCCTTATAAGGTCAGACTGAACTTAATTGAAGCAGGTACAAAAGGTATTGAAAATTTAACCATTCACCGTGGTTCTGAATACATTATTTCTCGGGCAACTTTCCCTTGCTACTTTATTAAAGATAAAACCGTAGCCAATAACTGTTATACCGAAATCGATATTAAGATTTTTCGCCAATATATTGCCCCTGCACTGGGGATAACCCATAGATTCGTCGGATCAGAGCCATTTTGCCAAGTCACCAACCAATATAACCAAGACATGCGCTATTGGCTTGAAACAGATGCGATGAATTTTCCACCTATAGAACTCGTTGAATTTCCGCGAACAGTCATCAATGGAACGGCGGTTTCCGCCTCACAAGTTAGAAGACTGCTCGCTAAAAAAGATCTTGCGGCTATTAAGGCGATAGTGCCTGACGCGACATATCAATATTTACAAGAGATGCTCGCCAATCAAGCAACATCAACAACAAACCGCATCGAAAGTTCTGAATTAGCCATAGGTGAAATATGAAGATTAAACACGCAGCCGTCGCTGGCACACTTGAATCAAGTGATGTCATGGTTCGAATAGAACCACTAGAAGACACCCAAGAAGTTTCCGTACAAATAACCAGCAGTGTTGAAAAGCAATTTGGCGATGCTATCGCCAGTATCGTACAAGAAATGATAGCTCTGCATGATATCCAAGGTGCTCAAATTATCGTAGATGATAAAGGTGCTTTGGAATGTGTGCTCAGAGCGCGTTTGGAAGCGCTACTCGCACGCGCTTGCGATATCGATTATTTGCCATGGGAGAATAAATAATGACACCCGAACAAAAATCCCGTACACGCAGAAGCATGCTTTTCGTCCCCGGCTCAAATGCAGCGATGTTAAGTAACTCTTTCATTTATAAAGCAGATGCGTTGATGTTCGACTTAGAAGACTCCGTCACTTTACGTGAAAAAGATACGGCACGTCGCTTGGTTTACCATGCATTACAGCACCCTTTATATGCTGACATTGAAACCATTGTCCGTGTGAATGCGTTAGATTCCGCATTTGGTGTTGCTGACCTTGAAGCGGTCGTTCGCGGTGGCGCAAAAATTGTGCGTTTACCTAAAACAGATACGGCACAAGACGTGACAGATATCGAAAACGAAATATTACGCATTGAAAAAAGCTGTGGCCGCGAAGAAGGTAGCACTGGTTTACTGGCCGCGATTGAATCACCGATGGGGATCACACAAGCTGTGAATATCGCCCATTCATCACCACGACTTATAGGCATCGCGTTAGGTGCCGAGGACTATGTCCGCAATTTGCGCACCGAGCGGTCTCCCGACGGCGTTGAACTCCTCTATGCTCGGTGCGCCATTTTACAAGCCGCACGCTCAGCCGGTATCCAAGCCTTTGATACCGTTTATTCTGATGCAAATAATGAAGAGGGCTTTCTACGCGAAGCGGCTCACATTAAACAACTTGGCTTTGATGGCAAATCATTAATTAACCCAAGACAAATTGAGTTACTCCATAACCTATATGCGCCAACTCAAAAAGAAGTCGACCATGCCCAACGTGTTGTTGATGCCGCTGATGCCGCTGCCCTTGAAGGTAAAGGCGTGGTGTCATTGAACGGAAAAATGGTTGATGGCCCAGTCATTGACAGAGCCCGCTTAGTGTTATCTCGCGCGGCATTATCTGGAATTCGGGAAGAGTGAGGCAAAGAACATGACAACGAATACTCAACGTCAAACACGCGTAAGTGCTTACCTACAACCTAATAGTGATGAAGCATTACGTGAATTTAAAGATATTGGTAAAGTCCAACAACAGGTTCAAAAACCAAGAAACCGCAAGCTGTGCGATGACTTGCAAGTGGCTATTCGCCGCTCAGGTTTACAAGATGGCATGACAATTTCGTTTCACCATGCGTTTCGTGGTGGCGATCTGACTGTCAATATGGTCATGCAAGTGATTGCTGAAATGGGATTTCGTAATCTCACATTAGCATCTAGCTCACTCAGCGCATGCCATTCACCACTGGTCGAACATATTCGTCACGGTGTTATTCGTAAGATTTATACCTCGGGGATCCGTGGCCCACTAGCCGAAGTGATTTCCCGTGGCGAGCTTGAAGAGCCAGTGCAAATTCATTCACACGGTGGTCGTGCAAACCTCGTACACAGTGGTGAACTGCGTATTGATGTTGCCTTTATCGGTGTGCCATCTTGCGATGAATACGGTAATGCCAACGGCTATACAGGCACCGCCAGCTGCGGCTCATTAGGTTATGCCAAAATTGATGCCGAAACAGCGAAAAAAGTGGTGATGCTGACAGAAGAATTACTGGATTATCCGCATAACCCATCCAGTATCAAGCAAGATGAAGTCGACTATATTGTTAAAGTAAAACGTGTCGGTGATGCAGATAAAATCGGTGCTGACGCCACGCGTATGACCTCAAACCCAAGGGAACTATTGATTGCCCGTACTGCCGCTGATGTAATTGAAAAATCTGGCTTTTTTAAAGATGGTTTTTCATTACAAACGGGCACAGGTGGAGCATCCCTTGCGGTTACACGCTTCCTAGAAGATAAAATGCGCCGCCACAATATTACCGCAGGCTTTGCCCTTGGTGGCATAACATCCACCATCGTTGATTTGCATGAAAAAGGCTTAATCCGCAAATTATTAGATGTACAAAGCTTTGATAAAGCCGCGGCAGAGTCACTCGCTCGTAATCCAAACCACATTGAAATCAGTGCAAATCAGTACGCGTGTTTTGATTCCAAAGGCGCATCTGTTGATATGTTAGATGTCGTCGTGCTCAGTGCACTAGAAATCGATACTCGCTTTAATGTCAATGTGTTAACGGGTTCTGACGGTGTTATTCGTGGTGCATCTGGTGGTCACAGTGATACCGCTGTGGCAGCAAAATTATCGATTATTGTTGCACCATTAGTGCGAGGTCGTATCCCAACATTAGTTGATGAAGTCCTGACTTGCGTTACACCAGGATCAAGCGTCGATATTTTAGTGACCGACCATGGCATTGCCGTTAACCCTGCACGCCCTGAACTGAAACAGCAATTAGAAAACCAAGGCATCAAAACGGTTTCAATTGGCTGGTTAAGGGAACGTGCCCAGTTACTCACTGGAACGCCGAATCCGATTGAATTTACAGATAAAGTCGTTGCTGTTGTGCGTTACCGTGATGGCTCTGTGATTGATGTTGTTCATCAAGTGAAGGAGTAACTATGTTTTGCCCACTGCCTGATACTCAAGAGCAATTTGAAATTTCCTTACCTGAGCTGCTGGCAAGCCGCGATGCCCGTCAGGCTCGCCAGCAACAATGGATTGGTCTCCATCAGGTAACCTTGATTTCATTTACTGTCGTTTTCCCGGGAGCTATCAAAGACAACTCCCTTGTTAGACACGTGTTTAATCAGGGCCTAAATGCGCTTAAACAAGTTGCTTTATGCAGGCAGTGGGTACTTTTATCTCAACAATCATGGGCATTACGCACAGGGCCTGAATGTTTAGTTGCCGTAGATGCAGATGCCATTGATGTGAAAAAAGCGTTAATTGAAGCTGAAGAATTCTCCCCTGTGGGGCGTTTATGGGATTTTGATGTCTTTGATGCACAAGGAAAACAATATTCACGGAGTCAATTAGAACTACCTGTAAGACACTGTTTAATTTGTGAAAAAGAAGCCAAAGTTTGTGCTCGTCATCGCACACATCCGTTGGCTGATATTCTTCTTCGCATTGAGGAGTTAGCCCATGGAACGTGTTAACTATTCACAAACCCTAAGTGACCAACTCACTCACTATTACAGCCAGTTAGCTTGGCAAGCCATGCTCGCTGAAGTGAATTTAACCCCAAAACCGGGTCTGGTGGATAAGTACAATACAGGCGCCCATAAAGATATGGCGCTGACCGATTTTCATTTAAGTGCCAATGCCATCGCCAAATTTTTTCCGTCTTTTATACACGCTGGCGCGCAGTATAAAGCGTTACCGATTAACCAAGTTTTAAGCAAAATTAGAACTATCGGAATCGAATGTGAAACCGCCATGTTCCGAGCAACGCAAGGGGTAAACACCCACAAAGGCAGCATTTTTTCATTAGGGTTAGTGTTAACCGCTGTTGGCCGCTTAATGGCGTTACAGCAAACCGTGACACCATCTGCGATTAGCCAATTAATTGCTGGGATGTGCAAAGGAATTTGCGCTGAATTGAGGCAACCTACGGATACCCCAACAGCAGGCCAACGGTTATACCAACAATTTGGATTTACGGGCGCACGAGGGGAAGCCGAAGGTGGCTACTCATTAGTCATCAACCATGCATTACCGTTTTATTTACAGCAATTGGCAGCGCAACAGCATACTGAAATAGCTTTAATAAATACGTTAATTCTATTAATGAAAATTAATGATGATACTAATATTGCAAATCGTGGCGGCTTAAACGGTTTAATTTGGGTAAAACAGCAAGCAACCGAGTTATTGCAAGAGGGTATTAATCACCCTGATGATTTAGTCAAAGTAAAACAATTTGACCAACACTGTATTCAAAAGAATTTAAGCCCCGGTGGCAGCGCAGATTTACTCATTTTAACGTGGTTTTTTGCCCGTCTGCCTAGACAAGGCTTCGGTATTTAGCTTTAAAAATTAAAACAACTTAAATATTCACCAACACAGGAACCCATTCAATAATTTAATTAATAAAGATAAATAAAAATATATTTAATTAAGCAACCGTTATTGATTTAAAGAATTTATAACATATTGGAAATAGCTAAATAATGGTAATGAATATTAAAACCATTATCCCTATTAATGCATTGCTATACCTCCAATATGACGAAAAACCGAATTCATAATATTCAAGTTTTAATTTCGTTAAGGATTATGCCCATGCCAAAAGACAAAATCTGGAAACTGCTACTTCTGATAGCAATTCCAATCATTATCGCCTTAATACCGACCCCAGCAGGGTTACCACATATCGCGTGGTTATTATTTGGTCTCTACCTCGCGGCTATTGTTGGGCTGGTATTAAAACCTTATTCAGAACCCGTTATTTTATTAGCCACTATTGCCGCCAGCGCCGTCATTATAGGTGTTACGGGAACAAAAGATGTGAAAGCCAGTGAAGTGTTAAGTGGTTATGCATCAGGGACAACATGGTTAGTATTTGCGGCGTTTACGCTAAGTGCTGCATTTGTTATTACAGGTCTGGGTAAACGCCTTTCTTATATTTTGATTGGTAAATTGGGCGGTACGACATTAGGCCTTGGCTATGTGACGGCAATCCTTGACTTAATTATAGCCCCTGCGACGCCATCGAATACAGCTCGTGCGGGTGGGATTGTATTCCCAATCATTAACAGTGTGGCGGTGGCGTTAGGATCTGATCCTGAAAAAAGCCCTCGTAAAGCAGGCCACTACCTATTAGTGAACGTGTATATGGTGACCAAAACTACCAGCTATATGTTCTTAACAGCGATGGCACCAAACGCTTTAGCATTAGCCATGATGAGTGACATTATGGGCATTCATTTAAGCTGGGGAGGATGGGCACTTGCAGCATCCGTTCCGGGTTTGATCATGCTGATTCTGACACCGTTAATGATTTATAAACTGTATCCGCCTGAACTCAAAAAGGTGAATAACAAAGAGATCGCGGCAAAAGGTTTAGCAGACTTAGGTCCGATGACCATGCGTGAAAAACTGCTAGCCATCATCTTCGTTATTGCGCTGTGCGGCTGGATTTTCTCTGACCTTATCGGCGTGAGCGCATCCAGTGTCGCTATCGCGGTCATGGCATTAACCTTAATTTTAGGTGTTGTCACGTGGGATGACGTGCTGAAAAACAAAGGTGGCTGGAACACCCTGATTTGGTACGGTGGTATCATCAGTATGTCTGGTGTGTTGACTAAAGCGGGCTTCTTTAAATGGTTAGCCGACACCATGAGTCAGTACCTATCTTTCGGTGACCAAGCCATGTTAGCTTTCTTTGTTATCATGTTTATCAGTGTCGCAATTCGTTACCTGTTCGCCTCAGGTGGTGCTTATGTTGCCGCGATGGTGCCTGTATTTGCCACTGTCGGTATGGTCGCAGGTGCACCTCCTATGTTACTGGCGTTAGGCTTACTGTTTTCTAACGCATACGGCGGAAGCGTAACGCACTACGGTGGTGCCGCAGCACCAATCGTCTTCGGTGCAGGCTACAATGATATTCGTTCTTGGTGGATCATCGGTGGGTTAGTGGCATTTGTTAGCTTATTCGTCCACATGACTATCGGTTTAGGTTGGTGGGAAATATTGATTAGCATGGGCCTGATTTAATGCGCTCTGTAATCATTATTCACTAAACCATTCAATGGGGTACAATACAAATTGTGCCCCTTTTTAAATCTGACAATGACTATTTCGCGTTAACAATGGTGCGGTTTTGAAGAACATGCTGGAGCCATCCCCTAAATAGTTCAAATTGCAGCTAGGCGTCAAACGAAGGTATCCTTAGGAGCATACACAAGTATGTGACTAAGGTAACTGAGTGCAGACAACAACGCTGCGGTTTGAAATATGACGGGGATGAGGAGCATACATAAGTATGTGACTTGGGTTGTCGATTGTAGCCAACACTGCTACAGACCGAAATATGACAAGGATCCAAAATAATCCTCTAAATAGTTCGGACTGTGGCTAGGCGGCAAATGAGACAATCCCAAGGAGCATACATAAGTATGTGACTTGGGTTGTCGATTGCAGCCAACACCGCTACAGACCGAAATATGACAAGGATCCAAAATAATCCTCTAAATAGTTCGGACTGTGGCTAGGCGGCAAATGAGACAATCCCAAGGAGCATACATAAGTATGTGACTTGGGTTGTCGATTGCAGCCAACACCGCTACAGACCGAAATATGACGAGGATATAAGCTTATGAAAAAAATCCCATGTACTCTAATGCGCGGCGGCACATCAAAAGGCGTTTTTCTACTGGCTGACTCATTACCAACCGATATCAAAGAACGTGATGAATTGATTTTAGATATTATGGGCTCGGGTCACCCTTTACAGATTGACGGCATTGGCGGCGGTAGCCCGCAAACCAGTAAGGTCGCCATTATCAGCCGTTCTGAACATCCTGATGCGGATGTCGATTATCTATTTGCCCAAGTGGCGATTACTGAGCGCATTGTCGATACCGCCCCAAATTGTGGCAATATGTTATGTGCTGTTGGTCCTTTTGCCCTCGAAAAAGGGTTAGTACCTATCATAGATAATGTGACCACGGTCCGTGTTCGTAATGTCAACACGGAAACCTTTGTCAATTCTACCGTACAGACCCCTGATGGTCAGGTTCAGTATAAAGGGAATACCCAAATTGCTAGTGTGCCCGGTAGTGCAGCGCCTATCGCCCTCACCTTTTTAAATGCTAGTGGTGCCAAAACAGGTAAGTTATTACCAACGGGTAATGCCATCGATACCATTGATGGCATTGAGGTTAGCTGCATTGATATGGCGGTTCCCATTGTCTTGATCGATGCGCCACAATTAAACAAGACGGGTTATGAAAGTGCCACAGAATTAGAATCCGACAACGCGTTTATGCAACAACTCGAGTCAATTCGCATTAAAGCAGGTGCCATGATGGGGTTAGGCGATGTCACGAAAAAAGTGATCCCGAAACCGATTCTAGTTTCACCTGCTACCCAAGGCGGCACCATTAACGTCCGTTATTTTATGCCGCAAAAATGCCACGGCGCACTGGCGGTGACTGGGGCAATTGCTATCGCCACCAGCACCATTTTGCCAAATAACATTGCACAGCGTTATGTTCAATCTGTGGATATGAAAAACATTGCGATTGAGCATTTAAGTGGCAAATTTGAAGTAACTCTGAACCAACCAGGAGATTCCCCTGAAGGATTACAGGCCTCGATAATCCGCACTGCACGTAAGCTCTTTGAAGGGGATGTATTTGTGCTGTAATTGCGCTGACCTGCCCTATTAATTAGGGCAGGTTATTAAACGTTATCAATCAAGTAAATCGACAAACTCCCCATTGATATAATAAGACACACGGTATGCCTCATCAGGGGTAGGTAACTCTAACTTACCCGCCATTCGCTCCATCACCTGTTCTGGCACAGCAAATTTCCGCTGTTGGTTTTGTTGTCGCCACTGCTTATCAGGCACTTCTAAATACACAATGTGCACTTTCGCTTGGTAGCGAGCAAACAAGCTCACCATACTTTCGCGCAAAGACGCGCTGAGGGAGGTCGCATTCCAAATAAAATCCGTTTTTGTACGCAAAAATTGCTTTGCTTGCTCTTTGCCTTGCTGCGCCACCCAGCCTTGCGCATTTCGGTCTGCTGGGTTGATTTTGTGCTCACGGCGTATTTCATCAAGGCAGACCATCTGAGTTTGCGGGTAAAACTGTTTCACAAAATGGTCTTTACCCATCCCCGGTAAGCCACATAACATGGTGACTTCACTGACTTCTTCCTCAAAAGGTTGGTAATCTGGCGTCCCCCTTTGATGATGAAAATAATGAAAACGCCCTGCTAATGAAGCAAACTCTTTTGGCTTATCCCAACAACCTTGTTCACGGCAAAACAACTCAAACAACTCAATACGCGCTAATAATTCCGCTTTATCTTCACAAGTGCGGCCTATCGCATCCGCTTTTGCTAACATGCATAACAAGGACATTTCTACGCGTAATGAAGCGGCAAAAAGTGTTCGTTCTGGGTCAGGTTTTTCCATCAACCATAAAGGTAAACCGTGAAAACGCACAAGTGCCGCAATTTTCTCACGCACAGCAAATGGAGTATCGACTTGGCGAAATAAAATATTTCGCGCGGATAACTCGCCTTTTTTAGCGTGCCCCGGTGAATGAATACGCCCTTCTTCGTCCTCCCGCGTTGTACTGCGTTTTTCCACATCATGCAATAACGCTGCCGCCCAGACGATATTTTGTTTGGATTCAGAAAGCTGCTGATACTCTGGCAGACTTTCCAGTGCAGCAAGCACCATTTGGGTGTGAATAGCCACATTACCCTCAGCATGGTGCAGTGCATCTTGCGGGACATTTTGCATATCGCGCACAAAATCAAACTGAGCTTCAAGTTGTGCCCAATCGCGGCTTTTAGTGAATTGCCAACTCATGATTGCTCTCCTTGTCGCTCAAACGCCAACTTGGCTCTTTGCCAGTTTCGCTTCCAATGAATGTCTGTTTTCACATGATTTTTACGCACATATTTGAACACATGAGACATAAAATCATCTACATGAAAACCTTGGCTATCACGGCTAACAATGCCTTCCATACTACAGGCTTGGCCTGTATGCGTATCATAAGCAATAAATTGGCTATCTAATGATGCCGCTGCAATTAATGAGCGTGCATACTCTTGCTCACTCATCTGTTTATTCATAGGCAGCACAAGTTGTGGCACAGTAGGAAAATCAAATAGTGCCGCATAAAACTGCACTTCTTCCCAACTTAGCCAGTATTCGCCTTGGCGTACCGCAAACACATAAAAATAATCTTCAATATGTTGATATTCAATGGAATGTACCGCATAGAGGTTTTCACCAAATAGCTCGATATTCCCCAAATCATCTTTAATCAGCTGCCAACGCTGGCGAATTTGCTGGCTCCACGCGGATTGTGTCGGTGCACCATGCGACCGTGCAAAAACGCCATGGCGATTCAAGCAATTATTTTCGCCATCGAGTTTTTCTGTGTGGATCAGCGTGTCGATATTTTGGATATGAGCCCACCAATCACTATTGATACGATCGTCGCTCGTCGTACCGGGTGAGAACGGATAATGATACGTTCTACCATACTTTCTTGATTGCATATTCATCATGCTTTTCTCTAAAGAAATAGAAATAACCACAAATCTTTGCCAGATTTGCGTCTTTAAATGTTGAGAAATCAAGTGTTGGTATTACATATCTATTCCGAGTAACGGCCTCATTTTTTGGATGCTAATCATTTAATATTAGCTAATTAGAATTAAATTCAGGGGGATTTTAGTCCAACAGTCAAGATAAAGGCTATCAATATATTCCTAATATCAACCTAAGTTGGCATTATTACGCTGTTATTTGGCTCTCTTCAAGGGCATATTTCACCACAACTTTATTACGATACACGCAATTATCTTGCAATGTCACGGGTTCTTGGCCTTTAGTTGTCACTTTCTGCCAAATTTCATTGTGGCGATAAACCACGTTATTTTCACGGGTAAATTTATGATCTTTTTCGTAAATATGGAATTTCACTTCACGGGGATCACTACACAATAATTCCCCCTCTAGTTGGTGCTCCGCAATATTAAACACCAATTGAAAGGCACTCTGGGTTGGATTGTAAAACACCAAATCGATGTAGTTATAAAAAATAGCGGCCCCAGAGCCAAAGGGTAATACACGCCCTTCATCCGGAAACGGGTCAAAACTGTGATTTGCCCGTTCAACCACTTGCAGCGGCGAATGTAAAACCATCCAATGAATTAAGTTACTCAGTTGGCAAATTCCCCCGCCAATCCCCGAGCGCGCTTCACCAAAAGACAGTTCCATTCCTTCAACAAAGCCACGACGTGCCGTCGGTTTTCCAACCAAACGGCAAAAAGAGAAATATTCCCCTGGATAAATGGTGAGGCCATTCATAGCTTGCGCTGCAATCCGTAAGTTAATCACTTTGTTATGTTGCAGACGCAAATCAGAGTCACCCAGTTTACGGATAAGCTTAGAGGTGTGCTTATTGTAGCGGTATTCAAGGCGTTCACTGGATTTCGCTTTCGAATAGTACTTAGACGAAAATGCCCAATGTAATCGTCGAGCCAGACGTTTTTGGGTCACACGCAGCCAATAGAGAATGGGATGATATGAAGAAAGTGGCCGGCGCATAACAAAACCTTATTGATATAATTAACCAATAAATGATGTCACACCCGTTAATTTTCCAACATAGTAACTATCTGATAATTAGCAACCTAATTATTTATTTAGCTACTTTTTAAATTCTGACAATTCAAGTTTCAATTATTCAATAGATTTTACGTCTGTCGCTAAGCGGCAACATTAAGATTATGCTTTATCTAATGAGATCGGATTATTCAATAGATTTTGCGTCTGTCGCTAGGCGGCAAAGAAAGTCAATCCCGAGGAGCATACATAAGTATGTGACTCGGGTTGATTTTTGAAGCCAACAACGCGACAGACCAAAAGATGAAGAATAATCAGAAGAATAATCAGTAGAGCCCAAGTACGGCGCCAATAGCAAGTAAAAAGAAACTAAACAACCAAATCCAACCAAACGAGTAGCGTAGGTGACGTCCCATATCAATTCCCGCTAGCCCCATTGCTAACCATGCTGCTGGTGAGAACGGACTGACGAATGTCCCTGCATTGTTACCTATTGCCATCGCGTAGACCACGGATGATGGGTCAACACCTACAGTACCTGCAATTTGTTGAATGATTGGTAACAGAGCAAAATAGTAGGCATCTGTACTGGTGAAAATATCCATGGGTACACCGATAATCCCTACAAAAATATGAATTTTCGATACCCATTCTGTTGGCAAGATAGCGGTTAAATCCATCGCTATGGATTTCAACATACCACCTTCAGATAGTATTCCTAAGAATGCCCCTGCGGCTAAAATAATCGCAACCATCCCTAGCGCTTGTGGTGCGTGTTGTGAAAGCACTTTCATTTGGTCTTTCGGGTTTGGAAAGTTAACCATTAATGCAAGAGAAAGCGCAATCATAAAAACATAAGGGGCTGATAATAAACCAAATGCTAGGCAGATAACTGACGCAATAATTAAGCCACCGTTAATTAACGGCTTTTTAGGTTTATGGACAGTATCAGCCACATCTGCCATATCATCACTCACGGGTAATAATGAATCCATTTCATACGGCGTAGTCCCATTAAGTTTGGCCGCTGCAATACGGCGTTTTTCACGCATTCCCATAATGACTGCAAATATAACAGCGCCGCCCATACCGATTAATTGAACAGGGATTAAATGCTGCCATAAAATAGAAGCATCAATTCCTGTAACAGCTGAAGCTCGTCCTAATGGGCCACCCCATGGCACCATATTCATAATCCCCATGCTGGCACACATTAATAACAACATTAAATACGGGCTCATCCCAAGCTGACGATACAAGGGTAAAAGTGCAGGAATAATAATAAGGAACGTTGCAGCGCCTGAGCCATCTAAGTGCACAACACCCGCAATAAGTGTTGTCATAATACAGACAACAATAATATTTCCACGGGTCATTTTGACCATTAATCGAATTAATGGGTCAAAGATATGCAAATCTTTCATCAAACTAAAGAATAAAATGGCGAATAAAAACATCGCTGCAACTTTAGAGACTTTATTAATACCACTTTCAAAAAAGACGGATATTTCTGCGATTGAATACCCTGCTAATAAGGCCCCCAGAAAGGGAATACATGACATTGCGATAATGGGGCTAACTTTCCCCATCATTAATAAGGTGACTATCGATACAATGATTAAAATACCAATAATTGTTAACACATGCGCTTCCTTCTTAGAATTATATTTTTCAGGTGAATGATTTTATGTAATTAGTTGGAAAATTTTCAATGTTCAACATTGATTATATTGAAAAATGGATTCACTCATTTCATTACGTATCAGTACCTTGCTTATATAAATCCTTCAGTCTATTCGCAAGTCTCACTATCTATTTTTGCGATAATAACAACTTATTTACACTTATTAAAATCACTATTTAAAATAAAAAAATAGCCGAAAGCGCTATTAGCACCATTAAAACCATAGCTACTATTAACACCAAAATAGATTGGTTATTAACGAGTTTATTTATAACCTGTGGATTTCTCTGCATCTAAAATCATTCATTATTCATTTATTTTATTTTTTATATTTTTTTTGAATAAATTTCACTTTTTTTATTTTTAGGGAGGAGAAAAATATGCTTTTTGTAGATTTACTCAAAACTGAATTAAATCACTTGCTTTTTTTTCTTTATTCCTGATTTAAAAAAACACTATTTTAGAGTTAGCACCACACCATCTCACAAAAAACAATTATTGATTTGAGTATAATAATGGGATAACAACGATTACGAATAAGGAATTCACTAATGAGTCGCCTTTTTTCTTCTGCAACAATGGGTCTGGTTTCACTAAAAAACAGAATTATTATTCCACCGATGTGCCAATATTCAGCTAATGATGGTTTGCCTACCGCTTGGCATAACTCACATTATATGAACCTTGCCTTATCTGGCGCAGCATTAGTCATCATTGAGGCGAGTGCTATCGCCCCTGAAGGGCGGATCACCTATAAAGATCTTGGATTATGGAATGACGAACAAGCCGTAGCGATGAAACAAATGATCACGGATATTCGCCAATATTCAGATGCGCGCTTAGGGGTTCAAATTGCCCATGCGGGCAGGAAAGCTTCGTGTGACCTTCCTTGGTTAGGAGGAAAAAGTCTCAGTACGGCTGATGTTAATGGTTGGCAAACTGTTGCACCTTCTCCACTCGCATTTGGCCATAATCACCCACCAAAAGAATTAAGTGTTGATGAGATTAACGAAATAAAGCAACAATTTATTGATGCGGCAAAACGCGCTGAACAAGCGGGGATTGATGTTATAGAGATCCACGCAGCTCATGGCTATTTATTGCATGAATTCCTATCACCCATTTCAAACCAACGCCAAGACGAATATGGCGGAAGCTTTGAAAACCGCAGCCGCTTGCTAATAAATGTATTTCATGAAGTTCGTGAAGCGATCAATCCTAACATCGCTGTTGGTGTGCGTATTTCTGCAACTGACTGGTTAGAAAATGGCTGGGATGTTCCTGAATCTATCGAACTATGTGAACAATTAGAAGAACTTGGTTGTGACTACATTCATGTTTCTTCAGGTGGTATTTCACCAGAGCAGCAAATCCCTCTGGGCCCGAATTACCAAGTCCCTATCGCACAAGCGATTCATGAACATAGCATGATACCCGTTATTGCGGTTGGGTTAATCACGCAACCGCTACAAGCAGAAGCAATTATTGCAACACATCAGGCAGATTTTGTGGCAATTGGACGGGGGATTTTATTTGAGCCCCGCTGGCCTTGGCGTGCAGCAGCTGAGCTGAACGAGAAAATTGATGTGGCACCACAATATTTACGCAGTGCGCCTCATCAATTTAAAAATTTATTTCAATAATATAAATACCCGCAGTGTGGAATAATTCACTGCGGGTTAGGTGATATTATCGTGCGTTTTGCGAGCACTGTTGAACAAATTCAATCATTGTTTTTTGGAATTCAGGTTCTGCGTTCCCTGATTTTTCCAGCTCGCCGTCCATACGTTTAAACTCACTTAAACCATATTTTTCAATCGTTTTATCATATGCACAGCCACAAATGGCGCTAATTGCTTTTGCGGTTTCGCCTTGTGGATTACCTGAAGCCACCACACATGTATTGACAAAATTCTCTTTATATTCTGCAATTTCTGATTTTTCATCGGAGCATGCTGATAACACCGTCATCACACCCGCCATACCCAATATTAATGCTAATTTTTTCATTTTTTGCCTATTTTCCTCATTCAGCTTTCGATGCTTAGCAATAGCAATACATGCTCTTGCCCAGTATTTCGCTATTTTGGGTGATTATTTTCTATTTTCAACACTATTAATCTTAATTTGCAAAATAAGAACTTCTTATTAAGATTAATATCCCCATCAGTAAATCTTGCTATTAATCATAGTCGTTTTCTTTAAAAAAATCCGCAATGATTAATGCTTTTTTATCTATTAGGTCTTATTTAGATAGTGAGTTTGAACAACGCCAGCGATAATAAAATAAAGAAAACAAAATCAGTATACAGCCCACTATTTGAATCAGAGGCATACGTTCGTGATACCAGATGGCAGCAACAAAAACTGTCATCACAGGCTCTAAAATCATAATAATAGCGGCATTGGCTGCAGTAGTATTCTTTTGACCAATAAGTTGCAATACAAAGCGTAAGCTTGTCGCGATAACAACACTTGCCGCTAACCACATCACGGTTGGCGTGGTTAAACTTGTCGGCCATTCCTCTAAAAAGAGTGAAAGCACAATGGACACAATCCCTGTAGTGGCTAACTGTATGGTTGTTAAAGGTAAAAGGGGCACCATACGGGTATACAAACTGGTATAACAAAAATAAATCGCTTGAACGATAGCTGCACCTAAAAACCACAGCTGACTCGCTTTAAATTCAAGCTGCGCTTTAAACAAAGTTAAACAAGCTAACCCAATAATAGCCACCGGTAAGGCTTCCCAAAAATATCGGCTTGGCCTATTTTTTAAGATAACCCATGCGACTAAAGGAACAAATAACATCGCAAGGCTCATGATAAAAGCCCCTTCCCCAATAGAGTCGGTTATAGCGACTGCATGGATCCACAAAACTAAATTTAGTGCCATCCAACCGCCTGTCATCAATATTTTAGGTAATTGTTTTAATGGAATTTTGTTTTTTTTCCCTTTGCAAAAAGGGAGCAAGATAATAGCGGCGAGTAAAAATCGCGTCCCAAGAAAAGTAAAAACAGGCATACCTTGAACAGCTTCACGCGAAAAAACCCATCCCCAAGCGGCAATCATCGTGGTTAATACCAAGAAGAATTCGGCTTTCCTTTGTGAATACATGTTTTCCTCTGCATAAATGTGATGGCGAGCCTATACATCATACTGGCTTTTGTCATCAAACCTATCACATTTATAGTCTTCGCCATTATACTTTTAAATTAAAAATATCCCGCTAAAAAATGTAAATATGACCTTTAAATTGCCCTTATTTCCTCTTAATGACGTTATTTTTATCGATTCTTTTAACTAACAAAAATCCTAAAAACAAACGCTTCTGAGCCTAAATGGGGAAATAGGCAAAAAAACTCGACAATTTTTATTCACTTTTTATCTGCGATAATCATTTCATCGTAACGATTTCTTATATGACTCACTCAATGCTGTTATTTATTACAACAAAGGTAAATTGCCATGATCATGAAAAATAGTGCCTCAGCGGACAACAATATGATCAAAAATGTTAAGCTCGCCATTAAAACGCGAAAATACGCTCATGCAGATGAAATTAGTTTGTTATGGCAACATGCGCTCAATTCCAAGAGCGTCATCAGCTGGAAAAAAATGATGTTAATGTCGATTATCATCAGCACTATTATTGCAATAATGAGTTCGTTATAGCATTTAACAAACATAAAAAAGTCGGGTGATTATTGCCCGACTTTTTATTTACCACTATTTTAACAAGATATTATTACCAGTAGCCTAAGAATTTCCACCAAACACCACCAATAAAGAACCAAATAGCCAAGTTAACAACGCTCATCACAAAGCCGGTTTTCCACCATTCACCGAGCGTTGCATATCCCGACCCGAAGATAATCGGCGCAGTCCCTGTTCCATAATGCGTTAGTGACATCATTAACGATGAAGAGAACGCCAGTGTTAGCGCTAATAACATTGGAGGCGCGCCCAATGCTAAGCCAGCTGAGAAGAACGCAGCATACATTGCGGTAATATGTGCCGTCGTGCTTGCAAAGAAATAGTGTGAATAAACATAGATTAAAACCAGAATGAGCATTCCCCAAACCCAGCTAATACCCATGCTATCAATAGTGCTTCCAACAGTTAATGACATCCATTTTATTAGGCCTAATTTGCCTAAGAAACTCGCCATCATGACTAAGGCAGAGAACCAAACTACCGTATCCCAAGCACCTTTATTTTTCAGCACGTCATCCCAATTAATCACGCCCGTTGCCAATAAAATACTCAGTCCAATAAAAGCAGCTGTTGTGGCATTAATACTGTAAGCTGGCCCAAAGACCATTGCGGGTACACCTGCCCACATTAATAACAGTAAGCCAAATACCCCTAACGTTATCTTTTCAGGTAATGATACTGACCCTAATTGCTGTAAACGTTCTTTTGCAAAATTAGGTGCATCAGGCGTTGAGGTAATTTCAGGCTTATACATAAAGTAAATAACCAGAGGCATTAAAATAAGCGAGACAATCGCAGGAACAAATGCCGCAATCGCCCACATTCCCCAAGTCAATTCATTGCTTTGGCTGGTTTCACTAATAATCAAACTAACAATTAACGGGTTTGGCGCAGTTGCTGTAATAAACATCGCCGATGTAATCGGATTAATATTATAGTTTACTAAAGAAAGATAACGCCCTATTTTACCCGCCGTTCCATCTTCTGCTTTTGACCCAAAACTGTCAGAAATTGAGCGCATAATTGGGTGAATGATCCCCCCACCTCGCGCGGTATTACTTGGTGTGACAGGGGCAAGAATTGTTTCTGCTATCGCAAGTGAGTATGCTATTCCAATCGTTTTTTTACCAAACAACGAAATAACATAATAACCAATTCTTGCGCCTAAGCCTGTTTTATTCAAGCTCATCGAAACCATAATCGAGATACCGATTAACCAAATTAAATCATTTGAAAAACCACTTAATGCATCAGCAATAGCGCCTTTCGTTGATTCAGGGTTGGTTACTCCTGTTGCTGCAACTAATGAAATAGCCACAATGGAAACACCACCAATGGGCAATGCTTTACCAATAATAGCGGCGATTGTGCCGACAAATAGCGCTAAAAGATGCCAAGCATTTGGATTAACCCCTTCAGGAACAGGAATTAAAAACCAAATGACGAGTGTGATTACAACTGCGATTAACGTTGGTACAGGTTTTAAAGGGGTAAGTTTATTCATAAAGTTATCCATACATGCCTAAAGATGGAAATACTGAGTATATTTAGATAATTATTTTGATTTACATCATTATGTTAACAATGTAGAACCTAAAAACTTTGATCGTTATCAGTTAGTGACTTTGTTTCATAAAAAAGTAACTTTTTTTTGTAAAATTGCGTAATAACTAACGTTCCAATACAGCCAACGCTATTATTGAATGCAAAAAATCCCTATTTTCTTTTAATAACGCAAGAAAAAAGTTACTCACTAAATTGGTATTTCACACATATATAATGTATTTAGACCTGTCACATATAATAGCTCGATTTATTATCTTCATTGTTTCTTAATATACTCAAATTTCAATTTTTTTTATAATTTAACCTTGTTTTTTGTAGGCTGAATCGAATTAATAGCATTATAAGTAAAAAAAAGTTAATTTTTTAAATATACACGAATAATATTTCAATTACATTTATCTACGATAAAAACACAATTAGGCTAATAAACCACCAGCAAAAAGATTAAATATTGAGCAGTTTGGCGTATTATTCGAGTTACAGTTGTAACTTAAAATGGTCTCTGTTTTTTTGCTCTTTTAGAAATTCCTTCCAGAAATTTATATTCACCCCTTGTTATTGTCTTTAATCTACCCTTAATTATGTCACCCTTCTTAATATGGCAATGAGGAAATAAAATGACTACCAATAGCCCACAGAGTAACACCCCTCAACAATCCTGCATTGTTTTATGCACAACCAATAGCCAAGAAAGTGCAATTAAAATTGCACAACATCTTTTAGATAACCAGCTAGCTGCTTGCGTTTCTTTATTACCCGAAATAATGTCCTTATACCTTTGGCAAGGCAACATCACCAAAGACAAAGAAATTTTACTACTAATTAAAACAACGCAATCGAACCAACTCAGTATTTTTGAGGCAATAAAAACAATACATCCCTATGAAACCCCTGAGTTAATAAGGCTCGATCCCAGTCAAGTTGAAGATAATTATTTACAGTGGCTAATTAACTCCGTTAAGTAGCCTTATACTCGAATGAATTAAAAGAACTTTTATATTAACCACTACCTTTTAATCTGTGTTTACAAAATAATTCATCTGGTCGGGTATGGTTAAGATTAAATTAGTGGTATATAAATAGACTCGCTTTATATTTATTTTCCCTCCTTATCTTTTTTGGAGGTTTTTTTTGCCCATTTTTAGCGTTTTTTTTCCACCCCTTACCCTTCATTAAAATAAAAAACCAAACTAAATCAATTTTTAAAGCTATTGATGCATTATCATTTAATGTAATTAACATTATATAAAAATATATTATATTTATTTACATAATATTAGTCAGATAAATAAAAAATGAGAGAAAACAATGTCTAAATACAATGAAGTTACCCAACATATCAGTAAACACCTTCCAGAATTAGGTAAACATATTCCTGATGTTATGAAACATTTTTCGGGGCTTGTCAGTACAGGCGTTCAAAATGGCGCCCTAGATAAAAAAACCAAAGAGCTAATCGCTATTGGGATCGCAGTTGCAAACCGCTGTGATGGCTGTATTGGTTTTCACGCCAAAACATTGGTTGAGTTGGGCATAACAGAACAAGAGTTAGCTGAAGCGCTCGGCGTCGCTATCTTCATGGGAGGCGGCCCATCCGCCATGTATGCCGCTGAAACCCTCAGCGCATATAAAGAGTTCTCTGCAAAATAAATGACGAACGTAATATTGCCTTAGATAACGTAATCTAAGGCAATAGAATTGAACACTTAGAAGGTTGCTTCAAGGCCTAATCTAAACGTCCTTCCTGGAATTGGCATATAAATAACCGTGCCTGGGTCAAACGCATAGCGATTGGTTAAGTTATCAATGTTAAAATTCACATGAAGGTTTTTTTGGATTGAATATTTCCCTAATAAATCAAAAGTCGTGCTGGCATGTAATTTAGTGACAGGTGCCGCAGCAGTTCCCGCTAACCATTTTTGTGGGTACTCCTTGCCTGCGTTATAACGTACACGCAAACCTGTTTGTAATTTCTGGTCAAACATTTTCACGCCGACAATCCCAGAGACGACTTTTTTTGGCGGAAGACGTGATGGTGATAAACCCCATGCAAAACCGACCGCGTTACACGCTGATGGTAAGTTACCTAATTCCATTTCATCGCGAGAACAAAGTTCTGAGTTGTTATAGAAGGTGGCATCTAAAGAGCCAAAGGCATAATTAGAGTCATACTTCGCTTCAATTTCATAACCTGAAAGCTTGAAGCTATCGTAGTTTTTCATCACAACATAAGGGGAATAGACCCCCGTTGGGTTAACACCTTGGGAAAGATACCCTTTGATATCATTATTAAAGTACCCAACCCGTAAGCTAGCAGTATCTTCATCAAGAATAAGGTTATTTTTTTCGAAATCGATTCCGACCTCAAATGATTTAGCATGCTCAGGTTTGAGTGGCACATCTGGCGTATAAGAATAGGTTTGCCCAGAAACGGTAGTCTCAAATAGGCTTGGCTCGCGATAACTATCTGAATACTTAGTATATACATCTAACTCATCAGTCACATGGAAACGCACTTCACCCATAAAGTCATTTTTCGGGCCATAACTGATACTTTTCCCTAATACATGGTCATCAACGTCAAAAGAGTGAATTCGCCAACCCGCTAATGTACTGACCCACTCACCTTTATACTCCATGTTGGTAAATGCAGACGTGTTTTTGCCTTTGGCATTGCGCGTTACAGGGTCCAACTCATCTCCCTGAATTGTCCCTTCTGGTGTCCATATTGGTTGATACGTTTTAGTTAACGGCTTAGTTTTTTGCTCCATAAACTCCACACCGTAAGTCACATTGATGGGGTAATTTGCCAGCTCAGAGGTATTTTCTAAGTTAAAACCCATTCGTTCATCGGTGTAACGGTGCTGGTATTGGTTACCATAATGTGCCGTGACATCATCTGTCGTACCATTACGTTGCTTAAATTTACCTTTCGTCCACCACAAGCCCAAATTCATGTCCACCCACAATGAGTCGGGTTTATAGGAGTAATTTAATGAAGCAGTATCAATATCTGCCGTCCCTAATGACCACTGAGGCATTTTCCCATCAGATTGATACCAATATGCAGCCAAAACTTCCCCCGCTTTTTGCTCATGGTGGCGGTAATTCAATTCAAGGCTTGAATAAGGGGTAATGTAGATATTGGTTTTTATCAATGTCGATTCGCTTTCATAACTGGTATTCACCACCTCTTGCCCTGGTTTTATCGGTGCATCGGTGGAGGAATATTTATGATAGCCATTTTTCCCTGCAAAAAAGTTACCTTGTTTTCTATCGCTGTGGGCAATCAACACATCAAACTTGTCATTTCGATATGCCATTCCCGCGGTCACTGATCCGTTATTAAAGTGTGAATTTTTAACCCCATTTGACAAACGATACTGTGATTCATTTTTATTATCTGATGCCACTGATGGACGGCGGTTATTGTTGTAAATATTCCCTTTAAATAGAAAACCAAATTGATCGCCTTGAGGAATAATACTATTTGCAGACAAGGTTTTTAATTTAACTGTTCCCCCAATAGCGCCCCCCGAAAATTTACTCATCGACGCCCCCTTTTCAATATTGATGGTATCCACCAAATCCATATCAATATAGGTTCTATCTGTACTGCCTTGATAACCCCGCCACGTATTGGTCGATTGTAAACTGCCATCAATAATAATCGGTACTCGCCCATTGCCTTGTAAGCCACGAATACCAATATCTAATGCCCCAGCTTCATTTCGGGCATTATTGACCTGTAATGAGCTTTCATTCGCAAATATGTCTGAGTTGGTAGTTCCCCGAACGGTTGAAACATCTTTGGTATCAATTTGTTTGCTATTTGATTTTATTTTACTGGCAGTGACCAGCAGCTTATCTTTTTGAGGTGTAGTTTGAGTTTCATCCGCAAATGCCGCACTTGACGAACAAATAACAAGTAAGCTAATTATTTTTTTATTTTGAAATATCATTTAAGTAATGCCTTCATTAATTAATGATTATTTTATTGAGACGATAAAACCCCGTACCGGCAGATTTAAATATCCCTGCTGCCATACTGGAATTCGTGAATGTAATGGCGTGTTTGCCTGTCACGCCTTAAGCAAGGCCAACATAAAAACCTTATTTATTGAATGGTTACGAACCTATTTCCCCCATGAATGCAAATAGGCCTTGGAATATACACCAATGATAATAATGATCAAGATCATAATAAATATCATTTGTATTACCATTAATATTGATGTTGTTTATTAATCTGCGAATTATTTAAGCGTAAAAAAAGCGACAATGCTTAATGCATCGTCGCTTGGGAGAATTAAATAAAATGTAAAAAATAAAAGGTCGCTAATACGTTAATATATAGCGTATTATTTTTGTACTTGCCCCCGCACTGGCGCGCCATCTGCCACATAATATTGTGCTTCGCTTGCTGATAATGGCGGACGATGGCGAATTTTATCTGCGATTTTTTCGGCAATCATGATGGTCGTTGCGTTCAAATTTCCCGTAATAATGAGCGGCATAATAGATGCATCCACGACCCGTAAACCACTGAGCCCATGTACTTGCCCTGAACCATCCACCACCGCCATATCATCATTACCCATTTTACAAGTTCCACAGGGGTGAAAAGCCGTTTCAGCTCGCTCTCGAATAAATGCATCAAGTTCTTCATCCGTTTGAATATGCTTACCCGGGCTAATTTCCTCACCCCGATAAGGGTCAAGCGCTGGTTGCGCCATAATTTCTCGCGTGATGCGAATTGCTGCGCGGAACTCTTCCCAATCTTGCGTTGATGACATGTAATTAAATAAAATACTTGGATGTTGACGTGGGTCCAATGAGGCTAAGCGAACTCGACCGCGGCTTGGTGAGCGCATTGAACCAACATGTGCTTGAAAACCATGTAAATTCACCGCATTACTGCCGTTGTAATTTATCGCTACTGGCAAAAAATGGAATTGAATATTCGGCCATGCAAATTTATCACTGGTACGAATAAACCCACCCGCCTCGAATTGGTTACTCGCACCTATTCCCGTCCCTTTAAATAACCACTGTGCGCCAATCATCGGCTGGTTATACCATTTTAATGCAGGATATAAAGAGACAGGTAGTTTGCATTCATACTGCAAATACATTTCAAGGTGGTCTTGCAAATTTTGCCCAACACCGTCCAATACATGCACTTTTTCAATATTAAACTCATTTAATACGTCTTCAGGGCCAACGCCTGAGCGCTGCAAAATTTGCGGGGAAGCTATCGCACCTGCACATAAAAGCACTTCTTTTTGCGCTCTTACCGTTATCGCTGTCGTGCTATCACCTTGGTAATATTTAACCCCTGTAGCTTTTTTGCCTTCAAACTCAATGACATCGGTTGTTGCATGCGTCACGATTGTTAGATTCTTACGCCCTTTAGCTTGGTCTAAATAGCCACGACCAGTGCTCGCTCGTCGCCCTTGTGGCGTGACAGTGCGGTCCATCGGGCCAAAGCCTTCCTGTTGATAGCCATTTAAATCCTCAGTTCTTGGGTAACCCGCCTGTACGCCCGCCTCGACCATCGCCTTAAACAGTACATTATTGGCCATTTTTGGTGTTGCGACACTCACAGGGCCATCTCCCCCATGGTAATCATTAGGCCCAATATCACGGCTTTCAGCTTTGCGAAAATAAGGCAAACAATCAAGATAGCGCCAATCTTCAAGACCTGGAGCTTGTGCCCATCCATCGAAATCCATGGCATTGCCACGGATATAGCACATGCCATTGATTAATGATGAACCGCCGAGTCCTTTTCCTCGTCCACATTCCATACGGCGATGATCCATATGGGGTTCGGGGTCCGTTTCATACGCCCAGTTATAACGACGTCCTTGCAACGGATACGCCAATGCGGCTGGCATTTGTGTGCGAAAGTCGAGCCGATAATCTGGCCCTCCTGCTTCAAGGAGCAGCACAGTAACTTCAGGATCTTCTGTCAGGCGTGTAGCAAGAACGTTACCGGCTGAACCAGCACCGATAATAATATAGTCATAGACCATTGTTATCTCCTCTGTTTCAGTCAAATTAAAATGATGTGATTAAAAAACGGATGAAAACTCCCCAAGTTCGATTTGAATGGATTTGATTTGCGTATAATTTTGCAGCGTCATAATGCCGTTTTCACGACCAACACCAGAGTGCTTATAGCCCCCCACAGGCATTTCTGCTGGGGATTCACCCCAAGTATTGATCCAGCAAATACCCGCTTCTAACTGGTGAATAACACGATGAGCACGTGTTAAGTCCTGTGTGACAATGCCCGCAGCTAGCCCATAGACTGAATGGTTTGCACGCGTGATAACTTCATCCTCAGTTTGATAACTTAAAATGCTCATCACTGGGCCAAATATCTCTTCCTGCGCGATTTGCATGTCATCACGGCAATCCGTAAAGACGGTAGGAGCCACATAGGCACCCTTGGCAAATTCACCCTCAATAAGACGCTCACCACCACACAATAAACGTGCCCCTTGCTGCTTACCTAACCCAATGTAACGTAATACGTTTTCCATATGTGGGAAGCTTACAAGTGGCCCAAAATTGGTGTCCTCTGCAATCGGTGAGCCAATGTTAATGCGTGCAACCCGCTCAATAATTTTTGCTTCAAACTGCGCTTTGAGGGATTCAGGGATAAACACACGCGTGCCATTTGTACAAACTTGCCCTGAGCTGTAAAAATTGGCCATCATGGCAATATCAGCCGCTTTATCTAGATCAGCATCATCAAAGATAATTAACGGGGATTTGCCACCCAACTCCATGGTGACCTCTTTTAGGGAAGAAGCCGACGCATTGGCCATTACTTTTTTCCCTGTCGCTATCCCGCCCGTAAATGACACTTTGGCAATTTCAGGGTGTTCTGTAAGCCACTGCCCGACTTCACCGCCCTTGCCCGTTACCACGTTAAATACCCCCGCAGGGACACCCGCTTGTGTATAAATTTCAGCGAGTTTAAGTGCAGTTAATGATGTCACTTCACTGGGTTTAAAAATCATCGCATTCCCCGCAGCAAGTGCTGGTGCGGACTTCCATAACGCAATTTGAATGGGGTAATTCCATGCGCCAATCCCTGCCACTACCCCCAAAGGTTCACGGCGTGTATAGGCAAATGAACTTTCACGTAAGGGGATCTGTTGCCCTTCGATGGCAGGAATTAAGCCTGCATAATATTCGAGAACATCAGCCCCCGTCACAATATCCACATATCGGGTTTCAGAAAGGGGCTTTCCAGTGTCAAGGGTTTCAAGGTGGGCAAGCTCATCATTACGTTCGCGTAAAATATCAACAGCACGTCGTAAAATCCGCGAGCGTTCCATTGCCGTCATTGCTGCCCACACTTTTTGCCCTTGCTTGGCACTTTCCACCGCCCACTGAATATCTTCTTGGCTGGCAGACTGGAGATTAGCTATCACCTCGCCATTGGCTGGGTTGATTGCGGGGAATTGGTCGCACTGTGGTTGCGAACTATCAATATAACCACCATGAATGTATAGCTGATGTAGTGGTGGGTTTGTCATATTATCTCCTGTAAAATTATTTTAGGTTTGAGCTTCGTGTACCTCGCCGAGTTTCATATCGATATACTCATTCGTTATTTTTAACGCATCCGAAACGGGGAAAACTTCGTTACTTAACGCGCTACGCAACCATAACCCATCAATTAATGCGGCAAGGCCTTTGGCCGCCATTCGCGCCTCATCCTTTGCCAGCTCACGTCCAAATTCATAGCTTAAATTTGAATACAAACGTCGGTCATTGACCTGCTGTAAACGATTTAAATTCGGCTGGTGCATGCTACTTGCCCAGAAAGCGAGCCAGGTTTTCATTGCCGCCTCGCTCGTCTGCGTTGGGTCAAAGTTACCCTCCACAATGGCTTGAATGCGCGATTTAGCATCTGCGCCCGTTAACATTCTCAGACGCATTGCAACGGCAAAGCCCAATTGATATTGAATATGTCGCATAGTGGCTTCGAGTAGGCCGTTTTTATCACGAAAATAATGGCTAATAATTCCCGTGGAAACACCCGCTTTACGTGCAATTAATACAAAGCTGGCCTCTTGCATTCCAACTTCATTAATTACCGCTAACGTTGCCTGAATTAACTGCTGCTTACGTATCGATTGAATTCCTATTTTCGGCATGAGCTCTTAACCTAAAAACACATTGTCTCCATTTATTAAACGTTTTTTTAATTGAATGTTCAATCAATATTAACTAGTATTTGTCACAATTAATTCACAAATGAACGGAGGGGAATAGGATAAAATAAGGTTAACTTGCTTGTAATTCAATTAATTAGCAAGGTTAATAACTTTTCACCTGTTAAATAAATAAAAATGTGGAACTGCCGATGACAACTCTTAATAGTTCGAAAAATCAGCAGAAAGACAAATTAAATTCTGTGGTTTTTTTCACTTCCGCTGGTCTCATTCTAGCGTTTTCTTTTTTCACCATCTTGATGACCGAAACAGCAAATCAATGGATCATCGCCACCCTTGGTTGGGTCTCAAAAACCTTTGGCTGGTATTATCTATTAGCAGCAACGTTATATATTGTATTTGTGATTTTTGTGGCAACATCGCGTTTCGGAAATATCAAACTTGGGCCAGAGCAATCCAAACCTGAATTTAGCATGCTGAGTTGGTCAGCCATGTTATTTGCAGCAGGGATAGGAATTGATTTAATGTTTTTCTCCGTGGCAGAGCCTGTCACGCAATATATGTTGCCGCCGACAGGCGAAGGCGAAACATTAGAAGCAGCTCGTCAGTCGATGGTGTGGACTCTGTTCCACTATGGCCTAACGGGCTGGTCAATGTATGCCTTAATGGGAATTGCGTTAGGCTACTTTAGTTATCGCTATAATTTGCCCCTAACGATCCGCTCTGCCCTTTATCCGATATTTGGCAAGCGTATTGATGGCCCAATCGGCCATACCGTGGATATTGCCGCCGTTTTAGGTACTATTTTTGGTATCGCCACCACCCTTGGGATCGGTGTCGTCCAGCTAAATTATGGTTTAAAGGCTCTCTTCGATTTACCTCAAGGGATCACGGTACAAAGTGGCTTAATTTTCCTTTCCGTTGTGATGGCCGTAATTTCTGCCACTTCAGGGGTCAATAAAGGTATACGGGTATTGTCCGAACTCAATGTCTTGCTCGCTTTAGGGTTAATATTGTTTATCTTATTTGTTGGCGATACCGAATTCTTGCTCAATGCATTAGTGCTAAATGTCGGTGACTACGTTAACCGCTTTATGGGGATGACACTCAACAGCTTTGCATTTGACCGCCCAACGGATTGGATGAATAGCTGGACACTGTTTTTCTGGGCATGGTGGGTAGCATGGTCCCCATTTGTTGGGTTATTTCTCGCACGCATCTCGCGGGGACGTACCATTCGCCAGTTTGTGATAGGCACCTTAATTATTCCTTTTGTTTTTACCCTGTTATGGTTATCCATTTTTGGTAATAGCGCCTTATATGAGATCATTCACGGAAATACTGAACTCGCCCAAACCGTCTTGGAAGCCCCTGAGAAAGGGTTCTATTCTCTGCTTGAGCTCTATCCCGGATTTGGCTTAACCGCCTCACTTGCCACGATCACAGGGTTACTTTTCTATGTAACTTCCGCAGATTCCGGCTCGCTAGTATTGGGTAATTTCACGTCAAAACTCAGTGACATCAATAATGATGCACCAAATTGGCTACGTATTTTCTGGTCCGTGGCCATTGGCTTGCTCACATTAGGTATGTTGATGACCGATGGCGTTGCTGCACTACAAAATACCACCGTGATCATGGGCCTTCCCTTTAGTTTTGTGATTTTCTTTATTATGGCGGGTTTGTATAAGTCATTAAAAGTAGAGGATTTTAGACGGGTAAGTTCATTAAATACCAATGCGCCCGCACCACTGTATGGTAATGGAACCCTGAACTGGAAGCAGCGTTTAGGCCGTGTAATGAACTTCCCGGGAACTTCTTACACACAAAGAATGCTGGATTTAGTGTGCATCCCTGCGATGCAAGACGTAGCAAAAGAGCTGAATTTAAGAGGTGCGAAGGTCGAATTTAACATTCTTCCCCCGATTTCCGATGAACGGTTAGATCACTTGGAGCTTACAGTTGACCTTGGTGAAGAACAAAGCTTTATTTACCAAGTGTGGCCACAGCGTTATTCCGTTCCCGGTTTTACTTATCGTGCCCGTTCAGGAAAGTCCCATTATTTCCGCTTAGAAACCTTCTTATGGGAAGGTTCGCAAGGGAACGATTTGATGGATTATACCAAAGAGCAGGTCATCAGTGACATTCTTGATCAATATGAAAAACACATGAATTTCATTCATTTGAGCCGTGAAGCCCCTGGGGCAACGCTCACATTTCCTGAATCTGTATAATCCCAAATAAACAAGGGAGCTTATCGCTCCCTTATTATTTATCAATCAATGATTAAAACATTAATCATACCGCTGAGCTTGTTCCAACATTTTTTTCATTTGTTGACGATCGTTCATCCACGGCGTTGAATTGGGGCACCCTGCTCCCGTTGGGTTGACATCACAGACATTGAAATGCCGAAATAGCGCATTTTCGTCGGCGTCACGCTGCTCAAGTAAAGCTTGATAACTTTGTTCTTCTGGCGAAAGTTTCTTTTTGGGATCAAAGACAAACTTCTGTTCTGCCTGTAATTTTTTAACCCCTTGGTAGTCTTTATCAAACTGACGATCAATGGGTGATTTCTCTTTAAAGGAAAAGTCGCTGGCAAAGCCGCAAGAAGCGAAACTAAGAAAAATAATAAAAATAGCCTTTTTAAACATAAAGATATCCTACTGTGTCGATAAGTTTACATTATACGCCCATCAGTAGTACCGCATAGAAACAATTAAAATTTAATTTATGATAACCTTATTATTCAAATAGATAATTTATATAAATTATTAAATCAATTGATTGATATGTTTTTTATTGAAAATCTAGCATTTATGCAACATTAAATTATTTATTCAAAATGCCATTATTACCCCATTAGATTACTAACAATTTTTAATCTTGTTCCCTTCTCTATTTTTTCACAAAGTAACCTTGCCCTACCAATCGATTGATTAACTTTTGGGGCAACAATTTCACTTTATATCAATTAATAGCCGAAAGGATAGACAATGAATAAAACGTATTTTGGTCCGTATATCGATGTCAGCGTGGATGCAACTTGGAATGATTGGCAAAACTACCCTAATGGTCGCCCCAATGCGAAGTACAGCCAAGCCGCTATCAAATATGGCGTTGATATTCTTTACCTTGGTTTCTTAACCGCAACCCGTGACAAACAAGCAGCATGGTCAGCCCAACCTACGATGCCAATTAGCTGGGCAAAACCGTTAGCTGATGAGCTTATTGCTGGCGGCGTTAAAGTGGCTGTTTCATTTGGAGGTGCGGCGAACCAAGATGTTTCGTTAGTGCAATCGCAAGCGCAACTCATCGAAACCTACCAAGAGGTGATTGATACACTGGGTGCATCACATATTGATTTAGATTTTGAAAATGGCCTCTATGATGCGGATAATGCGTTTGCTGCGTTAAAAGTGATTGTCGAAAATAACCCTAAAATCACCCTTAGCTTAACCTTACCCACCCTACCTACAGGGCTCACAAGTACTGGGCTAGCATTGGTAAAAAAATCGGTGGATGCAGGCTTAGTGATGAAAGTGAATGGCATGGCGATGGATTACTATGACCCAAATATCAGCAGCCTTGGTGATGCTGCCATCAAAGCCGCAATCAGTATTAAAAATCAATTAAAACCGTTCTACCCAAGTGTAAGCGATAAAGAACTGTATGATTATGTTCAAATTACACCGATGATTGGCTTAAACGATGACCTCACCATGTTTAGTTTCCATGATGCCGATATTTTAAGCGAGTTCGCTAAAAAAATAGGGTTAAACCTTGTTTCGATGTGGAGCCTAACACGTGATTTCCCAGGTAATAAACCGTACCCTGAAGCCACAAGCTCAGGTAATCCAGAACAAACTCATGAATTTGAATACACTGAGTTATTTACCCAGAAACTGAACGCGTAATTAACCCGATATCATCAATATCATGGGTAATGATGATATCCCATTTTTTCGGATATACGGCGGCCTGATGCTTTTAATAACTGTACATAATGATCAAGTTGCTGCTCATCAAAACGAATGGTTGGGAACGAAATAGATAACCCTGCCACCACATGCCCCAAACGGTCATACACAGGAACCGCAATACAGCGCAGGCCTAATTCTTGCTCTTCTCTATCTTGTGCATAATGGCACTCACGCACTGCGGCTAACTCCACCAGCAACTCATCGAAGCTTAAAATGGTTGTGTCGGTTTTTTTGGTAAAAGACTCATCTTTCAAGGCCAAGCGGATAGTCTCTTCATCTTGCCAAGCCAGTAAAATTTTACCAATTGCAGTGCAATACAGCGGGTTACGGCGCCCTACCCGCGAATACATACGCAGGTTATAGCTGGAGTCAATTTTATGAATATAAATAATGGCATCTTCATCTAATGCCCCTAAATGCACCGCTTCATGGGTCATTTGCCCAATATGGCGCATTTCTTTATCTGCAATTTCAATTAAATCTACGTATTCAAGGGACTTTGCACCGAGCTCAAACAGCTTCAGTGTAAGCGAGTACTTATCAGCTTCACCTTCTTGTTCCACGTAGCCCAATTGTTTCATGGTTTGCAAAAAACGAAAGGTGGTGGCCTTTGACATTAATAGACGTTGAGAGAGTTCAGAAACCCCAATCTCTTTTTGCTCCCCTAACGCACTGAGAATACTAAATACTTTCACCACCGCTGATACGGCATCAGTTTGAGTCGTCTTATCCATGTTGTTTTCTTCATCCTATTAGATTGGCAGCGATAATATCATAAAGCCAATTAAAACCACGCGATACGCCATAGCATAATTGTCGTGCCTCACAAAAACAAGAACAGTGATTCATTATTTTTAAAACGCCGTTTCATTTTCATTGAAGTTCTGTACCAAATGCGTTTTAATAGCCTCATCAAGTCAATAATCGATAACACAGTCGTAATCGTGCAGGTGATAAATATGAGTACACATCCGCAAGTTGCCGTCATTGGCGAGTGCATGGTTGAATTGCAAAAATCAGGGGAACTGTATAAACAAGCCTTCGGTGGAGACACGCTAAATACTGCGCTGTATCTATCTCGCTTAACCCAAAAACACGGTGTCACAACGCGTTATATCACCGGTTTAGGAGAAGACCCATTCAGCCAACAAATGTTGGATAGCTGGCAACAAGAAGGTATCAACACCGAAGCCGTGTCGATTTCCCAAAAACATTTGCCGGGTATGTACTTAATTGAAACCTCCGCCGATGGCGAACGCCGTTTCTTTTATTGGCGCGATAACGCCGCCGCCAAATTTTGGCTAGATGACTACAGCAAAGCAGACACACAGCAACTGCTTAATTCACAACAATTTATTTACTTAAGTGGCATCAGCTTAGCGATTTTGCCTGACGCAGCTCGCCAACTTTTAATGGAAATACTGCAACAAGCCAAACAGCACGGTGCGAAAATTGTGTTTGATAATAACTATCGCCCTGCACTTTGGCCGTCAAAAGAAGCCGCTCAACTGGCTTACCAGCAAATCTTAAAATTAACCGATATTGCGTTTTTAACTTTTGATGACGAGCAACTCCTGTATGGGGATTGCCACGAAATCGAAGCCATTGCACGCACGCAACTGTATGGCGTAAATGAGATAGTGATCAAACGTGGCGCAGAGGCCTGCTACGTGATCATCGATAATGAACGTTATGAAGTACCGGCAAATAAAGTCAGTCACGTCATTGATACCACAGCAGCAGGGGATTCGTTCAGCGCAGGTTACCTTGCCTGCCGTATTTTGGGCGGCTCGCCGTGCGACGCAGCAAAAACTGGCCACTTACTGGCAGGGACCGTTATCCAACACCGGGGAGCGATTATTCCTGCCGAGGCCATGCCAACCACCGATTTAGGAAAATGTTAAGGGGCTTTAGCCATGAATCAACTGATTGAAAGAATTAAAAAACTGAACGTTGTTCCCGTGATCACCATTAATCATGCAGAACATGGTGCACCACTTGCTAAAGCCTTGGTGGAAAATGGCCTACCGTGTGCGGAAGTGACTTTCCGCACCCCTGCCGCCGTACAAGCCATTAAAAATATGCGTGCCGCCTACCCTGAATTACTGATTGCGGCGGGTACTGTGTTAACCACTGAACAAGTTGACCAAGCCATTGATGCAGGTGTCGATTTTATCGTTAGCCCGGGCTTTAACCCCAAAATCGTTGCCTATTGCCAACAAAAAAAGGTGATTATTATTCCTGGTGTGAATAGCCCAAGCCTCGTCGAACAGGCCCTTGAATTTAATCTAACCACATTAAAATTCTTCCCAGCCGAAGCCTCTGGCGGCGTTGCGATGTTAAAAGCCCTTGGCGCCGTTTACCCAGTGAAATTTATGCCAACCGGCGGTATTGGTGTAAAAAACATCAAAGAATACACCGCGTTACCATCGGTGTTGGTCTGCGGTGGCTCGTGGATGGTGCCAAATGACTTAATTGATAAAGAAGACTGGCAAGCGCTCGGTAAACTCATTGCCGAAGCGGCAACTCTTTAAAAAACAATAAAAAATCTCGTTGTCGTCATTATGCCCTTATCCCCATGATAAGGGCTTTTTTATAAGAACTTAGCACTTATTTTTGCTTAATATTCACTAACCCCAAACGCTGTAACTTGGTTAATGGTTGATATTACTCATCAATAAAGCGTTTGAGTTGTAACCGCAGCATCTCATTTTCACGCCGTAGCCTGTCATTTTGATCCATCAAACTCATCGCCATTGCGATACCCGGCCAATCAATCTCCAGCTCATGGTAAAGACGCACCGCCCTTCTCACAATAACCACAGCTTGGTCATCAAATAACCATTCGCGAGTTGTTTCAATCGGTTGGATTATTCCCAGCCCGACAATTTCCTGTAATTCATCTTCGGCGATACCTGTATGAATACAGAAATCAATAACGGTGAGTGTTGTTAACTGTTCCATTATTTTCCTCCCCAATTCTTACGCGGGTCAAAACTCTGTTGTGCCTCCGCCAACTTCTGCCACAGTGCGTTGAATTGCGCATCATTGCTATCTGGCATCACCACTTTTATGATCACGTATAAATCACCGGCATGCCCCTTGTGCGCCAGTCCTTTTCCTTTAATTCGTAATTTTTGGCCCACTTGGCTATTTGCAGGAACCGTAATAACGATAGGGTCTTTTAGCGTTGGAATGGTGATTTTGATGCCCAGCGCTGCTTCCCAAGGGGCTAAGGGCACTACAATTTCCAAATCATGCCCTTTAATATCGAATAATGGGTGTGGTGCAATGCGGATGGTAATCCATAAATCACCGTTTTCACCGCCATTCTCCCCTGCGGTACCTTGCCCTTTTAAGCGAATGCGTTGCCCATCGATAACCCCCGCAGGGATTGTCACATTTAATGTTTTGGGGATTTCATTGTCGATAAAACCGTAGGCATTATAAACTGGTAAATTGTAGCTTATGGTGCGTTTGTGTGACTCTTGGCTCTCTTCGAGGAAAATGGCTAATTCAATTTCGAGGTCTTGGCCGCGGTGGCTACGAGGCTGCCTTGTGCTACCACTGCGAGCACGTTGAGAAAACATCGATGAGAAAATATCATCGAAATTCCCTGAATCAAAACCTTGTTGGGAGTATGAATGGCTTTGCTGCCCTTGAGCCCCTTGGTTAAAATAAGGGTCGTTTCGATGTTCCCACATCTCATCGTATTCTGCGCGTTTTTCTTTATCACTCAGTACCGCCCACGCTTCGGCAACTTCTTTAAAATGCGCTTCCGCATCGGGTTCTTTGCTAACATCGGGGTGGTATTTGCGCGCTAAACGGCGATACGCGGTCTTAATGGTCTTCAAATCATCGGTGCGTTGCACACCCATGATGCTGTAATAATCCTTTAGTTCCATAGTCATATCTCGTTCACTTGTCTGTTGAATAGAATTCTTATGGTGCTTTGCCTGACTCTTTACATCGGCTAAGCATAACGACTTACCTTGAATTTAACTTAAGACATTTACATGGTAATTGGAATAGTAGAACTATGATAAATATTAAATATATTTGCGAATAATGACGATGCAAATTGATAAAATTGCACAAAAACAGGAAATTTTCACCATTTCAGGCTAAACCTATAGGAGAGCTATTTAATTGCAAGGGAAACCCTATGGATGCTATTGCCAGCCGCCTGAACTTTAAAGTGAATTTCGCCATTTCAGTTGAGGATTTTATTCGGTTAATTCTTCAGTCACCGTTTAAAGACACGGTTTCAACCGATAACCTAACTCAATTAGATGCAATGCTGAATAACGCGGATTTATTGATTAGTGCATGGGATGACGAGCAGGTAGTAGGGTTTGTCCGCGCCGTCACAGATTTTAGTTCTTGCTGTTATATTTGCGAACTTGCCATTGACTCACATTATCAAAAACACGGCATCGACCGCCAATTAATGCGCATTGCCGCCGAAGAACTTCCCCCCGACTGCCAAATTCTATTTTTCTCCACCGACAGCAACCTCACCGAATACCTGAAGCTGGGCTTCACCCAATCCCCCCGTGCATGGCACACCACTGCGGAGAATTATTTGGCCAAGTCCACCGATGGGGATTGATATTGAGGGAGTGAATGATTCGCCCTGATAATATAGGTTGATAACGTCTCAAGGCGAGGTAAAGGCAAGCCATATTAGCGACTTACCTTTTCTTTTGAAGGAAACCTGTATTCACTTAAATTTCAGTGATGATCGCATCTTCAGGTAAACGGGACTTCGTTAATCCCGCATTAAAATCATCCTCTGTGCGGTATCCTAGAGCAACCATTGCGATAGGCTCTAACCCTTGTTCTGTCAGTGAAAATTCATTATCGAGGATAGCGAAATCCATCCCTTCCATTGGGACAGCATCAAGGCCTAATGCTGCAACACCTAATAAAAAGTTACCTAAGTTGATAAACGTTTGGTTTTTCAACCACTGAGGTAAATCTTTTACTGCATCCTCATGATAGTTAACAAAGAAATCCCTTGCCCCTGCCATCATCGCTTTGTGTTCTTCTAACGCATAACGGCCATCTAAGGCTTCTTGCTCAAGAATTTTATTGGTATAGGCTGTATCAACATTTGTTTTTGCGCAGAATAACACCACACATGATGCATCAAGGATTTTAGGCGTGTTAAATGCGTAATCCGTTTCCGTTGATTTCGCCATTCGTTGCTTAGCTTCTTCACTTCTCGCAACAATAAAATGCCATGATTGAATGTTGACGCTTGAAGGGCTGAATCTCAGTAGCTGTTTTATTTTTGCAAAAACATCTTCTGGGATCGTTTTAGTTGAATCGAATGACTTTGCTGCATAACGTTTCATTGCGACATCAATAATTGGCATAACTTTTTTCCTATTTATAACAATAATAGCGATGACGATGTTTTTTTAACGCACATCATCATATTAATTAAGAACGTACTCACTTGATAAATCTCTACACCGAAGAAACAGCGGAAACGGGGATATTGTACAGGGGGAAGCCAAGGTAAGGGGATAACAGCCTCCCTTTTGCTCGCTTTATTACGTATTTTTCACGTCGATAGCTTTAGGGGCATAAATATCCCGCAATGTGCCAATAACGTTAGCAACATCTGGATTATCAATGCGGTAATAGATGACCTGAGCATCACGCCTAAAGGTCACAAGGCCTTCTTCACGCATTTTTGCTAAATGCTGGGATAACGCAGATTGGCTCAACGACACTAATTTATGCAGTTCTCCCACCGCAATTTCATCATATTTCAGCAATAAACATAAAATAAGCAACCGATGCTCATTCCCTATTGCCTTCAATAATTGTGCCGCTTTTTTTGTTCCATCCCGTAAAAAGTCGTCTTGATTCACCATACCGCCCCCTTTGTGCACCATGAGATGTTAACACATTTCCTCTCAGAGCAGTGCACTGTAAAGCACAACCTGAATATTAGCAAATGTTAATTAACCAAACCCTAAATTAGATTCATATAAATTAGATGTTGCTAATTTAGCATTTACTAATATAATGGATTTTCGATATAGAGGAGAACACCATGGACACAACAGTCGATATCCAAGCGTTTTTTGATGAAGAAAGCCACACGGTGACTTATTTGGTTTCCGATCCTGCAACAAAGCAAGCCGCAGTCATCGACCCTGTACTGGATTATGACCATGCCAGTGGAACCGTGAGCACCACCTCTGCTGATGCGGTATTAAAAAGTGCATCGGAGCAGAAATTAGCAATTGTTTGGATATTAGAGACTCATGCACATGCGGATCACCTAAGTGCAGCGGTACATCTACAAAAACTCACGGGCGCAAAAATAGCCATTGGTGAGCATATTAAAGATGTGCAAAAGATTTTTGCTGAAAAATTCAACCAAACGCATATTTCAACCCAAGGCATTGAGTTTGATAAGCTTTTAACCGAAGGCGAAGAAATCATGCTTGGGCATATTCCGATAAAAGTGATCCATACCCCAGGGCATACGCCTGCGTGTGTTTCATATCATATTGAAAATGCTGTTTTTGTTGGCGATACCCTGTTTATGCCAGATTACGGCACGGCAAGGGCCGATTTCCCGGGCGGTGATGCAAAAACCTTGTATCAATCGATTCAAAAATTATTTGCGCTTCCTAAAGAAACCACCCTGTATATGTGCCATGACTACAAAGCACCGGGGCGTAATAGCTATGCATGGGAAACGACAGTCGCAGAGGCACGCTCCTCAAATATTCATGTGCACGACGGTGTTACCGAAGCGCAGTTTGTCGCTATGCGCGAACAGCGTGATGCAGGCCTTGCGGCGCCTAAGTTATTGTTGCCGTCTATTCAGGTCAATATACAAGCTGGGGAATTTCCTGAGCCAGAATCCAATGGCACACAATATTTAAAAATTCCGCTGTCTTTTAAAACGAAATAATTTTTCCCTCACTGATTAATTGGAACATGAAATGAATACACCAACTTGGATTTTATTAGCCTTTGCAGGCTGGACACTGTTAATTTTATTTGGCACCGTTGGTGTATACCGCTGGTCGCGCATTTTAACCGGGCGAGCAACGGTTGGAGAGTGGCAAGCCAATAAGCCACAAGGGAGTGATTGGTACCAGCGTGCTATTGCCGCCCATCGTAATTGTATTGAAAATTTACCCGTTTACACGGCGATTGTCGTCGCCATGAACTTCACTCACACTGAAAGCACTCTGCTTAATACGTTAGCCATTATTGTATTTATCAGCCGAATTGCACAAAGCCTTATCCATATTTGCCTAACACAAACAGATAAGGTCGCCACATGGCGGTTTATGTTCTTCTTTGCCCAAATCGTAACCATGATTTGGATGGGTATTAATATCGCGATTAATGCAATTTAACGGCAAGGAAATAATTTATAGGTTGGCCAAGTGTCAACCTTACTTAAATTTATTTTAACGCCACAGCGGTGACCTAAAGAATAATTTCAAGAAAATACTTTTTAACTCAGTAGCGATGCTCTAAATAATTCGTGCTACAGCTAGGCGGCGAGTGAGTTTAGCCCTAGGAGCATACACAAGTATGTGACTAGGGTGAACTCGTGAAGCCAACAACGCTGTGGTGCGAAGTATGACGAGCATCTATTTGAGACGGCCGCGCAAGCGCTTAATAGCCTGACTATGCAACTGACTCACCCTCGACTCCCCCACCTCCAGCACCGCGCCAATCTCCTTCAGGTTCAGCTCCTCTTGGTAATACAGCGTCAGCACCATTTTCTCGCGCTCGGGTAGTTGGTCTATCGCCGCCATAATTTGCGCCTTCAGGCTCGACTCCATCAGCAAACTCAGTGGGTTACCGCCGTCGCGTTCATCCATTTGCGGCTCACAGCTTTCCCCGTGAACTTCATGCCACTCATCGTAGGAAAATAGCTGGCTGTTATTGGTGTCCAGTAGCGCTTGGCGATACTCAGACAGCTCGATATCCAGCGCTTTGGCAATTTCTGGCTCCGTCGCGCTGCGCCCAAGTGATTGTTCCAACACGCCTATGGCCTTGGTCATTTCCCTTGCTTGGCGGCGCACGCTACGCGGCACCCAGTCACGGCTGCGCAGTTCATCAAGCATTGAGCCACGAATACGCTGCACCGCATAGGTGGCGAACGATGCCCCTTGGGTAACATCGAAACGTTCCAATGCATGCAGTAAACCAATGCCCCCCGCTTGAATTAGGTCGTCGATATCAACACTGGCGGGTAGTCTAACTTGCAGTTTCAGGGCTTCATGGCGTATTAGAGGGTAATAACGCTCCCATAGGCTATTTTTATTAATCACACCTTCGGCAGTATACAAATCGCTCACAACCTGAATCACCCTTCAAGCTTTATAAAAGGTATTCATTATCTGTGTTGGTTTTGATTTCAATCCGTAGAGTAAGGCAATAAATGTGGCTTTATTTACCTTATCCCAAATAAGTCAAATTTGAATGATTGCAAGGTTAATGGTTGTTTTAACTTAATTTTCAGGAGATTTTACGGGTAATACAAGTGGGAGTGGTTGTTTTATTGAGAAGCCATTTTTGATTTAGAAGGGGTTTGGTTTTTGACTTAAAAAATGCTAAAGCGAGCCCTAAATAATTCGTGTTGCGGCTAGGCGACGAAGGAGGTCATCCCGATGAGCGTACATAGGTACGTGATTCGGGTGAGCGACTGAAGTCAACAACGCTGCGGCGCGAAGTATGACGGGCATGAAAAAGGCCAGCAAGCTGGCCTTTAATCAAGAATACAAGTCTAACTTAACGTAACAGACTTAAAACACCTTGTGGAACCTGGTTAGCTTGCGCCAACACAGCAGTACCTGCTTGTTGCAGAATCTGACCACGGCTCATGTTAGAAACTTCAGTCGCGAAGTCAGCATCTTGAATACGGCTACGTGCAGCACTCAGGTTATTAACAGAGTTGTTCAGGTTGTTGATGGTAGACTGCATACGGTTTTGGATAGCACCTAAATCAGAACGGAAGCTATCTACTTGTGCTAATGCTTTGTCCAATGCTTCTAGCGGTAAATCGTTAATCGTTGTAGGTTGAGCTGCTCCAGCAGTTACTTCACCGCTATCTTTATCAATGGTTGCAGCAGTGTATTTTGCTTCACCTTTGGCATCAACGGTTTTCAGGATATACTCACCATCAACTGCTTTACCATTTTCCATTTTCTGGTGAACAGTTTGTCCTTCAGTGAGTTTTAATTCAACATCCTTGAAAGTATCTTTTGTTGGGGGGGTTGCAGTCGCATCTCCAGCAACATCAACAACTGTTGCTTTAGTAACTTTAGCACCAATTGTTGAACCTGTTTCTAAGTTAAAATCAGTTAAACCCAAAGTACCACGGTCAATTTGCTGCAATTTAATGTCGATTTTCTCACCATCATTTGCACCAACTTGAACTGCCATGGACGTATTTTTACTCAGAACTTTAACACCGTTAAATTGTGTTTCTTCTGAGATACGATTGATCTCATCCATACGCTGTTTAACTTCCGCTTGGATTGATTCGGTATCAGATTTAGAGTTAGAACCATTTTGTGCTTGAACAGTCAGCTCACGAATACGTTGTAAGTTATCGTTGATTTCATTAACCGCGCCTTCAGCGGTCTGTGCGATAGAAATACCGTCGTTGGCGTTACGTGCTGCTTGGGTTAAACCTTTAACGTTTGCAGTGAAACGGTTAGCGATTGCTTGGCCTGCTGCATCGTCTTTAGCGCTGTTGATACGTGAACCTGAAGATAAACGCTCAATCGCCGTACCTAATACGCCTTGTGAACGGTTTAAGTTGTTCTGAGTGGTCAGAGACAGAATGTTAGTGTTAATAACTTGTGCCATGGTAATGTCCTTGTTATTCAAATTAATAAGTTAAGCCTATGTGCTTAACTGAGTGATTTTCGTCAGCAATATGTTTATCGGCTGTAACCAAAACCCCTTTAGGCTTTTTGAATAAAAATTTCATCAATAACGGTAAAAGGTGCACGGGAAGCCACTTTTTACTTTATTATTTTGTTTGGAATTAGTTTATTTTTATCCATTTTCTGATTAGTTAACCTCAATAAGAATAAATACCTAGGTTTACCTCGTTACTTCCCGCCATCGTTGTTTCTCAGAATAGTCTAAAATTTTGCTCCGTTTTGCCGATAAGACTCTAAACAGACTCTATTTCAAAGTTAATGACACAGGCATAGACTCTAAATCATTCGGGTTGCAGGTAGGCGACAAGTGAATATAGGCCGATGATCATACACAAGTATGTGATTCGGCTAGCTGAGCGAAGTCAACACCCCTGCAACTTGAAGGATGACGAGAATAGCGTAGGAGAAAACATGGCAGGAATATCCACACTCGGTATCGGGTCAAACTTAGATTTAAACGTACAAATGGACCAATTAGAAGCGATGGAGCGCCGGCGTTTAGAGCCATTAACCACCCAAAAAGCCAGTTATGACGCGCAAATTAGCGCCTTTGGCAAAATGCAGTCGTCCTTAGAGAAACTGAAAAAAGCCGCAGAAGACCTAAAAAAATACGGCGATATCAGTACTACCAAAGTGAATGGTGAATATAAAGCCTTTGATGTAAAAACGGACGGTAAAGCGGTAGCGGGTGTGCATGATGTTACCGTTGAACGTTTAGCTAAAGCGCAAACCATCGCCACCAAAGGCACCCCCAATAATAGCAATAAAGAGTTGCTGGGCAATGGCGCTAAAGAACGCACAATCACTATTACTCAGCCCTCGCAAAAAGAAGATAAAGATAAAATCGTTATCAAATTAGATAACGAACACACTTCACTGATTGAAATTGCCGATGCCATCAATAAAACCGATAAAGGCGTTTCCGCATCGGTTATTAAAGATAAAGACAATATTTATCACCTTGTTGTGACGTCCAAAAAAGAAGGTTCCGAAAACCGCATTAGCATAAATGTGGACGGGGATGACAAACTGGCTGACATTCTGAATGTTGAGTCCGTGATGGATGATAAAGGGGTTGTTACCATAAAAAATGCTGATACCAGCGGCATGGTACAAAAAGTTGCCCCGCAAACGGCATTGCTAGAGATTGATGGTTTCCAATTAGAATCACAAACCAATGAAGCGAAAGACTTATTTCCCGGTTTAACCCTCACCCTGAAAAAAGAAAGCGAAGACGGTAAAGCGGACCATTTAATCGTTTCTGAAGATATCGAGCCCGCTAAAGGCAAAATTAAAGCGTGGGTTGATGCCTATAATGAATTCCAAACGTTAGCCAAAGAACTCACCAAATATACCCCAACAGAAAAAGGCACGGCGCCCGATAAAACCAATGGCCCGCTGATTGGTGATTCTACTTTACGCATGATCCAAAGCACCTTGCGCACGCAAGTTCGCATGCCACAAGTAAGTGGAGACATCGACACGCTGAGCAAAATGGGTATTAAGCAAAAACTGGATGGCACCTTAGAAATTGAAGATAAAAAATTAGATAAAGTCCTGAAAGAAAACCCTTCTAGCGTCAAAGTATTTTTTGCCGGGGACGGTAAAGAAACCGGTTTTGGCACGCAAAACTTTAACTACTTAAAAGACACTTTAGACAGCAAAGAAGGCACGCTGCACAATGCCACCGATGGTATCCAAAAGAAAAAGAAAAGCTTAGACAAACGTATTGAGCAGACCAATAAGCAAATCGAAAACACCATGGACATGTACCGCCGTCAGTTCCAAAACTTGGACAAAATGATGACGTCGCTCAACAGCACCAGTAATTCATTAGGCCGACTTTTAGGTTAAAAAATATGTATCAACGTCACGCAAAACACGCCTACCAGCAGGTCGATTTGGAGAGTGAAATCACCAACGCGACCCCGTACCAGCTGATCCAAATCCTGTTTAAAGGGGCGCTTAGTGCCCTAAAACGTGGAGAGATTTTTATGCAGCAAGGGAAGGTGGCTGAAAAAGGTAAAGAAATCTCAAAAGCTATCGACATCATTGACACTGGGTTAAAGCAGTCGTTAAATTATGACGCTGGCGGCGAACTTGCGGAAAATTTAGCAAGTTTGTATGAGTATATGACAATGCAGCTACTCCGTGCCAACCTCGAAAACAACGTGGCTTATGTCCAAGAAGTTTACCAGTTACTCTCCGATATCGCCTCTGCATGGCAACAAATCGGTGCAAATGTGGATGAAAGATAATCAGGTGGACAATAAAAATCCTATCGATTTACAAGAAATATACCGTAATGTCTTAGTATTAAGTGAAAATTTAGTTGCCTTAGCGCAATCTGGGGAATGGGAGACTCTGGTCTCCCGCGAAACGGAGTATGTCCTTGCGGTGGAAAACCTCACCGCGTTAACGCAAGCGTTCGAAGAACAGCAGCCAATCACTGAGGAATTTATTCAGTTATTGCATAAAATTATTGAAAATGAACGTGTGACTAAAGAATATTTACAACAGCATTTAAACTTTTTAAGCAAAGAAATTAAGCAATTAGACCAAAAACGGGTGCTCAATAACAGCTATGGGCAATTTGATGAGCCCGACGCCCCGTTAGTCATTCGCCCTAGGGAATAAAATTTGGGTGTCAGGCCAACAGACCTGACACGCCTCTTCCAACGACTATTGCTGCTGTTTTAAACGTTGCTGTTTTTTCAGCTTTTTAAGCAGCATATTGCGTTTTAACGTGGATAAGTGGTCGAGAAACACTTTGCCGTGTAAGTGGTCAATTTCATGTTGCATCACGATGGCTAAAAACTCATCGCTGTCCACCTCAAACGCCTTGCCGTGCCTATCAAACGCTTTCACCTTTACACGTAAGAAACGGTCGACATCCGCGTAAATTTCAGGCACTGACAAGCACCCTTCTTGGTAGCTAGTTTCCCCTTCGCTTTCGACGATTTCAGGGTTCACAAACACCATTGGTTGATCACGGTTTTCCGAAATATCAATCACCATAATGGATTTGGTTTCTGCGATTTGCGTAGCAGCAAGGCCAATGCCGTTATCTGTGCTGTACATGGTATCGATTAAATCATCGATTAACGTTTGTACCGCGGCGAAATCCGTCACTGGGCTGCATTTAATACGCAGTCTTTCATCGGGAATTTCAATAATTTCTCTTACTGCCATAATTTAAATCCTATTAATTCAGTCTTTATTCTTAATAATTGAATCTATTGCTCAGCCAAATTATCTAAACGAACAAAGTTGCATAAGCAAGCACCTCAACACCGCGCGTTAAACACGTTAAGGGGAGATAGGCTTGCGCGCCTTTCTTTCTAATGAGTAGCCTAATAAATAAGTATGGAAAACATTATCAACGTTTTCATTTGCCAAAAATAGGCAAAAAATGACATTGTGATTTAACCTTACTCGCAACTTGACGCTTTTTTCGCCATAACGCCTGACCAAGCAATTTAAAATTTCGTGTAAAAACAAGGTACAATGCGGCTTGGCAGAAAAATACCATGTTATTTAACAAACTTCACCTAAAATGTGCAAAAAGTGTCATTTAGCGAATTAATCATTTCACAATTATCTATTTGTAGCTACTTGCTATCACTGACTTAAATAACACTGGCGTGAAACTACCCCACCACGAATATCCCGAATAAATCGTTTTGTATAAGCGATTTTTCATTTTGGCTAAAAGCCCCTAGCATACGGATGTCATTCAAATGATGACACGTATTCAAATGATGACAAATAAAAAATGGAATAAATAATTTATTATTGATAAGGAATTCAATATGAGAATAAATAACCGAGCCATTTCGCTTGCTTCTATGCTGCTCGCCACTGTGTCTTGTTATGCGCTAGCTAACCCCCTTCCTCCATCCCCGACGGAACTTGAAAAAATCCACTATGATTTAGACCGTCTGTCGAGTAATGAGCGAAACTTCCATGACAGAATGAATTACTTTGAGTCCCTTACCGATATAAATCGCAACAATATCAAAAAAATAAGTCAAATCACCAAAAACCTGACTACCACTCAAGCCAACAATAAAAAAGACATTGAAAACCAGCTAAAAAACAGCAATAAAATGGCCGAGTTAAAATTGGAAGATGCAGCAAACCGAAGCCAAAGCTATACCAACCTCAGTGTTGATAACCTTCGCCTTCAAAGCGCCGACAAAATGGATAAACTCAGTGATCAGCTTTATGGGGAAATGATTAATATCAACGACCAGCTGGATGAAAAAATTGTTCAGCTCGACAACCGCTATGAGCAGCAAGTTACGCAGCTAAAACATAAAATCAATAAAACCGCCAAACAAGCCAATTCAGGCATTGCTTCTGTTGCCGCGATGAGCAATATCCCCTATTCCTTAAATAGCCGATTCAGTGCAGGGATTGGTATCGGCCATTATAAAAACGGCAAAGCACTTGCCGCAGGGGCACAATACCAAGTAAGGAAAAATGTGCACTTGCGTAGCTCTATCGCGTGGAATGATGCCAATAGCCCAGTGATTGGTGCGGGTATCGCTGTTGGCTGGTAACGCTGTGTAAGCGCAATGCGTGCTTTCTTCTGCCAAGTCTCAAAGCACGTTACGCGACAAAGCAAAATAGAGGATGCTGCTTATCTTGTACAATATGCGCGGTGCGATATGCTTAGCGTAATATGATTGTGTTAGCTTAGTGGCCTCATCTATTTATTACATAGATGAATATATTCAGGGAAATAGAATGTTGAGTAAATAAGCTATTCATAACGAGAACTCCAATTCATTAAAGGGATACGTTTCCGTGCTTTTCCTTTGCAAAATACAGGTAAACGTTTGCAGTTGATCTAGGTTGTGAATTCAGATAAATAACCGCAGATACAAATTGCAACATAAGGATCCGCTGGATACAATGCACGCCTTTGTTTGCGCTCACCTTTATTAGCAATCTAAAATAACCATGATTTATTAATATGTTAACGCAATTTCCATTAAGAAATGTGCTATGACTATTTTAATCACCCAAAAGCTGAATCGAGCCAACAAATAAATATTTTTAATAAAGCATAACAATGCAGCACTGAGCAACCGTAAGCAGACGCCAAAGGTTCTCTGAATTGATTAACTCTAATTTGAAGTCGCTATTGTGAAATTACTTTTTTGCCTTTCATTAACTACCGCAATTCTCTCAGGCCTTTGGGCATGGGTTGCTGATTTACTTGGATTAATTGGCTGGGCAGGCTTTTTAGGCTGTACTGCTTACTTTGCCTACCCGAAAGATGGGCTCAAAGGCCTAGGTATTACCGCAGTAACTGTTAGCAGCGGAGTGGTGTGGGGTTTAGTTATCTTACACAGTGGCAGCTATTTGCAAAATTTACCGAGTTTTATCGGTTATTTCATCACAGGTTTTGTCGCCTTTTTTATGTGCATCCAAGCGAAAAAGCAGTGGTTGTCATACATCCCCGGAACCTTTGTCGGTACCTGTACCATTTTTGCTGCACAAGGGGCGTGGCTGGTCACTATTCAATCATTACTGGTTGGTGTGCTGTTTGGTTTTGCGATGAAGAAAAGCGGAATGTGGCTGGCGCAAAAGTAATAAAAAAAGCCGCCTCGCGGCGGCATAAAAGAATAAATAAAACCAAGGGAATTTCAAACAGAACTGATAGTACCTCAAATTCGCATAACAACAATATATAACGCAATGATTTTATTAGTAATTAATCAAAACAACAACTAAGTAAGCTTACATAGTTAAACGAAGAAAATGAAATAAATATTGTTAATGAAATGATAAAAAATGGATATGAGATTCATTTTTTGATTAGATAAGCTTATCTATCTGTATGAAATTTAATTACAAATGAAACCATTGTTTGTATGGTTAATTAAATTCAGATTTATCTGTACGCCTAACAGGTGTAAAACAGCAATCAGATTAGAATGCCTTAACTAAAATGCTAGTGAGTTTAAATATGAAATGGCGTTAAAACAGATGAATGTCTGTTATTTCTCATTTACGAGTAGATAGGAAAAACGCTAAAAATAAAATAGTTAGTGTAAAAATAGGTCATTGTTAGAGCGAACACGATTTTTGCATCTTCAACCAAAAGTTTTGTTGGCAAATATTAAAAAACACTTTTCTTTCTGGCCAAATATTCAGACCATTCTCTTGTACTAATTGCCAAGTAATCCAACGTTCTGGACATTGATTATCACAGTCAACCTGTTCGATTTCGATTTCCTCAGTACACAAAATCACGACCCCATCAGCAAATTGCCATTGACGGGTTTTCACTATCACCTCTGATAGTGAATCTTGCCATTGGTTGTCAATCAATAAAGTACAATTCTGAGCTGCTAAGGCTTGAGATATATAATGATAAAGCATGGTCGTTTGCTACCTATAAAAAGAAGTTTGGGGGCCTGACTGTTTATCGCGAGTTAAACGGTTAGGCGGTAGCTTTCATCAACCAAGGCAATCAGCTCAGCAGCACTCACCTCAGCACCCAGTTGAACCGTCACCCAATGTTCTTTGTTCATATGGTAAGCGGGGTAAATACCTTTTTGTAACCGTAATGAACCAACTAATTCAGGCGGCACTTTAACATTCACAATATCAATTTTTTCCTCTCCCCCACCTTCAACCACCTTTTTCGCAGCAATATCCATGATCACCGCAAACCATTTTGCATTATTGCCATGCTTAAAGGTCGCAAACGTCGGCGCCCTTACCCATGGGTACTCAGGGTCAACACCATAATTATTTTGAATATACTCAATCAATTCATTTCGGTTCATCGTGTGCTCCCCCGCGCATCTTAGTGAGCATGATTATAAAGGGAATTTTATCGTGAACCTAATCAGGCTCACGATAATTTTAGTGAAGTCCAATGCTTTATTTTAAAATATGGTCTGCCACCAAATAGCCCGAAATGGCATTAAGCCCTGCCCCTGGCCACGTCGCAGCACCGATCATCCACAGGTTTTTAATTGGCGTTTTATACCGAGAGTGCCCAGGGAAAGGCCTAAAAATATAGTTTTGGCTGATTTGATGACTACCCGATACACTGTCGCCATTCACCAAGTTTCGGTTATGTCGCATTAAATCTGCGGGGGATAATACTGCAAAATCAAGGATGTTCTGTTTGATATTTGGCGCGTAATCCGCAATTTTATCAATCACACGTTCGGCATAATGCTGCTTCATTGAACCCCAGTCCCCAATAGCAATTTCATTGCGGGAGTCTGCCGTTGGCGAAAATGGTAATGCCCTGACTTGTACCCACAGTGTTTCTTTCCCTTCTGGTGCGCGCGTTCGGTCACTTCGACTTTGCTGCCCGACCACCAGCATTGGGTTGTCGGGCAAAATGCCTCGTTGAGCTTGGTCAAAGGTTGCAGAAATATCGTCTGTATACGGGCCAATATGTACATAACCAAAGTTAGAGAAATCTTCCCCTGCATTCCATTCAAGAGGTTTATCCAATGCAAAGTGCAGCATCATCGTACCCGCACCATAACGGTAGCGTTTTGCTTTTTGAATATAACTACTTGGTAAGTGTTGTTCTTTGATTAGTGAGTTAACGATTTGCGTCGGCGTAATATTGCCAATTACCGCTTTTTTCGCCCCAAAGGTTTCCCCTGACGCGGTTTTTACGCCAATAGCTTTGCCATTTTCGATAATAATTTCAGTGACTTCTTGTTGAGTCAGCACTTTCCCGCCATGATTTTCAATAATCTTGGCAATACTGTGCATTAAATTCCCCACACCACCGCGGCTAATGGAAAGCCCATTGAGGTGGTCACTTAAGCTTTCTAAAAATGAAAATGTCGCCCCGCCCGTCACATCAGGGCCATAATCAAGGTGAAACGCCCAAGGAATAAACAGAGCTCGGGTTTTTGGGTGCGTAAAATAGTCTTCTGAAAATTGGCGAGTTGATTTAAGAATTAATTGCACTAAATTAAGCGACTCCCCCATACCTAGGTTTCTAACCATAGAAAGCAGCTGTTTAGCGGCTTTAAATGAGGGTAATTCCATTTGCATTAAGGGTGCAAAATGCCCAACAGTTTTTTGAAAGTAACGGAGTAATTCCCAAAAACTATCGGCATCTTGTGGGGAATATTTGCGGAACATCGCATCGGTTTTTTCGCGGTCTTGGTAAACACCAATCCCATCGCCATCTGGAAATACATTTGAATACGGGCGGTCACTGGTGACGATGTCAAAACCATTTTGATGTAGCTGGCTTTGGTATTCTTGGTAAAATGGTGAGCCTAAAAATAACCCAATATTGGTTGCGTACAAGTCATGGTGAAAACCAGGCTGGGTAATTTCAGCTGTGCGAGCCGCGCCGCCTATCGTACCTTCACTTTCTAATACAACAACTTTAAGTCCTTTGTGCGCAAGTTTTGCCCCTGCCACAAGGCCATTGTGACCACTGCCGATAATAACGACGTCATATTGTTCATCCATTATGTTCCCCTTAATTTTTATTGTTAGCTTGAGGCCAGACCCAAGTGTTAGTTTACATGTAAACCATTTAAGTTTAGATAATGAATTTGATAACTTAGATTATTTTCTACTCTTTATTTTTGCAATTTATCTTATGTAATCTGATTTTTAGTTTATGTTTTTATATTTCAATGGGATATAAGAGAACGGCCATTTAACATACCACGTTAAACATGCCCTAATTTTCTTTTAAAAAACTCATTACTGTTTTTCTTGCTATTGTTAAGTATTTCTAACGAATAATCATATTCGATGTAGATAGTATAAAATTTAAAAAATACATTTTAATCGCAGTAATATTGCTTTCATCAATATACTCTTACTGCTTTCGAATAATAAAATGATAAGAGCAAATAAATCACACAAAAAACAACTCACAGGTGTTTATTTATTGATAACACCCTTTTAATCATCATACAAAATAAAAACTCAGTATGTCGGAAATAATTAAAAACACTATTAAAACAATAAAAACCATATTATTTAATCAACGATTTTTTTGAATTATTCACTTATTAAAAGTCGTTTAAGCTAACCTTTGGATAGATAAAAACTTAACAAAAAATATAAAAACCAATAAAAACAAAACATTAAATATCATCAATGATATGTGAAAATTTAATTATTCACCATTAATTCAACAGTACTAACACCAGATGAATTAATGATATATTGTATCAATCAATTAACGATTAATGCGATAGAACTACACATTAGAATAATATAGTGTTATAACACACCGTATTAATTTAGTTGGTAGCAAACTAAAAAAATCAAACATGCCAAGTTGCTAAATATCACTACAATGAAATGTTATATACATACATGGTGGAATAACTGATGACAGATCTTATTTTGGGGGGAACCGTTTTTATACCTGGGATCATACTCATATTTTTTTTAGGGTTCTTTTCATGGTTAATCTTTAGGACTGTTTATATAAATTTAATGAGTAAATATGAATATGCAGGGAACCTATTTGATATCTCCATGTTATTTTTATGTATTTTATGTATACACTTCATTATTAATTCGTAGTTGGTAAAAATGAATATCAGAAAATATTTAATCATCGTTATCTCTTTGTTCATCATTATTTCCTCTATTTATTTACTATGGAACCATTATGCATTAAGCCCATGGACTCGTGATGGCCGGATAAGAGCTGAGATCAACCAAGTGACCGCTGAGGTTTCAGGTAAAATTGATAATCTTTTAATCATTGATAACCAAGAAGTTAAAAAAGGTGATTTGTTATTAATTATAGACCCGACAGATTACGAAATTAAAGTTCGCCAATCTGAACTCGAACTCAACGAACTGGTTATTCAACATAACTTTGCAAAAAATCAATTAGCTAGGCGGACAAAACTAAACCAAGTCGCCATTTCAAAAGAAGAGCTTGAAGATGCTCAGTCTCGGCTAGCCAGCCTGACTCAAAAGATAGAGCTGGCGAAAGTAAAGATAAACAAAGCAAAACTTGATCTTTCAAGAACGAAAATATCCTCCCCCGTTAATGGCTTTATCACAAACTTAAACCTTAGAGCGGGTAATTATATTAATGCAGGCTCACCGTTGTTCGCGATTGTAGATAAAGACTCCTACTATGTTATAGCCTATTTGGAAGAAACTAAAATGACAAATGTGGTTATAGGGGATAATGCAAAAATACAGCTATATGGTAATAACAATGAATTAAGTGGAAAAGTACAAAGTATCGGCCGTGCAATCGATGATAATAACTCATCAACAGGTAACCAATTATTAGAGAATGTGCAACCCAACTACCCATGGGTTAGGCTAGCGCAACGCGTGCCAGTTAAAATATCGCTGCAAAATAGCCAAAATATATCCTTGATCCCAGGAACGACTTGCACTGTATTTATTGAAGAGTAAGCAATGAAATTAAACTGGTTGTTTGCAATCAAGTATACATTAGCTATTTTACTTGCTTGGTTTTTATCCTCTTATTTTGGCTTTGATAAGCCATATTGGTCGATGATGACCGTTGCTATTATTGGCTATCCAGATCCATCACTAAGCTTAGCTAAAATGGCAGCAAGGTTGTCGGGTAGCGTTATTGGGGTTATTGCTGTTACTCTCATTGCCAATATCAGTATCAACGATCATTGGATTTTTACTACATTTATCATTATTTGGCTATCGATATGTCTTTTTATGACATTAATTTCGCGTTATATGATGCCATATATGTTTTCGTTATCGGGTTACACCTCTGCAATCATTGCTTTCGGAACATCAGTATTCCCATTGCCAATGACAATTTTTAACTTATCTCAAGAACGGTTAATGGAAGTGACCATTGGGATTATCGTGTACACTTTTATAACCTACCTACTACCTAATCAATCGAATGTACCTCAAACAAAATTAATCGATAAAAAAATAAAAACAGAAAAAAAACAGTTATTATCAAACTTGTTTAAACACCAAAATGATAAAATTCATACAAGCTTAAAAAGTGTATTGGAAAGTAGCATTAGCTTTGATGAAACAAGCCAATATGAAAGCCATTTTTTATCGTTTAAAACAGCAAAGCGTAAAGCGAAACAGTTACCTATGCTGATCGTTTTTTCCATCATGGGCATGGTTGATAAACACTTTTTAAAATACACTAGCTACAAACAATTTTTAGACTTTAAAAACCAAGAACGTGATTTAACTGATAACAGCTTTTATTATTTTTTTGATTGGAAAGATGCTTTTTTAAATACACTTAGGCTAGTGATCAGCCTGGTTATTAGCGTCTTATTTTGGCTAAACACAGGCTGGGAATATGGTTATATACTCCCTGTATTAGTGAGTATTTCATTTACATTTGGGGTAACTATCCCCAATGCCAATAAACTCGCCTTTATTATATTAGTCGTTGCCATTCTAGTGATTATTGTCAGCTACATATTGAAGTTTTACTTTTTAATTCAAGCATCTAGTTATGCTCAAGCTGTAATGATCATGGCACCAATATTTTTAATTCTTGGTGTTTTAAAATCCGTAGGTAAACTCGCCTTTTTGCTTTCTCATGTCGTATGCATTTCTATGATATTTCTCATTAATTTCACTAATCCAATGGATTTTGATTTTTCTTACTTTGCTAACACCTCAATTGCACTTATTTTTTCCATTATCATTGTGATATTGATGCTATATATCATTCCACTGAGTAGTGCTCAGCAAATCGAGTCACGTAAAATGAATTTTATGTTGCAAAAAATTAGCAACATAACGCCTAAAGACTTTAATTCAGATAAATTAAAAAATACGATACTATTGAATATTAGTGCTATTTCTAACCCTAAGCACATTAATAAACTTTATGTTTTATTATCCTTAATTAGCCTCTACCAACTAGCTAAGTCACATGATGCTAAAGATGAAATTTTTCATCTCATTCATAGCGTCTCTGTAGGTAAAGATAAGAGTGCGATTCTTTCTTTAATAAATTTAGAGGACAAATCAAACTCTGACATTAGCTTAAAATATAGCCATAATATTCTTAATTTCTTGCTCTAATTATATACGAGGTGGACATGTTTGAATTATTAACTGCAATTGGGATTGGGCTCGCGGTATTATTGCCCTTGTCTAATCCATTAACAACTGTTGCATTATTTCTCGGCTTATCGGGTGGTATGACGATTGATGCTCGTAAGAAAACCATAAATACAACGCCTATTTATGTTTTTTTTATTATGCTTGTTTCATGGTATTCAGGCCAAGCTATTATGAACACATTCGGTGTCAGTATTCCAGGGTTAAGGATCGCAGGCGGTTTTATTGTGGCTTACATTGGCTTTAGAATGCTATTTCCAGTTGTTGAAGCCAATAAAAATAGTGATGAAGAAAAGATATTGGATAACACCTCTAGCATTGCGTTCGTTCCTTTAGCGATGCCAAGTACTGCGGGGCCTGGAACAATTGCAATGATCATCAGTATGGCCTCATCTGTCATCACGAATGAAAGTGAATACCCTCATTGGGTTGTTTTAGTTGCTCCACCATTAGTTTTTTTCTTATTTTCCATTATTCTTTGGGCCTGTCTGAAAAGCTCAAATATGATCATGAAGTTTTTTGGAACAAGTGGTATCGATGCAATATCAAGAATAATGGGATTTTTATTAGTTTGTATGGGAGTGCAGTTTATTATCACAGGAATAGGTGAATTAACCCGATCGGGCTTCTTTTATTAACTATTTTCCTATAACCGTAATTAAGCTAAGGCAAAATTAAAAGGACTGAGCCCTGTCATATACAGAATTCAGTCCTTAAAGGCAGATTAAATTATTGTCTAGTTTTTGGCATCAGTTCACTTTTAAGGAGCCTACCATCTGATTGACTTAAATCCCTAATGCCAAGACATTAATGACTAACAAGCAAAAACTTACAATAACTATAATGCCAATAAACATCACTTTCATGCGAATTAACTCGTCATAGGTGTTGACTCAGTTAACTGTAGCCCATTAATGAGATAATTCCTAGCTTGATGACAATAATGCTTATAATAAATGCATTTAGTTAGCCTTATAAACAACAAAACCTCGCAGAGCGAGGTTTTGAATAATATTCTAACTGGCTATTAATAAGCCTAAGGTTTTATCGCACTTTTACAAAAGTGCGAATAATTAAACCTAAATAGATTTTATTAATTATTACAGTGCAATTACGTTTGCAGCTGCTGGGCCTTTTGCGCCATTTTCGATAGAAAATGAAACTTGTTGGCCTTCAGCTAAAGATTTAAAGTTATCACTCTGGATTGCAGAGAAGTGAACAAACACATCTTTGCTGCCATCTGCAGGAGTAATAAAACCAAAACCTTTATCATCGTTAAACCATTTTACTGAACCAGTCATTGTATTAGACATAGAATTTCCTTTAATTTTTTAAATTGCCATAAGGCATGTGTTCGTTTGGTTGTTTATTGGTACTTATGGAATTAATTAGAAGGAATTCGCAATGAAGGGGTATCTGAGATAACGCTTAATGGTGAACAACTTTAAACTGACTAGCATAAATAGGCCTGTACTTCCAAACCAGTGAGAGTATTAAGCCACACATAAAACATAATTGCAATTTTATTTTACGCCCTAACGCAAAATTATGTGTAATTTTATCAAAATCACACTGAGTAAATCGCCGCTTTAACCTCAATTTAGACATAAAAAAACCCGCCATTTCTGGCGGGCTAAAATTGGTAACTTTATGATTTTATATCTTTATTTTCAATCGCGATGACTTGCGCTTTTTCTTCCTCTGGAATTTCATATTCAATATCTAATGCTAATAACCCACCCGATAATTCAGCAGATTCAATTTTCACATTTTTGCCTAAATTAAATTCAAGGGAAAACTTGTTTTGCGTAATTCCTTTGTGGATCCATTTTTCTGAATCATTGTTTAACTCAGTAGATTGCTCACCTTGTATACACAGTTTCCCACCTTTCATGGAGACCGTTAAGTCATCTTCCTTATAGCCTGGCACACTCACCGTTAATTGATAGTGTGTGTCATCTATTTGTTTTAAATTATAAGGATGCTCTAAAGTTAACGGGCGATTACCTGTTAATTGGCTAAACAATCTATCTATTTGGTCAAACCTGTTTGAAAGCAAGTTATCCGATAATGCAGGGAATAATGAAAAAGATCGAATGTTAGACATAAACGCTCCTTCAATATTGTATATCGCAAAATAAACGCATATAACCTATGCACCATTCATCGTAAACCTAGTGTGGAGGACCCCTTTACCTCGGTGCGTTATTTATATAAGGCTCACAGCGAATATTTCAAGTGCCCAATGGTACTTTTTTTACACATTTTCATTGGCTGGGTTGAATAGTAATTGAACAACAAAATAGAGGTATTAAATATTATTTGCAGGTTATCCCAATGCCTTTATTACAGTGTAAATAGGATGGGCATAGTTAAAACAGAATTACGATATTGATTTATAGATAACTAAAAATCACTCACGCTCATTATTAGTTTGAATAAAAATGCCTCACCGCACTCCTAACACGCAACGATAAGGCCATTAATTTATAATATTCAAACAGATAACCATATCACACTGGCATTGACATAATTTCTTGATATGCCGCCACTAACTTATTGCGGACTTGAATCCCCATTTGCAGGCTTAAACTAGCTTTTTGCATATCCACCATCACATCATTCAGGGAGATATCTTGTTTCCCAAGAGTGAAATTTTCAACTTGCTTCGCCGAGTCATTGCGCGTTTTATTGATTTGGTTAACGGATGCAACGAGGTGATCCGCGAAGCCTACGGGCTCGATAGCGGGCTTTATTGGGTTAGTCGCTTGCGTCGCCACCACATTTAATTGTGAAATAACCCCTTCAATGGCTTGAACTGTCATGATGCTCTCTTCTCAATATAGTGAATATGTACCACTAATTCATTCGTCGAGCTTACCCTATCACACCCTTTTCAACTTGAAGCCGATAAATAACACCAAAATTATAGGCTGATTCCGTCATTAGATTGCCCCAAGACAAGAAATAATAGCAAAGTGAAAAAGTGACGTTACGAAGAGGGAAATAACATTGTTTCACCAAAAGTATTTTCATCCGTCTAGTAGTCTGCCAAGCAGGGAATATTTATGAGTGCCGCATCTAAAGACACAGGAGAGGCTAAAAAAGGGTTTGCCTCAATGGTTGACCGCATTAAAGCCGATCCTAAAATACCGTTAATGATTGCAGCTGCTGCTGCCGTCGCAATTATCGTTGCCCTCCTTCTCTGGTTACGCAGCCCCGACTACCGTGTCCTGCTTAGCAACCTAAGTGCTAAGGATGGTGGGGACATTGTTGGTCAGCTAACGCAGATGAACGTCCCTTATCAAATCGCCGATAATGGTAGTGCTATTTTAGTTCCAGCCGATAAAGTGCACGAGTTGCGCTTAAAGCTGGCGCAATCAGGATTACCCAAAGGGGGTAACACAGGTTTCGAACTGTTGGATAAAGAACAGTTTGGTATTAGCCAATTTAGTGAGCAAATTAACTACCAGCGTGCACTAGAAGGTGAGTTATCGCGCACCATTGAGTCACTCAGCCCTGTACAAAGCGCTCGAGTGCACTTAGCTATCCCTAAACCGACCTTGTTTGTGCGTGAGCAAAAATTGCCGACTGCATCAGTCACGGTGGGCTTATTGCCGGGCAGAATGCTTGATGAAGGGCAAATTAGTGCTATCGTCCACATGGTGTCAAGCAGTGTCACAGGTCTGACCGCGACGAATGTCATTATTGTTGACCAAGCGGGCCGCTTACTCACCAATAACGATAACAGCCAGCAATCCGCCAACAGTGCGCAAATTAAAATGACCAAAGAGATGGAATCCCATCTTAAACAGCGCATTGAAGATATTCTTTCCCCATTAGTGGGCCGTGCCAATATTCATGCACAAGTCACTGCGCAAATGGATTTCTCCAAGGTTGAACAAACCTCGGAAGAATATAAGCCAAATCAAACAGCTGACAGCGCCGCTATTCGTTCCCGCCAAAACAGCCAAAGTATGCAAAATAACAATGGCGGAACAGGTGGCGTACCGGGTGCGTTATCAAACCAACCTGTTAGCGCACCAACTGCGCCTATTGAAACGAACAAAGAGAATAAAGACGCACAGCAAACCACCAATAACCGGAATAACACGACTAACTCGCAAAGCGATGAAACCACCAATTACGAGGTGGATCGCAAAATTAGTCACACTCAACGGCAAATTGGCGTAGTTGATAGGCTCTCGGTCGCAGTTATCGTCAATTACCATTCACAAGAAGGTGAAAACGGCGCAGAAATGAAGCCATTGCCACCGGAAATGATGCAACAAATTGAAGCGTTAACCCGTGAAGCCATGGGCTACTCCACCGCGCGTGGTGACTCGCTAAATATCACCAACTCGTTATTTACGAATGACACGCCAATTGAAGTTGAACCGTCATTACTGGAAAGCCCGCAGTTTATCGCCCAATTACTGGATTACGGCAAAATTCTGCTAATTGCCCTAATTGCTTGGTTTATGTGGCGTTTTGGTATCAAACCACAATGGGTTAAATACCGTAAAACGCAGCAAGCGCAAACTGATGCCGAAATGTTTGTGGCAACTCAGATGAAAACACCACTTGTGGTGGACGAAGAAATTAACGAAGACATGGATGAGCAAACTCGCCGCCGTCTGACTCGCCAACGTGTTAGCGCTGAAATTCAAAGTCAACGTATTCGCGAAATGGCCGAAAAAGACCCACAAATCGTGGCAATGGTTATCCGTCAGTGGTTAGGAAAAGCGTAATGAGTTTAAGTGGAACAGAAAAAAGCGCCGTGATGTTAATGACACTCGGTGAAGATCAGGCAGCGGAAGTGTTTAAGCACCTGAATCCAAAAGAAGTTCAGCAACTGAGTATGGCGGTGTCTAACATGCGCCAGATCTCCAATAACGAACTGGCGGAAGTCCTCACCGAGTTTGAAGAGTCGGCAATTCAATTTGCGGCGCTGAACATTAATACCAATGACTACCTGCGCTCCGTCCTTATCAAAGCGCTGGGTGAAGAGCGTGCGGCAAGCCTGCTTGAAGATATCTTTGAAAAACAAGAGACTACCTCAGGTATCGAAAGCCTCAACTACATGGAGCCACAAACCGTTGCTGATATTATCCGTGATGAACATCCACAGATTATCGCCACTATTTTGGTTCACTTAAAACGCAACCTTGCAGCCGATGTGCTGGAACTGTTCGAAGAGCGCCAGCGCAACGACATTATGCTGCGTATCGCAACATTCGGTGGCGTACAGCCTGCGGCACTCGCCGAACTGACCGAAGTGTTAAACAATTTGCTGGATGGCCAAAACCTCAAACGCAGCAAAATGGGTGGCATAAGAACCGCGGCAGAAATTATCAACCTGATGAAAAGCCAGCAAGAAGAAAGCGTTATCGATGCGATGCGTGATTACGACGGTGAATTGGCGCAGCGCATCATTGATGAAATGTTCTTGTTCGAAAACCTTATCGAGGTGGACAACCGCAGCATTCAACGTATTTTGCAAGAAGTGTCTACCGACTCGCTGGTTATTGCCCTCAAAGGCAGCAACCAAGCTCTGCGCGACCACTTCCTCAACAATATGGCAGCTCGTGCAGCGGAAATTGTTCGCGACGATTTGGAATCCCGCTCACCAGTGCGTATGTCACAAGTGGAAAACGAACAGAAAGCTATCCTGCTGATTGTTCGCCGCTTAGTCGAGAAAGGCGAAATCGCCATCGGTGGCGGAGACGACGTGTATGTCTAAAACAAAACCAACCCATGACCAATGGCAGCCTTGGAAATTACGCGAACTTAATCAATGGGAGCTGAACTCATCTGCTATCCCATCATTAAGTGACGTCCCAGAGCCCGATGCACCCAAAGTGCCGTGCCTTGAGCCCAAAGAAGTGTTAGAGCAAATTAACCTGCTCGATAATATTAAAGAAGATGCCCAGCGTACTGGGTTTCAACAAGGCCATGAAAAAGGCCAAAAAGAAGGTTATCAAGCCGGGTTTGAACAAGGTTTACGGGCTGGCGAAGAGCAAGGGCGTGAACAAGCGCTCGCTTTGCAACAGCCCGTTATTGAAACGTGGCAGAAATTATTGTCGGAGTTTAATTACTCCCTTGATACCTTCGATACCGTAGTGACCACCAAGTTATTGCAGATTGCCTTAACCGCAGCAAAACAAGTGCTTGGGCAATCTACGGTTTGTGATGGCACCGCCCTACTCGAAGAGATCAGTAATCTCTTACAACAAAAACCTATTTTTACAGGGCAGCCTGAGTTACACGTCAACCCGAATCACTTTGAGTTGATTGAACAGCACCTTGGCTCGTTGCTAAGCCTGCATGGTTGGCGCTTAGTGGCTGACCCGAAACTGCACTTAGGTGGTTGCCGTGTGGTCGCCGAAGACGGTGAAATCGATATGACCGTCGCAACTCGCTGGCAAGAGCTGTGCCGCTTATATGCACCGGAGAGCCTTTCATGACCGCACGTTTGGGACGCTGGATTGCCTCGCTTGACGATTTAGGATCGCGAATGAAAGGGATCCCGATGGTGCGCCGTTATGGCCGTTTAACCAAAATTACGGGGTTAGTTATGGAAGCCGAGGGGATAAAAATGCCTCTTGGTGCGACCTGTTTTATTGAGCGTTCCATTAATGGCGGCACGGATGAAGTGGTTTGCGAAGTAGTCGGTTTTAACGGCCCACGCATGTTACTGATGCCACTCGCTGACCTTGAAGGAATCGCCCCCGGAGCCCGTGTTTATGCGCAATCAACGGGTGATGACGGGCAAACCAGCCGTTTACTGCCGATTGGTAATGAATTACTTGGCCGCGTATTGGATGCCCAAGGCACGCCCCTTGATGGTAAAGGGCCTTTAGAAGTAAAAACCCGTGCACCGCTCATCACACCACCTATCAACCCGCTAGAGCGTACGCCGATTAGTAGCGTGCTAGATGTAGGCGTTCGCGCAATCAATGCCTTACTTACCGTTGGACGCGGGCAGCGTATGGGCTTATTTGCAGGCTCAGGTGTGGGGAAAAGTGTGCTGCTAGGCATGATGGCGCGGTTTACGCAAGCCGATATTATTGTCGTTGGTTTAATTGGTGAACGGGGACGTGAAGTTAAAGACTTTATCGAAAATATTTTAGGCGCAGAGGGCTTAAAACGCGCGGTTGTGGTTGCTGCACCTGCCGACGTTTCGCCTCTTTTGCGTATGCAAGGTGCCTCCTACGCCACGCGTATTGCCGAGTACTTTCGCGACCAAGGCCTTAGCGTATTGCTGATTATGGACTCACTCACCCGTTATAGTATGGCACAGCGTGAGATTGCCCTTGCTGTAGGTGAGCCCCCTGCAACAAAAGGCTACCCACCGTCTGTTTTCGCTAAATTACCTGCGCTCGTTGAACGTGCCGGTAACGGTAAAAATGGTGGTTCGATCACCGCGTTTTACACGGTATTGACCGAGGGGGATGACCAACAAGACCCAATCGCAGACTCTGCTCGCGCTATTCTTGATGGGCACATTGTGCTTTCGCGCTCTTTAGCCGAATCTGGGCACTACCCTGCTATTGATATTGAAGCCTCTATAAGCCGTGCGATGACCGAATTAATTCCGAAGGAACACTATCGGAAGATTCAGCGGTTTAAACAATTAACGTCAAGCTACCAGCGTAACCGCGATTTAATCAATGTTGGGGCATATGCCATGGGGAGCGACCCTATGTTGGATACCGCTATTCAGTATTACCCACGGATGTCGAAATTTTTGCAGCAAGATATTGATGAGCGTTGTGACTATCAAACTGCTTGCGAACAACTCATGCATGTTGTTCCCAACGAGCAATGAGGGGATAAATGGCCAAAAACAATGCGTTGGCAACTTTGCTCAGTTTAGCTGAGGAAGCCTCTGAAGAGGCCGCAAAAGTGTTAGCTCAAGTGCGCCAAACACACACGCAAATGGCGCAACAATTGAGTATGTTGGAAAACTACCAATCGGAATACCGACAGAAGCTAAACCAAACACTATACAGTGGGATGGCATCGGATAAGTGGCAGAATTACCAACAGTTTTTGGTCACCTTAGAACTGACCATCGAACAGCAACAGCAGCAACTTAATGTATGGGAACAACGGGTTAACGATGCCAACCGCCATTGGCAAGAAAAACAGCAACGCGTCAATGCATTCGATACTTTAATTCAACGCGCTGAACAAACTGAATACCAACGTCAAAATCGCTTAGAGCAAAAGCAAATGGATGAATTTGCTCAACGCGCGACTTTACGGAGACCACAATAGATGGACATCAACGCTAACAGCGTGCCAACACATGCGCCTGCCAAAAACAGTAACGCGCAGCAACATGGATCACGCATTGATGAAGACCAAGCCCCAGCCCTGCCTTTTCAAGCAGTGCTGGATAACCAACAGCCTGCGCCTAAAGAAAGTACGGTGACCTCGCCTATTGACGAAAAATCAGTCAACAAAGAGATTGTTGATAACAAGCTGGCTGGGCTGAATGAAAAAGCCGCTGAGCCCGCCAGTGGCGTGCAAAAAAGTGCTGAAAACACCATCGAACAGTTGAATTTTAGCCGTAATTTGCGCCCAGATAGCGTACAAACCGCATTGAATGCCGATTTATTAACGGGCAAAGATGCCAATGAACAATCTTGGCTCAATAACTTAAAACAATCGTTAAGCAATCAAGCTCAATTAACAGGGAGGCCATCCGCAGCGCCAGAAGCGCATCCCACACTTGGGGCATTTACCCAACGTATGCAACAGCTTAACCAAGGTACTCATGAAGTATTACCTGATGACGGCAAGCACCTCGAAGGCTCGCAATTGCAATTAGCCGGTGAAGACGAAGCCCCTGCTTTAGGCACCGTGATTAAGAACGAAAAAGAAGAGCGCCGCGACCAACCGCTTTTTGCACTTGATAACCAACGTGATGTCCGTGGGAAAAACCTGACTCAGGACTTTATGCCGTTGAACAAAAAAGTTAGTGACAAAGATACCCTTGCTAACGTGCAAACGCTGACGAACGAAACGTTAAACCAAACGGCAAAAGGCGCGTTTACCTTGCAAACGGACACTGGGGCATTTACCTCCAGTACCTCTCAGCATACCTCCGCGCAGCCAATCAGTATGATGCCGACGGCCTCAACGGTTCAAGCAGCAACGATGAACGCACCAACCGCAGTCCCTACCCAGCATTTAACCAGCCAATTAGGCAGCGAAGCATGGCAACAGCAGCTAAGCCAGCACATGCTGTTTTTCTCACGCCAAGGGGTTTCCCAAGCACAAATCCGCTTACACCCTGAAGAGTTAGGTTCGCTCAATGTGCATTTACGCATTGAAGACAACCAAGCGGTAATGCACTTTGTGTCGCCTCACAGCCATGTTCGCGCAGCGATGGAATCGATGATGCCAGTGTTGCGCAGTGCACTACAAGAAAGTGGCATTCATTTGGCACAAGGCTCTGTTGGGCAAGAGAACTTAAACCAGCAATCCGATGGTTCACAACAAGGCTCACAACAGCAGCGGGATGGGCAAATTCAAGCAACACATCCGTCGGTCGGCGTGGTTGGCATCAGTGAGTCTAACGCCACTGTTTCTACGAAAACGACCCAAGTTCGCCAAGGTGGTATCAGCACCTTTGCATAATTAATAAACAAAATGCGGTGATTTCACAACTAAAGCGCCGAGTTACCGCCTTTTTGTTTCGTTTTTCACTCCTTTAACTCTCAACAAGCAAGCCATAATGCTAGAGATCATAAAGAAAAAAACCCATTTGGGTTTAGCATCCAAGAAACAGGAATTCAGCTAACATGTCGTCACGCAAAGAATCTAAACGTTCGAATAAAGGGTTGCTCATTCTGTTCGCCCTTGTTGCCCTCGCGGGTGCTGGTTTTGGTGGGTACACCTGGTGGACGACACAGCAAGGCCCTCAAGCGCTGAGTGAAGAAGAAAAGCGCCCAAATATGCCTCAACCCATCTTTATGGAGTTAGAGCCGTTTACGGTGAACTTGGCTGGCGTTGACGGCCCTGACCGCGTGCTCTATATCCACGTGACATTGCGCCTTGCGAACGAAAAATCTCGCAAGCAACTTCATGAATACCTTCCTGAAGTTCGCAGTCGCTTACTGCTACTTTTATCAGAGCAAAAAGCCAAAAACATTGAAAATCATGATGGTAAGTTGCAGCTAATGAAAGAAATTAAGCAAACACTCACCCCAACCCTGATCCCCGGCGATACCGATCAGGATATTTCCGATGTGTTATTTACGACTTTTATTCTGCGGTAATATTCATGAGCGATAATATTTTATCTCAGGCTGAAATTGATGCGCTTCTTAATGATGATGCGCCATCAAGCAACACGCCTGCACCTGAAATGCAAGGGAAAGACCATGTCCGCCCTTACGACCCGAATACCCAACGTCGGGTTATTCGTGAGCGCATGCAGTCCCTTGAAATCATTAATGAGCGTTTCGCCCGTCAGTTCCGCATGGGTCTGTTTAACATGTTGCGCCGTAGCCCTGACATTACCGTTGGTGGCATTAAAATCGAGCCTTATCATGAATTTGCTCGTAACTTACCGGTGCCAACAAACTTAAACCTGATCCACATGCCACCGTTGCGAGGCACAGCCCTATTTACCTTCGAACCTGCGTTAGTGTATATCGCAGTTGATAACTTATTTGGTGGCGATGGCCGTTTCCCTGTTCGCCAAGAAGGTAAAGAGTTTACCAATACCGAACAGCGCATAATTAATCGTATGTTGAAATTAGCACTGGGCGCTTACCGTGATGCCTGGAAGCCCATTGCCGATATCGAAGTGGAATATGTGCGCTCTGAAGTGCAAGTTAAATTTACCAATATCACCACCTCGCCAAACGACATTGTCGTCACGACCCCGTTTTTAGTTGAGATTGGCAACACGGTGGGTGAATTCAGTATTTGTATCCCTATTGCCATGATTGAGCCGTTGCGTGAGCGTTTAATCAACCCACCGGTGGAGCAAGGGCATCAGGAAAATGAAGCATGGGTCTCTAACCTTGTGACCCAAGTGAAACGTTCTGAACTTGAGTTGGTTGCCAACTTTGTTGACATTCCAATGCGAATTTCTCGCTTACTGCAACTGCAAAAAGGGGATGTAATCCCTATTGAGAAGCCAGATCGCCTGATGGTGAATGTTGATGGCGTGCCGGTCTTAACCAGTCAATACGGCACCCAAAATGGCCAATATGCGTTGCGTGTAGAACATTTGATTAACCCTGTTTTAAACACTCTAGATGAGGAAAGTACCAATGAGTGAGGCGAAGAACTCTCCTGATGCATCAACCAATCACGACAGTGAAGACCTGTGGGCTGAAGCGTTAGAACAGCAAAAAAAAGCGGAATCCGCCTCTGCTGGTGCACAGGCCTTTGATAGCTTTGATGGGCAAAATCCATTAAATCAGTTATCCGATATCGACATGATTATGGATATTCCCGTTCGCCTATCGGTTGAGCTAGGTCGCACAAAAATGACCATTAAAAAGCTGCTGAGTTTATCCCAAGGTTCCGTGGTGTCTTTAGACGGTTTAGCGGGCGAGCCACTGGATATTTTAATCAACGGTTATTTAATTGCGCAGGGTGAAGTGGTCGTGGTTTCAGATAATTACGGTATCCGTATTACTGACATCATTACACCATCAGAACGTATGCGCCGCTTAAGCCGTTAAGATACAAGGGCAATTGCCAATGACGATGTTTTCACAAATCGAGCCAGTGACGCCACCGCAAACGGCACCATTTTTAGCCAATACGATTGCGCACAGCGAACCAAATGCACCGGCCATTAACCAAAACGATAGCTTGGTGCAAATTTCAGGTTCACTCGGCGGTATTATTTTACTGATCCTAGCTGGTGCTTGGTTGGTGAAAAAGCTAGGGTTCGCGCCAAAAAAATTTGGCAAAGACTCACTGGTGAAAGTCAAAAGCAGTTGCTCGTTAGGCAATAAAGAACGGGTTGTCGTGGTCGAAGTAAATAACGAATGTTTGGTGCTGGGTGTGACGGCGCAAAGTATCAATGTGCTGCATCAATACCCTGCACTAGCCGAACATTTGCCAGTTTCAACCAATGAGCCACTGACTTTTCAATCTGTTTTCAAGAAAAAACAAGATGCTGCGAACCTTGCGGCGTCAGTGACTCCTTTGTATAAGTAGCCGGAAGCTCGCATGTTACCTGTAAAAAACTCGCTGTTCGTTGCTGCGCTTCTGTTTGCTTTACCCAGTTCTGCTTTTGCAGCATTACCCGCGGTTATCAGCCACAGCTTGGCTGATGGCGGGCAAACTTGGTCATTACCTGTCCAAACCTTACTGTTTTTAACGTTATTAGGTTTTATTCCCGCTTTACTGTTAATGATGACCAGTTTTACGCGCATCATTATCGTGCTGGGGTTACTGCGAAATGCGCTAGGAACACCATCTGCTCCACCTAACCAAGTGTTACTTGGCTTAGCGCTGTTTCTAACGTTTTTCGTGATGTCCCCCGTTGCAGACCAAGTCTATCGTGAAGCCTATCAACCCTTCAGTGAAGATAAGATCAGCCTTGAAACGGCTTTGGAAAAAGGCACTGCGCCACTGCGCACCTTTATGTTAGGGCAAACCCGTGAATCTGACCTTGCGTTATTCGCCCGTATTGCCAAAGTGGGTGATATCCAAGAAGCCAAAGATGTGCCGCTGCGTATTTTAGTCCCTGCGTTTATTACCAGTGAGCTAAAAACCGCCTTTCAGATTGGCTTTACGATTTTCATTCCGTTTTTGATCATCGACTTAGTGGTCGCCAGCGTCTTGATGGCATTGGGGATGATGATGGTTCCCCCCGCAACGGTTTCATTGCCATTTAAGCTGATGTTATTTGTTCTCGTTGATGGCTGGCAATTATTGCTTGGCTCATTATCGCAAAGCTTTTTTAATTAGGAGCAATTATGACACCTGAATCCGTAATGGCGATGGGAACAGAAGCGATGAAAATCGCACTAATGCTAGCGGCGCCGCTATTACTTGCCGCCCTTGCGGCGGGTTTGATTATCAGCTTGCTACAAGCCGCGACCCAAGTTAACGAGATGACGTTATCTTTTATTCCCAAAATTTTGTCGGTAATTTCGGTGATCATTATTGCTGGCCCATGGATGCTCAATCTATTGATTGATTACATGCGTACGTTGCTCAGTAATTTACCCTTTATGATTGGCTAACGATGTTAACCATTACCAGCGAAACCCTGACCCTTTGGCTCAGCCAAGGTTTTTACCCGTTTATACGCCTCTTAGCGCTGCTGGGTACAGCGCCTTTTTTCAATGAAAAACAGTCTATTACCAAAGTTCGGGTTGCACTCGCCTTTTTTGTTGTCTTGATTATTTCGCCGCAACTTCCCGTCGTGAATATTCCGTTATTTTCGGCAATGGGCTTATGGGTGATTGTGCAACAAATGGTGATTGGCGTCGCGATGGGCCTAACGATGCAAATGGCGTTTGCCGCCGTTCGTCATGCAGGGGAAGTGATTGGTTTACAGATGGGGTTATCGTTCGCCACCTTTTTTGACCCAACGGGTGGCCCAAACATGCCAATTTTAGGGCGTATTTTTAACGTGATCACGATTTTGTTGTTTCTCGCCTTTGATGGCCATTTATGGCTGATTTATATTGTTGTGAACTCATTTGAGCTGATCCCCATTCAAACCAATCCCCTTAACCGCGACGGTTTTTGGGTATTTGCACAATTTGCAAACACTATATTTATTAATGGGTTAATGCTAGCCCTACCCTTTATCACCCTGTTTTTGATCCTCAACCTTGCGCTGGGTATTCTCAACCGTATGACCCCACAACTGTCTGTTTTCGTGGTCGGTTTCCCGCTCACCCTGACCATCGGTATCAGCATGTTAGGGTTAATTATCTCCATCCTCCCCCGTTATACCGAACGCCTTATCCACCAAGCGTTCGAGCAGCTTTCACTGATGTTTAATTTGTTTGTTTGAGAGCGTATTGCAGCCAAATCTGAGTTTCCTTATCTCTATCTGTTGTTATGATTAGCTTAAATCGCAAAATCAAAGTAGTCACTTATGTCTCTTAAATCATTTTATTGGCCTCTGACTTATATCGACAGTTATGGTTCTAACCATACGACGGTAACATCTGATGGCTATTCATTGCAGTTTACTCTACGGGGTATCTGTTTTATCGGAACTGCTTTTAACTTGTTATCATTCAATTTATTAGAAAAACAATATGTTGAACGACATTTTGATATCGATGAATATGAAACCCTACAAGGGCTTTTTTCTGTTGAACTTAAGTTACCTGTAATGTACTGCCAACAACGTGATTTTGCCAATCTCAAACTCGCATTTGATTATTGCCATAACAGGAATGATATTACCTACATCTTTAATTACCAAGGGCAAGCTTTGACCTCTGAGCAACGCTTCTCATTTATTGAAGACCTCTTATTCGATATTCAACAAAAACTTCCTCAATCAACCCAATTACATTGCTGCATGACTTGCCGCTACTCTCATTACCACCCCGTTGGGAACAATGACTTTGGCGGGCTAGCCTGTTTTAAATTACTACGGAAACAGGCTGAGAAAGTACAGGATAAATCGGCGGTCATGGCACTCTTTGAGCAAAGTGTTGAAGAAGGAAAGCACCGTGTTGTGCAAGAAACTTTTTTGTGTTCAAGTTATCAGACGATTGAGGAAAATTGGTGTTATAAACGCTTTTAGCATTAACCACCCCCAAAAACAAAAAACCGCGCTCCAATGACGGCGAAGCGCGGTTGAGTAGAACTCAATATTGAGATGATTAACGACTACCGAATAACGACATGCTGTTTAAATCTTTAAAAATACTTTGTGAAGCTTCAAACATCGCTTTTTCTTTATAATAGTCCGTTGTGGTGCCTGTCCAATTGGTTTCCAATAACTCACTTTTGCGGGCAGCATTTTGAATCGAACGCGTGTCCGCTAAGAAATCCAATTTATCAATTTCTTGCAGCTGTAAACCTTGTTTCGCTTCAATATTGGAAATTTGGTCGAGGGCCGCTTTAATGCCACGGTTTGCTTCATCCATTCCTGCTTGAGCGCGGTCTAAATCAGCTTGAGGCGCATCTTGCTGTGGGATTTTCAGGGCAGCGATACCGGCATTCAAGGCTTTGAAAACATTTACTACATTGCTGCTGTCTGTATCAAATACCTGAGCACCCGTAAAATAGGTCGTCATTTCACGGTCACTGGAGACATTTTGCATCACCGCTTTATCACCACCGTGATAGAGCACATCACCATCTGCGTTAATTTCAAAAGGCGGTTTATCCGATTTAAAACCGGCAAAAATATAGCGGCCATTACCATCGGTAGAGTTACCAAGTCCCACTAACTGCTCTTTTAAACCCGTTAATTGCTCTGCGAGAGTATTGCGGTCTTTATCACTCAAACCCCCTTGGTTAGAGGCTTGAATGATTGTGGTATCGATTTGCGTAGTGACATCCGTCATTTGAGTCAAAATACTCATTTGCAATGTCATACCCGTTTTCGCAAATCCACGGGTGGCAACGTATTGCTGGTTGCGGGTTTCTGATTGGTTAATTCGTACCGCTTGGGATGACGCTTGCGGGTCATCCGACGGTTTTCTGACACGGTGACCTGACGCTAATTGGCTACCCGCTTCCATCCAACGCGCTTGGGAATTATTCATATCCTGTAAGCGTTGGTGGTAAATCATATTTGTGCTTAAACGCATCGCTAAATCCTTATTATGTCGCTAAAACTTAGAACGCACGCATCAGCGCATTAAACAAATCATCCACGGTTTTCAACACTTGTGCATTGGCGTTGAAAAACTGGGTGATCTTCTGCATTTGAATACTTTCTTCGTTCATATTCACGCCAGAGATAGCTTGCTCTTGTTCATAGAAGCTCTCGGTCATTTTGTTTTGCGTTTCAGCGTCAATTTGCGCTTGCTTGGTTTTGCTACCCACATCATTAACAAGTGTCGCGTAGAAGTCTGAAAACGTTGAGCCGCCATCAATCAGTTTTTGGTCTTGTAATTTGACGAGTTCTTTGATGTTTTCGTTATCACCTGGGCCACTGTCTTTACTGCCTGCGCCAGCAAATTTGCTTGCATCATTAATCAGCGTTTGCATGCCATTAATCACGCCACTTACAGGTTTTGCGAGGAATGAATCACCTTTTTGCGCGCTGCTGTTGCTGATATTGATTTCAATACCATCAAATTTCAGCATTGATGCTGTTGAGTCATCATCTAAAGCGACTTTCGTGCCTTCAGGTAAACGCGTCACATTCCAGCCGTCATCACCAAAGCGAATTTCATAATTACTGCCTGTGACTTTGGAAACATCACTGTATTTCAAGTCAAAATCGGCTTTGCCTGTATTGTGGGTATTGCTCACCACATTGCCTTTACCGATTTCAAAGAAGTTCTCACCCGTTGTACCGCTGGCATCATAGCCTTTACTGTGGACTTCATTGAATTTGGTGGCAAAAACCAGCGCAAGCTTATTGAGTTTTTGATACGCAGGGTCGATAACCTCTTGGCGTGAGCGCAAAATACCGCTTAGCTCGCCACCACGGAAAGACTCATCAGGAATTTCACGGGCTTGGCCATTTGCACCAACGAAACCAACGCTAAAGCGGCTGTCATCTTTCGAGGATGGAACGGCTTCTAAGCGGTTCGCTTTTTCGCCTGTGACTAGCGGTAAGCCATTGGCAAACGTGACGTTATAGTTGCCATTTTGCTCAATCACTTTAACGCCAATTAACGAGTTGACCTCGTTAACTAAACGGTCGCGCACATCGAGCAAATCATTTGGTTCAGAGCCACTAACAGAACGCACGCGGGAAATCTGCTGGTTTAAACCCGCAATTTTCTCAGCGTAGATATTGATGTCTTTCACCTTGTTTTCGATTTGGCGATTAACATCACGTTCCATTTCTTGCAGGCGTCTGTCCGCTTCTTTAAATTGACTTACCAGTGCATTGGAGTTGCCAAGGAAAACATCAATTAATGTTTTATCGCTGGCATCGCTCGTCGCCGCATCCAATGACGTAAAGAAGCTGCCAATATTGCTGGAAATATCTTCGATATCATTAGTTAGCAAATCATCGACTTTATTACAGTTCTTAACGTACGCTTCGTAGTCACCACTGCGAGCACGAGCTTGGCTGTACTGCGCATTGATAAATTCATCAAACTCACGGCGAACATGGCTGAAATAAGTGCCGTTACCAAAATAGCCACTCGGTGTCATCGTACCGGGATTCTCCCCGAAAACAGCACTTTGGCGGTGATAATACCCTACACCGGCGTTGGCTAAGTTGTTAGAAATCACACTTAACCCGCCTTGTGCAGCGTTCACACCACTGAGCGCATTATTCATTACATTGTTCAGCATAAGCTTTCCTGTTCTGGGTGCGTATCGCGTTCATTGGCTGACACAATGTCGGCGATAGCAACTCAAATTATTTAGAGCATGTTTAGTTATCGGAAAATCGGCGTAATTATTTAGCCCTAACTCGTATAAATTCCATGTTTTTAGAAAATATCATTTAAGTCGATGGTATAGGCCTGCACCGCACGTGATGCGGAGGTATTCGCCGCAGGTTGGTGGCCTCGTATCTGGTTAATTAATTTAATTAATTTGTCAGAATACCCCGGGTCGGTGGCATAGCCTGCTTGGTGTAAACGGCGAGCCGCAATCTCAGGGGTTGGCGCTTTTTTAACGTCTTTATAACGCGGGTTATCCGTCAATAAACTGATGTAATCCGCAATGGCCTCTTCATAGGAGCCATATACACGAAAATCATCGCGCATTTTAACCGTTTGCCCGTTGATCACTTCTGTCGTCATGATATTGGTGACGGGCCCCTGCCAACTTTTCCCAGCTTTAATGCCAAATAAGTTATGGCTGGTTTTACCATCCATTTTTAAAATTTCTCGTTGCCCCCAGCCGCTTTCCAGCGCTGCTTGCGCTAATACCAGAAAATGAGAAATGCCACTGTCTTTGCTCGCCGCCTTGGCAGGCTCAAGCAAACGGCTGATAAAGTTGCTGCTATTGAGTGATAACGCTTTGATTTTTTGCAAGGGTGCAGAAAGCGTATCCCCCATCGGGGCAAAATGGCGCATCATCTGTTCCATATTAAATGGCGGCAAAGATTGCACCGTTTTTTCATCAAATGGCAATAAACTGTTGGAATTTGGGACGCTTGACGTGTGTTGGTCGCGGGTCAGTTGTTGGTACATCATTTCCCCAAAACCTAACCCTTTTTGGGAGAGGTCTTGGGCGATTTGTTGGTCATACATACTGGTCAACATGCGCGTTTGGTCATTGGAAAATAGTCCATCCTGCGGGAGTGCATCACGCATGCTTTTTAGCATCATTTGGACAAATGTCGCTTCCAATTGCTGCGTGACTTGGCGCAGCCCTTGCTCTGTGTTTTTATTCAACTCGCCCTTTAATTGACTCAGTGACTGCAAATCGAACGCCGCACCTTGCAATAGCTGCATATCACCCATTAGATAATCTCCAATTTCGCACGTAAGCAACCCGCACTTTCCATCGCTTGCAAAATCGACATCAAGTCGTTTGGTGTTGCCCCTAACGTATTCAAGGCTTGGATCACTTGGTTGAGCTGCACGCTGGCATTCACTTTTTGCAGTGCACCGCCACGGTCTTGTACGCCAACACTGGTGTTACGGGTTACCACTGTTTGTCCGCCCGCAAATGGCGTATCTGGCTGGCTAACTTGAGTTTGTCTTTCCACGGTGACTGCCAAACTGCCGTGTGCCACAGCGCAGCTTTCCAGTGTCACGCTACGGTTGATCACCACCGAGCCCGTTCGTGAATTTAATATCACTTTGGCTTCTGCCATTGGGGTGCGAACATTCAGTTCTTGGACTCGCGCAAGGAAACGCACTTGGTCACGGTTATTAGCTGGCACTAATAATTGCACCGTACGGGAATCCAACGCGCTAGCCGTTCCCATTCCACCCATTCGATTGACTGCATCTGCGATATCTTGCGCCAATGTGAAGCTATCTTCGTTTAATTGCAGGTTTATGGCACCACTTTGGCCAAAACTGCTTGGCAGTTCACGCTCAATAGTTGCCCCGCCAGTAATGCGCCCACCATTCAGTTGATTGACTTTGATGCTACTACCGCCACCACTCGCACCTGCGCCACCCACTAAAATATTGCCCTGTGCCATGGCATAGATTTGTCCATCGACGCCTTTTAATGGCGTCATTAAGAGTGTACCGCCACGTAAGCTTTTCGCGTTACCCATGGAGGAGACCACGATATCCACCGATTGCCCTGTGCGTGCAAAAGGCGGCAGTTTTGCCGTAACCATCACCGCTGCCACGTTTTTGAGCTGCATATTGGTGCCTGGTGGAACGGTGATCCCCATCTGGGACAGCATGTTGTTCAAGCTTTGCGTGGTAAACGGCGTTTGCATGGTTTGGTCACCCGTGCCATCCAAGCCCACCACTAAACCGTAACCAATCAAGGCGTTATCGCGCACACCTTGAACGGTGGTTAAATCTTTAATACGCTCACTGTGCGCCGAAAAGGTAAAAAGGCAAAACAGTGATAGCAAAATTAATACGTTGTTTTTCATTGAATTCTCTCGGCCGTTACTCGCTAATGTTTAATTAATAAGGCGAAACATTTAAGAAAAAGCGTTGTAGCCAGCCCATATTTTGCGATTCGTTAATATAGCCATCGCCAACATATTCAATGCGAGCATCTGCCACTTGTGTGGAGCTCACATGGTTGTCTGAGCCGATAGTTCGTGGGTTGACGACCCCCGAAAAACGAATAGATTCTGTGCCTTGGTTAATGGCGATGCGTTTTTCACCCACCACATGCAAATTGCCGTTCGCCAGTAATTGGTCGACGGTCACCGTAATGGTTCCCTTAAAGGTGTTATTGGCGTTTGCGCCGCCTTTACCACTAAAGTCACTGTTTCCTTTGATATCCAATTCGGTGTTATTGCCACCAATCCACCCTTGCATAAAGCCGGGTAATATCGCGGCGAGGAAACCGGTTTTACCGCTGCGATTCGCATTGGCAGAGGAATTTTTGCTAGCACTGACGTTTTCTTGCAAATTAATGGTTAAAATATCACCAACATTACGCGGTCGCCTATCTTCAAAAAGGGGTTGATAGCCGTAATAAGCGGGCTGCGCACTTTGGAAGATTGAACCGTTCGGTGACGGTGCTGTCGGGGCAGAAGGAATAGCCGTCGTTTGTGTATCCACTAACGGACGAGATGGAATGTGAGCACAACCGCTGGTGGCTAAAACCAAAACGGCAAGTAACCATACCTGTTTAGGTGCAGTAAAACGCATCTGCAACGCTGTTTTTTGCTGTTGGGAAATAAGGCCGCTTTCAATCATTATGCTACTCTTTTGCTGCTGTGTACGTTGTTTCATCCCAAAGAGATGTCTTTCATAGGGCGCTCACAAAAACCCGATGAGCGCCGATACAAAACCAATTACAGTTGCGTTAAACGCTGAAGCATTTGGTCAGATGCCGAAACAGCCTTACTGTTAATTTCGTAAGCGCGCTGAGTTTGGATCATATTGACCAACTCTTCGGCGACGTTCACGTTGGAAGTTTCTAGCATATTTTGATAAAGCAGACCGGCACCGTTGGTTCCCGGCGCACTTTCATTCGGCGCACCTGAGCTCGCGGTTTCCATATAGAGGTTTTCCCCCATACTTTCCAAACCCGCATCGTTGATGAAGGTGGTCAGTGTAATTTGGCCGATTTGCTGTGGTTGGCTATCGCCATAAACGGTGATAGATACCGTACCATCACGCCCAATCGTCAAGCTGTTTGCGTTATCTGGCAAAGTAATTGCTGGAACGATTTGATAGCCGCTGGAGGTGACTAACTGGCCATCTTGGTTAGGTTGTAATGCGCCATCACGGGTATAAGCATCCGTGCCGTCGGGCATTTGCACATGTAAAAAACCTTGGCCTTTAATCGCAATATCCGTGGTGGTGCCTGTTTTATTCAATGCACCTTGTGCATGAATACGCATCGTAGCGACAGGGCGTGCCCCTGTCCCCAGTTGTAACCCTGATGGCAATGACGTTTGTTCAGAGCTCATCGCACCCGGCTGGCGAATGTTTTGGTACATTAAATCTTCAAAAACCGCACGTTGGCGTTTAAAACCATTGGTGCTAACGTTCGCCAAGTTATTGGAAATAACGTCTAAGTTAGTTTGTTGAGCATCAAGCCCCGTTTTTGCAATCCATAATGAACGGATCATAATTATTCCTTACTGAATTTAGCTGACGGCAAGCAATTGGTTAGCACGCTGGGCATTTTCATCCGCACTGCGAACCACTTTCATTTGCATTTCAAAATGCCTTGCATTGGCTATCATTGATACCATCGCTTCTGCGGCATTAACGTTACTTCCCTCAATCACCCCTGACGTCACAACAGCACGGTCACTCAGCGGCAACACGTTGCCGTTGGTGGCTTGCCCTTGTGGGGATAAATGGAATAACCCATCTTCCCCGCGGATCAAGTCTTGCGGCTGCGCTTCCACCACTTTTAGGCGACCAATCTGCCCCAACATCGTAGGCGGATCTGTCGCCAGCAATGCGGTGATGGTGCCGTCCATACCGATAGTGATTTCTGCGTTCTGAGGGACGTTAATCGGCCCGCCATCCCCTTGAAGACGTCGCTCGCCAATCACTAACTCACCGTCGCCCGAAATCTGGATATTCCCGTTACGGGTATAGGCTTCCGTCCCATCGGCTAATTCAACGGCTAAAAAGTGCTTATCGTTTAGTGCAACATCCGTTGGCTTGCCTGTATAATTCAGCGGCCCTTGGCTCATATCGGCACCGGGCGTTGAAGACACCACCAAAGTTCTGGTTTGTGCGCTATCCCCATTTACGGGCACAGCGCGCATGGCTGAGAGCTGCGCTTTAAACCCTGCGGTAGACACATTGGCAATATTGTTGGAAACCACCGCTTGGTTCTCAAGCGCATGGCGTGCTCCACCCATTGCGGTATAAATGACGTGATCCATGGCCACCCTCTAGGCTTATCGTAAGTTAACCAACGTTTGTAACATTTGGTCTTGCGTTTTGATGGTTTGCGCGTTCGATTGGTAATTACGCTGCATCACAATCATGCTGATCAGCTCTTGGCTCATATCCACGTTTGAAGATTCCAATGCGCCACTGGTTAATTTACCGAATTGCCCGACACCCGGAACGCCATCCATCGGGTTACCCGACGCATTTGAAGAAGCCCAGACGTTGCCCCCTTGTGAAACTAAACCATTTGGGTTAGCAAACGCAGAAAGCGCCACTTGCCCAACCACACGTTTTTGTTGGTTTGAGTAGTTAGCAACGATTAAACCGTTATCTTCAATTTTGAAACTGGTGTATTCACCGGCAGGGAAACCATCAACATCAATGGCACTGACGGAAGACTCGCTCACTTTTTGTTGGCGAGTTTTGCTTAAATCAACGTTTAAAACACCGTTATCGGCACCGTTTAAGCCGTTATAATTGAACGCAAATGTAGCTTTATCCGCATCTTTTAACTTACCGTTACCATCGAATTCTAATTTGCCAAGTTCTTTCGCTGATTTATCGCCAGCATCTTTCGCATACGCCGTCCATTGGTTATCCGCATTTTTAACAAAATACACGGAGATTTCATGGGTGTTACCTTGGCTATCGTATGCCGTCATCGTGGTGCTGAAGTTATAGGTTGATGAATCGTCAGGCTTATCGACATCAAAGGCTTTATCTTTGATTTTGTCTTCTGAGTTCAAGTTAATGGTTAACTTAGCTAATTCCGATTTTTTCGCATCCATCATGTCTGTTGGGATGTTTAGCCCTTCTGGCACACCACCGCTTTGAATGGTGATATTGCCTTTTTCATCGACACTCGCAGGGTAGCCTGTTACCACCATGCCTTGGTTATTGACCAAGTTGCCGCTTTTGTCCCGTAGAAACTGACCATCACGGCTATAATAGGTATCGCCATTTTTGTCTTGAACGCGGAAGAAACCGCTGCCTGAAATCGCCACATCCGTTGGTCTATCTGTACGTGTAATTGGGCCATCTTTAAAGTTTTGTGTCACAGCTGCAACGTTAACACCAAGGCCAACACCAGAACCTGCAAACATATCTGCAAATGAGGTGGTTGCGCCTTTAAAGCCGTTAGTTGCGGAGTTGGCAATGTTATTACCAATTGAATCGAGCCCCGCGGATGCTGCATTTAAGCCACTGACTGCTTGTGAAAAAGACATATTTTCTCCATGAGTATTGGGGGTAAAAATTAAGAAGAAGGGTAAACTTTGAAGATGCTGCTAAGGGGCACACTTTGCCCGATGCCAACATCTAATAATGGCGCGTCAGAACCCGGTGTCACACCGTTGACGCGGGTATAGCCCAGTTTCGTGACTTCAACTTCAGCCCCGTTTCTGATAGCTCTCACATCAAAGTAATATTTCCCTTTCGTATCGGTGACTAAGTTGCCGTTGTTGTCCAAACCATCCCACGCCATGTCATAAATGTCGGGTTTGACTTCAGAGTCATAGGTGATGGTTCGCACAACCATTTTGTTTTTATCGCGAATGGTAATTTCAACGCTATCGGCCAATTTCGGTAAAAAGAACCCAAATGGCGATGAAATAAATTCAGATTTCGGCTCTTCACCGCCCTCTTCTGAGGTATTTTGATTACTCAACGCCGTAGTCGATGGGCTGTTTGGGCTAATCCCTTCATCGGGTAACGGGTTTGATGGTTTCGTTACTGTGCTATTTTCACCCGAACTCTCTTTTTTGAGCGGGGCTAAAATAATTTCATTACGAGGGATAAGTACGCCTTTGCCCACCAGCGCGGTCGCTTGTAGTGATTGCCCTGAGCCGATTTGTTGGGAAATACCACTCACATTATCACTGAGTTTGTTCATACTTTCCAGCGTGGCAATTTGGGCCAATTGGCTGGTTAAGTCGGTATTTTCCATCGGCTTAGTTGGGTCTTGGTTTTGCATTTGCGTCACAATCATTTTTAAGAAAGTGTCACGCATGTCGTCACTTTGACTTTTCTTTGGCACGTTACTCGCCGCAGGCTCTGGTCCCGCGGTGGTGTTATCCAATGAATCGTACATCGTGGCTGCAATCCCCATTTCGTACCTCCGTTACTGGCCGATAGTCAGTGTTTTTTGCAGCAAGGTTTTTGCTGTATTCATCACTTCTAAGTTGGCTTGGTAGCTACGAGAAGCCGAAATGGTGTTAATCATTTCGCCCACCATGTCCACGTTAGGCATTTGCACATAACCCTTTTCATCCGCTAAAGGATGACCAGGCTTGTATTCCATACGCGGTGGTGCGGGGTCTTCAATTAGTTCACTGACTTTTACGCCACCGACTTCATGGCGGCCTTGCGGTGCCATTTGGAAAACCACTTGTTTGGCACGATACGGCTGGCCATCAGGTCCCGCGATGCTTTCTGCGTTAGCCATGTTGCTCGCACTGACGTTTAAACGCTGAGACTGAGCGGTTAATGCAGACGCTGAAATGTCAAAAATACTCAGTAAGGCCATAATAATTACCCTTGCTGTAGAACAGCCAACATGCTTTTAACGCGGCTATTAATGAATGTAAGATCAGCCTGATATTTCAGGGTGTTATCGGCGAATTGACTGCGTTCAATATCCATATCGACGGTATTACCATCCATTGAAGTTTGGTAAGGGACGCGGTATTTCAAATCCATATTTGGTGCTTTGATGCCGCGACCTTCAATATGGCCTTTGGCGGTTACCGCCAGTGCCACACCCTTGCCATTCACCGCGCCTTTATCCATCGCTTGTTGGAGCTGACGATTAAAATCAATATCCCGCGCCTGATAACCCGGTGTGTCCGCATTAGCAATATTGGAAGCCAGAACAGTTTGCCTAGCTTCACGTATTGACAACGCCTGCTGCTGGAAGGCAAACGTGGCATTTAATTTATCAATCATGATGATCCTTAATGGATGTATAGCGATGTTGACTACGAACGCTCGTTATATTCGCCCCCTCAATTAGGAAAACCCATCAAGAGAGTACGAAAGTTAAAATTCGACGTGCATATCTTAGCGGTCTACTAAAAAATCTAATGGCGGGATAAAGGCAAAATAATTGACCTATTTGGCTCATTCATTATGAAAGAGGTGGGTAAACTGCAAGCGTGAAAAAGTATGTTGATAAAGGAGACAGCAACCTGATGGCTAATCTTAAAAAATTAACCTATTGTATGATAATCAGTGGGTTAAGCTTAACATCCGCGTTATCCCACGCGTCTCTACCACAAGATATCAACAACTATTTTCGCCAAGTACATGGCAAAAACAACCACGTTTCAATTGAGATAAAAACGCCGATTGAAAAATGGCCAAACTGTGATAAGCCGCAGATTAGTCCGCCCATAGGTGGACGCAATATGGGAAATGTGTCCGTGCCAGTCCAGTGCGGAAAGAAAAAACAATTTCTGCAACTCACGGTCAATGTCACGGGGCAATATTATGTCGCAACCCGTAATTTAAACCGTGGAGAAACCATTGAATTTGTTGATATTGGCACAAAAAAAGGCCTACTCCATAAATTACCTGCGGGCGCCAGTACGGACAAAATGACGCTCCGGGGTGCAATTGTACTGCGCACAATTACGGCAGGACAGACATTCACCAAATCAATGGTTAGACAACCGTGGGCCATCAAAGCAGGTCAAACCGTATTTGTTTTTGCCAATGGGGATAATTTTTCGGTGAAATATGAGGGACGCGCGATTAATAACGCCACCATGGGGCAAAATATTCGTGTAAGATTACTCAATGGTCAAGTGGTCAATGGGTTAGCACAAGAGAATGGCAGTGTTAATATCGCGTTAAAATAAATGCCATCAATACCGAAGCCATTTGAAATATGACGAGTCTGTATTTGATGTTAACTCACTCAAAATGAGCCTTTATTGCATCAAGGCAACAAGTGACTAGTGCGAATGAGCGTAAGTTAACGCAGAGGCGGCTTGAAATATGACGAGTAAAGGCAATATTTTGTAACACTATAAAGACTAAAGATCCCACAAAATACGCCGATAACTCTCATATGATAAAAATCGGGAATAGGAAAACACATTATGGCTATTGAGCAAACCCCTGCAATTTCTTCGCTGACTCAGGTAACAACCCGTGATCCTCAAGATGCGGCTGCCCCGATGCGCGATAAAAAAGTTGCTGCCGATGTCACCATTAAAGAAAGTACTTTTGCGCCGAGTGAGCTACAGAAAAAATTATTGCAGCCACAAGCCTCTGATATCGATACCGCAAAAGTCGAAAGAATTAAGCAAGCTATCAAAGATGGCACCCTTACCATGGACACGGGGAAAATTGCTGATGGCATTTTACGTGATGCCCATGAATGCATGTTATCAATGAAATAAATAACCGCTATGATTGATGAATTACTGATCTTACTCGAACAGCAGCTTTCTCATTTGCAATCACTGCAAATTGTGATGAAAAATGAAGAAATTTTGTTAGGTTATCACCGTGTGCCGCCGTCCCCTTTTCAAGAAGCGACAGAGCAGAAACGCTTTCTGGTTGCCGCTATCGGCCATGGTGAAACCCATCGCTTACAGCTTGAAGCAAAAGGCGAAGTGACTGCTCCCTATGAAGGGAATGCAGCCTTAGCAGGTTTATGGGAAGCGATTAAAGTGTTAACCACTGACTTAAAAGAGCTGAATTATCGTAATCATCAAATGCTGCAATTACACATTGAGCTCAATACTCAGCGCCTTAATTTTGTCAAAAAACACAATAATCAATCAACCTATGGCGCCGATGGCTTAGAATCAAAACGCCCTGTTTTAGGTAAGAAAATTTCGATTTAATTTGCAGAATAGTTTATTTAAAAAATATTAATTAAATAATAAACATTCTCTCATCTATCATTGTGAGAAGCCTCAATGCCGCGCCATTAGGCTTAATCTCTCCTCTTTCCCACTTAGATACACTTTCTTTTGTCATATTTAAGATCAGCGCAAGGGAAGATTGTGAGATATTATTTTGCTCACGGATACGCTTAATATCTTCCCCTGTCATTGGTTTAGGGTGGGCAAATTTAGCTTTGAGTTCTTTCGCTTTTATTCGTGCTTCAATACGCCGAGCAGCACTATCATCGGTAACACCAACCGCTTCCATGTCTTCTGCAAATTGCAGCAATTCATTCATTTTATTATTCATAATTAACCTCCACTAACAGGTTAGCGTTTAGCATTTTCATTATTTTTTCATCATCTAATTGCAAAAGTACCTTCGCGATATCTTTATAAGATTCGAGGGTATCGTCCTCAATTTCTTTGGTTCCTTTTGCATTTAAACGCGATTTCAGCCAAGCGTCAGCAAAAAATAAGTGCCGCCCCTGCTTATAAAAAATAAGCGTTCTAACGCCTCCGCTTTTACCTTTTCCTTGTAGTGGCAAACGCTTTTTAATAACGCCACTACCAAGATGGGCTTCATATTGGCCTGCAAACACATCCATAGCCGCATTTATTAATTCAAAATCACTAATATTTATCTTTTTGATGCTGTTATTAAACATCTTCGTTTTATAGATAGCCATCCATAGCCCCATAATTTTTACTATAGTAAAAATTACCATAGTTTGAATAAAAGTAAATCCGAATTCAGGTTAAACTCTCGGTATGAGGTATACAAAAAAAGGAGCGGCTTGATAAGAATCGACCCGCTCCTTTTATCTCAACATCTTCGTGATTAGCCTTGGAGAATAAAGCCCCTTATCAACTACCACTAATCATTGATGTCATCCTAATTTTACGATGATCTGTCATTTCTAAATTCGACATCACCACCAATTGTGGCAGGCTGCGGCGCAAGAAGCGCGACAGAATTAACCGTAGCGCATGGTTCACGAGCAACACATTCGGAGCCCCCATCGCCTCTTGGTGAGAAACTGCTTGCTCTGCTTGCGTTTGGATAAACTGCGCAAGGTTTGGCTCTAATCCACCACCATTTTTCGCGGCTTGCAGAAGAATTTGTTCCAGCCCTGCATCTAGCCCAATCACTTGAATTTCTTCTGCATTACCAAACCACTGCTGAGTAATTGCACGGCCGAGTGCAATGCGGACTTGCGACGTGAGGTAATCCGTGTCTTTTTGCTCACCATTTTCCCCAGCCATTTCCGCTAATGTTTCAATAATGGTGCGCATATCGCGGATCACCACATCTTCCATTAATAAATTTTGTAAAACGCGGTGCAAGATCGTTAATGAAATCGTATCTGGGATAAGGTCATCCGCCAGTTTGGGCATCTCTTTTTTCACACGGTCATATAGCATTTGTGCTTCTTGACGACCAAATAATGTGCTCGAGTTTTGCAGTAAAATTTGGTTAAAGTGCGTCGCCACCGCCGTGCTTGCCGAAACCACGGTATACCCTTGAATTTGCGCTTCTTCACGTAAATCATCATCAATCCAAACCGCAGGTAAACCAAAGGCTGGCTCTCTAGTTGCATCACCTTGCAACGTACCTGCTGCATTACCTGGGTCAATGGCTAAACTGCGTCCAGGTTGTGCTTCACCACGCCCAACTTCTGCACCTTTAATTAAAATACGGTACTCACAGGGGGAAAGCGCTAAGTTGTCACAAATATGAACGACTGGCGGTAAATACCCCACTTCTTGGGCGAATTTTTTGCGCAAGCCACGTAAGCGACCGAGTAATTCGCCCTGTTGGTCGTTATCCACAAGTGGGATTAGTCGATACCCCACTTCCATTGCCAATAAATCTTCTAACTGGACATCATCCCACGTAGCTTCCACCACTTTATTGGCTTCTTGGAAATGCAGAGCTTGGCTATTATCCCCTTTCGCACTTTCTGGTTGTTGGGATTTACGCACTAAATACCATCCTAGCCCCGCCAGTGCCGCAGTGAATAACAGGAAAACAAAATTTGGCATGCCTGGGATTAGGCCAATTAAACCAAGAACTGCCGCACTGAGCCATAGCACTCGAGGATTATTGAATAGCTGGCTCACCATCTGTTCGCCAACGTCTTCATCTGTCGCAACACGAGTCACGATAACCCCTGCGGCGGTAGAAATAATCAATGCAGGAATTTGCGCGACAAGGCCATCACCAATAGTCAGCAAGGTATAGGCGCTAGTCGCATCCCCCAACGACATATTGTGTTGACCCACACCGACGATTAACCCACCCACCACGTTGATCACCATAATCATGATCCCCGCGATAGCATCCCCACGCACGAATTTACTCGCACCATCCATCGAGCCGTAAAAGTCCGCTTCTTGAGTGACTTCTGCACGGCGTTTTTTGGCTTCATCATCGCTGATGATCCCTGCGTTAAGGTCCGCATCGATAGCCATTTGCTTACCAGGCATACCATCCAACACAAAGCGAGCGCCCACTTCGGCGATACGCCCCGCCCCCTTGGTGATAACCATAAAGTTAATCAAGACAAGGATGATAAAGACGACGATACCAATAGCGAAGTTACCGCCTACCAAAAAGTGACCGAATGCCTCAACCACGCGCCCTGCGGCGTCAGGTCCGGTGTGCCCATCTAACAAAATAATTCGTGTCGATGCGATATTTAATGATAATCGCAATAGCGTAGCGAATAGCAAAATCGTTGGAAACGCAGCAAAATCGAGTGTCCGCTTGGTGAACATCGCCACCAATAACACCATGATAGAAAGCGCAATATTAAAGGTAAACAGTAAATCCAATAAAAATGCCGGTAATGGCAATACCATCATCGACAAAATCAATAAGATAAGAACCGGACCCGCGAGTATTTGCCACTGCGTTCCTTGTAAGTTTTTCGGCAATTTTAAAAGTGCAGCCAAATTAGCCATCGCGATTGTTATCTCCAGCAAAGTCCAGCGTCGGTGGCACTGGTAAATTTTTCGGTTTTTTCGGTCTGAGCCCACCTTCACGACGCCAACGGCGCAGTTGGTAAACCCATGCTAAAACTTCCGCAACCGCCGCATATAGTGCGACAGGGATGCTTTGCCCTATCTCTGCGTGGCGGTATAACGCCCTTGCAAGCGGCGGTGCTTCTAATTGTAATATTCGGTGTTCCTCGCCAATTTCCTTAATACGCTGCGCAATGACACCCGCGCCTTTCGCCAACACCTTTGGTGCCCCCATGCGCTTATCATCATATTTCAGCGCCACCGCATAGTGCGTTGGGTTGGTCACTATTACATCCGCAAGTGGCACATCCGACATCATGCGATTTCGCGCTATCGCCCGCTGTTGTTGGCGAATTTTAGCTTTAATGTGTGGGTCACCCTCTTGCTGCTTAAACTCATCTTTTATTTCTTGGCGGCTCATGCGCAATTTCTTCAAATGAGAACGAAATTGGTAAAACACATCAAACGCCACCATTGGGATCAGCAAAAACACAATCAAATACCCCGCAAAAATCACTTTTTGCAGAGCATTACTGAGTGCGGTCACAGGTGATTCCATCACTAAATGCAGTAAGGAAGGCCAGCTTTGCCATAAAAAAATAAATGCGCCTAATCCAACAAACAGTGATTTCAAAATTGCCTTAAACAATTCTGATAACGCATTCATTGAAAAAATACGTTTTAGTCCCTTTATTGGGTTGAGCTTTTTTAAATCGAACTTAATCAATTTACTGTTAAACACTAACCCGCCCACTAACGATGAAGCAGAAATCCCCACCAGTGCTAAACCGCCAATAACAGGTAATAATGCAAATAACGCTTCACTAACTACTCGCCCTAAGTAACTGATCATTAAGCCTGTATTTTGTAAATAATGACCGTCAAAAATAAAACCTTGGCGAGCAATTTGGCGAAGTTGTGTCGCAAGGTGCCCACCACTTAACCAGAGCAAGCTAATACCCGCCAACATCATCATTAGCGAGCTAAGTTCCTTTGAACGAACGATTTGCCCATCATCTTTGGCTTTTTGCTTTTTATGGGGGGTGGGCTCTTCTGTTTTTTCTACATCACTCTCGTCGGACACAGTGGTTCCAATATTTAGCGAAAATACGAGTTATCGCTATAGCATGACAGAGTGTAAAAAAATCAATGGTGGAAAATAGACGCAGTTCGAGGGGGTTATTTGCCTATTGCACAAGAAGACAGCAACTTTGCGAAGCGCTTCGCAAATAAAAAATGCACAATCCTATTTTTCTCGCACAGAGAAAAAGTGGCGATAAAACATCCATATTCACACGAAACTGTGATAGCTTACACGGGTGAATACACGTGTATAAGGAATTTATCATGAGCAATCTGACAACACATAGGATTAAAAAAACAGTGAGTGTAACCGTGACACCCGAGCTATATAAGCAAGCCAAACAAGCGAAATTAAATTTATCGGCCATCTTATGTAAGGCATTAGCCGAAGAATTAAAAAAAGTGGAGGCCATAAAGTGGAAAGAAAAAAATATCTCGGGTTTCAATGAACTCAATAGGATCAGTGAAGAGCACGGGCTGCTCTCAGACAAATACAAGGAATTTTAATGCAATACCATCTCTATCAAAATAGAGGCAATGCCATTCGTGCTCCCTACTTAGTTGATATTCAAAGTGATATTATCGATATCCTGAATACTCGATTGGTCATCCCTTTATATGATAGCAATTTATTGCATCAGCCAGTACCTGATAAACTCACTCCATGTCTTTCGATTCTTGGCCATGACTATATTTTAATGACACACTTAATGTCTGCTGTGCCGAAATCACTGTTGGGTAAAGAAATCAAAAATTTAAGTGATGAACGAGAACGTATCAAAAAAGCCATTGACCTACTCATTGATGGGTTCTAATTAATAAGGTTCTTATGGATACTTGCCACCTTGTCGCCCCCGATATCACACTTGAAGATGCACCAAAAGAAGCCGCTCGTATGCTCAATTGGTTGCAAACACAAGGCATCATCGACCCTAGCTTTCAAGCGATTGAATATGATGAAGTGATTTACCGCCCTATGCCTGCTTATAAAGAGCCGGTTTTGTATGTTATTGATGGTGAAATTGTTCCCACCCAACTACCTGAAAATCAGTTAAAAAATAGTCTATCCATAGTGACAGAACGTACTGTTTTTCATGCAGGCGGCAATGGGATTGGCATTTGCTGCCCACAATGTGGCGTTGAGCAAACTGAACACAGTCACGCGTGGAGTGACGCCATTTCCGATTGGTATGAAGGCAAAAACGAAAGCTTAGCCTGCTTTCAGTGTGACTTTCACTCACCACTGTCTGGTTGGCAATTTAACCCTCAATGGGCCTTTGGTAACTTAGGTTTTAGCTTTCATAATTGGGATATCCACGATGATTTTATTGCCCAATTTGAACACGTACTAGACCATAAAATTATTGCTGTCTACCAACATGATTAGCAAAAAATTATTTAACCGTTGGGTTTAACGTAATTTTCATGCCTACGGCTTGTGCATATTTGAGTAACGTACCGAGTTTTGGGTCAAACTGCCCTTTTTCTAAACGGGATATATTTTGCTTTTGCGTCTGCATTTTTTCGGCAATTTCCACTTGTGTATAGTTATTCGCAAGGCGCGCCATACGCAACTGGCTAATTAATGCTTTACGCAGTTCTAATTCAAGGCAGTCTGTTTCTTGGTCAAGCTCTTCTTGCCTTTCCCCTTTTTCATCATTTATCAAAGTAGAAATCAAATCATTATTTATCATGTGAATACACCCAGTCACAGTAAGCTAATTAATTGAAATAGATAACCTGAAGCTACGTTAATCATCATCAACTCGCGTAGCTCCATGAAAAACGGTCAAATTATTACAAAAACCTAAAAGCCAAGTTCGTCAAGCAGGTCATCAACTTGCGATTGAGATGCCATCACATTGACGCCTTCTTTATTAATTTGCGGGCCATTGAGTAAACCTTCGTTTTGTGTTTTTGCACGCATTTCAGGTGGCGTATTTTCCATTAACAATGCGAGCAGTTGTTTCTCCGCTTCTTCAACCACTTCCATCATTTTTTTGATGACTTGCCCAGTTAAATCCTGAAAATCTTGTGCCATCATGATTTCCAACAGTTCCGCTTTGGTGGTTTCACTGTCTTGGATCACTTGCCCTAAAAAAGCTTCTGTTGACTCTCGTAATTGAGCAGGGACCCCATCACTTGCTGTTTCTTGCCACTGTTGTTGCAGAGCCTGCGCATTTTTATTCATATCCACTTGCAATGGCTTGATGACATCAATGCCGTTTAAGGTTTTTTCTGCCGCCTGTGCCGTCATTTGTGCGATATAACGCAGTCTATCTTTCCCATCTGGAATGCTAGCAACAGCCTGTTGAACGCTTTTTTCAAGGCCCAACTCACGCATACTTTCACGCAGGGTTCTCATCAGCGTACCAATGCGTGTAATGACTTGTTTTAAATCATCATTACCACTGCGAATACCTTCCATACCTACTTGCTCAGTCATGAAAATCTCCTTTGGCACGCACTGTTATTGCAGACCCATTTTTTCAAATACTTTATTCAGTTTTTCTTCTAAGATGGCAGCCGTGAACGGTTTAACCACATAACCACTCGCCCCTGCTTGTGCAGCGGCGATGATATTTTCTTTTTTTGCTTCCGCCGTCACCATCAAAACAGGGATATGCTTTAGTGCATCATCGCCACGAATGGTTTTAAGCAGCTCTAAACCATCCATATTTGGCATATTCCAGTCTGCAACCACAAAATCGATGTTGCCTGCGCGGATTTTTTCTAACGCATCAACGCCATCTTCTGCTTCTTCTATTTTGCTAAACCCGAGCTCTTTTAATAAGTTACGGACGATGCGACGCATGGTAGAAAAATCATCAACAACCAGAAAACTAAGATCTTTAGCGGCCATAACCACTCCTTCAAATACAATTGTGAATTTCCGCCGCTGTTACACAGTGACAGAAGAAAGTCTTGCTAAAACACTTGGGGCAATTTTTCGAATATCTTGCACTTCGTCCACCGCATCCATTTCAATTGCGGCTCGTGGCATACCAAACACCACACAACTGCTTTCGTTCTGCGCGTAGGTAATTGCCCCTTGTTTACGTAAATTTAGTAACCCTTTGGCACCATCCATTCCCATACCGGTCAGTAGAACACCAATACATTTGCGCCCGACACATTGGGCAACTGAATCAAATAACACATCCACGGATGGGCGATGCCGATTGACGGGCTCACTCTGCTGCAAAATCACTTGGAAGCCTTTGCCTTTATCGGCAATCAACATATGTGAATCACCAGGAGCAATATAGGCATGGCCTTTTTGCAACAACTCATTGTTTTCAGCTTCTTTTACCGTTAACACACACAGTTTATTAAGTCTGTCAGCAAATGAGCGTGTAAACCCCGCAGGCATATGCTGCGTGATCACCACTGGCGGGCATTCACGCGGTAGCATTTCTAAAAATTGGCGAATCGCTTCTGTTCCGCCAGTGGATGCGCCAACAGCAATCACCCGGCTATTACACACATATGGCGACAGCGCTTTAGCTTGCGAAACTGGCTCAGTCACTTTTTTCTCTGGCTTCGCAAAGCGACTGCGCTGGGTAATTTTTGACATTGCCGCCGCACGGATTTTTTCACCGATAATATCGCGGTAGCTCATCATGGTTTCGCGGATACCAATTTGCGGTTTAGTGACAAAGTCCACAGCGCCAAGCTCCAACGCTTTAAGCGTCACTTCGGAACCTTTTGAGGTCAGCGTCGACACCATCACCACAGGCATTGGGTGCAAACGCATTAGTTTTTCTAAAAAATCAATACCATCCATACGTGGCATTTCAACATCTAACGTGATCACATCGGGTTCTAACTGTTTAATTAAATCACGCGCAACGTAAGGATCGGGGGCAGTATCCACTACCTCCATGTCGTCATGGCTATTAATGATTTCACGCATTAATTGACGCATCAGTGCTGAGTCATCCACACATAGCACTTTAATTTTTTTCATTACCCCCTCCTTCCAGCTTGTACGCTGTAGACGGTTTGTCCTTTGATCACAAAGCTTTGTGTTAATTGTGATAGATTTTCTGAATGCCCAATAAATAACAAGCCATCTGGCTTAAGCAGTGGCGCAAAACGCTCAAGCATTTTTATTTGCATATCTTTATCAAAGTAAATCATTACGTTACGGCAAAAAATTGCATCAAAGCGATGTTGGAGTTGCCAGTCTGGGTCACTCAGATTTAAGTAACGAAATTCTATCATCTGCCTTAGTGCAGGTTTGACCCGTGCATAGCCTTCAAATTCACCCACTCCTTTCATAAAGTAACGTTGGCGCTGAAGTGCACTCAGTGACTTTAGCTCTTCAATGCGATAGACACCTTGTTTAGCTTTTTCAAGCACTTCGGTATCAATATCACTGGCTATCACTTTGGCATTAACCGCATTTGGCCCCAGTACGTCACTTAATGTCATCGCGATGGAATAAGGTTCCTCACCCGTTGACGAGGCGGCACACCAAATCGTGATTGGGTTATTTTTACGTGCACGAATAAAATCCGTTAGCGTGACAAAATGGTGTGGCTCACGAAAGAATGCAGTTAAGTTTGTGGTTAATGCATTAACGAAAGCTTGCCATTCCGCATTATGAGGCTCGCGCTCAAGCATGCGTAAATAATCAGAGAAATTGTCGAGATTACAGTCACGTAACCGCTTTAACAGCCGGTTGTAGACCATATTTTTTTTATTCATGGTTAGGACTATGCCTGATTTTTTATGAATAAATCGACAAACCCGACCAAACTCATCATCAGTCAGTGGTTCTATCTGTGGTACAAAAAGCATCGTACTTGTCGTCCTATTCAATAAAAATCCAGAAGCAGCCACCTAATGCGCTGCCTTTAATGGCAAGGGAAATGCCAAAAAAATGCATTTCCCTCTGCCGAAAACTCATTGTGAGTTTTCTCAACACTTAATATCGACTGCGGTTTGCTACACTTTCAGGGAGTTCAAAGAACGCCACGGTATCGACTAAGTTATTGGCTTGGTCTTCAAGTGCCGCTGTCGCGCTGGTGGATTGCTCAACCAAGGCGGCGTTTTGCTGTGTCACTAAATCCATTTGGCTTACTGCGGTAGCAACTTGCTCAATTCCGCGACTTTGCTCATTCGAAGCAGAGGCAATGTTCCCCATTAATTCCGTTACTTGGTTCACTGCAGCCACGAGTTCATTCATGGTTGCACCCGCTTCATTCACCAGCTGAGAACCTTGGCTTACGCGGCCCACAGACTCATCAATTAACGTTTTAATTTCTTTTGCTGCTTCAGCACTGCGTTGTGCTAATGCCCTAACTTCCCCTGCCACCACAGAGAATCCACGGCCTTGTTCACCCGCACGCGCCGCTTCAACCGCAGCATTTAGGGCTAAGATATTGGTTTGGAAAGCAATGCCATCAATCACACTAATAATTGCGCTAATTTTTTGCGAACTATTGGAAATGGATGTCATGGTATCGATAACATCTTCGGTAATTTCACCGCCTTTCGTTGCCGTTTTTGATGCGCTAACCGCAAGCTCACTGGCTTGTCGTGCGTTATCCGCATTCTGTTTAACGGTCGCAGTGAGCTCTTCCATACTCGCTGCGGTTTCTTCAAGAGATGCCGCTTGCTGTTCAGTACGGGAAGATAAGTTATTATTACCTAACGCAATTTCACGGATGCCGGTATACATTTGGTCGGTATTCGTACGCAATGCCGTGACAGAAGTGACTAACGATTCTTGCATTTGTTTGAGCTTGCCAAACACCTCGCCAATTTCATCGCGCGTAGTTACTTCAATGTGTTCATTCAGCTTGCCATCTGCGACTAAAGCAAAGTGCTCTCCCATACTTTTCAGTGGGTTAATCACTTTACGTTTCATCCAATAGTGGGCAAAAGCGATCACTAAAATAATAATCACGATCACGGAACAGAATGAGCTCCACGCAAAGGTGTTATACATGCGTGCAGCAGAAAGAGATTCGTCGTTTTCAACATTCAGCAATGCAAGATATTCATCAATCACTTGCGCGAGCTGATCTTGGTTTTCTTGAGCAGGAAGCTCAATATACGCCGCAACATCTTTGTTATCTAAGTGTGTTTTTAATGCTTTGAGCGTCACGACAAAGGCTTGGTATTTCGCATCAAGGGCGGCGAGATTTTCTTTCTCACTCAAAATCGGTTGGTTCTTAAAGGTGGTGTAATCTTTCTGTGCTTCTTCTAATAATTTATCGAAAGTCACTTGAGTTTCTTCGATGAGTTGGTCATGCCCACCCACTTTATTTAATAATGCAATTTGCGTTAAGCTATTACGCGCTTGCATTAAATGCTTATTAGTTTCCTCAAGCATAGCTCGCTTATCAGAACCCAAATCAATACGTTCTAATGCATTTAATTCACTAACAACAATCCCAACAGAAACCCCGCTCGACACAATCTGCATTCCACAAAATAAAAACAAAAGCAGATATAAACTCACCGAAATTCGGATATTTTTACCAAACATAGATAATCCCCATTTGTGCCAGCTAAGAGAGCTGTTTGCTTAAAACATTGCTTGTTTTCTAATGCACAGAAACGCTGCAAAGCCTGAGCCTTGCAGCGTGAAACTATGCTTAATGCTTAGAAAGTTTCCCAGTTGTCATCATCTTTATGTTCCTTCGATGATAATTTTTTCAAATCCGGGGTTTTCACGATATTGGATACCGTTCTTGCCGCCGGTTTTGTATTGCGTATTTCACTTTGTTTTAACGGTGGTAGGCGGAAAATTGAGATAAGCTGTGACAGCTTAGCCACTTGCTCTTCTAATACATTCGCTGCCACTGCCGATTGTTCTACTAACGAGGCATTTTGTTGGGTCACTTTGTCCATTTCAGCGACGGCAATGCTGACTTGTGAAATGCCTTTGCTTTGCTCATCAGAAGCGGTAGCGATGTGCGTCATGATGTCAGTAACTCGCGTGACCGATTCCACAATTTTCGTCATCGTCTCACCCGCATCTTCTGCTTGGCGTGCACCCGTTCCCGTTCTTGAAACTGAGTCTTCAATCAACGTTTTGATTTCTTTCGCGGCATCTGCACTGCGTTGTGCTAGGTTACGCACTTCATCTGCCACGACAGCAAAACCACGACCATGCTCGCCTGCACGTGCTGCTTCAACTGCCGCATTCAGTGCTAAGATATTGGTTTGGAAAGCAATGCTGTCAATCACTGCGGTGATATCAGAGATTTTTTGTGAGCTATCAGCGATGTTCAACATGGTGCTCACCACGTTGGAAACCACTTTTCCACCCTCTTTTGCAATAACAGAAGCTTGGTTTGCATACTCGCTAGCTTGATGGGCGTAGTCTGTATTTTGCTTAACCGTTGCAGTTAATTCGCTCATACTGGCAGAAGTTTCTTCTAAACACGCCACTTGTTGCTCTGTACGTGAAGAAAGGTCGTTATTGCCTGCGGCAATTTCAGTGGTGCCTTGGTAAATTGTTTCACTGCCATCTAATACGCCGCGAACCGTGTTAATCAGCTCTTGTTGCATGTGCTGAACACCATTAGCTAACTCACCAATTTCGTTATTCGAGGCCATGGTAATAGAAGGCGTTAAGTCCCCCGACGCAAAAACTTTAATGCGTTCGTTTAATGCACCTAACGGCTCAATAATCCCTTTACGCACATAGCGATAACTAAAGAAACCAATAAAGGCGAGCAGAATCGATAACGTCACTAACATGTATAATGATTGGTGATAGTTATTGTCTGCATTAACAACTTCCCCTTGAAAATCCGCTGAAATATCAGCGAAATAAGCATTAAATTGCTCTTCGAACTTCATCTGATGCCCCGATGTTCTGTGGGCATAGAAACCTTCTAGGTCCCCTTTTTCAGCGAAGTCACTGAGCTTAATTAATGCATCACGGTAAGTTTCATAGGTGCTAAAAAGCTTTTCAAACTTGGCTTTATCATACTCCGAGCTTTGCATCAGCTTGTTGTAGCGAGCATAAGCATCATCCGCAGCTTTAAAGTTACGTTTTGCCGCTTTAATCAGGTCTTCCGTTGTCGAATCATCTTGAATTTTTCGACCGTCTAATAGGTAGGCGTTGATTGACCGATTTAAGTTGGCGCGGGCTTGTAGAAGGTTAACCCAGCTTTCTGTTAATACTTGTCTTTGGCGTTGTAGTGAATTTAAATAACTAATACTGTCGCTGTTATCGCCGAGTTTGGTGAACATTAACCCACTGGATACCAGTTGCAGTAAAATAAAGATAAAAATGACGGACAAAAGTCCTGATACGATTTTAATTCGACTGTACATGACGTTTTACTAACATTATTTGTTGTATTTTGGATATCGGTCATCCAACCAAAAACTTTAGTTAATGACTTATTATTATTTAAGCAATTATTTAAGCTGAGAATTACTCAGCCATACTGTCAATAAGCGCCATCTCGTCACTGGTCAGGAGCTTTTCAATGTCCACCAAAATGAGCATGCGGTCATTGAGCGTCCCTAAACCGGTAAGGTATTGGGTGGACAGTGTCACCGCAAAATCAGGAGGTGGTGCAATTTGCTCTTCATTAAGCACCAACACATCTGAAACACCATCAACCACAATACCAACTACGCGGTCTTTTAAATTCACCACAATCACGACGGTGTTATCGTTGTACACCACATTTTCATGGGAGAATTTCACCCGTAAATCGATAATTGGGATAATAACCCCGCGCAAATTCGTCACACCTTTAATAAAATCAGGCGTATTTGCGATGCGAGTGACTTGTTCGTAACCCCGAATTTCCTGCACTTTTAAGATTTCAATGCCGTACTCTTCTTCACCCAAGGTAAAAATGAGGTAACCTTCGCCGTTTTTTTCTTCTTCGTGTTTATTTAAATCATCATCTAACATAGACATGGTGTATGGCCTCTATTTAGTGCACGACAGGTTGGAAAACCTGCTGTTTCTTTTTGATCAAAATGCTGTTATTCATTTTTTGCAGCTCAGCCACATCTAAAATCAATGCAACAGAACCATCGCCCATAATCGTTGCGGCAGAAATACCCGGAATTTTGCGGTAGTTACTTTCGATATTTTTCACCACTACTTGTTGCTGCCCGACGAGTTTGTCCACCAGCAAAGCAAAACGGTGCCCCGCATTTTGAATAATTAGCACAATGCTGTTATCCAAATTGCGTTCAGCTTCTTCAATCGAGAAAACATGGTGTAGCTCGACTAACGGCAAGTATTCACCACGAACTAAAAGCATTTTTTCCTCACCAGCTAAGCGATAGATATCTTCTTGGCGGGGTTGTAAAGTACTGATGATGGCGCTTAAAGGAACGATAAAGACATCCTCCGCCACTTTGACTGACATCCCATCCAAAATGGCAAGGGTCAGCGGAAGCAAAATACGAATAATGGTGCCTTTTCCTTCGGTGAAACCGATTTGAATGCGGCCACCCATATCTTGAATATTTCGTTTCACCACATCCATGCCCACACCACGCCCCGAGACATCAGTCACGACTTCTGCGGTAGAAAAGCCCGGAGCCATAATCAGCATCGCCACTTCATCATTACTCATGGCATCATGCACATTCATCCCTTGGGAACGCGCTTTTGCCAAAATACGCTCGCGGTTTAGCCCTGCCCCGTCATCACGCACTTCAATACAAATATTGCCGCTTTGATGCGCGGCGGCGAGGGTCAGCGTCCCCGCTTCGGGTTTTCCATTTGCCACGCGAACATCTGGCTTTTCAATACCGTGATCTAAGCTATTACGAACAAGGTGGTTTAGCGGGTCGACAATGCGCTCAATCAGGCTCTTATCGAGTTCGGTTGAGCTACCTTCCACTTTCAGTTCGATTTTCTTACCTAGTTTCGAGGCAATATCACGCACCATGCGCGGGAAACGGCTAAAGACATAGTCCATTGGCATCATACGAATAGACATGACGGATTCTTGCAGGGCGCGCGAATTACGCTCTAATTGCACAATGGAACTGAGTAAGTCACTGTATTCATTTTGATCAACATGCTGGCTGTGCTGTGTCAGCATGGACTGGATAATCACTAACTCACCCACAAGGTTGATAAGCTGGTCAACTTTTTCCACCGCAACACGAATACTGCTGGAATCGCCTTTCGGTTTTGTTACCACAGGTTTTTTCGAAGGGCTCGCTGCCGCTGTAGGCTTAACCACTTCTTTTGGCACCACTATTTCCATTTCCTGGCTGGATTCGGCTTCACTTTCTTGCTCTACTTGTGGCGCAAACGCTTGGCAATCAGCAAAAGTGATAGCTTCTTGTGCAATTTGTGATTCATCCACCACAAAACACAGTACCCCGCAAACATCCTCAATATTGGTATTTGTACCTAACCATACTTGCAGGCTATTTGCCGCTTTTTCGGTATGATAGAGATGGCCGAATAGTTCGAGCTCATCGGCAAGTAGCCCTACTTCTGTTTCTTTAAGCTCACTTAATGTGATTTTAAAGTAATGTGAAAATTTGCCCTGAGCCTCAGCAGTTTGATCCTCAGTGACCTTGTCTTCGAGTTGTTCAACCGCGACAACAACAGGTTTTTCCGCAACAACTTCTTCTACATGGTTCTCAACACGCCCAAGCACTTCACAAATCCGTTTAAATGACGCCTCATCAGGTAACGAGTCATTTTTGTATGCATCGAGCTGAGACGCCATCACATCTTTGGTATCCAAAAATACATCTATGATGTCAGGTGTGAGCGTTAACTCATCGTGACGTGCCTTATCGAGCAAGTTTTCCAGTGTGTGCGTGGTGTTTTGCAACTGTGTGAAACCAAAGGTTGCAGCACCTCCTTTTATTGAGTGTGCACTGCGGAAAATGGCATTTAGCTGCTCGCTATCCGGGTCAAAAGGATCAAGCTCAAGTAAATGTTGTTCCATATCCCTGAGCAACTCGTCGGCTTCATCGAAAAATGTTTGATAAAACTCGGTAATATCCATGGTTTTTATCCAGTTTCGCTTAGGTTTCACTTAACGCTGACTGCCGGAAAATCCGGCAGGCAATAAAAATTCATAATTCACTTCTTCACAAACACAGCCTATTCATCGGCTTTTTTTTGTGTTTTCGCCGTTACCACATTTTCAGTGGTCATCTTCGTTGCCGGCTTACCCAATACGTCAGAAATCGGTTTTGCTCCGTCGTATTCACGTAAGATTTGTTTCGTTTCCTCATCATTGAGAACAATGATGCTGATCCGCCGGTTAATCGGCGCTAGGCCATTGTCTTTATCTAAATGAATCGCTGATGCCATACCAACCACGCGTAATACTTTGCTCTCATCCATACCCCCACGGATCAACTCGCGCCGCGAAGCATTTGCTCTGTCTGATGAAAGTTCCCAGTTACTGTAATTCGCCCCGTTGGCATAAGCTAAATCATCGGTATGGCCTGAAATGCTGATTCGGTTGGGTACATCATTAAGTAAAGGGGCAATGGCGCGTAAGATATCGCGCATGTAAGGTTCGACGATTGCAGAACCGACTTTAAACATCGGGCGGTTTTCACTATCCACAATTTGAATGCGTAAACCGTCATTAATCATGTCGATCAGTAAATGCGGCTTTAACTCATTTAAACGAGGGTCTTTTAAAATAGCCTGCTCAAGGGCTTCCTTAAGCTTTTCAAATCGATAACTAACATTACCGTCAATAATATTATTCGGTTCAGGCATCACGTCCCCTTCTCGGAAGATGGGATCTTTACCCCCACCCGGAATAGGGTTAGTGGCATCGCCACTTTTTGTTCCTGGGTTTATCGCTGTGCTAAGTGGGGTTCGAAAATACTCTGCGATTTGCGTGAGTTCTTGAGGACTTGAAATTGATATCAGCCACATCACCAAAAAGAATGCCATCATCGCAGTCATAAAATCGGCATAAGCAATTTTCCACGAACCGCCGTGACCACCTTGATGATGAGAGTTACGTTTTTTGACTCGAATAACATGAGGAGTATTGGCTGCCATCCTTGTGTTACTCCTCAGTGGTTTCTTGTGAGCGAGCACCCACTTTGACTTCGCGAACTTTGTCTTCCAGTTCAACGAATGACGGTCTATCCGCACTGAATAACACTTTACGGCCAAATTCCACGGCAATCTGTGGCGCATACCCTTGTAATGCGGATAAGAATGTCACTTTGATACATTCCATCATTTTTAATTGTTCACTGCTACGCAGTCGAATCAGTGCCGCCAATGGCAAAATAAAACCATAAGCGACTAAAATACCTAAAAATGTCCCAACCATCGCATGGGCAATTAACGCACCCAGTTCACCTGCAGGTCGGTCAGCTGATCCCAGCGCATTTACCACACCTAATACTGCCGCGACAATACCAAAAGCGGGCATCGAGTCACCAACCATATTTAAACCAGAGGCAGGCACTTCATTTTCTTGGCGAAATGTTTCTAATTCTTCATCCATTAAAGCTTCAATTTCATGGCTTTGTAAGTTACTGCTTACCATCAAACGCAAATAATCCACGATAAACATCATGGTTGAGGGATCTTTGAGGATACGGGGGTACTGAGAGAAAATTTCGCTTTCTTGAGGGTTTTCAATGTCTTTTTCTAATGCAAGTAACCCTTGCTGGCGAGATTTATTGAGTAACTGAAATAACAATGCCATCAAGTCCATTGACATCGTTTTGTTATAGGAAGAACGGCGGAAAAGTTTCGGTAATACTTTACATAAGGCGATGATGGATTTGCCACTGTTACCAACGACAAACGCCCCTAAACCAGCACCTAATATAATAACAAATTCAGCGGGTTGATATAGCGCGCCTAAATGGCCACCGACCATGAGATAACCGCCAATAACCGCTACTGTAACAATGATATACCCGATGAGTATTAACACAATATTCCCTTTCACTCCGTTGGTTAACAGATGGCAGTCAAAGGGAATATTAGGAGTAACAGGCAAAAATCTGCCTGTTGACCAAATCAATCCAATTACATTACCGCTTTAGTAATGCCATCCTGTCGATATAGCGTAATATCGGCGAGATGCTCGGAAAGTTTACGTTTTTTTATTGCCCGTGATGGTGGCTGGCACAAACTACACGTAAAACTATTTTCTGGAATGTGTGCATAAGTGATAAACGAGCCATGGCAGCAACTGCACTTTGAGCTTTGCAGCATGCCACTTTCAACAAAACGGACGAGTGTCCAAGCCCGAGTTAAGGCTAATAATGGTTCATCGCCTGGCTCTGGGATACATTGTTCGAGGTACAATCGGTAGGCTTTTAAGATGGCATCAACGCCTTGGCAGTGACCGCTTTGTAGTAAAAACTGATAAGCATTATAAAACATGGATGAATGAATATTCTGTTCCCATGTCATAAACCAATCTGTTGAAAACGGTAGCATGCCTTTTGGTGGGGGGCAGCCTCTCAGTTCTTTATATAAACGAACTAAACGACCACGACTAATTTGCGTTTCACTTTCTAGCATTTGAAGGCGAGCGCCTAAAGTGATTAATTCCATGGCTAAGCGAATATCATTCGCTTCTTGGACAATACTTTTTTCAGCTGCGGTACTCATCTTTTTCTCGCTATATCTGTGTCGCCTTGATTATGCGTTTGCAATAATCGGGTCGAAAGGAGGATACCTGTATGAATTTGTTGCAATTCATCAACCCTTGAGTCGCGGGTTAGCTTTTCAATGGTATCGCTGTTCTCAAATCTAAACTGACAGATTAGCTGGTTTGTTTCTGCCAATTTGACCAATTGAGGAAGCGTAAGGTCTGCTAAAGTAGTTGCCATTGCATCAGAGATACCTAGGCGAAACATCGCAGAGGCTTTCTCTTGGGAGATGAGTTTTTGGGCTAATAGCAAATATGAGAGGTTAATATCGTATATATGCTTCAGAAAATCTGTCGTCGAGCTCATTTTTTTTCCTTTCCGAATATTTATCAACATCTGTGTGCAAAAAGAACAAATATGAATTTTAAAGTTTTGTGTGGCTAAAAATCTTTATTAGTAAAATTAATTAAACTGGATAAATGTATTCCTTTACTTCCCATGTTGTCCGTTGATGAATACCCAGTTTGGAGTATAAAAACACAAATCTTCAAACTTAAATTAAATACATTTCCTGAATACCTACAAACAATAAAGAATGACTAAAAAGTTAGCACTTTCAGTAAAAGTCAGAATTTGCCGATGTCATTATTAGTCGCCAATTATTATGCACCACTAAATTAACTATTCAAGGTACTTATGTTTCTTTTTATCTCATTGGGATAATGATCCATTCATTCATTAAATAATCTTTATTATTTCCTTATCTTCTCCCTCCTTAACCTAAATATCCACAACACTTTAGTTTACCCTATCTAAAATGGCAGGATTTTAATCAAAGCTGTCACTCTTTACATGTGATTTGAAAGCAAAAAAAACCAACCACAACATCAAAATCAAAATATTGATCCAAATCAACATTTGATATTAAGAAACTCAGTCAACTATTATCAGTATCCCGTAATATCGGCAATTCAGGAATAAAACTTAATCATTAATTTTCAATAAGTTTAATCGAATCATTCCCCATCATTCAAAATTATTCAATCCTATCCACGCCATTTAAAGTTATTATTTTGTCATACATATAATATTTATCATTATAGATTTCATTAGAATAATTAAACTATGGTTATAATGCCGTCAAATTATAATATTAATAAAATTAATAAACTTAATAAAGTTAAGGAGTAATAAAAGAAATATTTAGCTTAAATATATATGTTAGATATTATTGGCTGTTTTATATTTTCAGTGATTTAATTGTTATTATTTTTTTAACGGCGATTTTTCAGTTAATTAAATTCTGTTTTTTTTATTCAGATATCTAAAAAATTATTTTTTTTAATAAAATGATCAACCTACAGTCTAACACTGCCCTGTGTAACCTTTGAAAAAATGAAAGTTTCAATTGAGAACATTCTGTTTCTCTTCACTGTTTCTACTCTCTTTATAATATTCAAAATAAGAATAGAATTAACGCTTAGCCTTATATTTTAATTTGTATTTTTACTTAATTCTTTTAACCCCTAAAGAGGTCGAATTAACAATATAGTGACCTATAGTTATCATAACGTATGATTACTATGTACTTTTATTTTAACAAATCTTGCGCTTTGCATATTTCACTTAAGTAAATTCGCTTATTAATCGGTATTGATGCGTATAAATGAATTGATTTTATTTAAAATAATTCAGTGAGCTTTTTGCATGTAAATTCAGCAAAATAATAAGTCACTACCATAGTAAAAAACTTATAAGAATTGCGAGGTTGTTCACATTTAATTTCTTTATTTCTGAATAATTTCCGAATAAAACTATGTTCTTATTGATATATTTATACTGCCCCGTTCACAAAATAGACATTTTTTAAAAGCCAAGGCCTAACCGCATCGTTTACTGACCAATGGATAAGTCCATTCTATCTTCTCGCCTCGTGGATTAGCCTGAAACTCTTCAATATTTGCTTTATACTTACTGTTTGTCGTTCTACTTAAGGAGAGAAGGCTGTGTTTACTTATTTCGCCAACGTTGATTTTGTTGAAGAGGAAGGTGCGTATGAAATTAATTTTTGTGATTTCCCTGACATTCAAGGTGTCACTTTTTGCAAAGAGGATGTTGAATTGGAGGCTGAAGAAGTTTTAATGGCAACATTGGCTGAGTTGATAACCTCGAGAAGACCAATTCCTGCTCCGTTAGCCGCCCAAAGTAATGAAAATACATTTCCTATTTATTTACCTATTTTAAGCTGTCTCAAGATTGCACTGCATAATGCTATCTTAGAAACTAAAACCTTACGCATTGATTTAGCAAGAAAAATGAACATTAATGCGCAACAAATAGAAAGATTGCTGGACATTCACTATGCATCAAAAATTGATGTGTTAGAACAAGCCTTATACTTACTGGGTTACAATACTCAAGTAACTGTTCAAAAAAGAATCTATTCTTAGCCCATTAAACATCAAGAAATACCAAACTTACTATTCTCATAGAATAAATATTCAGTTTTCTATTGCTGTTAATGCACATTAATTTATCTTATTTCTTATATTAACAGCTCATTTATAATTCGTTTATTTATTTGCTTATTATAAATATTTATTCAATTGGCAGTTAACGCTCATTTGATTTATTAATCCAATTTTGTAGTCTCAATTGACATTTTTTCAATTATACAATTATTTAACAAATTAATGCGTTGGAGCAAAGCATTACGTTGTTCAAAATGATCAATTGGGCTATCTGTATCCCGTAAATAATTGGCGTTTTTGTTCATTTATGTTAGAAATCAGTTTTCCGTCTATAAGCACATAAGCATGAACATAAGAAAAGAAATTTACTGGAACAAAATGGTTCCTGAACTCACTGTTACTGACTTTGCAATATCTAAACGGTTTTATGTTGATATCCTTGGATTTAGCATCATGAACGAGAGAAGTTCGCCTAAGTTTGTTTATCTTAGTCTTGGTGAAGTACAAATCATGCTAGAACAATACCAAGAAGATGGATGGAACACTGGTGAACTTATTTACCCTCTTGGACGTGGCGTAAATTTCCAAATAGAGGTTGATGATATAGAGCAAATTCTAAATAGACTTAATGAAAGCAATATCCCTCTATTTCAAGATATTCAAAGCAACGGCTATGAGGTAGGAGGTGTTAAAGCTTGCCAGAGGGAGTTTTTAGTGCAAGACCCTGACGGGTATCTCTTACGTTTTAATCAATATATAGGCTAGTCATATAAAAAGAACACTCGGTAACTGTAGGCCAAAACATCATCTGGTGTTCTTTACACATCATAGTTCTTCAAATTGAAGTATAACCTCGACAAAATAGACATACAGGAAAGGGTTATTTGGGTAATCTTTGAAAACTTAAGATTCCATGACCTACAGCACACTTGGGCGAGTTGGTTAGTTCAAGCAGGTGTAGCACTGTCAGTTCTTCAAGAAATGGGGGGATGGGAAAGTATTAAGATGGTTCTACAATATGTACACTTAGCGCCAGATCACCTCGCCGAACATGCTAAGCAAATCGATGCTGTTTTCAATGGCTGCGTCCCAAATACGTCCCAACTGGCATGTATCAGTAACGCAGCTAACACGCAACTCATTGAAAAACTTGGTGGGTTGTTGGGGGTTCGAACCCCAGACCGAGCGATTAAGAGTCGCCTACTCTGCCAACTGAGCTAACAACCCAATGCAAAATATTTAACGCCTATCAATTGCTACAGTCAATATTATTCTGCTATTTTTATTGTGCAAGTTAATTTTTAGTAGTGAATGTTAAATTAACGATAATGATAGATTGAATAAGCAGCACTTCGATTTCATCAAAGTAAGTTTTACTTACTCTAATTGAGATTTGTGTCACAATATTTTACGCAAACATAACCACACAAATAAAAAAATACTGTGGTCAATTATAACAAACTACGATGGACACTTTACAGTATGGAAGAAAATGCAACTTCAAACACGACTCAGCACGCTGCTGATCGTAATCAGCTAAAACGAAGCCTTAGTAACCGCCACATTCAATTAATTGCAATTGGCGGCGCAATTGGAACTGGTTTATTCATGGGATCAGGAAAAACCATATCTCTTGCAGGGCCATCAATCATATTCGTCTACATGATAATTGGCTTTGTGCTATTTTTCGTCATGCGTGCGATGGGTGAGCTCCTACTCTCTAATCTTGACTATAAATCCTTCAGCGATTTTTCTGCTGACCTTATCGGGCCATGGGCAGGTTTTTTCGTTGGTTGGACCTACTGGTTTTGTTGGGTGATCACCGGCATAGCCGATATTATTGCAATAACCTCGTATATTAGCTTTTGGGTGCCAGACTTCCCAGAATGGGTCACTTCATTTATATGTGTGATTACCTTACTTACACTCAATTTAGTCTCTGTTAAGCTTTTTGGTGAGCTTGAGTTTTGGTTTGCGATGATAAAAATTGTTGCCATCATTGCCTTAATCGCTGTTGGTGGCACACTTATCGCGATGAATTTTCAATCACCAACAGGCCATACGGCATCATTGAGTAATATATGGAATGATGGTGGGATGTTCCCGATGGGGATAAGTGGCTTCTTTGCTGGCTTCCAAATCGCGATATTTGCCTTTGTTGGGATTGAATTAGTCGGTACTGCCGCCGCTGAAACACGAGATCCTGAGAAATCACTACCAAAAGCCATCAATGCAATCCCAATTCGTATCATTGCTTTTTATGTTTTATCACTCATTGTGATTATGGCCGTAACACCTTGGCGTACCATTTTGGCCGATAAAAGTCCATTCGTTGAAATGTTTGTGCTGATCAGCCTACCTGCCGCAGCTAGTATCGTTAACTTTGTAGTCCTGACTTCAGCGGCTTCTTCTGCGAATAGTGGTGTATTTTCCACCAGCCGGATGTTATTTGGCTTATCTAAAGAAGGTGATGCACCGAAAAAATTTAGCCAATTATCGAAAAAAGCAGTGCCTGCAACAGGGTTAATTTTCACCTGTATCTGCCTGAGTTTTGGTATTGTGCTTATCTATTTTATTCCTGATATCATGCATGCGTTCACCTTAGTGACCACGGTATCCGCTATTTTGTTCATGTTTATTTGGAGCATGATTTTATACAGTTACCTTAACTTCCGCCGTAAACGCCCAGAAATGCACAAAGCCTCCCATTATAAGATGCCAGCAGGGATTATTATGTCTTGGGTAAGTTTGGTATTCTTCGCATTTATGATTGTCTTGCTCGCATTCCAACACGATACACGGCAAGCGCTTATCGCAACGCCAATTTGGTTTGTCGTCCTCTTTATTGGCTACCAAATTGTGAAGCGCCGTAAAACCAGCTAAGCCCTTTAAGTACTGTAGCAATAAAAAGGCCGAACTGTTAAAAACAGGTTCGGCCTTTTTATTAATTTATCTAGTCACACAATAACTAGCATTAGTTCGCTTTATATTCCGCTTCCGCTTGCTCAAAACGTTCTTGAGCCTCAGCACTTGGTGCTTTAGTGATTAAACTCACCACAACAATCGCGATAGTTGCAAAAATAAAACCAGGAATAATTTCGTATAGTGCAAACCATTTATATTGCATCCAAACTAAAACCGTTATCGCCCCTACCAACATCCCCGCGAGTGCGCCTGTACGAGTCATCCGTTTCCAAAGGACAGACATCAACACAACTGGACCAAACGCGGCACCAAAGCCTGCCCAAGCATTACTCACTAACCCTAATACTTTATTATTTGGGTCACGAGCGATATAGATAGCAATGGCTGCCACAAGCAGTACCATAAAACGCCCGACCCAAACTAACTCTTTTTGGCTCGCTGTTTTACGAATAAATGGCTTGTAGAGATCTTCAGTCAATGCACTTGCGCACACTAATAATTGGCAACTTAAGGTACTCATTACCGCTGCTAAAATCGCAGAAAGCAATATACCCGCTATCCATGGGTTAAATAATATCGCCGCTAATTCCATGAATATACGTTCATTATTTTGAGTTACAGCACCTGCCACACTCGGGTTCATTTCGAAATAACCGATCCCAAAGAAGCCTACTGCAATCGTACCGCCTAAACAGAGAACCATCCACGTCATACTAATACGTCTTGCTGAGTGGATTGTTTTGTGTGAATCTGCCGCCATAAAACGCGCTAGAATATGCGGTTGCCCAAAATAACCTAACCCCCAGCCCAATAATGAGAGTATCGCAATAAAGTTCATACCCTTGAACATATCAAGGTATTCAGGGTTTTTTGCTTTAATCACTTCGATTGAGGTATCTACGCCGCCCATAGATAAAATAACGACAACGGGTGTCAGTATCAGGGCAAAAATCATTAACGAAGCCTGAACAGTATCTGTCCAACTTACCGCTAAAAAGCCCCCTAAGAAGGTATAGGCAATTGTTGCTAATGCCCCTAACCACATCGCTTTTTCGTAGCTAATATGGAATGTACTTTCGAACAATAAGCCACCTGCAACAACACCTGATGCACAATAAATGGTGAAGAACACTAAGATAACAATGGCAGAAATAATCCGTAAAATTTTACTGTTGTCTTCAAAGCGACTGGTAAAATAGTCTGGTAACGTCAAAGCATTATTATTTTTTTCTGTTTGCAAACGTAGGCGACCTGCTACGAATAACCAGTTAAAATAAGCCCCTAAGGTTAGCCCTATTGCGATCCAGCTTTCAGAGATCCCTGCAATAAAAATAGCCCCTGGAAGCCCCATTAATAACCAGCCACTCATATCTGATGCGCCTGCAGATAATGCAGTTACGACGCTGCCTAAACTTCGTCCTCCGAGAATATAATCATCAAAGTTTTTTGTTGAGCGATAGGCTAAATAGCCAATTAATAACATGCCAGTAATGTATACGATGAACGTGACGATCATCGGAGTGCTTACAGTCATTTATATTCTCCATTGAGTAGCTTATTAATTTAGTTATCTTTATATGAATTACTGTTGATAACTTGTAACTTCATGGTGTTGCACTTTATTGCACATCGTTAATTTATCTTCGTGCACACCAAATAGGTTGTGATTGTTCGCGTTGCACTAATTTAACATCTTAGTGACCCCATCCTAGTCAGACTCATATTAAATTAACAAGAAATTAACTATTTTTTATTCAATAAATAGAATCCATATCACAAATGTTAAAATTTTAAGTCAAATTACTAAATGATCGTTTAATTAATTCCTTAATAATGGAGTGGTTATAATCATATGAAAAATATACAAAATTAATAACTATTGATTTTATGCATTCGAATCCCTCTCAAAAAGTTCGACATGTTTCACATTTCCCTCAGAAACCTTGATTAACAATGTTGCACAAAGTTGCAACATTAAGATAATGTTGTGTAACTTTTCGATTATGACGACCTGTCAACTAGAGGAATTAAGATGAGTAGCACGACAACTATGGGTGTGAGACTTGATGAAGCAACTCGTGAACGCATTAAAAATGCCGCTCAACGTCTAGACCGCACATCGCATTGGCTTATCAAACAAGCTATTTATAATTACCTAGAACAACTCGACAATAACCAAATCATTCCTGAGTTATCTGTCGGTATCGATGCAAAAGAAAATCAAGCTGGGGAAGAAGACACCACTGTCGAGTCCAACTACCAGCCTTTCTTAGATTTTGCGGAGCACATTTTACCACAATCTGTAAAACGCTCTTCGATTACTTCTGCATATCGCATGCCAGAAACCCAAGCAGTACCGATGTTATTGCAACAGGCGAAACTCCCTGCTGATCAAGCTGAAGCGGCACATAAACTGGCCTATTCCATTGCAGAAAAATTACGTAACCAAAAAAATGGTGTGGGACGTTCCGGTTTAGTACAAGGACTGTTGCAAGAATTTTCACTTTCATCTCAAGAAGGTGTTGCATTGATGTGTTTAGCAGAGGCCTTATTGCGTATCCCTGATAAAGCTACTCGTGATGCATTGATTCGTGACAAAATCAGTAACGGAAATTGGCAATCTCACCTTGGGCAAAGTAGTTCGATGTTCGTTAATGCCGCAACGTGGGGCTTATTATTTACAGGTAAGTTAGTCTCAACGCATAATGAAGCTAAACTATCGACCTCACTAAACCGTATCATCAGTAAAAGCGGCGAACCCCTTGTACGTAAAGGCGTAGACATGGCGATGCGCCTAATGGGTGAGCAATTTGTAACAGGCGAAACTATTTCCCAAGCCTTAGCAAACGCGCGTAAGTTAGAAGACAAAGGCTTCCGCTACTCCTATGACATGTTGGGGGAAGCGGCACTAACAGAAAAAGATGCCCAAGATTATATGGTATCTTACCAGCAAGCTATTCACGCCATTGGCAAAGCCTCAAATGGCCGCGGAATTTATGAAGGCCCCGGCATTTCGATTAAATTATCCGCGCTACACCCTCGCTACAGCCGCGCACAATATTCCCGAGTCATGGATGAGCTCTATCCGCGTTTACTGTCTCTCGTTTTACAAGCTCATCAATACGATGTCGGTATTAATATTGATGCAGAAGAAGCTGACCGATTAGAAATTTCGTTAGATTTACTCGAAAAACTGTGCTTTGAACCACAGCTTGCGGGGTGGAATGGGATCGGTTTTGTTATTCAAGCCTACCAAAAACGCTGCCCATTTGTGATTGACTCAATTATCAATTTAGCAGAACGTAGCCAGCGTCGTTTAATGATCCGTCTGGTTAAAGGCGCGTATTGGGACAGCGAGATTAAGCGCGCACAAATTGATGGATTAGAGTGTTACCCAGTCTATACCCGCAAGGTGTATACCGATGTTTCATACATTGCTTGCGCTCGCAAATTATTATCTGTACCAAACTTAATTTACCCTCAATTTGCAACGCATAACGCACATACACTCTCTGCTATCTACCAAATTGCAGGTAAAAATTACTACCCTGGCCAGTATGAGTTCCAATGCTTGCATGGGATGGGCGAACCTTTATATGAACAAGTGGTCGGGAAAGTCGCGGATGGTAAACTTAATCGCCCATGCCGTATCTATGCCCCTGTTGGTACCCATGAAACGTTATTAGCCTATTTAGTTCGTCGTTTATTAGAAAATGGGGCGAATACTTCCTTTGTTAACCGTATTGCAGATGCCACTATTCCGTTAGATGAGCTCGTCGCTGATCCGGTAAAAGATGTCCTTGAATTGTCTAAAACAGAAGGCCAAATCGGTTTACCGCATCCGAAGATCCCTCTACCGCGTGATTTATATGGTAATGAACGTGTTAACTCTATGGGCCTCGATTTATCGAATGAGCACCGTTTAGCCTCTTTATCAAGTGCACTACTCAGTGCAGCTATCCAACCTAAACTGGCTGAACCTTTATTAGGCGGCGAATTCTCAACGAAAGATAAGCAGCCAGAAGCTCAAGCAATACTGAACCCTGCTTGCCATAAAGATATTGTGGGTCATGTGCGTGAAACAACAGAGCAAGAAGCCGATCATGCATTAAATATTGCTAATGACGCAGGCACAATTTGGTTTGCGACCCCACCATCAGAGCGCGCCGCGATTTTATTACGCGCTGCTGATCTTATGGAGCAACAGCTGCAACCATTGCTTGATGTGTTAGTGCGTGAAGCAGGTAAAACCTACGCCAATGCGATTGCAGAAGTCCGTGAAGCGGTAGATTTCTTGAATTATTATGCGACGCAAGTCAAACATGACTTTGATAATAATACCCATCGCCCATTAGGCCCTGTGGTGTGTATTAGCCCATGGAACTTCCCACTTGCCATTTTCTCAGGGCAAATTGCGGCTGCCTTAGCGGCAGGAAATACCGTGTTAGCAAAACCTGCTGAACAAACACCACTTGTCGGTGCCATCGCTGTCTCTATCCTTCACCAAGCAGGTATTCCGCGTGATGTATTGCAATTTTTACCGGGTAAAGGGGAAACTATCGGTGCCCAATTAGTCGGTGACAAACGAGTTCGTGGTGTCATGTTTACTGGTTCAACGGAAGTTGCAGGCTTATTACAACGTAATATTGCTGGTCGTTTAGATGCTCAAGGTCGCCCTACCCCGTTAATCGCAGAAACTGGTGGGTTAAACGCCATGATTGTCGATTCTTCCGCATTAACGGAGCAAGTTGTCACCGATGTGGTTGCTTCCGCATTTGATAGTGCGGGCCAACGCTGCTCTGCATTACGCATTCTTTGTGTTCAAGACGATGTTGCCGATAGAACTATTCGTATGTTGAAAGGTGCGATGGAAGAATGCCGTATGGGCAACCCAGAGCACCTATCCACAGATATTGGTCCAGTGATTGACCGAGAAGCAAAAGACAATATAGATCAACATATTCAACAAATGCGCAGTAAAGGCAAAACCATTTTCCAAGCAGCATTTGACAATAACGATGATGCGAAAGAGCAACAAGAAGGAACTTATGTTAAGCCAACCTTAATTGAGTTGGACAACATCAGTGAGCTGAAAAAAGAGATTTTCGGCCCTGTTCTTCATGTGGTTCGTTTCAAACGTGATGAGCTGGATGCACTGGTTAATCAAATCAATGCAGCGGGTTATGGCCTAACGTTAGGTGTTCATACCCGTATTGATGAAACCATCAACCAAGTCGTCAGCAAAGCCAAAGTCGGTAACTTATATGTTAACCGCAATATGGTTGGCGCGGTGGTTGGCGTGCAACCATTTGGTGGTGAAGGATTATCAGGAACTGGACCAAAAGCGGGTGGCCCGTTATATCTCTACCGTTTATTAAGTGAGCGTCCAGAAAATGCGGTAACAAATACACTTGCGCGCCAAGATGAACACTTACCGATGGATGCCAGCGCACGAGTCGAGTTACTTACTCCTTTTGATGCCTTTGTTGCATGGGTAGAAAAACAGCAAGCACCAATTACGCAATCAGTGCTCGAACAATTTACGCGTTATACCCAAGCTGGTACAACACGTCTTTTACCGGGCCCTACTGGCGAGAAAAACACCTATACATTACGCCCTCGTGGACTGATATTATGTATTAGTGATAATGAAAAAGATTGCTTAATTCAGCTTGCCGGGGTTCTGGCTGCGGGTTGCCAGTCGCTTTGGCCTGATAGTGAAACTCACCAGAAGCTATTCAAACTGCTTCCTGAGAAAGTGCGCAAAACTATCTCTATCACCAAACAGTGGCAGGAGTCTAAAGAGCCAATCGAAGGGGTGATTTACCATGGGGATAGCGATCAGCTAAAAGAGGTTTGTGCGATTATCGCTGAACGTAAAGGGCCAATTATCTCCGTTCAAGGCTTTGAACGTGGTGAGTCCAACTTGTTAATAGAACGCCTTGTTCACGAACGTTCATTAAGTGTTAATACAGCCGCAGCAGGCGGTAACGCAAGCTTGATGACCATCGGTTAACATACTGTAAGGCCTGACTTCATTAATCATTGAAGTCAGGCTTTTTGCTTTTTCATTCAGTGATAATCTTTATTTTAAACTGCTAAAAACGCAAAAGGTGCCCAGAGGACACCAATTTATTAATCAATAGATATTAAGTAACGATAAAACCAGTTACCTACTCTATTCTGATTATTGCATTTTTTCTGATTCCCAGAATAAATATTGTTCATATTTACGTAATGCAATATTGTAATTACTAAATGCTGAGTCTGTCATTTTTTCGCTTAATTGTTCTTGAACTTTACTTGCAGTAAATTCTTTCATTGAAAAATTAGAGGAAGATAACAGCTCATCTAAACGGCGTAAGCGAACAACATACTCACGAACGGTACTGTGGCTCATCTCAGTCTGTAAGAATAAATACTGTTTAAATGACATAATATCAAAATAATCAGTATTACTATTGCAGTAAATCTCACTACAAAAACGACAAAGTGCAGTAAATTTACCTTGCAGCTCCCCCCAAGTACCTTCATCAACCAATTCAGTCATATCAGCGATAGCTTCTTTATTTAAGATGTCATCGTTGAAAACCAAAGAGATACGATCAAGCGTTTTGTGGCAATGTGCACAATGAGTTTGGCTGTGTTTAAAATCTTTGATGTAACGGCTCAGAGGCCGTTTCTTTACAATAGAAGCAGACATAATGGTAAAGCCCTGTGTGTAAGTCTAAAAATAAAATTGTAACAAGATAAACCGAGTTACATACTTGTCATGCCCATAGCATTAATAGAATGTTTGCTACGTTGCATTTAAATACGGGTAAACCCGTATATCATTTTCTTACTTTCTCTTTGGGAGATTTATCCTCCTGAGAATGTAGTGTAAGAAAAATTATTGCCCTTTATGAAAAATATTCTACCCCGTCTATCGCTCTTTGGCGAATTTCTAAGGCGAGTCAATTTTGGTACGAATTTGATTTAGCGTCAACCTAATTAACTTAAATTTTGTTAACTCTATACACATAGCGTTAACGAACATTATAAGGAAACTAACCATTAGATAGAGCAAGGGCACAGACTTTACCTGATTATTCTATCTTCGTACAAAGAAAATTTGATTTAAAAATCAATCTTATAGCTATTCAAAGGTTTAATTGATAAATATGTGAAGTCGCTCACCTTTTTCATCTATTATTGCATCTTAAATGTACAGATATTAATGCTTAAAATATCTCATAGTTTAGTGTCATTCAATTTTTGTAAACTTTTCATTACAATTTATACCTATTTTTAAACACCAAACTCTATATACAAAAATGTTATAAATACGATAAAAAGTGTTATATGGGTTTTAATTGATTTTATTTCGTTCTATATCACATTTTTTGGCTTGGTTATTTTTAATTAAAAAATAACTTTACAATATTAAGCTATTTCAATTTAACATTCACATTTATCTCTTCGGCATGACCTTAGACCAGGTCACATACCCCCTTAATGAATACTTTTTTCATAATAGTGATTAATGCTGTGATTTTTAATGAATTACCCATATTTAATAATTAATCTAACTACCCGAAATTTATATTGCGATATTATTCACTGAAATGGTTGTTTTCATAATTACTAATTAAGATATTATTTTAGGATTAGTTACATTTGATATTAAAAACTTCTCTTATATACTTCATTTGCTATATAAATAAATAATTTTAATAAGGTTGATTATGAAAAAGTTAATTTTAGCTTGTGGTATGGGTTTACTGGCATTGACAATCACTGCTTGTTCAGAAGAAGAGAAAAAAGGTGAAGTTGCTGGTGCAACTGAAACTTGTAACGCTTACTTTGCTGAAGTTGATAGCTTAATTGCTAAAGCTTCAGAAAATCCACAAGCAAAAGCTCAGTTAGATGCTATGAAAGGTCAGCTGGAAGAAGGCAAAAAACAAGTTGCCGCATTACCTAAAGACCAGCAAGATAAAGCTTGCCAGCAAGGTATTGATGCAATGAAACAAATGAAAACTGCTTTAGGTCTGTAATCGCTTAGATTATTTCAGATTACTGCAATTTTCCAAGAAAGAGCCCATTTGTGGCTCTTTTTTATGCGATAAAAAAACCATATAAATACATCTTTCAAGACTCACTCACCTTATCCATAGGTTTTTGCAAGCTCATATCGCTTCTAGCTTATAGAATTAAAAAACGCAAAAACTAAGGAATAGATAATGAGCATATATGTCAATACTGTCGTTAAAAGACCCTTTTCGCTCAGCGGTTACACAAAAACATGTAGTAAAATTAACCACTTAATCAAGGGCATTAAAAACACCAATACCCCATGTATTAAACTCAATTTTAATCATAAACATATTGAGTTAGACAAACATAACCTACTCAATAACCTTAAAGGCCGTATTTCAGCGGAAATTGACTATAAAACATTTGAAGCGGGAGAAAAAACACTTCAAATATCCAGTGCTATTAATAGTGTAATTGATGAAACTCAGGCTATTTTTTTGCCTGTTCCCAAAAAAAATCAAGTGGTTATAGATAAAAAAGACAAATCAATCCTTTTTAAAAATATCCAAAGAGATTGTGGGCTTCAAGAGTCTGATATGCAACTCGATGCAGCACAGCCCTTTACTAAGCAACTTATTCAGAATGACACAAAAGTAAAAGAAGCAATTCACTATTTAAAGTTGAATACAAAAAACATAGACTTAAATAAAATAAATGCGGATAGCAAGGCGACAACAAAATATGTTGTCGAGGTGCTTAATGATACTGTCTGCAAGGACTTTTACCCTAATATTGATTTTGGCAAAATTAGAGAAAGCGCAGCAAAAAATACACGTAGTATATTAGAAAAGAAACATTACCAACGAATTGATTTCTACATCTTAAGAACAGAAGGAACAGCGGTATAATGCAAAAAGGAGAACCATCCTTGGCTCTCCTTTTTATTATTTTATCAATATGTTATAGCCATGTACCAAATCGCTTGATATAAAACTGCTTCATCAATTGCGCCACAACGCAGTAGCTCACTAATGTCAACGCTAACCAAGGGAAATACTCAACTGGTAATGGTTGTAATCCAATCATCGTTCCAAATGATGAGAACGGAATATATAAGCCTAACGCCATAATTAATCCCGTCGTTAACATCACAGGTAGTGCCGCTGTACTTTGAATAAATGGAATTTTTTGTGTTCTTAGCATATGAACAACCAAGGTCTGAGACAATAACCCTTCAACAAACCAGCCTGATTGGAACAATGCTTCATGTGCCACACTATTTGCTTGGAATACATACCACATCAAAGCAAATGTGGTGATATCAAAGATGGAGGATGTCGGCCCAATCCAGAGCATAAAGCGACCAATATTTTTCGCATCCCACTTACGAGGACGTTTTAAAAACTCTTTATCCATTTTGTCCCAAGGTAATGCCAGTTGGGAAATATCGTACAGCAGATTTTGTACGAGCAAATGAATCGCTAACATTGGTAGGAACGGAATAAATGCACTAGCAATTAATACTGAGAATACATTCCCAAAGTTAGAGCTCGCTGTCATGTTCAAATATTTGATAATATTACCAAAAGTTTCCCTACCTTTAATAACGCCCTGCTCTAATACCATCAAATCTTTTTCAAGTAAGATGATATCCGCTGATTCCTTCGCAATATCGGTACCTGTATCCACTGAAATTCCCACATCTGCATCACGAAGAGCTGGTGCATCATTAATTCCATCACCTAAAAAGCCGACAGTATGTCCATTTGCCTGTAATCTTTTTAAAATGCGGGACTTTTGCAGTGGTGTCAGTTTACAAAATACGGAAACCTGCTCAACTCTTTGGCTCAGTTCCTCATCAGACAGCGCTTCAACCTCTAAGCCAGTCATGATTTCACTGATGTTAAGACCAACATCATGGCAGATTTTTTCCGTAATAATGGCATTATCCCCAGTCAATACTTTGACGGTGACACCATTTTCACGTAGCGCCGCGATTGCAGAAATCGCACTCTCTTTTGCGGGATCGAGGAAGGTTAAAATACCTTGTAACTCAAGTTGTTGTTCTGCTTGAGCAGAAAGTGGCAGGCTAGCTTCATGTTCATTTAATGCACGCGTCGCGAGCAACAATACCCGAAATCCTTGTCGGTTATAATCACTCACTAACTCGGTAATTCTTGCTCTCGCTTGCTCATCTAAAACTTGCGCCCCACCGTTTTGCTGATAGCTTTGGCAAACAGCAAGCATTTCCTCCGCAGCACCTTTACAGATAAGCAGCGCATTTCCCGCCGGCGTCCTTACCGTCACAGACAATTTTCGGCGAATAAAATCGAACGGTAACTCATCAATTTTTTGAAATGCTTTTAGTTGCTCAACCTCATTATTCCCTCTTCCTCGGCGAATAATGGCCTGATCCATCATATTTTTCGCACCGCTTTGATGGAAACTGTTTAACCAAGCAAGTTGCAGAATTTTACTATTTTTCTCACCATTACTATCAAGGTAATGCTCTAAAATGATCTTATCTTGCGTCAACGTTCCCGTTTTATCCGTACAAAGTACATCCATTGCGCCAAAATTTTGTATAGCATTCAACCTTTTGACAATTACTTTGTGTTTCGACATCGCAATTGCCCCTTTCGCCAAGTTTGAGCTGACGATCATTGGGAGCATTTCAGGGGTTAACCCTACAGCAACAGCTAAAGAAAACAGCGTTGCTTCGAACCAATCACCTTTTGTAAATCCATTGATTAATAAGACAATTGGAACCATAACCAACATAAAACGGATCAATAACCAGCTGACACTATTCACACCTTTGTCAAAAGAGGTTTGTGCCCGACTGCCAACGATTGATTTTGCTAGTGAGCCTAAATAGGTTTTCCCACCCGTCGCCACCACAATACCGCGAGCCGTTCCGCTGGTGACGTTAGTTCCCATTAAACAAATATTTGATATTTCGAGTAATTCATTTTCAGTTGGTGATACAGGGTCAAGGCTTTTGGCGGAAACATCCCCGAGAGTGTCATATTTTTCCACAGGGATAGATTCGCCCGTTAGAATCGCTTGGCTAATAAATAAGTCTCTCGATTCAACTAGTTTTAAATCGGCAGGAACCATATCCCCTGCGGATAAAAGAACGATATCTCCCGGAACTAGGCATTTGATTGGGACTTCTTTGCGAGTTGAACGCCCGGTTTTATTGTCTCGACGAAACACAGTTGCCGTGGTTCTAACTAGGGATTTGAGGGCCTCAGCCGCTTTATTTGTCCGATATTCTTGCCAAAAACGCAGTAAACCACTTAGCAGAACCATCGTAACTATAATGATAACACCCGTTAAATCTGTCTCTTCTCCCTGGCGTTCTGGGATCAGATAGTCTGTAAAAAAGCTGACTAACGCTAACACAATCAGAACAAAAATAAATGGGTTTTTAAATGATGAGAGCAGTTGCTTCCAAGCAGGAGGCGCTTTTTCATGAGCAACTTCATTTTCACCTTCAGTCACTAAGCGGTCCATCGCTTCATTGTCTGCTAGGCCTAATAAATTGGTTTGATACTCATTTAGCACTTGCTCAATGTTTTTACTCGCTTGCTCGCCAACAACAAATTTTTGCCGAGCGGGCGCTTTAACGCTTTTGCGTTGGTGTCTTATTTCAGTCATAACGTTGTCTCGAATACAACACTTGTGTATCTTCTACGCTATCCAACTGAAAATAAGGCTATTATATCAGTTGGATAGCTCCAAATTTCGACTCCATGACGGAGGGTGATCGTCCATTTCGGCTCCTATAATGAGTTAATTTTCTGCATTCAGGCTGGAAGCTCTGATGCCACTTTCCAATTGATAGCACTTACGCTTTGCTCGAGACTGATTCTGCAAACTAATGCCTCAATCTCTTTTTGTTCAGCGGGTGTTGCCAAAAATTCTGCACAAACCTCAAGTTGTTCTGTTTTTAATGTGTCAGCACTACTTAATGATTGCAGTCGAATATGTAGCCCATTAATGGCTTGTAAAATAAGGGTTCTAACTAAAATTTCGTCTTCCTGATGGCACATCACGCGGATTTTATAACGCTGCTCAACATCCAAGGCTTGTACTTGAGGTTGCTTATTGATGCGAGAAGCAGCTTCTCGCAATAAAATATTTGCACATAAAATCAATAAGGCAGCCATCATCGCAAGTGAATATTGCCCTAATCCACACAACACACCAATCCCTGCGGAACACCATAATGTTGCTGCCGTATTCAGACCTCGAATGTTCATGCCTTCACGCATGATGACACCCGCCCCCAGAAAACCAATACCTGAAACCACTTGTGCCGCAATGCGTCCGGGGCTGTCAGGTGATGTAGTCACTGAGCTTAAAATAAAAACAGCGGCGCCCGTTGCAACTAATGCATTCGTTCTCAGCCCAGCCATACGTTGACGCCATTGGCGTTCAGCACCAATTAAGGCACCAAGGCACATTGCCGAAACAAGATTTAAAATATCAGGAGTAAAAAGCATAATAATTCCTCCAAAAAAATAATTTGGATAGTGTTTTATATGCTTAATAAAAAGCACATAGCCCTATTTTGAATCAATAAAGATCCAAGAATTATTGGCTATTGCCAGGAGGAAATAGAGAGTAAAAATATACAAACATGATACACACTCAATACAGCAGTAATAAGCTATTAATTAAATATAGAATAATACTTTGTTTAAAGTATAAGGGTGTATGTGTGATGGGGTACATCAGACACCGCCCGCCTTAGTGGCAAGCAGTGAAAAGAAAAGACGATTACTGGCTTGCCGTTAAATTAAGTTTTTATTCCAACTCTGACTGTCCAAGTAATAATCTCCTAAATAATTGATGGGAGGAGTATAGGTGGGCTAATTTACGAAGTAAAGGACAAATTTTTAATAAATTTGAAATTAATTAAAAAACTATTATTTAATTAATGTAACAAACGTACCTTCGTTCCCTTCTTTTTCATTAAAAAACCAAATACCTTCAGGGTAATCAGGTAATGCGATTAAATACATCACACCTTCATTAAATGGTTCAATAAGTAAAATTGTCCCTTCTCGTGGTTCTTGCCCATCTGTTTTCACATAAACACGATCATTAATATTCATAACATCTATTTTCCAACAAAATAATATTACTCATAAATGTAACGCATACGAAAAAGCCCGTCATTAAAAATGACGGGCTTTAGAAAATCAGTTAAGCAATTAGCTTAGATAGCAGTTACGTTAGCAGCTGCTGGGCCTTTTGCACCGTTTTCAATGGTGAATTCAACTTGCTGGCCTTCTGCCAGAGTTTTGAAACCATTGCCCTGAATGGCAGAGAAGTGGACGAAAACGTCTTTGCTACCATCAGCTGGAGTGATGAAACCGAAGCCTTTAGACTCGTTGAACCACTTAACTTGACCTTTCATTTTGTCGGACATTTGACTTTTCCTATATAACATCAAAAAAACTTGCCTTTTTGGCATATACGGGCCAGAGTCAACTATTTAATCAGGGAAACACCAAGATGAAGCGTCACGGTCAAAGGCTATCTGTGATAACTTTCTTCTTTAGAACACACTAACTCAGTAATCGTACATCAAATAGGACTGCTAAACAGGCCGATGCACATTAACTCATGACTTAAAGATAATAGCAACTATTTTATACATCCAATCCATAAAAAGATGTGGTTTTTTCGACTCCGTCACTTTTATCCGTCATAATGTTAACAAAAGCACTGCATTTAGTTGATAATTTAAAGAAAAATTTAATTACAAAGAACAACAAACCTAGCCATTGTCAGTCAGAATTGTCTGATCTGATGACAATCTGCATGAATATTTTTTTTAACTGATATATAACAATCTCGAGACCTCGTGGTACTCTGCTAGTATAGATTCAATATCTGACAGAGAGTTATCACATGGATATTATCAAACAAATACTTGTCGAAGATTTAGATGCCATCAACAAACGCGAAAACCGTGATGGCAAACCGTATTTCAACAGCCAGTTCCTTGCAAACCACCCTTATTTGTGTGTTGGTATGATTGCAGCCTATATTCCGCTGGCTGTTATTCTTTGGTATGCGCCGTATTTTGGCCCTTATTGGACGCTGGGTATTACCCTGTTATTTGTTATTTTAGCAAGCGTATTACTTTTTGATATTAAGCCTGTCTATCATTTCGAAGATATTGGCGTGTTGGATTTACGTGTTTGTTATAATGGTGAGTGGTTCGTTACTGAACCTGTTTCTGAAAATGCCATTCGTAAAGTCCTTGATTCAAATGAAGTCAACCAAGCAATTAAACAAGAAATCACTCGCCTAATCGCATTAAAAGGTATGATTTCGTTTTATGATATTTATCATGTGGCTTACCCTGAAGTTTCTACGCCATTGCAAGGTAAATTAGCAGCTCAAAATTAATGCAATATCAATTGACTAGCGTGAAACTTAGCCACAATGAGCAGTGAGTGAGCAGTTAGGTTTTTTTTCCATTTTTATCGTTGACAGCTCGAGGTGATATCGTTAATATTCGCCTCGTTCTCAAGAACAAGTAATTCCTCCATAGTTCAGTCGGTAGAACGGCGGACTGTTAATCCGTATGTCGCTGGTTCAAGTCCAGCTGGAGGAGCCAAATTTAAAAAGCCCGCCTAGTGCGGGCTTTTTGCTATCTCGCATTCACCATCTCCATTCTCATATATTCCTAACATATATTAGTGTTATCTACCTTCCTCATTTTCTTGAAATCAGAGGTTTAGGAACAGAGAATCGCCAATTTGTTTATTTAACACCCACTTGACCGTTTTTTTTATTTTTATGCTTTACAACAGGAAACAGGATGGGTAATATGCGCCTCGTTCTCAGGAACAATGCAATTCCTCCATAGTTCAGTCGGTAGAACGGCGGACTGTTAATCCGTATGTCGCTGGTTCAAGTCCAGCTGGAGGAGCCAAATTTAAAAAGCCCGCTTAATGCGGGCTTTTTGCTATCTGACGTTTGCCACTCATTATTCCTTCTCTAGAAAAAATTGCTTGATTGTTTGGCGCAGCCATTGGTGTGCAGGGTCTCTATCCAAACGGGGATGCCATGCTTGCACAATAAATATGGACTCCAATTCAATGGGTAATTCAATTTCAACCAGCGGTAAATTAATGCTTTTCACGCCCTGCAATACATGGCGAGGCAACGGCAGGATATAATCAGACTTCATCGTTAGCATCATCGCAGAGTGAAAACTCGGCAAAGTCAGCGCAACCTTACGTTCCAGTTTTAAATCACGCAACGCATCATCAATCGGCCCTAAAGTACGCCCTCTTCGCGAGACACTAATGTGAGGATAATGCGTTAATGTCTCTGGTGTCACATTACCCAAAATTGGGTGTCCAGGGCGAACTAACGCTTGAAATGTGCTCGTGAATAAACTTTGAGCTTTAATTTCCGGGTGCCAATCCCGTGATGAGCCGATAACCAAATCCACTTTACCGCTGCGTAAAGAGTCGTCCTCTGTATCACTTTCTGCAATAAACGTTAAACTGCTGCGCGGTGCCATCTTACGCAAAGTTTCTAATAAGCCACCGCCTAATGCGCCAATAAAAATATCATTCGCCCGAATAACAAACGTTCTTTCTAGCGTTTCAGGATGAAACAGCTCATCGGGTTCAATAAGTGCTTGTGCTTGAGTAATAATCTCTGCCAATTGTTGTTTTAGTTCTAATGCCCTTGGTGTAGGAACTAACTTCCGCCCTGCTCGCACTAAAATTGGGTCATTAAATTGATCTCTTATACGGCCTAAAATGCGGCTCATGGCAGGCGCACTTAAATTCATTTTTTCTGCGGCACCGCTCACACTGCCCTCTTCCAGTAATAAATTCAACGCATAAATTAAATTAAAATCAATTTTCTGTGGCATATCTTCCCTCGCCCATGGATTGCATTTTTTGCAATAACTTAATTACATCATTTCATTTTAAACAATCAATCAAAATTTAGATACTACTGCACAAATTGATAGAACAGTTATTGAAACAGCAGGAGTTTGAAATGGTTGATGCGTCTATTACGCAACCTCAGAAAAACAAATGGATAGCCAGTGCAAGTGAAATCAGTGGTCGCACGTGGATGGGGCTATTTGGTGTTTTTTTAGCGGTCATGGCGAGTGGCGTAGGAGAAAACGCCAGTAAATTCGCCCTTGGCGATATTCAAGGCGCAATGGCTTTAAATATTGATACAGGAAGTTGGTTAATCACCTGTTATGTCACAGGCTTTGTTATTGGTTCGGGTTTTACACCATGTTTTTGGCCAACATTTTCACTACGCCGTGTTGCCTTAGTGATGTGCTCAATTTACCTCCTCGGTGGGTTAATCACACCTTGGTTAGGGGATCACTATGCATGGTTATTGGCAATCCGTAGTTTGCAAGGCTTCGCTGGTGGTGCTTTACCTCCCATGTTGATGACCGTAGTACTGCGCTTTATGCCACCACTAATTAAGGTTTTAGGGTTAGGTGCTTATGGCTGGGTTTCCGCATGGAGCGCCACGTTTGGTGCTACCGCTGCGGCTTTTGCATTTCACTGGGGATGGAGCGGGTATTTTTATTGGAATTTACCGTTAATGGCTATCGCAACTATTTGTATTGGTTACGGTTTACCCCAGGACCCCCTTCGATTAGAGCGCCTGAAACAATTTAATTGGCGTGGTTTAACTCTTGGGGGAAGCGCCTTAGCGATGCTTACCGTGGGAATATCCCAAGGAGAACGCCTAGATTGGTTAAACTCTTCACTTATTTATGTCCTATTAATTGGTGGGTTAGGGTTACTTGCCCTGTTCTTAATCAATGAATGGTATCACCCATTGCCGTTTTTTAATTTACAGCTGCTCGGCAAACGAAACCTTTCGTTTTCATTAATTACATTGGGTGGTGTTCTATTGATTATGGTTTCACTCGTCAATATTACTTCAGGTTATTTATCTGTCATCCAAGGATATCGGCTCGAACAGACCTCGGACATGATGCTATGGGTATCTCTCCCCCAACTGATTACGTTGCCTATCGTTGCAATTATTTGTAATACCCCAAAAGTGGACTGTCGCTGGGTATTAGCCATCAGCTTGTTATTGATGGCAACCGCCTGCGTACTTGCATCACAGCTAACTCCAGATTGGCATGGCAATAATTTTAAAACCATTTCGCTACTGCAAGCGATAGCGCAACCCATGGCCGTTATTCCGTTATTGATGATGGCAACTGGGGGGCTTTTACCCACCGATGGTCCTTTTGCCGCAGCATGGTTTAACGCAGTTAAAGGCTTCGCAGCAACGGCAGCGGGAGGTGTGATTGCCCTATTAAGCCGCCAGCGTGGCGATTTTCACTCAGGCGTGATTGCTGACAGTTACGGCACTGCCTATCGCACAACATCAGAGTCTATTGGAGAGCTAACCCAGATTGCCTCCAGCCAAGGTTATGTTCTGGCAAGCGCTGATCTTTATATGTTGGTTTCAGGTTTAGCGCTGCTCTTAACAGGGCTAATTGTTGTGATGCCAACCCGTATTTATCCGCCTCGGTCTGTCGCCGCGGCTTAGTTATTGATTATCAGGAATTAATCATGAGTAAAATTAAAATTAATAAAGGTGTTGCACTGGCTATTGTAGGTATTTTAGTCGTCGTAGGCGGGCTATTAATTAACAAATTTGCCATTAAAAAAACGATGCAAAATACCAATGATGCTTATATACGTGCCGATATTTCGCGAATTTCACCTCAAATTTCAGGTGTCGTTACCCAAGTGCTTGTTCAAGACAATCAATGGGTGAAAGAAGGCGAATTATTAGCAGAAATTGACCCGAGGGAATTTACCGTAGCACTTGCTCAAGCGACCGCGCAAGAAAGCTCAGCGCGAGCACGCCAAGATGATGCAAAGGCCCAATTGTCACGTCAATATGCGTTGATTTCTGCGGCCCAAGCACAATTACACTCGGCGCAAGCAGAGTTGCAATTTGCGCACCAAGAAAAAACACGCTACCACAAAATGGCGACAACGGGTGCAGGCTCACAGCAAGCTGCACAACAGGCAACAACTCGCGTACAAACAATGACGGCCAGTGTCGCACAAGCGGAAGCATCTTTAAAAGCGGCTAAAAATATGTTGCAAGTTTTACAAGCTAAACAATCCGATAGCGATGCTGAATTGACACTGGCACAAGCGAAAAAAGACATGGCAAAACTGAATCTGTCTTATACCCGCATTACCGCACCGATTGGTGGGGTCGTGGGTAAAAAAAGCCTACGAGTGGGTGAATTTGTTAAGCCAGGTGACGCATTAATGGCGATTGTTCCCCAAGACAAGCTTTATATTATTGCAAATTATCAAGAAACCCAGTTGCAGAACATTACCCATGGGCAAGCTGTTGATATCAGTATCGACACATTCCCAGGTCAAACCCTAAAAGGCTATGTTGACAGTATCTCCCCTGCATCTGGGGCGAGTTTCTCTCCTGTCGCACCTGAAAATGCAACAGGTAACTTCACGAAAATTGTACAACGTATACCTGTGAAAATTATCTTTGATATCAATAAAGAGAGTGCAGCAACGATGGGTGCGTTACGTGTTGGTATGTCCGCTGATGTGAGCATCAACACATTGGATGGGAGCCGTTAATGAACAAAACCGTCATTGCATTGGCGCTCATCGTGCTGACAGGCTGCCAAGCAGTTGGCCCCGATTACGTGCCACCGCAAGCAACTTTGCCAGAAAACTGGGGTGCTAGCCAAAGCACCTCCCCACTCCCTATCGAGTGGTGGAATATATTTGATGATCCCCAGCTTTCAGCGCTTATACAAAGTGCAACAAAAAACAATCTAGATTTGCAACTTGCAACAGCACGTATGCAACAAAGTCGCGCTTTATTAGGCATTGCAGATTCAGACTTAACCCCTGACTTAAGCCTTGATGGGGCTTATCAACGGCAACGTGCAACATCGGTCGGAAGTATGGATCCCTCAGGGAAAAAAGGAGAGTCAGACTTTAACCTATGGCGCGGCGGGTTTAGTGCTGTTTGGGAATTAGATATGTGGGGGAAATTGCGCCGTGCCTCGGAAAGTGCGCGTGCGAATTTTGCAGCATCAGAAGAAAACCGTCGAGCCTTGTTAACCTCTGTCACCGCAGAAGTTGCCACACAATATTTACGTCTACGCGCCACACAGCAACAAATTCAGGTTGCTAAAGGGAACCATGCAACTTCGTTGCAAACCGTGCAACTTACCCAAGTACGTTTACACAATGGTTCAGGTAATCAACTGGATGTAGAACAAGCGCAAGTACAACTCGACCAAGTTAATGCCTTGCTTCCTGTGCTGATTGACAGAGAAAATCGCCTAAAGAACGCGATTACCTTATTGTTAGGTGAGCAACCGGGTGCGCTGAATACTCAATTATCAGTAGAAAAACCACTTCCTAACGTAATTCAAGCCGTTCCAATGGGTATTCCGTCTGATCTTGCCCTACGTAGGCCCGATATTCGTGAAGCCGAGGAACGCTTACACCAAGCAACCGCAGAAATAGGCGTCGCCAAAGCGGATTATTACCCACGGATCACCTTAACAGGTAATGCAGGTTATCAAGCACTTGCATTATCTGATATGGGAAGCTGGTCAACACATACATTCGCCATTGGCCCCTCCCTTTATTTGCCCATTTTTGATGGTGGGAAAATCAAGCAGCGGGTAAATTTAAGCGAATATCGCCAGCGGGAAATGGCCATTGCTTACCAACAAACCGTTTTGCGGGCTTGGCATGAGATTGATGATGCACTTTCAGATTACCAAGCTCAACAGCGCAGGCAAATTCACCTCATCTCTGCCGTTGCTGCCAATCAACATGCTTTTTCATTGGCTCGCGATAGTTATCTTAATGGCGCCAGTGACTTTATCCATGTTTTAAGCACCCAGCGCGCTTTATTAGATTTGCAATCGGCACAAATAGTCTCTCAGGAAGAAACCGCCCTTGCTGTAGTGAATTTATATCGCGCATTAGGCGGCGGCTGGGAACACACTTACCCGTCAAATATGCAGCAGGAGGATCCTCATGCACAATACAATGAATAAAATTGTTGGCGACATATTAGAAAAAGATACAAGGCGTAAACGAGAAGCTACCGTAAGCGCGGTGCAATCATTAACGGAAAAAATGCGGCGGATTACCTTAAGTGGTGATGATGTCGATAAATTTTTAGATGATTTAAGAGCTTACGAACCCGCAAGTTGGGTCAAGGTATTTTTTCCTTGGAAAGATAGCTTAGCAGGCCGCGCCTACACCATCAGTGGAATCAATAAAAGCAATAGAACCATTGATATTGATATGGTTTTACACGGTGATGGCCCTGCATCTCGTTGGGCAGAAGATGCATTAATTGGCGATAAACTCGGTTTTGCAGGGCCTTGCTCTGGGGGGTTTAAACCTTTACCCGAAACAGGTTGGTTGCTTTTATTGGGTGATGAAACCGCTCTCCCCGCGATGTGTCGTATTCTTGATTCATTGACTGAACCAATGCCTGTTTTCTGGTTTGCCGAGGTGAGTAGCGAAAAAGAAATTCAAACACTTAATTACCCTGATTTAATCGTCAATAGCTGGCTAATCCGTGACCGCCATTACGATAGTGTGATGAATAGTTCCCTTGTTCGAGCAATAACTCAATGTGCTTTACCTGACGAGATAGGACAAGTTTGGTTAGCCTGCGAGCAACAAATTGCGGTTTATTTAAAAAATCATTTTATCAACGAAAGAGGGATCCCCAAAACCTCACTCTTTGCGAAAGGCTATTGGAAAAAAGGGGAATCTAATTTTAAAGGTGCGGTTTAATCCGCTAATCAGGAGATAAAAATGATTAAAAATGTATTGTTGGCGGTCGATAGCTTCGAAAATAGCAGTAATGCTCTTAATTTTATGCAACGCATGACAGGCTGCATTCACAATGTGATTGTCTTAACCGTTGTTGATAATACCTTTGCACTCAGTCGAACTAAGCTCAGTGAAAACAGTGATGAGCGCGATGAGTACCCAGCCGCTCAGCGGGAAGAAGCCTTAGCAGAGAAACAATTAAAGGATGTTACCACCGCGTTGACAAACATGGGGTTTAAAACGCAAGGGCTACTTGTTGCAGGAACACCGATAGAGACAATCCCCAAGCAGATGGAAAAACACGACTGTGACTTACTGATAATTTCTCACCGTCATCTTTCTTCATTTAGTCGCTGGCTAAATACGTCGGTCACCCGCAGTTTACTGGATGATATTTCTCAGCCCGTTTTAGTGATCCCGCGTTAACGTATCATATTCGCAATGATTAAAGTGGTTACCTTTGTTAGCCACTTTAATCAATACGTTTACGGCATAAAAATTACCATGGCTTTTAACTTATTTTTCTTCATTTGGCCTTCAAATAATTGTTACCACCCAATTTCCGAGCAAACTTCCCTCAGTTCGCACAGATAACAGGCAAACAAACGTTTTTTCGATATTCTCCTTTGACAATCCCTTTAGAGGAAGCTAATATCCTCTGCGTACCAAGGAGTTCCTCCATAGTTCAGTCGGTAGAACGGCGGACTGTTAATCCGTATGTCGCTGGTTCAAGTCCAGCTGGAGGAGCCAATATTTAGAGAAGCCTGCTTAAAGAAATTTAAGCAGGCTTTTTGCTTTCTGATTGTTTTTTTTCTTTGTACTCAAAACAAACATTTAATCATCGATTCCCATAGCTATTTTTTCCCTTTGGCTTTATCATTCTTTCCCGGCCTGAGCACTCGCTCATCACTCACCTTCCCTTATGGAGCCGGTTTAATGACTACTGTAACTACCCTAACGATCCGCCGCCCTGATGATTGGCATGTTCATTTTCGCGATGATGATATGTTAAGAACGGTTGTTCCCTACACCAGTGAGTTTTTTGGCCGTGCAATTGTGATGCCAAATTTAGTTCCTCCCGTCACCACCATTGAAGCCGCCAAAGCCTATCGTGAGCGTATTATTCAAGCCGTGCCGCAAGGTCACCAATTTACCCCCCTGATGACATGCTACCTTACGGATGGCACAGACCCTGTTGAACTTATTCGTGGCTTCCAAGAAGGCGTTTTTACCGCTTGTAAATTATACCCTGCCAATGCAACAACCAACTCGAGCCATGGGGTTTCTGATATTAAGAAAATATACCCTGTGTTGGCCGCAATGGAAAAAGCAGGTATGCCGCTGTTAATTCACGGTGAAGTCACTGCTAGCCATATTGATATTTTTGACCGTGAAGCGCTGTTTATTGAACAAGTCATGCAGCCATTACGCGCTCAGTTTCCGAACTTAAAAGTGGTATTCGAACACATCACAACAAAAGAAGCCGCACAATATGTTCTGGAGGCCAATGAATTTACCGCCGCGACACTCACACCTCAGCACCTAATGTTTAACCGTAACCATATGTTAGTCGGTGGCGTAAGACCGCATCTCTTCTGTTTACCAATTTTAAAACGTAACATTCACCAAGAAGCACTTCGTTCTGCTGTTGCATCGGGATGCGATCGTTTCTTCTTAGGGACAGATACCGCACCGCATGTGCAGTCACGCAAAGAATCATCTTGCGGATGTGCTGGGGTGTTTAATGCGCCAACAGCGCTGGCCGCTTATGCAACCGTGTTTGAAGAATTAGGGGCTTTAGCGCACTTTGAAGCCTTTTGCTCATTGAATGGCCCTAAGTTCTATAATTTGCCAGTTAATAAAGGCTATATTACCCTAACTAAAGAGCAAAATATCACTTGCGAATCCATTGATTGTTGCAATGATAAATTAATTCCATTCTTAGCGGGTGAAGATTCTCACTGGTCAATTGCTATCGCTAAATAGGCACTCAATCAAACGCCTATTTTATCCTCATGAGGGAAGTTTTATCGCTTCCCTCTGCTATTCCCCCCGCCATATTCGCTTCATTTGTGCATTTACTGTCATTTATACAAAAAAATATTTTATTTACTTCCTTATTAGCGAAATCTCCTTATACTGAAAGTGGATTCATTCCAAGAACTTTGCTCTTAGTCAGTTATAGATATTTATTATTTATCACGCTGTTTGATTAGGAGGTTTTTATGAATAGAAAAGATGACGTCATTCAAACTCACCCAGTTGTTGGCTGGGACATCAGCACCGTAGATGCATACGATGCAATGATGTTACGTTTGCACTACCTCCCCGAACAAGATAAAAACTCAGGCGATGCTATCGTGGATAAAACCATGTGGCTAACCACGGATGTCGCAAAACAATTGATTGATATTCTTCAAGCTGGCGTGGATAAGATAGAGTCAGGGGAATACGTCGAATTTAATTTTAAGACACACTAAATGATTAAAGGGGTATTTGAACCTTTAATATCCATTTCTTAAATATATAGTTCAGAAATAAAGTAGTTATATTTTATATAACTACTTTTTTATTTTATTTTTAGACCATGATTAATTTAAATTAACGATAACATTTCCTATTTTCATTATTACTCAGTTGACTTCTCTAGCTATTCCACTTTATTGTAATACTCTTTCGAACAAGGACGTTCCCAATGAAAATATTAATTATTGATGAGTGTTATTATACAAGACTTGGCATCACTGAATATTTATCAAAGAACAAAGATTTAAACTTTATTAGTACAGGCTGCTTAGATGATGCTATTAAATCTATAAATAAAAACTCACCAAGTATTGTTCTTGTTAATTTAACCTATTATTGCCACTACTCAAATTATTGCCCAACTTTACAAGGACTGCTAAACCTATCAAGCAATATCCGTTTTTATATCTATATCAACGCCCCTTACCCTCAAACCAACAACCCTTTATTATTAAAGGATAATTTTTTTATTTTATCCAAAAATATCATAATTAAAACATTGGATAAAGTGATTAACGATTATGCACAAATAGAAAAAATAACACAGTTAGCCAATAATACAGATACATCTATATTTACCGTAAAAGAACAAAAAATAATTAATAACTGGATGAATGAAATACCAAACCACATTATTTCCAAGAAACTGGGGATCAGTAACAGTACGGTTTATTCACAAAAACGACATATAGCCAGTAAGGTCTTTGTAAAAAATAGAATTGAGCTTTTCTTTATTTATAACGTATTTAAATATTTATATTAAATGAAAGCCCTGAAAAGGGCTTTTAGTATTTCAGTATTACACTGAATTAGCTATCGCTATTTAATAAGCCATCAGATAAACGGTGGCGAGATTTATTAAATATTTTATTGCTTACTTCTCGGCCTGCACGGCGTGCGCGTTGCTCATGCTCTGGCAGTTTCATTTCTTCATTACAAGCAGCACTACAACAACCTTCGTATTTTTCAGCACAGGTTGGGCATTGAATGAATAATAAATGACAACCGTCATTATGGCAGTTCGTGTGTGAGTCACAAGGTGCCCCACATTGGTGGCAGTGCGCTAACATATCATCAGTAATACGCTCACCCATACGGTTATCAAAAACAAAGTTTTTCCCTTTAAAACGCAAAGGTAAACCTTGTTCTTTCGCTTTACGTGCGTACTCGATAATACCGCCTTCCACGTGGTAGACATTTTTAAAGCCGTTATGCAGCATGTAAGCACTCGCTTTTTCACAACGAATACCACCGGTGCAATACATCACGACATTCTTATCTTTTTGCTCTTGCAGCATTTCTACTGCCATCGGGAGCTGTTCTCTAAACGTGTCCGATGGAACTTCTACCGCATTTTCAAAGTGGCCAACTTCGTATTCATAGTGGTTGCGCATATCAACAAACACAGTATTCGGGTCATCAATCATTGCGTTGACTTCATGCGCTTTGAGATATTGCCCAGTATTTGCTGGGTTAAATGTCTCATCGTCAATGCCGTCAGCAACCACGCGATCGCGCACTTTCATACGCAGAACCCAGAACGATTTCCCATCATCATCAATAGCAATATTTAAGCGCAAATCATTTAATGCAGGATCGGTGCGATAAATCAGTTCGCGTAATGCATCAACATTGGATGCAGGCACGCTGATCTGCGCATTAATGCCCTCTTTGGCAATATAAACACGGCCAAATACGCTTAACACTTTGAATTGTTGATACCATTCATTACGAAAGGCAGCTGGGTCTTGAATATTAAAATACTTATAGAAAGAAATGGTGGTACGCGGCTCAGTTTCAGCCAACATGCGTTCTTTGAGTATTTTATTTGAAACTTGGTTATGTAACACTGGCATGGTGTTCTCAATTCCTATGTAACTAGATAATATTTAAGCAGTTAACCTAATGACATCCAACTGCACCACCACTAGGTTATTCGCTTATATTATCGCTGTTATTGTGTTAATAAAAAACCCTTTATTTTAAGTGGTTTTGTTATTTAAATATGATTAAAACGTTTAAACCACTCTATTCTTATTTTGCAGACTGCATTTTAGTCATATTTGATTATTCACGATTTAAGCTCATTATGTTATAACATTACCAATTAAACACTTTTAAAATAGTATAAATGATGCGATTACTCCTTCTCTTTTTGATTATGTTATCTTTTGTTGCGCCACAAGTAGTGGCTCATCCTCACAGTTTTATTGAGATGAAAATGACGCTTGAAACCAAACAGGGTAACTATTCTGGAATAACCTATGTTTGGAAGATGGATCCGATGACCTCTGCGGATATTTTGTATGAGCTCAAAGGGGTAAAAACGGATGACCCACGCTGGAAACAACAAGAAGCCATTGTGATGGCGAATGTATTAATGCAGGATTATTTCACTGATTTCTATTATCAAGGGAAAAAAGTGAGTTTTAAACGCATACCCGATAGCTACCATCTTGAAAAAGACGGGTTTTCGTTAGTGTTTTACTTCACTGCGTCATTTATGCAACCACTCCCCATTAAAGACTCCCATGTAACTTTACAAACCTACGACCCTTCATTTTATGTCAGTATGACCTACCAAAATTCGCAGCAAATTACACTACCTTTAGAGCTTGCTGCGACCTGCAAATTGGTATTAGCAGAAGCCAATATTACAGACTCCATGCGCGCCTATGCGTTTTCGTTAGATAAAGCTGATACGCCCGATGAAGACTTAGCTCTCGGTAAGCAATTTGCACAGCGGGTGGATATTCAATGCCCTTAATTTCGCTACGTCATTCAAAATGGTTTGCGGCAATCGTCTTATTCACGCTGATTGCCTATTCTGCTTGGCTAGTTTACACCCACTGGAGCACATGGCTGCAACTGAGTATTGTTTGGCAAAAACAGTTAAACCAAGGGTTATCTTACCTACTTCAAGAAACGGCAACTCGGCCATTTTATGCGGGGGGATTATTGCTCGTTGCCAGCTTCGCGTATGGTTTTTTGCACGCACTTGGGCCGGGGCACGGTAAATTAATCATCACCACCTATATCGCCACACAAGTCACCCACTTAAAACAAAGTGTATTCATCAGCTTATTGGCATCTTTATTACAAGGCTTAGTGGCCATTTTGCTGGTTTCTTTTGTACTTATTTTATTCCAGCTCTCCACTAAACACTTAAACCAAGCCAGTGCATATGCAGAGCAAATCAGCTACATTTTTGTGATCCTACTGGGTACATTTCTGTGTGTTAGTGCGATACGTCGTCTTTGGCAAATTAGAAAACTCAAAAAGCCAGCCTCTTTAACGTTACGAAGTATTCAGCCACTAAATCAATCAAAAGCAAAAACTATTTATAATACGGCACAAACTGAGTCTGCTAGCTGTGCTTGTGGGCATCAGCATGTTGTTCATTCTGATCAGCTACAAGCAGGATTCAAAAGTAAACTACTGATTATTCTTTCGATGGGGATCCGCCCATGTTCAGGCGCAATTTTAGTGCTATTATTTTCCTATGTGATTGATGCATATGCTTGGGGAATTATTGCCGCGTTGATGATGTCTGTTGGTACAGCACTCACTATCTGCTTAATTGCTGTATTCGTTCATTTTATGCGTGATAGCGCACTGCGCGTTTCGCGTCTAAAAGGTGTTCAACTGTCACCGTATTGGGGGATTTTACTCAAAATTATCGCAGGGATGCTGTTTGTCTTGATGGGCGTATTATTATACCAAAGCGGTGCAATGGAACACACAACCTCGCCATTATTGCATTAAAAAAGGGAGGGCTCCCCCTCCCTGGCACTTGCCGAAGTCACAGTGCGATAAACACACTGTTGATGCGCAATGTCAACTGCTCAAAACAAAGTTGCTAATCTGCAACGCTATGCAGAACCCTGCAAACTAGCAACTTTTTACTACTACATTTAAACCTAGCTAGCTAATTAACTCTATTTTCGCCGGTAAACCTTGGCGAACAGAAGCACCCGATACCCAGTCAAGCCAAGTATTCGCCACTTCACGTGTTGGGTCAGCAAACCCGAGGTCGTTTAAGTTAATGCCTGAACCATTTGCCGCGTTCATTGGCATAGGTTGGCCGTCTAAATAGTGCTGTTTTGCGCCCATTTCGGTATGGCCATAACCATGCTCAATCGCTAGCACCCCTGGCATCACGCCATCCAATACACTTACTTGGGCTTGTGCATTTCCACCCGGTGTAGTGATGCGGATCCAATCACCGTGTTTTACCCCCATTTTCGCAGCATCATCAGGGTGAATAGCCACGAGGTTGGTTGGTTTAACATGGCGTAAGCGTTCAATCACCGTCGTTGAACTGCTCATTACATGGGATTTAAATGACATCAGTTTCAGCGGCCACTCGTTTTCAGGGAACACTTTATTGACATCATCGCCATTCGCCATACGTGGTGGGTAGTAGGTTGGACAACCACTGTAACGCTCACCCGTGATAGCATGACGGTTAATCGCGACGGTTGGGTTCCAAATTTGTAACCCTTTTTTCCACTGAGGCCCTGTCGCATCGCCATCCCACGCTTTTTCATACGGTGCAAAACGGCCACCGCGTGTGAAGATGTAGGCCACACGGCGCACTTCTTCTGGTTTCAACGTGCGAGTGATCGCAGGTAAAATACGCTCAACACCACTGATTTGGATGTCTTCCGATGCCGCTTCCGGTACCGGTTTTTCCCCTAACCACGCCATATTGGCAGCTACACGCAGGTAGTAATCTTCCGCAGTATTGAGTGAATGCATATTGCCATCCATATCCTCAATCACGTTGTCACCAAAGCCTGGTAATTTCAGCTCTTTTGCCACTGCAATACAGAAGCTTTCCATCGAAACCGGCTGGCCATCCGCTGTTTTCGCTGTACGAGACTCAACAATTGGCCAACGCGCCGTACTCGCTTTGACTTGAACACCCGACCACGGCGCACTGAAACCCCAGCTTTCAAAGTTATGGGTATCTGGCACAATGTAGTCCGCCAGTGCAGTGGTTTCATTCATAAAGGCATCGATACCAATAATTAATGGAAGATGTTTTGGGTCTTTCAGTTTTTCTTCCATCACTTGGCGAATCCCCGCAATGCCATATACTGGGTTCGTCATATTGGTGATCCACGCTTTTAGGGCATATGGATAGCCCATCAATGCAGACGCCAATTGCTCGGTTAATTGCCCTTTGGCAAACGGATACCAAGGAGCTTTAGCTGGATACGGTTTTTCGCCTGCGGATAATCTTGCTTTAAATTCATCTGATTTTTCATAGACTTCATTACTGCGTGATAATACAACACCTTTTGGCTTCACTTTGCCTTTGTAGCTCGCCATGTTGTAACGTGGGCCGTCGTTCTCCCCGTTAAATTTACCGCCACCAACAGACACACCGCCTTTCAGGTTTAAATTACCAATCAATGCGTTAAGCATTATGACTGACCATGCTGTGTAGAAGCCGTTGCCCCCCATCATACCGCCATGGGAAATGACCGCCGCTTTTCTATCATAAGATGTTAAGGCTTTGCCCAGTGATGCAATAGTTTTCACTGGAACATGGCAGCGTTCGCTATATTCTTCAAGCGTCATGCGATTTGCTGCTTCTTTTAGGCATTGAAAGCTCGATTTCACCGTGACTTCACTGCCATCGTGTAATGTCACTTGGCGGGTAACAAACAGTTCCGCCGCAGGGACGTCATCTGCCAGTTTCAATTCGCCAGAGGCATCTTGAACTAAGTACGCTTTTTCATCATCCCCTTCCCCAGTGAGATAAGAGGAAATTAATAATTTGCCTGCTAAAGGATGCGAATCATCGGTAATGACCAAATGGGTTGAGTTAGTCCAGCTTTTCTCTCCCATGCCTTCCATTGATTTTTCACTTGGCACACTGAGGTATTTTGCATTATAGCGCTCGTTTTCAATGATCCAGCGGATCATCCCCATCACTAACGCCGCATCAGTACCCGGTTGTACAGGCACCCAATGACCGTGGTCATTCGCTAATGTTGTCGTCAATGGTAATGCAGGGGAAACAACCACATAGTTAAAGGAGTCACGTAAACGCGCTGTCGCTAACTGGCGGCCTTGACGTTTAAACGGGTTCCCCGATTGTGCCGGAGACGTCCCGAGGAATAAGGCAAAACGCACGTTATCCCAATCGGGTTTGACGTGGGCGTTTTTGTCCAAGTCATCCATCAATGCCCCTGAACCGGCACGGTAAGCGAGGCCACAGTAAGAACCATGTGCACCAAAGTTTTTGCTACCAAAGCCGTTTTGTGCAAAGCGACGAATAAAGCCATCGCGACCATCGTCCCCTGCGTTAGTCACTAACAGTTGGTTCGCTTTCGGGCCTAATTTCGGCTGTAACGGGTCTAATGGTGTTTCGAGGTCACGAATGGCTCTTAACCCATCCACATGGCCTTCACCGAATAAATCGCCGCCTTCAACCACTTCTTTAATCAGTTGTTCAAAGCTAATGCGTTCCCATTTACCTTCGCCACGTTTACCGACACGTTTCATCGGCTCTAAAATACGCAGTGGGCTGGTTAAGCCTTCCATTAAGGTCGCACCACGAGCACACGCTGTTGAACGATGTTCTAAACCTGACTCACCGCTCATTTTTTTGAACGCGGTTTTTAGCGGCATACCATAAGGGAAATGCTCTTCGTGAGATAACGGGTGATACGGGTTACCCGCGATACGCAGCACTTCATTTTTTGCTGTATCGACACGGGCACGGATACCACACTGAGTCCAGCAACCAAAACATTGAGTCATCGCCACCACTTGTTCTGGGTTCTCTTGCCAGCCTTTTAGTGCTTGCCCTTCTGGGCGCAGTGAGTTGCCATTAAGGCGGTCTAACGTGACTTTACCGGAGGTGCCATTAACCAGACCATCGACTGCACGTTTAGCCACATCACGGTAGCTTGCGCCAAATAATGCAATACCACCGACAACCAAACCACCTTTAAGCCATTGACGTCTTGAGAATTTAGCCATGTTGCACTCTCCTCGCAAACCAGCGAACACCTTCACGAACAATAATTGTTAACGCAATCCACAAACCAAATGTGCCTACGATAGCCATCAGGCCGTCAGTCCCCAGTGGGAAGTGGTATGGGTTCGCGATAATGTTATATTTTGGAACCGCTTGAACTTCCATCAGGAAAATCCAACGTAATGTCCAAGCAAAAGCCATCGAAACTAAGGCTAAAACAGTAATGTAAGGCACTGAGCGGATAGCTTTGACGTTACTCACTGACATCGAAAATGTGATTAACCACAGCGCACAAACGCCCATCAACATCCACCAACCTGCACTTGCCGTATCTAATTGTTGGCGCACCGCGATCCCTGAAGTGGTATCCCCTGATAACCACAGTGCGAAACATACCGCAAATAACAGCAGGGTAATCACTTGGAAACGGGCTAAACGGTTTTGATATTGGGGTTCTTTGCGCGCCCCTAAACCAATCAATGCAGGCAGAACTTGCAGCGCACTCAAGAACATTAATACTGGCATCCACCAGCTATACCAGATTGGACGTGCGTTTAAGATTGATGCTTCACGGCCGGTGTACAGCAATAAGCCCATTGCCGATAACGCCGCCAGCAATGCTACCCAACGGGTCGCTTTGAACTCTTTTTTCCAGATCATTTTTACAATCAGGGCAACAAAATATAAACCAATAAACGTGGTGAATAATGGTAATAAAACAGAGCCCCACCACATCCAAGACCACAGGGTTGGGTGTGCGTAGAAATGCCAAACCCGTGCAGTTTGGTGTAAATCTGCGGTTAACGCGAGTGGTGCGGTGATCCCCATAGTGATGCCGATAAACACCGCAATCATTTCTAACCGGCCATTTTTGCTTTTATTTTGCCAATGCAGGTAACACGCATACAGCACAGCGCAAGAAGCAATCCCGATAAAGAAAAAGTATTGTACCGCCCACGGTAGCCAGAAAAATTCTTGTGGCTGAGCCATAATTTCAGAAATATATGTCACTTGACCGTCCATCAGAACACCTCCTGCCATAATGCGGGTTGCCCTTTACCTTGTAGCGGCTGCACAAATGCATCATCCAAACCGATATAGAAAACTTGTGGTAATGTGCCACTTTCGGGTTTGAGTACTTTGATCTCAGCTTCATGTTCAGTCAGCATTTTACGGATGGTGCTGTTCGGGTCTTTTAAGTCACCAATAATACGCGCGCCGCCTACACAAGATTCGACGCATGCAGGTAGTAAACCGACGTCTAAACGATGTGCACAGAAGGTGCATTTATCCGCAGTTTGTGTGGAATGGTTAATAAAACGGGCATCGTACGGGCAAGCTTGAACGCAATAAGCACAACCCACACAGCGTTCGTTATCAACGACAACAATACCGTCTTCGCGTTGGAAGGTGGCTTGAACGGGACACACAGGCACACATGGTGGTGAATCGCAATGGTTACATAAGCGCGGTAGCAATACGTTAGTAAAGCCTTCTTCGCCTTTCACTGCGACTTGGTATTGATTAACAGTCGTTCTAAACTGGCCTTGTGGTGTTTGGTTCTCAACAGAGCAACTCACAGTGCAAGATTGGCAACCAATACAACGGCGTAAGTCGATTAACATCCCATAACGTTTCTCTGGGTTGCCTTCATGACGTGTTGGAGATAGGTTTAGGCCAGCTTCCGAGATTGGAATTAACGACGCACCCGCCGTCACTGCCCCAATTTGTTGTAGAAATTTTCGTTTACTCAGATCCATAATTGGCTCCAGTATTGACATTGCTAATGCGAAAATAAAAGTTATTAATCAATATGTTATTTGTTTTACAAGCGTTATTGACAATCGATTCAGTCCGGTTAAGATAACCGCAGAAATTCTTATTTCTCTTTAAAACTGGTGTGTTATCTTGGTAAAACTTGTAGTGCCATTGTAGGAAGAGAGGAGCCAGCGCCCTATTGTGGTTTACCACATAGCCGAAGCTAAATTGATCTAACGCAACGAATAACCCAAATATGTTAAAAAAATCGCCTATACCGTTGTATCACATACTATTAACCATACTTCTGATATGGTCATTTCCGGCGATTTCCGCGCAATGGACAATCGGCGTTTTGGCTTTGCGCGGCCCCAGTACCACCCAATCTCACTGGCAACCTTTAGTCGATACGTTAAATGATTCCATTCCAGGGGAACGTTTCACTCTCCAACCTTTAAATCTTGATGAAATGCGCGAAGCCATTTCCAATCAAAAAATTGATTTTTTACTGACTAACCCTGCACAATTTATTCAGCTAGACAGCCGTTACCACCTACGTTGGCTACTTTCCTTGCGCTCCGATGTCGAACCTAATAGCACCACTCGCAACGTGATTGGTAGCCTGATACTGGTACGCAATAACAGTGACATTACGGAACCTCAAAATTTGATTGGCAAAAAAGTGGGGGCAATTTCCCCTGATGCTTTTGGTGGGTATCTCTTAGGCTATAAAGTGCTGCGGGATTTAGGCTATGACGCTGAAAAAGACTTCCAGATGCAATTTTTAGGCTTCCCCGCAGATGCCTTGCTATATGCGTTGCGTGATGACTCGCTGTCAGCGGCGATTGTGCCTGTGTGTTTACTGGAAAATATGCACAGCGAAGGGCTGATTGATAAAACCCAATTTCGCCCGCTCATTCAACACCCCAGTTCGCTATCTTGCTTGACCAGCACCGAGCTTTACCCCAACTGGTCATTTGCTGCCCTAAGCGAAGTGCCAGATAACCTTGTCGACAAGGTCACTAAGACCTTACTCTCAACAGATAAAAGCGCAATGCGCTGGGGAGCCCCCGCCTCCGTGACCCAAGTGGAAACGCTTTTGCGGGATGTGAACCAACACCCCCAGCAACGGCAAATTTGGCAAGATATCGTCAGTTGGACAATCCAAAACCAAATTACCCTTGGCTTTGTGGCTCTATTTTTCGTGCTGCTTGGGGTGAACCACGTATGGATTGCGTTTTTGGTCCGCCGCCGCAGCCGTCAGTTAGAAGAGGCGCATAACCGGTTGCGCCAGCAAGAGGCAAATCTGCAAAAAGCGCAGCGGCTCAATATATTAGGGGAAATGGCATCAGGGTTTGCTCATGAACTCAACCAACCGTTATCCGCTATTCGCCACTATGCTCAAGGGTGTATTTTGCGGTTGAATAAAGAATCAGAAAAACACCCGCTGATTTATGCCTTAACAAAGATTGATAACCAAGCCCAACGTGGTGCGGATATTATCCGTAATTTACGCCTCTGGGCAGGTAAGCCGGGGCAAGACCCCACACTGAACCTAAGCCAACAATCTGTTAAGCAAGCTATTAACCATATTTGGCAGTTGTTACGCGTTGATCAGCACTACCCTAATGCTAAACTACTCCTACCAGACACCCCTGATGTGTCGTTAATACTACCTGAGACTTTATTAGAGCAATTATTATCCAACTTGGTCAGCAACAGCCTGCAAGCAGGTGCTACCACATTAAGTTTTGGTTTCCATTTTGCTCAAAACCGTTTTTTATTAGTCTTACAAGATGACGCTGGCGGCATGCCATCAGAACAGTTGGAGCAAGGGATAACGCCATTCGCCACCACCAAAAAAGAAGGTTTGGGGCTCGGTTTAGTGATTTGCCAACGCCTGATCCAAAGCCAAGGTGGGGATATCTGCATTGAAAACAACCTCAGTGACGAGGGGTTAAATGGCCTTAGAGTGACACTTATTTTTAATTATCCCGACAATTTGAATAACTAAGCACGGTTTGCCACGCAATTGATAACATTCAGATTAATTATATGTGACAATGGCTTTATTACGCTGACTTAAGCCTATCTAATAGAGTCACCTTCTACACGACGAGGTATGTATTTATGCCAGTGATCCATCTAGTGGATGATGACACCGATGTGACCGATGCTTGCCAGTTTTTACTTGAAACGCTGGGCTACACCGTCACCGTCTGGAATGACAGTGAACAATTTATTCAACATGCTACCCTGCATCAAGAGGGGGTGGTTTTACTTGATATGCGCATGCCAAAACTCGATGGCCGGCAAGTTCACCAGTTTCTGCGCGATCAACACAGCACATTAGCCGTGATTTTTTTATCTGGGCACGGGGATATCCCGATGGCCGTTGAGCAAGTCAAACTTGGCGCCGTCGATTTTCTACAAAAACCGATTGATAGCCATCAATTGGCAAAAATACTTGAACAAGCTCAGCAGCAAACCACGCAATCCACCGAAAATTATTTAATTAAACAACGTTATGAAACGCTAACGCCTCGCGAAAAGGAAATCTGCCGTTATGTGCTTCAAGGTTTAATTAACCGTGAAATCGCTGAAGCTACCTGTGTTTCCGTGCGTACAGTTGAGGTGCATCGCTCCCGCGTGATGGAAAAAATGGCCGTAAGAAACATTGCTGAATTGATGAGCACCATGCAGTCAGTGAACTCATTAAAAGAATAATTTGATATAATTAGACTTAATTGAACCTAATTAACAAAGTTAACCATTACCAACTGGAAATAATCGGATACTAATGATACCAGCTCCTGCTTTTCAAAAACGCCTACTTCATCCTCGTTACTGGCTAACCTGGTTGGGAATTGCCGTACTTTATCTTCTTGTTCTATTGCCTTATCCCGTTATTTATTGGATGGGAACTCGCCTCGGGTTATTCTCCAAGCGTTTCTTAAAAAAACGCGTACAAATCGCCGACCGCAACCTCCAACTGTGCTTCCCAGAGATGAGTTTGCAAGAAAGACAACGATATATTGATAAAAATTTCGAATCTGTCGGAATGGGGTTATTTGAAACAGGTATGGCATGGTTTTGGCCTGATTGGCGCGTTAAGCGCTGGTTTAAAGTTGAAGGCCGTGAAAACATGCTAGCAGCCCAAGAGACTGGCCGCGGGATTATCGTGCTTGGTGTACATTTTCTCACCTTAGAAATTGGTGGTCGAGCCTTTGGCATGCTGAACCCAGGCATTGGTGTTTACCGCGCCAATGACAATATCCTCATTGATTGGCTGCAAACCCGAGGGCGCTTACGTTCAAATAAATACATGCTCGATCGCAAAGATGTCAAAGGCATGGTGCGTGTTTTGAAGGATGGGGAAATTCTCTGGTATGCTCCTGATCACGATTATGGCCCGCGCAATAGCACCTTCGCGCCATTGTTTGCCGTTGAAAAAGCAGCAACCACGAATGGTTCACAAATATTGCTTCGCTTAGCGAATCCACTTGTTGTCCCTTTCGCTGCACGCCGACTACCCAATGCCAAAGGGTATGAACTACTGATACAACCTGCTGTGGATAATTTCCCAGTGGAGGACAGTGTCGCTACCGCAACCATGATGAACCAAGTGATCGAAAAAGAAATTTTGCGCGCACCCGAGCAATATATGTGGCTACATCGCCGTTTTAAAACACGCCCACAAGGTGAGGCGTCGCTGTATGGGGATCTCGATAAAATTCATCATTAATTTATAACAAGTTAGCTGCAGGTCTGAATATGACGGGAAAATAACGGAAAAATATGACGGGAAAAGGCACTTACTGGAAAAGAAACTTATACGTCGTCTGGTTCGGCTGCTTCTTAACGGGCGCCGCCTTTAGCTTGATCATGCCTTTTCTCCCCCTCTATATTGAAGAACTCGGTGTCAAAGACCACGCCTCGTTGAATTTATGGACGGGTGCCGTTTTCAGTATTACCTTCTTGTTTTCCGCCATCGCAGCGCCATTTTGGGGGCGCTTATCGGACCGTAAAGGCCGTAAATTAATGCTGCTTCGGTCTGCGCTTGGGATGGCGATTGTGATGGTATTAATTGGCTTTGCGCAAAATATTTGGCAGTTATTGGCGCTGAGAGCCATATTAGGCTTACTTGGCGGCTTTGTGCCCAATGCTAATGCGCTAATCGCCACACAAATTCCGGTGAAAAAAAGCGGTTGGGCGATGGGGGTTTTAGCTACGGGAGCCGTGAGTGGAGCACTTATTGGCCCGTTAATTGGTGGTTTCCTTGCAGACCAATATGGCTTGCGCCCAGTCTTTTTTATTACAGCAACCGTTCTATTTATCTGTTTTTTCGTCACCCTTTTTTATGTTCGTGAACGTTTTACCCCTGTTTCGCGCAAAGATGCCTTAACCGGTAAACAAGTTTTTGCCTCCTTACGGAATAAAAACTTGGTGATCAGCCTATTTTTCACCACGATGATTATTCAAGCTGCAATGGGCTCTATTAACCCAGTGATTACCCTGTATGTTCGCGAATTATCAAACTCCATTGATAACTTGGCCTTTGTCAGCGGGGTCATTGCGTCTATTCCGGGTGTTGCGGCGTTAATTAGTGCACCGATGTTGGGTAAATTGAGCGACCGCATTGGCCCTGAAAAAGTGTTATTGGCCGTTTTAGGCGCATCAATTTTTGTATTATTCCCAATGGGGCTTGTTAGTAGCTATTGGGAATTAGGCTTCCTACGCTTTTTATTGGGGGCACTCAACGCCGCCCTGCTGCCAGCGGTTCAGACACTGATTATTTATAATATTTCCCACCAAGTGACAGGTCGAATTTTCAGTTACAACCAAGCCCTGCGTGATGTTGGTAATGTAACAGGACCGCTGATGGGGTCTTTTGTTGCCGCAACCTATGGTTTCAGAGCCGTCTTTTTCTTCACCGCCGCTTTAGTCCTTTTTAACCTTATCTATTCTTGGCTTATTATTCGACGCCAATCTGATGGCTTACGCGCCTCACCAACTGAACAATAATCCACCAGATAGTTTTTAACCAAAAACCTGATGCTTTATAAGCTTTATTGTTTTCTTAACGAAAAAATAATACTTTATATTATTAACTAACTGTTTAATAACAACTTAATCGATTCAAAATTCTTTCTTTTATTGTCAATAAAAATCCTGTACCTTCCCCTACCTTATCGTGAGAAATGAGAGTTATATCGACTTTTCACCTTAAAACTGCGCCTTTTACAATAAATTCATTCTGTTTATAGGCGATTCTATAATAATGTATGTTAAAAATATGTTTCCGAACTGAAAGTTAACATATCAAATAATAATCGACACTCAGGCGCTCGGCTTGGTGTTTTATATCATGCACAACCTCTCAAGAGATGATTTATGGGAGTTCACAGATGAATAATTCTGCGACTAAAACAAAAACTTTTTTCGGGCATCCATACCCGCTGAGTTCACTTTTCCTCACCGAAATGTGGGAAAGGTTCTCTTTCTACGGCGTTCGCCCGCTACTTATTCTGTTTATGAGTGCGGCACTCTTACAAGGCGGCATGGAGCTGCCAATTGAACAAGCCTCTGCAATCGTCGGTATCTTTGCAGGTGGTGTTTACATCACCTCGTTACCGGGCGGCTGGTTAGCCGATAACTGGTTAGGCCAACGCAGAGCGGTTTGGTACGGCTCACTGATCATTGCATTTGGTCACTTATCCATCGCAATGTCTGCATTTTTAACGAATACCTTCTTCTTTGTCGGTCTATTGCTGATCGTACTTGGAACAGGATTGTTTAAAACCTGTATCACCGTGATGGTCGGTACTCTGTATAAGAAAGAAGATACACGCCGTGATGGCGGTTTCTCTCTGTTCTATATGGGTATCAACATGGGTTCATTTATTGCCCCATTAATCATTGGCCCACTGCATGAAAAATACGGTTGGCACTTAGGCTTTGGCCTTGGTGGTTTAGGAATGTTAGTCGCGTTGTTAATCTTCCGCTTCTACGCTATCCCACAAATGCGCCGTTATGACAAAGAAGTTGGCTTAGATTCCACCTGGAACCACCCGACAGTTCAACGTAAAAATGTCGGCAAATGGGTCACTTTTGCAATGGCATTGCTTGCAGTATTGGTTATTTTAATCGATAACGGCACAATCCCATTCAACGCATCAATAATTGCGAGAAACTCTGCCTATGTAATTTCAACCTGTGTGGGCATCTACTTCCTGTTTATGTTCTTCTTTGCAGGTTTAAACAGCAGTGAACGCGCGCGTTTATTGGCCTGTTTAATTTTACTGGTTGCCGCTGCGTTCTTCTGGTCAGCCTTCGAGCAAAAACCAACTTCATTTAACATTTTCGCTCGTGACTATACCGATCGCCAAATGGGTAGCTTTGAAATCCCGACGATTTGGTTCCAATCCATTAATGCTCTGTTCATTATTCTGTTAGCACCGGTATTTAGCTGGTTCTGGCCATCCCTTGCTAAACGCAATATGAACCCAAGCAGCATGACGAAATTTGTTATCGGTATTTTATTTGCCGCGGGCGGTTTCGCTATCATGATGGTTGCAGCAAACCAGGTATTAGCAACGCAAAGCGGCGTTTCACCGTTCTGGTTAGTGGGCAGTATTTTATTACTGACTTTAGGTGAACTGTGCTTAAGCCCAATTGGTTTAGCAACAATGACCTTGTTAGCCCCGCAAAAAATGCGTGGTCAGGTCATGGGACTGTGGTTCTGTGCTAGCGCATTAGGTAACTTAGCGGCGGGCATTATGGGTGGGAACATTCGTAAAGACCAACTGGATTCAATGCCTGAATTGTTCTCCCACGTGTCTATCGCATTGGTTATCTGTGCTGTCGTATTGGCCGCACTGATTATTCCAGTCAGAAAGATGCTTAAAAATGCGGATAAAAACGAAGCCAAAGCGTAATTATCTTCATTAACTTGACTGCTCAATAGCACAGCGTTATTGGGCAGTTTTCTTTTCTCCCTTTCTCTTACTTTGCTTATTATTTTTTTTTAATCGGATTATACTTTCTACCTTATTTTTCATAAGCTGGAATGTTAAGTATGTCCCTTTCTCTACCTGTCTATTATGTTGATGCCTTTACCGACACCTTATTTCACGGTAATCCTGCTGCTGTTGTGTTATTGGATGATTGGTTGCCAGATGACAAGCTCATTGCCATAGCCGCGGAAATTAATTTATCGGAAACGGCATTTTTAGTAGGTCAACATATCCGCTGGTTTACCCCCAAAATGGAAGTTGCATTATGTGGGCATGCAACGTTAGCTACCGCTTATGTGCTTAATCATGTCTTGCAGCAATCTAGTCAACCTATCATTTTTAAATCACTTTCAGGTGAATTAGTGGTGACCTGTAGTGAACATGGATTAACTCTTGATTTTCCAATTCTTGATTCCGTGCCGAGTTCACCAAACCAATACCCTGAACTTGCTGACATTTTAGGTGTTGAAATCACTGAACTTTGGCTCGCCAAAGATCGCTACCTGTGTTTTCTTGAAAACAGACAGCAAATTGAAAACTGCCAGCCTGATATGCAACGATTGGCACAACTTTCTCTACCAGGACTGACAATTACAGCACAATCTACTGAAGACGATTGCGACTTCGTATCACGCTATTTTGCACCCGCCAAAGGGGTAAATGAAGATCCCGTTACAGGTACTTCACATTGTGCTATTGCGCCTATCTGGGCAAAACAATTACAAAAAACAGCATTAGTCGGAAAACAACTCTCGAAACGAGGCGGTATGATCCACTGTAAAGTCAATAACGGTAGAGTTAAGCTAACAGGAAATGCCGTATTATTCCTAGCGGGTAAAATTCAAATTAATCAATAAGCTATAAACTTTCAATTCAAGAGCTCATATTTAAACCAATATCCGCACCATTAATAATGACATTAAATGATATTCGGTATGTGATGAGTATGACTCTTCCCTTCCTTTTGTGTTCCTTATCTCAGATTAAACAATAATCTTTTTAACATTTAATTAAAAAATTTAAATCAGCATCAAATTAGTTTACAATCATAATTATAATTAAAAATATAATTACAATTATAAGTATTGCTTATTGACGCTTTGATTCAATGTTAAAAACTCATTCTATATAAGGAACTTTATAAATGGCTATTACTAGAAGAAAATTTCTTATCGGTGGCGCTGTTGTCACTGTAGCCGCAGGTGCTGGAATTTTAACGCCAATGCTAACGCGTGAAGGTCGCTTTGTACCTGGTAAGCCAAGACATGGCTTCGTTGCAGGGACTGAAGGTGCGCTACCACAACAAGCTGACGTCGTTGTTATTGGTGCTGGAATTCTAGGGATTATGACTGCTATCGAATTGGTTGGTCGCGGCTTAGATGTTGTCATTGTTGAAAAAGGCAATATCGCTGGTGAGCAATCTTCCCGTTTCTACGGCCAAGTTATCACCTATAAAATGCCAGAAGAAACCTTCTTGCTTCACCATCTCGGCAAACACCGCTGGAGAGAGATGAATGCCAAAGTAGGAGCTGACACCAGCTACCGTACTCAAGGCCGTGTTGAAGTCCCTCTTGATGAAAAAGACTTAGTCAACGTGAGAGAGTGGATTGATACCACCAGCAAAAATGTCGGTTCTGATATTCCATTCAAAACCCGTATTATTGAAGGTGCAGAGTTAGATCAGCGCCTAAAAGGTGCGCAATCTAAATGGAGCATCGCTGGATTTGAAGAAGATTCAGGTAGTTTAGATGCTGAAATTGCGACCTTTGTAATGGCAGAGCACGCTAAAAAACTGGGTATCAAAATTTACACTAACTGTGCAGCAAGAGGGTTAGAAACTCAGGGCGGCGCAATTTCAGATGTTGTCACTGAAAAAGGCGCGATCAAAACCTCTCGCGTTGTTGTTGCAGGTGGTGTCTGGTCTCGTCTGTTTATGCAGAATTTAGGGGTAGACGTCCCAACTCTGCCAGCTTACCAATCCCAACAGTTAATTTCAGGTTCACCAACTGCACCGGGTGGTAACGTCGCATTACCGGGCAATATCTTCTTCCGTGAACAAGCTGATGGCACCTATGCAACTTCTCCACGTGTTATCGTTGCGCCAGTCGTGAAAGATTCATTCGTTTACGGCTATAAATATATCCCATTATTATCAATGCCTGATTTCCCAGTGCATATTTCGTTAAATGAGCAGCTGATTAACTCATTCACAGAGCCAACTAGCTGGAAACTAAATGAAGTTTCACCATTTGAAAAACACAGAAATATGACAGCGTTACCAGACCTGCCAGAGCTGAATGCATCATTTGAGAAGCTAAAAACCGAATTCCCTGCGTTCAAAGACTCAAAACTGATCGATCAGTGGAGCGGAGCAATGGCCATCGCACCTGATGAACACCCAATTATTTCTCAAGTCAATGAGTACCCAGGTCTGGTTATCAATACCGCAACAGGCTGGGGTATGACAGAAAGCCCTGTTTCATCTGAATTAACTGCCGATTTATTATTAGGCAAAGAACCTGCACTAAATGTGAAACCATTTAGTCTATACAGATTTAGCTAATTTATTGGGTCCAGCGCGATCACAAAAACCCTCCAAATTGGAGGGTTTTTTATTGCCTATTATTCATCAATCCCTTAACATTCACGACTTAAATCAAATGGAGTGATTATGAACAAATTATTATTAGGAATGATGATTTCGTTAGTCAGTTTCGGCGTAATTGCAGAGAAAAACTACACCCTAGAGCAAGTCGAAAATATGATTGCTTCTGGGAAAAAACCCCAAACCGCAATGCCAGTCCTAGATGGCACAATAGCAAAAGAGGATTTTCCCACCTGCAAATCAGGTTTAAAAGAGTGGTTAGATGGTGTTGAAAACTATCCAATTACCATTGAAAAAGACGTTGATGGTGAGGATTTTTCTGCCACTATTTGGGCTGAATCCAAAGCCTTTTTGGTCTCTTGCGTAAAAAGTGGCGAGAGCGCAAAAGCCATTCGTATGAGCGCAGAATATTTAGACAACTAAACGCCCCCTCTTGATTCATTTTGACTCACATCTTGCCGATGTGAGTCAATAAACTCTGCCTGTCAAGATAGCAAAATGTGCTCTATAACAAAAACTGTCCCGACTGGATCGATTCACTTCTCATTTATTGCTGTAATTATTTCTGCGGAGTATTACACTTAGCTTTAACATTATTAATACACCAAGTAACAACTGTAAGGCCCAACCATGAGTTCCATCGCTGATGATGTCATCGCACAAAAAATCGAACAATCCATTTCTCGCGTTTCTAAAGTTGTCTTTCCTACCACAACAAACCACCATAGCACCTTATTTGGTGGCACTGCTTTAGCGTGGATGGATGAGGTTTCTTTTATCACTGCAACCCGTTTTAGCCGCAAGCGCTTAGTCACCGTTTCCACAGAAAAGATCAATTTTACCCACCCAATCCCATCAGGCACAATTGTTGAACTCGTTGGGAAAGTCATCCGAGTTGGCAGAACTAGCTTAACGGTGAATGTCTCCATTTTCTTAGAAGACATGTATTTTGAAGGCAGAGAAGAAGTGATCCATGGCCAGTTTAACTTTGTGGCGATCGATGACAACGGTAAACCAACCCCATTATTTGGCGAATAGTATTTAGTATCTCCGTCAATTATCACCTTTCTGGTATAAATAAAGTGTGGATCTATTTTTTATTCACACTTTATTTATCTCACAACTCGTTTAATTATTTAAATTCTCTTTTTATTTTTCCATTAAACCAAAAGCGTTAAATAAATCTATTTTTCGTTTAGATCATGAGATTTTTTGGCATAATTCACCAAAAAGAATTCTTAACAAAAAATTAATTTTTATGCGTTATTTATAAAATGCCTATTAATATATAATCATCATAATTAGAAATACTTAGTTTAAGAAACAGAAAAACATTAATATCTTGTTACAACAATCACATAGAACCCTATTTTAACACCGGAAAAATACTCCTATAAGATGTAATTGCGAATAAATATTGTAATTTACCAATTATGGACGTAGAGTATTTCAATACACTAATTACCCTAAAATTGTGTAACGCCTTAAAAAGATATTATTATTAGAATATGATATCCGTACTATGGCATTATGTATATATTTGAAGTAGTTAGACAAACTCAATAATTAATGTGCAAAAATTCACTTTATTGCCTATAAATAATAGTAATAAACATCGATAACATAAGAAATAAAACCATGCTTAGAATTCTTTCACTTATTTTTATCTTTATTTTATCCATTAACCTCAGCATTGCTGCGGTTCCTAAAGAAACCATCAAACGTATTGAGCAAGAAGCCCAAAAAGGTGATGTTAAAGCGCAAGTGATGCTTGGCATTGGTTACTATCTGGGGAATGAGTTAAAACAAGACTATGGCAAAGCCAAAAAATGGCTAACAATGGCCTCCAATAAAGGCAATACTGACGCTCAGCTATTTTTAGGTGATATGTACCTAAATGGTAATGGTGTAGAACAAAACCTTGAAACCGCGATGGAGCTATTTGAAAAATCAGCGAATAAAGGGAATGTTGAGGCGCAAAATTACATGGGTCAATTTTATTACCAAGGTATTGGTGTAAAACAAAACTATATTACTGCATTTGAGTGGTTCCAAAAATCAGCAGATAAAAAATTTCCCCCCGCGCAATATCAGCTTGGAAAAATGCTGGAAAGCGGTGAAGGGACAGAAATTAATGATGCATTAGCAACAGACTACTTAGCACAAGCCTGTAAAGCAGGTATTAAAGAAGCTTGCCCTAAAAAGTAGCCTTAGCGCTTTCCATTAAATTAAGTTTTTCCTATTTTGACGAACATCACCCTATTGGTGATGTTCGTTTTTATTTGCTAAAAATCTGATTGCGGCTACTGGCTCACACCTCATCACAAACCAATCGGTTACTATTCTATTATTAACAATTAATATCAAAATGTATGATAATGTTCTAAACTTATAATATACAAGAAGAAAGGAGAAATTATGTACAATACCATTTTAGTTCCGATCGATGTAACCGAAGACGCGCTGACCAATATGTTAGTTCCACATGTCAATTCTCTACAAAAATTGAATAATGCCAACGTTCACTTTTTGGCAGTCACTGCACCAATTTCTAATTATCTACGCTACGGTGGAACCATTTTGCCGGGTGATTTCCCAGACGATGAAAAACAAGCTGAGATTATTCTTGCTGAGTTAAAAGAGAAAATAAAATTATTCTCTATTCCCGCGGATAAAGTGCATGCAAAAGCAAGTGTTGGTTCTGTTAAAGATGAAATTTTAGCTGCTGCTGAAGACATTCATGCCGATATTATCTTGCTGGGTTCACGCCGCCCAAGTATGACAACCTATTTATTAGGTTCAAATGCAGCTTCCGTTGTCCGTTACGCGAAAACTAGCGTATTAGTTGTTAGATAATCTCACTTATCTTAAATAACTATTGATTTTAACTCCATTTACTAATAATAAGTTTACACTTAATGAATGTTACAAAAATCAATAAATCCATACAATTTATAAGACTATTTTATATCTAATTGCGGTAGATTATAGGCTCATAAACATTTTCGTGATTTTCACGCCCTGCTCATATAGCAGGGTTTTTTTCGTCTTTTATTGGCTTTTTCTCAGCCTAAATCGTTTAAACAGCACACCATCAAAGTCAACTAAGCCTTCTTCGACAAACCCATAGCGCAATAATGCCGCTAGTTTAAGCCTTGTTAACGGCAAATGAATGGTAAGGGAATCAACATTCAGCGAACTAAAAGCCTCTTGGATCATTTTTACCGCAATCCGCTTACCTTCCCCCCAAAATACTGGGTGCAAAACGAGGGCTAAATCCGCATCACCATTTTCATTTTGCGGCCCCCCCCACCCTGCAAATTGCCCATCGATAACAAATGCCCAAACGCCATAACCATACTGCTCCCAATGTTGCTCTTTACCCGCGACCCAATTTCGGCAAAATGCCTCATCAAACTCTGTATCCCCCAACGGCATATGCTTCAATACTAATGGGTGCGTATTTAGCGCAATAATGTCAGCTGTTGGAATTTGGGGAAGCCGTAAAAACTGAATAGGCATATTCGTCACTCGATAAAATAAGATGGCTGAATTGTATGTAGCTAAACATAAATTTCAACATGAAAAAAGCCCATTTAACATGACTGTTAATGGGCCTTAACTAGGAGGATTAAGCGTTTATTGTTCTAATGCTTTTGCCATCACTTTTTGGAAATCTTCCCATGAGCAATAGCCATTTTTGTCAATTGGGCAATCTTTCAGCTCTAAAGTGACATGTTTTGGTGGTGTTTCAAGGGATAAGTAGGCATTGTCCCTTAGCTGATCAGCCGTTTGATAAACATACTCGACTTTCATAAAGTCTTTTTTCGCTTGCTTATCTGTCCAACGTTGAAAAACCAATTTACCGCCGATTGGTGTGTGCTCATACTGCTGAGCTAACTGGTACGGTTTGAAATCCATCGCTGACATCAATGAAGCAATGTTGGAATCGTGCCCCACTAAGAAAATAAATTTGGCTGTTTCCCCTTTATCTACAGATACAAAGCCTTTATCAATATAATTGAGGATTGGGTGAGCCACATTTTTCGCGATAATTTTTGGTGTAAATAACGTTTCTTGATACGCATTTTTTAGCGTATTGAGTTTTTTCCATTTTTCAGGGGTATCCACCAGCCCCCATGCCACTTGATCGGCAGGGAAACCTTCATAATATTGCAGGTCGATAGCATCTACCGCGGAATTGGCAATTTTCAGTGGGCCACTAACACCTGGCTCCTTATCTGCTTCGATAATAAAGCTATTTTTTTGGCTATCGAGGTTACACAGTTTGTCCGTTTTGCATTTTTGAGAATCTTTAATGTTTAACACCGTATCGAGTTCTTCATAACCCGCTTTTAGTGATAAACCTTTTAAGTAATCATCCATTGCCGCAAGGGCTTTTTGTTTAAACTCAGGCGAGCCATTAGTAATAATTGGGTTAAAGACGGGGTCCATCTTACCAATTTCTGGCTGATGGTGGATATTCACTTTACAACCTGGGAATGCACCTGCTGCAAAGAACTGTGCTGTCGCTATCGTTCTTTGTAAGCTATTGGTATACATATAAACATCTTCGTTACTGGTCGGACATAATTCATCCGCTAAAAGTTTATTTTGATCAATCCACTCCCTAAAATAATGCCCCATATACACTTCAAGCGCCCCACCTTGCGTGGTGAGATAACCGCTTTTTGCATCCCAGTCAGGCCATTTTTTATCAGTCACTTCGGTAAGAATACCGGTATTAACAATCGGTGTTCGTAAATTGTGGCGGCTAAGAACTAAAACTTGGTCTAAAACCATATCTGCTTGCGTGTCAGTACTTGCCATGGTTGGTGCAATTGGTGCAAATAAAGCCGTAGATAAACATAGTGTTAACACTTTGTATTTCATTAAGATACCCCTACCCAATCTGGAAAAGTGAAAAGACGTTAAACCGCCCTAATAATCTAAACTTATCTAATAATGACAAAGCTGACTTTTTTTTCTGAGATTAATATCTCAAAACTGGTCTTAACTAAAATTAAAATCAGATATTGACATTACAGGTCTGCGATTTAAGATTGCAGCATTATTTTAGGGAGACAATATAATGATAGTCCAAGCTGCCACTCGTGCACATGATGATGAAATAATTCGCGTTTGGGAGGCCTCAGTCAGAGCCACTCACGATTTTTTACCTGAAGAAAAAATTGACGAACTCAAAGTCGCTATTAAGCAACTTTATTTGCCAAATTTAGCGGTATTTGTCGCCTTTGATGACGACGGGAAAATGGTAGGTTTTCTCGGTTGTGCTGAAAACCGCCTTGAAATGCTGTTTATCTCCCCTGAAAACCGTGGGCAAGGAACGGGGAAAAAACTCCTGCATTACGCCATTGAAGAATTAGGTGTGACTGAGCTTGATGTCAATGAACAAAACCCTCAAGCCGTTGGGTTTTATCAGCATATGGGGTTTGTGCAATATGGTCGTTCCGAGTTAGATGACGAAGGAAACCCTTTTCCTCTGCTACACATGCGTTTAAAAACTGCGCAATAACATGAATATTATCGAGTTAGAGACCCCAAGGTTACGCCTTCGAAAATGGCAAAAGGAAGATAGCGCCGCTTTTTATACGCTCAATAGCGACCCTGATGTAATGCGCTACTTTCCTGCCCTATTAGATGAGCAGCAAAGCCAGCAATTTTTAGATACCATCATCGCCAAATTCACCCAACAAGGTGGCTGGGGGTTATGGGCTGTCGAATTGAAAGAAACCAACGCATTCATCGGCTTTATTGGTTTAAATATTCCCGCCACTAACCTACCCTTTTCACCCTGTGTTGAAATGGGTTGGCGCATACTGCCAACTTATTGGCACCAAGGCTTGGCTTCTGAAGGGGCGAAAGCGGTAATTCAACTGGCGTTTACCCAGTTAAAACTGAGTGAAATAGTGGCATTTACTGCCGTTCCTAATACCCCATCAGAATCAGTGATGAAGCGTCTGGGCATGACAAAACAGCCAGATAATTTTTATCACCCTGCCCTCCCTGATGGTCATTGGTTGCAAGAGCATGTGTTGTATCGTCTCAAAGCGAACGATTACTGTAATTAAAATACCACCAAAACCCCCCCACAAAAAAGCCATCACACTGTGATGGCTCAGACCGCTGACAAACCGATTAGGTTTGGCCGCAGGTTGGATAGGTTTTGAAAAAGACTAAGGAAAATCAATTTGTTGATTTTCGGCTGATAACACAAAGCAGGAAAAACCACGCTTTTATCCTGCTTTGTCAACAATCTCAGCCATCACACTGTGATGGCTTGATTTTGCTTAGCTTATACGCAAATTACTTTTTACTTTCAGCTTCTGCTTTAGCTTCTTTCGCTTCAACATCACGATACCAACGTGGGTGGTGCTTCTTCGCCCAGCGGCGGCTCACTTTGCCTTCGATCATGCCTTTAATCGAGCCTTTAACCCAGAATGCCATGTACATATGGATTAAGATTGCGTGGATTAAAATAATCGCGGCAGCGGCATGAATAAGCAGACTCCAGCGGATCATCCACATTGGGAACATATCCGCAAAGTAAGGACGCCAAATGATAATCCCAGTCACTAAGAGTACGAAAATCATACTCATAATGCTCCAGAACATCATTTTTTGGCCTGCGTTATATTTGCCGACATCCGCAACTTCGTGCTCGTTACCTTTGAGGACTTCGACAATATTCTTGATCCAAGGTAAATCCTTTCTATCTGGAATATTGTGTTTCACAAAGCGCACAAACATGAACATCAGTACGACGAAAATCAACACACCAAAGAATGGATGAAGAATACGCCCCATTTGTGGTGTACCGAAAGTTTCCGTCAGCCATTTTAGCGTTGGGAAAAACAGTGCGATACCTGACAACGCAACCAAGAAGAAGCTGATGACCACCGTCCAGTGGCACGCACGGTCAATAAACTTTGTCCGTACAATCATTTTGCTTTTTTTACTCATGGTTATCGTCCTCCTCTTCATCACTCACTTCTTTGTTCGGGCCAATTCCCACGTAGTGGAAGATTAATCCCGCAAAGGTTGCAATAAAGCCAATTGCAGAAAGTGGTTTCAGAACGCCTTTCCACAGATTAATTGGGGTATCAATTTGTGGATCTTCAGGCAGCCCATGATAAAGCTGAGGTTTGTCAGCATGATGCAACACATAAACAACGTGTGTTCCACCGACGCCTTCAGGGTCATAGATACCTGCTTGAGCATAACCACGATTTTTCAGTTTCGTGACACGCTCTGCGCCGTATTCCAGCATTTCGGCTTTCGTACCAAAACGGATCGCACCCGTTGGGCAAGTTTTCACACAAGCGGGTTCTTGGCCAACGCTGACTCTATCAACACACAAAGTACATTTGTACACACGATTATCTTTCGGATTTAATCGTGGGATGTTGAATGGACAACCTGCGATACAGTAGCCACAACCAATACAGTGCTCTGATTGGAAATCCACAATACCGTTAGCATACTGAATGATAGCACCCGCAGATGGACACGCTTTCAAACAGCCTGGGTCAGTACAGTGCATACAGCCATCTTTGCGGATCAGCCACTCTAGCTTGCCCATTTCCGTGGTTTCGCTAAAGCGCATCACCGTCCACGATTTGGCACTTAAGTCCGTTGGGTTATCATAAACCCCAACGCAGTGACCCACTTCGTCACGGATATCATTCCACTCAGAACATGCCACCTGACAGGCTTTACAGCCAATACACGATGACACATCAATAAGCTTACACACTTCCAGCTTATCATCACGCGCCTGCGGCGGAGGCGTAATGCTATTGGTCGCGGAACGTTTAATAATGTCTTGAGATTGCATGGACATGTTCCCTCCCTTACGCCTTCTCAATGTTAACTAAGAATGCCTTATACTCAGGAGTCTGAGAGTTAGCATCGCCCACAGATGGCGTTAACGTATTGGTAATGAAACCTTTTTGCGTTACGCCTTCAAAGCCCCAGTGAATTGGCAGGCCAACCGTTTCAATCGGTTTGCCATCAACCATCAGAGTTTGCAATCGTGGTGTCACCACTGCGACCGCTTTGATAAAGCCACGTTTACTGCTAACTTTGACTTTATCGCCCAGTGCAATGCCTTTCGCTTTCGCTAAAGTTTCACTGATTTCCACAAATTGCTCTGGCTGAGCAATCGCGTTTAAGCGAGCATGTTTTGTCCACGTATGGAAATGCTCGGTCAAACGGTATGTGGTTCCTACATAAGGGAAATCTTTGTGATCGCCAAGACGTTTCTTGTCTTCATCAAAAATTCGCGCAGCAGGGTTAGACACCACATTTGGATGCAATGGGTTTGTACCTAATGGCGTTTCAAACGGCTCATAGTGCTCAGGGAATGGCCCTTCTGCCATCTTATCGATAGCAAATAAACGCCCCAACCCTTCAGGTTGCATGATAAATGGACCCGTTCCTACTTCTGGCGCAGATGCGTTAAAGTCAGGAATGTCATTACCCACCCATTTTTTACCGTTCCACTCGATAAGCACACGGTCTTTATTCCATGGTTTACCTTTGGTATCACAAGATGCACGGTTATAAATCACGCGGCGGTTCAGAGGCCATGCCCATGCCCAACCTAATGTATTACCGATACCCGATGGGTCGCTGTTATCACGGTTCGCCATCTGGTTGCCTTTTTCAGTCCAGCAACCGGTATAAATCCAGCAAGACGAAGCCGTTGTCCCGTCATCACGCAGCAATGCAAAAGAGCTGAGTAATTCGCCTTTTTTCGCCTGAAGGTTGCCATCCGCGTCGTAGAGATCAACCAGTGCGACACCGTTGTTCTCTTTTGCCACTTCTTCTGATTCAGGGTGGAATTGTCGTTTATAATTCCATTTCATCTGCATCAGAGGCTCTTGGCCTTGGCCGCCTTCTTTCTCATACATTTCACGGATTTTGTACAAAATACCCGTTAAGATTTGGCCATCATTACGTGCCTCACCAGGGCCATCCGCAGCTTGCCAGTGCCATTGTAACCAACGGCCAGAGTTGGCGATTGAACCATCTTCTTCCGCAAAACAGGTTGATGGCAGACGGAATACTTCAGTTTGAATTGAAGCGGTATCTACGTCATTCATCTCACCATGGTTTTGCCAGAAATTCGCCGTTTCTGTAACTAACGGGTCAACAACCACTAAATATTTCAGCTTACTCAGGCAGCTAACCACTTTATTTTTGTCTGGGAACGACGCAACTGGGTTAAAGCCTTGGCAGATGTAACCGGTGACTTCGTTACGGCTCATCATGTCAAAATACTTCATAACATCATAAGCTTGGTCCCATTTAGGTAACCAATCAAAGCCCCACTGGTTATCGGCTTGCGCAGAATCACCGTAGAACGATTTCATTAAGCTGACGAAGAATTTCGGATAGTTGCTCCAGTAGTTCACCTGATTCGGTAATGTCGCTTTTGGCGTGTTCGCCGTCAGGTAATTATCGACAGTAAGGTGCTTTTCTGAAGGTAACGTCAGGTAACCTGGCAAACTGGTAGATAACAGACCTAAGTCCGTCAGACCTTGAATGTTTGAGTGACCACGTAATGCGTTCACACCGCCACCCGCCACACCCATATTACCGAGAAGTAACTGGATCATCGCCATGGTACGGATGTTTTGTGCACCCACGGTATGTTGTGTCCAACCTAACGCATACAGGAACGTACCCGCTTTTTCAGAGGCACTGGTCGTCGCGAGAATTTCACAAACTTTTAAGAAATCGGCTTGTGAAGTACCACAAATTTTTTCAACCATCTCAGGCGTATAGCGTGAGACGTGCTTGCGAAGTAAATTCCAAACACAACGAGGGTCTTGTAATGTGTCATCGCGCAGAGCGTGACCATTTTCATCAAATTTGTAGTTCCAGCTGGTTTTGTCATAACTCCGTTTGTCAGCGTTATAGCCACTAAATAGGCCATCGTCAAAGTCAAAATCATCTCTGACAATTAATGCCGCATTGGTGTAGTTCTGAACATATTCAGCATTGATTTTATTGTTTTCAATCAGATACAGTAAAACGCCCGATAAGAAAGTAATATCGGTACCTGATCGAATTGGCACATAATGGTCTGCGACTGATGCAGTACGCGTAAAACGCGGATCAATTACAATCAGTGTTGCATCATTATTATTTTTTGCTTCAATTGCCCAGCGGAACCCAACAGGGTGAGCTTCCGCAGCATTACCGCCCATTACGACGACAACATCCGCATTTTTAATATCAACCCAGTGGTTGGTCATCGCACCGCGACCAAATGTTGGAGCAAGACTTGCTACCGTTGGTCCGTGTCAGACACGCGCTTGGTTATCAACCGCCAGCATACCTAGCGATCGTGCGAATTTTTGGGTCAGCATTCCCGTTTCGTTACTAGCAGCGGATGCACATAACATCCCTGTTGATAACCAACGGTTTACTGTCGTACCTTGTTCATTTTTCTCAATGAAGTTTGCATCGCGGTCATCTTTCATTAATCGCGCAATACGCGTGAAAGCATCATCCCAGCTAATGCGTTCCCATTTATCAGAGCCTGGTGCTCTATATTCTGGGTAACGTAAACGATTTTCACTGTGGATGTAATCCAGTAGGCCAGCCCCTTTTGGACATAAAGCACCACGGTTTACAGGGTGGTCGGAGTCTCCTTCGACGTGGAAGATCGCGGATTTAGCATTCATGGCACCATCGCCCATGCTATACATTAATAATCCACAACCGACAGAACAGTAAGTACAAGTATTACGCGTCTCTTTTGAACGTAGTAATTTATATTCACGTACATTAGCTATTGCCATTCCAGGCATAAAACCTAACGCAGCTACAGTTGTACCTGCCATCCCGCCAGCACAGATTTTAAAAAACTTTCTGCGACTAACGTTCATTGCTACCTCTTTATATTTTTTGTATAAATCGGTGTGAGGATAGCAGCCTAATATGATTAGATATTGCCTAAAATCAATTAAAGTGAAAATAAAAGTTTAATTAATATTAACTGAGTAGTTAAACAACGATTAAAATTACCACCAATAGGGTATTTATTGTTAAATTGATTTAGATCAATTGTTACATTTTGAAAAATCAGCAATTTTTGACACTAAAAAAAATAACAGTTTAAGATAAGAATATAAAAAATTAACATTTCGCATAGGGATAATATGTGTTTATTATCTAAAGAATCAGTCCCCCCTTAAAGAGATAAGTATAAACCCTTATTTTAATTCTAAATATCAATCGTTATGTAAATAATAAGCTAATTGATAAAATAAAAACCTTATTATTATTTCTTTCTACCTACATATTTAATTTTAGTTTATTTTAAAAAATATTAATGATATTCGTTTCGCAATGAATAAAGCAAAATACCGTTGATGTTGCAATATTCCGTGCTCCCTCTCAGGGCTATCAAAAATGAGCAAGCCTCAAAACTCATCAATTAAACGATACTTAAGATGACAAGAAACGAAAGAACGAGAAAATTATTGCTCGGGCAGCATGTTGTCAATAACTAAACAAAACAGATATAGCTACATGATTAAAACTAGCATTCCTTTACTTTTGCATTATTATACAGTGTATAATTAAATTCAGAGGTATCATAATGATCACAGGGCATGTCTTCATCGCAACGAGTTTAGATGGCTATATTGCACGTAAAAATGGTGATATTGCGTGGCTTTTACAACAGGATCTGCCTGAAGAAAACCACGGTTACGAAAACTTCATCTGCAACATCGATGCAATCATCATGGGGCGAGGAACATTTGAAACCGTTTGTGACTTCACGCCTTGGCCCTATGAACAACCTATTGTGGCGCTTTCATCCACACTGGCAGTACACCCCGTACCTGAACATTTAATCGGTAAGGTACGGTTTTCAAACCAGACTCCTCTGCAAATCATGCTAATGCTAGAGGCCGAAGGGTGTAAACGTATTTATATTGATGGCGGGCAAGTTGTTCAATCCTTTTTAAAACAAGGGCTAATTCACGACCTTATTATCACTAAAATTCCTATTTTATTAGGTGAAGGGCGTCCATTATTTGGCCCAATACCCCACGATATTTTCCTTAAGCATTTAAATACGCAAAGCTTCCCTTCAGGGTTTATTCAATCCCATTATGAGATAGTTAAATGACAGTGCGAAAACCAGGTCGCCCTAAATCACAACAACTCAATATTTCATCTGAAAATATTATTGCCAAGGCGATAGAGATATTAGATGAAAAAGGGATTGAGCAATTATCCATGCGGTTAATAGCCAAAGAAATGGCTATTACTCCGATGGCACTCTACCATTATTTTTCTGATAAAAATTCATTAATAAAAGCTATTGGCAACACCCTATATCACGATGTTAATGTTACAGATATAAAAGGCGTTCATCCAAAAATAGAAAGCCTGTTATTTAGATACCGTGAAAAAGTGATTCAGTTCCCTCAGATTACGTTAGCGATATTTAATGCATCCGCGTTATTTCCTGAGCAGGCCATTCGCATAACCAAAGAGCTAATTCAATTATTAATCGAGTTGGGGTTATCAACACAGCAAGCCGTCCAATGGGGGCACATTCTCATTGACTATACCCACGGGGAAGCTTTAGCGTCAGCAACCTTAGAATATAATGAGCAAGTTCAAGCTAGAGAAAATTATACCAATGCATTAAAAATGCTCTTAAACAGTACAGGAAGTGGCTTTCAAGAATAATCTTCACTAATATTCTGAGGTCAAACCTCATTTATTCATAAGGTATGTTTATTATGCAAAGGGCTATTGAACTAACTGAACTAACCCCTGCAATGGTAGAAACTTGTGCGCAGCTTTACTGTACAACATACAACAGTGCACCTTGGCATGAATCATGGGACTCCCCAGCTCCCATCACTTCGTTTTTAGAACATCACTTAGCGAATAATTATTTTTTGGGTTATGTCATTAAGTTAAATAACACAATTGTCGGAGCTTGCGTTGGCTTTCAAAAACCATGGAATCAAGGGGTTGAATATTATATTGATGAATTTTTTATCCACCCTAATTTTCAAGGCCAAGGTTTGGGTTCCACACTAATGCAACATGCTCAAGACCAATGTATAAAACATAATTTGAATGCCATTATTCTAAATACTGAGCGAGGTTTCCCTGCAGAAAAATTCTATAAACGCAATGATTTTACTGAACATGAAGGGTTAATTGTTATGTCGAAAATAGTCAAATAAATAACGTTTACGACTATATCCCTTTTGCTCCCTACCACTTTTTATTTCTGCTACTATAACAGCCATCTTTTCTATCATCTTATTGGCTAATAAAATCATTATGAGAGCAACATCTGAAGAAGCCCGCGTTTTTATTGAAGTGGTAGAACAAAAAAGTTTTAGTAAAGCCGCTGATAAACTAAATTTAGCGAATTCCGCAGTGAGTCGGATAGTTAAAAAACTGGAAGAAAAACTGGGGGTCAATTTGCTTAACCGCACCACAAGGCAAATTGACCTAACGGCCGAAGGTGAACTTTATTTTCAACGTATGAGAGCTATCTTGCAAGAAATGCAAGCAGCAGAAAATGAATTACACGAAACGCAAGCTTCCCCAAAAGGCCTATTACGGATTGATGCTGCAACACCGATTGTATTGCATATATTAATTCCTTTCGTGTCTATTTTTCGTAAACAATACCCAGACATTCACTTATCGTTAGTTTCATCAGAAACCTTTGTTAATTTAATCGAACGGAAAGTTGATGTTGCAATACGTGCAGGGCAACTCACCGACTCTAGCTTACGTGCTCGCCCACTATTTAATAGTTACCGCAAGATTATTGCGTCCCCAAATTACCTTGAACAGCATGATAAACCCAAATACCCCCAAGATCTTTTGAACCATACATGCTTAACCTTTACTGAACCTGCCTCATTAAATATGTGGCCAGTTAAAGGCATTGATGGGCAATTAATGGAGGTCACAGAAGGGATATCATCAAATAGTGGGGAGACGTTAAGGCAGCTTTGCTTAGCGGGAAATGGAATTGCGTGCTTGTCTGACTTTATGGTGAATAAGGATATTCAAAATGGCCAATTTGTCGAGGTATTAAAAGAAGACTTACAGCCTGTTCCTTTGCCCTTCCATGCTGTTTATTACAGTGATCGTGTTGTTAGCCAGCGCATTCGCGTTTTTATTGACAGCCTAACTCAATACCTTGCAGAAATTCAGAAGCCATAAAAATTTATGGCCTCTGAATATATAAAGCAATCAATTAGTCCCAGTTTGGTGCTAAACCTTCTGGGCTAACTAAACGGTCATTACAATCTAATTTTGCAATCGCTGCTTTATCGTCACTGTCTAACTGTAATTGAGTTGCTTGTAAGTTACTTAATAAATTTTCACGTTTTGTTGATGATGGAATAACAGAATACCCTTCACCCATTGCCCACGCTAAAATAACTTGAGCAGGCGTTGCATTGTGTTTCTGTGCAATACGTCCAATAACCTCGTCTTTTAATGCTTTACCATAAGCCAATGTCATATAAGAGGTGATATGGATATTGTGCTGTTTCGCCCACTCAACGACTTTTTTATTTTGCAGATAAGGCGATAGTTCGATTTGGTTTGTCGCAATGTTTTCTGCACCGACTGCTGCAATCGCTTTTTCCATTAATGGAATGGTAAAATTAGAAATACCAATTTCACGTGTTAACCCTTGTTTTTTTGCTTCCAATAAAGCTTGCATGAATTCTTCAACAGAAACTGCATCATTTGGCGATGGCCAATGCACCAGTGTTAAATCCACATAATCAGTTTGTAAATCACTTAAACTTTTTTTCAGACTTGGGATAAGTTTATCTTTGCTTAAATTCTCAATCCAAATTTTTGTTGTGATATAAAGCTCACTGCGTGCAACACCGCTTTGTGCAATCGCCTGCCCAACAGCAGCTTCATTCTCATAAATTTGTGCAGTATCCACCGCGCGGTAACCAACATCTAATGCATTTTTTACCGAAGCAATCACCACATCATCTTTTAAACGGAATGTACCAACGCCAATCATAGGAATAGTCATTATGTTTTCTCTCTTAAATTTGTTCACGTTAAACTTCACAAATAATTATTTAGTTAACCTATACTCACAGGCTGAAAACCAACCAATAATTACTGAGGCAATTCGAATGCCACAGAGAATACGATGGAATAATGCAGAGGAAAATAGCCATAAGCTCAATAGACTTTTGCTAAAAAATCAACAATTCCTCTAGTTAATAGCTTTAACTATAAAAATAGTCTTTATAGGCATATCTAGCTAAAACCAGCTTAGTAAAATTATCATTTTAGCCAATAAAACCAAAAAAATTAAAAATAACAATCCATTACTCCGCTTTTTATCTTCATTCTAGTTTGTTAGCCTAAATGCAACTTAGCAATTAGCAAATAAGGTAATACAAATGAAAATTCTTCTTCTCAATGGTGGGCAAACATTTGCTCACTCAGCAGGGCAACTTAATCGTACCTTACACGATGTAGCCAAAACATACCTAAGTGAGTTAGGGCATACTATTCAAGAAACGCATATTGAATCAGGTTACGATATCGAAAACGAAGTTAAAAAATTTCTTTGGGCAGATACGATTATTTACCAAATGCCTGGCTGGTGGATGATGATGCCTTGGATGGTAAAAAAATATATGGATGACGTTTATACTCTTGGTCATGGCCATTTATATGCAAACGATGGTCGAACTCGTCAAGATCCCAGCAAGCAATACGGTACTGGCGGCCTGCTTCATGGAAGAAAATATATGCTTTCAGTGACTTGGAATGCCCCTATCGATGCTTTTGATGAGTTTGATAATTTTTTTGATGGCCGTGGCGTCGATGGCGTTTATTTTGCCTTTCATAAATCACAACAATTCCTCGGATTGAAAAAATTCCCAACCTTTATGGTTAACGACGTAATCAAAGAACCCAATATTGAAAAATATATCAATGATTACAAAACGCATCTCACTGAGATTTTTAAATAGTTAATTTAAAAAAGGAATACAACTGTATTCCTTTTTTATTATTTAGAATAATATGAATTAACTTTATGCAATTTTACTTATTAATTTCACATCTAACAAATCAACTTTATCTTCAATCTTCTTAAGAAAATCTTGTAAGTGTGGTGTAATGTTGTGTTTATCTAATGATTGTTGATCCTGCCATATTTCAAAGAAGATAAATGTATTTGGATTAGCCTTGTCTTGATGTAATTCATACTGAAGGCAACCTTCGTCTCTATTGCTTGGCTCAACAATCGACTTAGTTGCTGATTTTACAAACTCGACTTCATTATCTTTTGCAATTATCGTTGCAACAATTCTTATTTCTGACATAAACTCACCTTATTATAAAAGTAGATAATATTAACTTATCTACTTATAACATAACTCGAAGCTAGAATTTAGGCTTTATTGTTCTATAATTCAGAAAATATATTTCTAATTTTAATCATATTGTTATATTGCAAAAATAGTGTAACTTTAAAATATAATGCAATACATTTTATAATTGCATTATATTTTGTTTATCTCACACTGATGGATATAGACTAAATTTCATTCAATACTGACGCAATAAATTTCAACCGGTGATCATCGCCACCTTGAGTTACACGGTCGCAATTCATCCATCTACTATTTTTAAACCCTACCGCTGTCATGCAATGAAAAATAGCATCACTTACTGGATCACCTTCTTTGACGATGAAATCAGTGGGTTCCTCCGATGTCGTCACAATCGTCGTTTTATTGGTATCTAACAGTGGTAATAGCTTCTGTTGTTGTTCGTTATAATACCAAGCGAAGTCATTTAACATCACTTTATCAAAAAAACCTTTTAAAATAGCAGGCATTCCCATCCACCAAACAGGGAAAATAACAATCACCTCAGAGCTTTCTTTAAGTATTTCTTGGTATTTTCCCACTAAAGGATCAATAAAGTCACCTTTGGCATATAACGCAAGTTCTGCCTCTGTTAAAACAGGGTTGAAGTTATCTGCATGTAAATCGATAAGCTGAAACTCTTTCTTCTTAGTAACTAATTCTTTTTCTATCGTTTCAAGTAGAAAGTGGCAAAAACTACCGCTCCATGGATGTGCATAAATAATTGTTACCATAAAATCCTATCCTCAACATAAAACTGAATGATATAAAATATTACCCTCATTTTTCTCTTTTTATTGTAACTGATTATAAATCAATACTAATGACAAAACGCAAAGATTATTCATACACTGTACAGATAAAACTAACCAGCGTAGCATGATGAAATCATCATATAGCATGAGGCTGCAATGAAAAATCATATTCAATTAGAAATTAAAGACAGCGAAACCACTTTATCTTACTTATCAACTAAAATAAGCTTACCTATTGGAATCAAAAATTTTAATGGTTATAAGTTTCAACACTCTCCTATTACCGCCTATGAAGCAGAAATGGCAATTGAGCATATCGAAAATGCCATTATTCCAGCAAAAAAACAGCTACCTGATGGTGAAATATTACTCTCTAGCAATAATAAAATTCTAGGTTTACTGATAGAAAATAGGCATATTGATAGTGAATTTATAACGGCACCACAAATCGAAGATGCTTTTAATGAATTGGTCAATGTAATTAATGGTAGCCCTATCCATTCAACACAATTACCAACGAATAGCGAGTTCAGTGCTTTTTTATTAATTATAAGGGAAATTACACACCATTGGAGTTTGAATGGTATTACATATAATTACTCACAGTAGAGAAAAAGGACAAAGCCTTATATTTCTAACTTAAATATACTTGAAGATTCTAAAACATCTTTAATATTAATATCCTACACGTTATTTTCAAGCAAGCTGGCAGGGCTATAGCTCTTTAAAAAAGGACATATGTCCTTTTTTAAAGAAGAAAAATTGAGTATGATTCACCTATAATTTTAAGTATAAGTGGCTATTAAAATGAAAAGAGTAAACTCTACAGTAAAGTGTGAAGATTTTATTACTTATCATAACCTTAATGAAATTATTTCTGAAGAAACCCTCGAAAAAGCAAAACTTATCCACATAAAGGCCAAAGAATATTTAATATTTCAAGATAGTGAAATCAGTCACCTTTATTTCCTTGTTGATGGGAAACTGCAAATTGAACGCTATGAAGCTGATGGCAATAAAGTAATTTTTTCATTTGAAAATGCATTTTCTATTATTGGTGATTTAGAACTTTTTCAAAATCATCTTGAACATGATCGTATTTATAATACAATTCAAGCAATTACAGATGCAGACTTGATTGCATTACCTTTATCAATGATCCGGGAAAAAGAAATTTACTCTCCGTTATTTTTGCAGTTTATTTGCCAAAACCTTAGCAAAAAGCTTTATAACACATCACAATTACATTCAAGTGCATCCTATTCCGTTGAATATAAATTAAGGCGCTATCTCGCTTTTGTTGAAAAACAACATGGCGAAAGTTTTAAATTAGAAAATCGTGATTCTTTAGCTGCAATGCTTGGGGTATCCGTAAGACAGTTAAACCGCACATTATCTAAACTCGTCAGTGATAAACTGATCGAACAAAAAGGTAAACAAATTAATATATTAAATATAGAACAGCTCTTAACTTCATTTCAAAAGTAGAAAAGGCCGCCAATGGCAGCCTTTTCATGAAATAAGAATATAATTACTTTTTAGTCGCTAAAATAACTGCGGAAGCCTTAATTATTGCAGTAACTTTACTGTTCACCGCTAGCCCCATTTCAACTGTACTATTATTGGTTACTACAGCAGATAATAATGTTCCTGCATCCGTTTTTAAATTAACGACTGAGTTTACACTACCTTTCTCAATTGACTCTACTTTGCCATTGAATTGATTGCGTGCTGAAAACTGGTATTCTTGTGCATCAGATACAAGGACAACCCAAGGCGCTTTAATCACCGCAACCGCTTGTTTACCTTTTTCTAATCCTAACTGCTTAGTACTGTTTTTAGTGATGATTGCAGCAATGCTTTCGCCATTGCCTAAATTTAAAATAATTTCATCATTTACTGAGCCAACAACAACAGACTCAACAATACCCGTAAGTTGATTTCTTGCAGAGATAGTCATATTACATCCTTTTAGATTATTCATTACTAATTATCTAATAATAAGCTTTCTTGCTATACCTTTTCAACCATCGTGCCAAAAGGCTTGTAATCAAAAGACGATAAATTATGGAGATATTCCTATGAAAACCATACCGAATCATGAATATGATCTAATTATGGTACCCTAAAATCACATTAATATGCTATTTGAAATAGTTATCGAGTTCACATTTACTCACTATTCTTTAATATTGGGTGCTCTTTTTTAAAATTATGTTCATGATCGTGACCTCGTGATTTCAAAACAACATATTCTTTTTTGCAATCTGTTAAAAACTGCAAAGAATTCGTTTTACCCGTTAGTCTATCAATTAAAAAAAGACTAATCGTTTTTTGTTTTGGAGAAACTATTTCTACAATATGCCCATCATCATGATAGTAATCGCCTTTATTAATTACCACATTAAAATCTTTGATACTCTCAACTCGGTGTTGTTCTTTGCTTTCATTTAAAGGAAATCCAGCATATTCACCTACTTCAAAATCACGAATGTTTATTACGTCATTAAAGAAAAATACTTTTGCGATAGGCGCCGCAGTTGGAAACGTGAAACTGCCATTTCTTTCGTGTGATATTTGGTTAATGGATTGGTCAATATCACAAGTATAAACTAGTGTTGAATTAGGGGCTTGGCACCCAACTAAAACCATTACAGTAGCAAATAAAAAACCTATTTTTCTCATCTCAGTCCCTGATATTAAATAAAAAATAAAATGTAGCTTAGTATAAACATTGAGAGATCAAAGCTGAAATTTTAAGCGTAAGGAAATGTTTTTATTTAAACTGGCACCTTTCTATTTATAAAAAGTGGCACTTTTATCAAACCACAATTCACTTATATTAATACAATTATGTTTTTTAAAGGAATACCATTTATGCAAATAGAAAATGAATTTGGCCAGCCAGTTGGTCGGCTCGTTCTCAATTGGTCCCCTCGCCTATTACCTCAAAGAATCCAACTAGATGGCAATCACTGCCGAATCAAACCTCTTGATATTTCACATGCTGAAAGCTTGTATCAATCTTTTTCTCAGTCACCAGATAAACGTAGCTGGACTTGGTTGTCTGACGAAGCGCCTCAAAATTTACAACAATATAAAAATTGGGTCCATCACGTTACACAAAAAAGTGATCCACTCTTTTTTACTATTTTTGATAAACAAAATGGTGCTGCGATTGGTGTATTTTCGTTAATGAGAATAGATGCAAACAATGGTGTTGTTGAAGTCGGTCACGTGCATTTCTCCACATTGCTCAGTGGAACAATAATGTCAACCGAAGCACATTGGCTACTAATGCAATATGTATTTAATTCCTTAGGCTATAGGCGCTATGAATGGAAGTGCAATAGCTTGAATAACCCTTATCACCGAGCTGCATTACGTTTAGGGTTTCACTATGAAGGGCGATTTCGAAATGCGCTAGTGACAAAGGGACGTAATCGAGATACCGACTGGTTTTCTATTATTGATAGTGAATGGCCAATGGTAAACGACGCATTACAAGCTTGGTTATCAGACTCTAACCACATCAATAACAAGCAAATTAAGTCCCTTTCGACTATTCGAAAAAGTTTATTGCTGGTTGAGGGCTAAATGTGAATAGCCCCCGCTGGGGTTATTCACATGCTAGAAATTAAACGAAATTTGGGCCAATCACATCAATTCGATCAGTGCAAACAGCATCAACGCCCCATCGTAACAGTTCCGTTGCTCGTGCAGGCTTATTGACGGTATAAACCAATATGCGCAATCCCGCCTGTTTGAGCATTTTTACGCGCGCTTCATCTAAAAGTTGATGATTCAAATGAATAGAAATACAGGTAAGTTGTCTAGTCAGCTGCTGCCAGTCATCCCGCCATTCATCGAGTAATAAGCCCCTTGGTAACTCAGGAGCCGCTTTTTGAGCCGCCTCTAACGCCTCTATTGAAAATGATGATAATAATGGTGCCACTTGCCCCTTCCAAAGATCTCTCGCTGCCAATGAAACCAAGGTACCCGTTTCAACCTCTAACCCAGTAGTCGGTTTAATTTCTATATTGGCCATCATGCCATGTTGCCGACAACGTTCTGCAACTTGCTCAAGGGAAGGTAAGTGCTGACCTGCAAACTCGGCGCTATACCAACTTCCGGCATCAACAGTGAGTAATTGTGCCCAACTCAGTCGCCCTGCAATACCAATTCCATCACTCGTCCTCTCTAACGTATCGTCATGCAATAGAAAAATTTGGCCATCTGCGGATAGTTTTGCATCAAACTCAATCATTGTATGCCCAAAGCGCGCACCAACATCAATTGCAGCTAAGGTATTTTCAGGTGCAAGTTTACCGCCACCTCGGTGTGCGACAATATGCGGATAAGGCCAATTACTCATAAACGGTATTCCTGTTGGCTAGCGAAAAATATTCTTCTTTTATTTAATCATCATTAGAGAATAGCGTTAATATATCAAATATTTCTTTTTTATATTTTGTTTCTGCATGCAAAATCTCAATATTCGGCACTGCTTGCAAGTCACCATTCTTCACCATTTGGCGAATGTCATCAGGTCGCAATGGCTCTTCTAATAACCGATTAACTGTTGTTTCATCCGCTATCTTATATATCGTTTGAAAGATCAATTGTGCAGTCCCTAAACGGTCAAAATAATAAACTTGGGAGCCTTTTCGCCATACTTCAGCATAATGGTGGTTTGTTACATTACCTATTTTTACCCAAGGCTCTACACTTTCACTTTGCAATTGATAGAAACTTGTTCGGCGAGATATTAATCCAGGAGAGCGGTTACCTCCCCATTTTTCAGAACTACTTACATAATATGTTTTATTATCACAATAAAATATTAATGGTGAAATTTCAGGACACCCTGTTGCAGGAAGCGGGTTATCCCCCGCCCGACATATTTTTTCTTTTTTCTTATCATAAAAATACACACCATTCTCGGATAAAAATAATGCATGATTAACATGAGCCCCGTATCGGCTAATGATTTGGTAAGGTGCAAATTCAGAGGGAAATAATAAATTATTTACGGCTACATCACCCGACTGAGGGGAAAAGAGGTACTCTTCATCATGTAGATTGCCTACATCAAAACTGTATAAATCATCATTGTCTTTCAAAGCAAGTTTGTCTTGCTGATAATAAACAGACCTTCCATCATGAAAGAATAATGTGCTTTCCCAAAGGGTATTATTTAGGCGCATAAAATTGACAGCACGTAAGTTTTGAGCATCAGCATCGATCATCACATGCCCTTTGAAATAAACCTGCTCCCCATCATCAAGAATATTTCTGTTTCCAATCAGTTGGTACGTTTTATTTGACTTCGGTAATCGCTCTAAAGGGTAATAATATCTCGGTGGCTTTTCACCTAGCTCCCAGCCAAATAGCCATGCTTGCCACAAATATTCTAAGCCTGAAAGCTCATTATTTACTTGTGATATTGATGAACAATAAATGATTGTTTCACCATCCGTAAAATAATCATTACCAATAGATTTTGCTGTTTTAGGATTAAACTGCGGGACAATATTATTGCCGCAATAGCTATTTTTAGCGTCAACAGCAAACTGCGTGTCACGAAGGTGGCCTTCTATCGTAAGTACATTAAAGCTATTAGGGTCTGCTTCTTCGATGGCATATACCCCGTCACTAGGAACATTTGCATAAATTTTGCCATTATAGTGCGTAAAAATACTATAGCCTATTCGTTCGCCTTCATGGCTAATTTCAAAACTTGTTACCTTATTCATTGACAAAATGACGCCTGACAAGAACAAACAAGCAAAAAATAATATGCTGGCACTTATATACGCCACTATTTTTTTATTAATCAATAAAATTTCGCTTCTGTTTTACTACTTTTAGCCAGTTTGACCGTCTTACCGTTAGAGTTCAAGGTAAGTATAAAATTACACTGATAAGCAATGTTACGCCTATCATAATCACATTTTGAATCAACCAATAAAATAGTTTGCCCTAATGCTCGAATATCCATTGTATGGTCAAACGCTTTGGTGAAATCTTTACCATATGTTATTAACGTCTCTGAAATAACGTTATTACCCTTATAATATTTAATTTCTGTTGGTAACTTATGCTCATTGTAGTTGTTTTCACCAAATTTTTCTTTCGTATCCGCGATTACTGAACCTGTGATAAATCCATATTTATTATATTGATAGACTAACTCACCGTTAGTATCTTTCCGTGAAACTATTTGACAATTTTTACCAATAGACATTTCCACTGGCCCATTCGCATCTGTGCCAATAAGTTTATTTTTCACTTTTTTAACAGAAAGATAGTTATGTGTACCACTAAGGTATTCGTCTTTTTTCTGGTTATACCTAAAGCTTTCAACGCAACCGTCACGCCCAATTTTCAATTGGGACTCATAGTTAATGGTTTTATCATCGTTATAAACCACCGTATTCAATTGCTTGATATTTCCACGCACAGGATTAAAGTCGTATAGCTGAGCTAAATTGAACACGACTGGGTTATATTGCTGTTCTTGAAAAGCCAAGGCTCCAAAAGAGGTAAAAAAAACAATCGCCTGCGCCATTGGTAATACAATTTTATGATTCATTTTTATTTTATATACCCTTAATACCGGTATTCTACGTTAGCTATCATATTTATTAATTTTACTTAGCATTTATACTATCAGGTTTTTGGCAAATGTCAGGTATTGACGGTAATTAAAACTACAAACCGCCCTCCCCCTTTCCTTTAGCCAAAAATATGAAATTAAAAAAAATTTTTAGAGGGAAAGTGATGAAGGCTAACAGGTATGTTAATTAGACCTCTTTAGGAATCGCGTATTTTAAATTGATTTTAGGTGAATTGGCTAAGTGGCGATTAGCCTTTTCCATTAAGTATTCCGCTATTTCTGCTGAAGTCAAATTATCTAACCCCTCATCATCAATACCAAACCATTCATTTGGCCAATAAATCAGATCCGACGGGTTTGCATCAAAATTAACATCAAGTAAATTTATTGCATAATCTTGTTCAGAGTCACTGCCTTGCGCACTGCAAATAAACTCTAAAATTTGAATGAGCTCCTCATAAAGTAAATCATCAAGATATTTCACCTGATTAAGTGCGGAGCGCGTAAACTCCTTAGCACTTGTCCACGATGAATAATCATGAAAATCACTAAACTCACAAGGCGATACAACCCCTGCATTCCATTCCAACATCATTGATTTAAGCTTTTTATCATCCTCCTTAGCACCATGATCAATTTCATTCGTTATTTGTTCTAATAACTCAACTCGCTTTTTTAATTTCGTACGGCTAGTATTAATTGGCTTTAATCGCTCAGGAAGATGCATAATCACGTCCTTACTTAACAAATTTATAAATTTATATCATTGATTAAATTAAAATTATTATTTATTGATGAACTAAATCTTGCTCGTGAATATTCATAGTCCTTCGTATTTTCAGAAAGATCATTGCATTTATTCTTATCGAGAGCCTCCTTTTGTGCTCTTTGTGTAATTTCGCTGTTTAATCTTTTTATATCATAAGCGCGATCAAACCCTTGTAGATCCAGCGCTAAGTTTTCGCCAAGCGCTTTACATAATTGCTCATTATTCAATATGTTGATGTTATCTGTATTCACCCTATAATTTGTACAACCTGACATTAGCATTACAAAAAATAAACAATAAAGAATTTTCACGAGGTATGGCCTTTTTAAATTTATAAAAAACAATTTCAAAAGTCAGTATAATATAAATGAGTCTCATTATTATGGGCAAAAGGGTTTAATTTTAAGTTAGCTGTTTATAAAATAAACATAAGAGGATTAGAATGGTCTTACGTCATTTGATGCTTGGCTTATGTATCATATTGCCGATTTCAGGATGGTCAAACCCAACGAATGCCATAGAAAACAGTCCAGAAATTCTCAGTGATAATTGGGTTCTCTGTTTAACGGAATATACAAAAAAGCAAGCTTCAAACACAAAAAATAGAGAAGATATCATCGCTAAAAACGCCTATAAGACATGTAAAAAAAGTGGTGATGCATTACTAGCACTCGATATTGAAGAAAATATTAACCTAGCGTTAGAGCACCCTGATACCTCTAAAAACCCCGTTGAATTAAATGCCCTCAAAAAACGTATAAAAATAGAACAAGAAAAAATATGGGAAAACAACTTTAACGAACGAATGGTTCCAATGCTTAAATGTATTGTGCTTTATACTCGAAATGGCCAAAACGATTACTGCGATGCTTTGGTATCTGCGGGTTTGTCTCAATAGAAAACCTGGTTTGATAAAAATAATATTATCTACCTCACACAATGGAATGTACCAAGAATAAGATATCTAAAATTTAAAAATATGTTTGCTTGACTGAGGGATCGGACTCAATAAACAACAAGAGACTAATGAAAAATTATTATTTAGTAGTTCTAAAAAAGCAAAAGACAACTAAAGGATACTCCAATGAAAGTATATAAAAGGCAGCTTTTTTTTCTTATATCTTGTTTGATGATGAGACCTGCTATGGCAAATGAATACCAAGTGGATATTGGATGGGCTCCAGGATTTATTTCTGAATACAATAATACGCAGACATATATTACAGATTCATCAGGAAAAATAATTACCCATTTTGGAGGAAGAAACGCTGCCGGTGGAGCATTAGGCACAGGTGTGCAAAACTCATCTAGAGCAGACTTTCAAACCCCAAGCACCATGCTTGTAACGTGGCTATCTTTCAAAGATGGTAATTTTTGGCAAGCTAAAATAGTTTTACCTGAAAAAGAAATATCACAAATGTTTAATGAGAAAATTCAGGGCATTTTTGTGTCTCACCCACACCAGAAAGTTCAGAGATATAACAAACTTGTTGTTAATGTAGGGCCACAAGGAAAAGTGTATGTTTTTCTTGGTGGGGCAGACATTAAATTAATTGGTAAATATCAAGGCCAAATAATAGACATCCCCTGGGAAACCCATATTAAAAATACTTGGTCAAGTTCACCAGCCCAACCTATTACAAAAAATCAATATATAGCAAGGATCCAAGAATCACGTAAAGATACACTAAAACTGGCCGAACAATTCAATGAAAATATATTTGGTCCTATCAACTGGAAATTGACGACAAATCACCCCAACCAATTGATCGCCTATACATCTAAGATGATTAATGGTGAAGATCAAAGCGTTTTAGATAATATCGAACAAACAACTTTACATTCCATTCCCAAACTATTTATTTTTGACGTAAAAAGGGGGTTCTAAAATATCGCGTTATCGAGTGAGATTAGACCCTGAAATTTATGCCTTCTTTCACAAATACTTTGATTCTAAAAGCCTTGTAAACTTTAATATAATTTTCTCTAATTCGAATGAAGCAAATTTATATCTGGAACAAGGAGCAACAAAACTTGAATTTAAAAAAATTGATATTGAAGAAATGGAGCGTTAACTTAGCCCATATGTATCATCTAAAGGGGGTGATTTTCAATAGACGTTAGTATACGTTGGAATAATAGGATTTAGTTGGAATGCTTGTTTTAACTGGGGTTAGGAGACTTTAGTAGACTTGATTAGAAGTGAAGATGGCGGAGGAAAGAACCATACACAGCGACCATTTAATTGATATTCAATGATTATTTAAATTCCAACTTGAATTCTATACAAATTTCTAGACAACCAAGGTCATCGCTAGGCGGTTTTTGATGTCTGTTTTTGTTTGTCTTAATGAAACATCTGTGTTGCATAAAGATCATCAATGATAGTTTTATTGCATTTAATGAAACGACAACCAGAAAGAACCCTAACCTTAAACTGTCATATATTCTTGTCACAAGATTATTTCAAGTCACGATGGCAGCGTTAAACCGGTAAAGTAAGTTCTTTGTTTAACGCTATATTTTGGAGAAACAATCGTCGTTTTTGATTGTTTTAATTACTAGAAAAGTTACTTATTACTTCATACGTTAATGAATTATCAGAGCTATTTATAATTTTCAACTTAACATTTTCATAAGAAATAATATTGCTTTCTTTAAGGCTATATTGAATGTTGTTACCAAACCCTTGATTTTCTATGTTTGAGCCTATTTTTCTATAACTAATATCTACAATTTGATCATTTATCCCATTAAAAATTAAAGCCTGCTCAAATGAATTACCATCGGAATTATTCAACTTAAGATATTCAATCTTAGCCTTATCGCTACAAACAGCAATATTAACATCTGTCACGATACAAATCTCATTAGCATCAGACCCTTTTTTTATTAAAATTGAACTCCATGGTTGACCGAGAGCCTCAACAACTACAGAACCAGAGTCAATAGTTTGAGTTGGCATATAAAAATCTCCTTTATCGCTTGAACCAACTTTTTTGAATACACCAGGAATAATTTTATAAGCCAGATCTATTTGTATTGGGTTTAGTACCTTAATCGCACTCAGTTCACTTATCTCACCTTCCCTTACTAAACTTTGACCTACGGTCGCACGATTAACACTCCCTACTTTTGGCTCGCTTATTTTATACGGGTCTGGGGTGTAATTATATTCAGTCACGGCACATCCAGATAAAGCAAAAACACAGCCAACTGAAACTAATAAATTTTTCATTTTTATAAAACTCTCGTTATGAACACAAATAGACATCAAAGATTACATTTACATACAGATTCTAGCAAGTAACTATCTGCGCCCCTGTTAGCTGATAACCATTAAACCATTCATAGCGACCGGTAGCAGTTACTTTGTTTCCTTTCTGGCAGGTCATAAGCCCATAGGCATATCCAACACTTAAACTAAGCAAGAGATGTCAACAATAAAATTGACACTCACATTAGTGAGTATGATAATCATTTTCATGTGTGAGTTTATCTTAGGGAGCAATATGGAAAAGAAAAAGATTTATTTAATTTATAGCCGAAGCCCTACACTTGGAAGGACTGCGTTTCCATGGATTAGTGGCTCTAGCCTTGTTGCTCGCTTTCTCGAAGGAAACACAGTTGAAAACTATGTATCGGCCTTACAAAATGAGATAAACAAAATTAACTTAGATTGGGAGGCTTGTCCTGACAATACAGAATCGGATATTGAAAAATTAATATCCCAAAATGCAAAATTACTCATTTGCACTCCTAGTCTAAGGTTTCAATTTAACAGAACTGGATTTGATAAAAATAATATTATCTACCTTAGCTCAATGGAATACGCCAATAACGTAATCACTCGCGTTTTAAAGAGAATTAATGAGATAGATAATTTGCAGTAGACTACATGCGGGATAATCCCGTATGTATCTATAAGCTATTGATTATGCTTCATTCCATTAAATCGACGGAATCAAAATACAGCTGACCACTTTAAACCTTGTGGTTGGTTTCCATTTGCCAAAGCGCGTCTTCACTGTAAACCATTGTGGAAACCTCGCCGTAATCTTGCCGCTTATAATTAATATTTAACAATAAAATTTATTGTAATTTCTATCGTCCTATTTCATATTCAAATAAAACTTAACCAAAATTAACGAGGCATTATGAACAAGGCATTAATTATTATAGACGCACAAAATGACTATCTTTCTGATGGTCGGTTTCCTTTATGGAATATTGATACTACTTTGGAGCATATATCCAATAAAATTTCAGAGTATGAAAAAAATGGCGGCACTGTGATTTTCATTCAGCATTTATCACCACAAGGAGCCGCTTTTTTTGATGAAACAACAGATGGTTGTGAACTTATATCTAAACTCACTAGCTTATCTCCAAACCATTTTGTTGTGACTAAAAAGCACGGTAATTCTTTTGATGAAACAAATCTCAATGACTTGCTTATAGCCCATGATATTAGTCATATCGAATTATGCGGGATGATGACTCAGAACTGCGTCCTATTTACTGCTATTTCTGAACAAGCAAAGAAATACAAACTAACCGTGTTAGGTAATTGCTGTACAAGTGTTTCACCTGTAATCCATGCGGTAGCACTGAAAGGTCTATCTAGAATAACGAATGTTATTTAAATTACTATAAATACTCACCAAGGCTACGTGCTCGTAGCTTTTTTTATTTTCTTTCGGTAATTCATTGATATTTATTCAGAGGACAAATTTGCCCTGTGGGTATCGCAATACTTATTTGCATTATGGTTACTTTTATCTCATGGCCATGATTATAATATTGCCAGCCAGTGACAAGCCTCCGATTTCAGAGCTTCTTAATGCTACAATAACTAATATTAAATTTGTTGAGGTTAATTTATGTCACACAATAGCTCTAAGGCGAAAGTTATTAATCCTGAATTACCTTTAAACCAAAGAGTTTCAAATGCTAGAAGCTGCGCTAATCATGTCGCATTAAGGCTAGGGATAACCAGAGTAGAGTTATTTGCTCTCATTAAAAACTCTACAAGCGTCGATATGGAACAGCCCAAAATGAAGAAGAACTGATGAGAGCATTTCACTATTTTGAGCAACTATAACAGTGATTGCCCCTGCAGGTAGGCTAACTCCATCATAACGGCTTCTATTGCTTCACGTTGTAACATGGCTATACCTTGATTGTGCTGATTGAAATAACCAACGTGACGGTCTCGATAAAATCAAATAGTTAACGATACGAATAATATCATTTCGCTGCGTACCTACTGCATACCATTTAATTTTTAACGTGATTTAGAAACTTGTTTGACGTGATGTCAGGTTTTAATGTCAACTTTTGACAATAATAGCGGCAATGTTATCGTCCTGTTCTTTCGTGCTATCAGGACACTGTGAAAAGAGTTGTTTTAGTTAAATGCTTGATTTACTTGGGATTGGAAGACGTTGGAAGACGTTACTAGAAGTGAAGATGGCGGAGGAGGAGAGATTCGAACTCTCGGATGGTTTCCCATCGGCGGTTTTCAAGACCGCTGCCTTCAGCCGCTCGGCCACCCCTCCGCAATGACGTGCACTATAAACATCCTCTCTTTGGATGTAAACCCCTAACTTGTTCGTTCGCCTTAAAAATATACGCATTTCAGCCTGTTAGGTGAAAATATCAACATTTTGATTCGTTTGCTTGGGTTATGGGATGATTTTTGCTAAATTTGTGCTCTGTTTTTTTGGGATTAAAAAAGTATGTTGCTGTTTAACAATCAAGAAATTGAAACGGATCCACAAGGTTATCTACTTGATAGCCAGCAATGGTCAGAGGAACTGATTCCCTTACTTGCACAAGAAGAAGGTATTGAGCTAACTCATGAGCACCTTGAAATCATTCGTTTCGTACGTAATTTCTACTTAGAATTTAATACATCTCCCGCAATCCGCATGTTAGTCAAAGCGGTTTCACAACAATTTGGGGAAGAAAAAGGCAATAGCCGCTATTTATACCGACTCTTTCCGAAAGGGCCAGCCAAACAAGCAACTAAACTTGCTGGCTTGCCTAAGCCAGTGAAGTGCATTTAATTTTCGACTAATAGCGGACGCTAAAATCCGCTATTGGAGTAGTTTGCCAGTTTTCACTAAAAAAGTGGTCAATTTTTGCACCTGGTGGCCCACCTGCTTTCAGCCAGTCATCAACAAATTCGATATCTTGCACTGTGCCATAAATGGCCAGTTTTACACTGCCATCATCACGGTTACTCACGAAGCCCTTGAGCCCATTCTGATTTGCCCAATGGTAGGTTTGGTAACGAAAACCAACCCCTTGTACTCGCCCATAAATATAAAAGTAACGGCCAGATGTTGTCATGTTCGTCTCCCTTTTAGAGCATAATCGAGTCATTCTCTTTTTTAGCTGTTGTTTTTTACGCATTGAACAGATAATCTGCTGTTGAGGCACTGCTTTTTCAACGTTGCGTATAAAGACAGTGTATTGCGTTATTGCTAATTGTCCATACGTTAACTTGAAAACGCGCAGCACTGCCCACATATAGATTGAAGTACAAGCAAGGCTTTTAGGAGGTCGCTATGATGATCACCAGTAAATATGGAATCGGGCAACAAGTCAGACACAAACTTCTCGGCTACTTAGGGGTCGTTGTTGATGTGGACGCTGAATACTCGCTCGAACAACCACATGATGATGATATTGCCTCAAACAGTACGCTACGCGATCTGCCTTGGTATCATGTTGTTATGGAAGATGACAACGGGGATGCTGTTCATACTTATTTGGCTGAAGCACAAATTACTTATGAATCTGCGGATGACCATCCTGAACAACCGTCGATGGATGAACTTGCAGAGTCAATAAGGTCTCAGTTGCAGGCACCGCGTCTGCGAAACTAATTTTTCTTGTCATTAATGAACGCAACCGTAAAGCAGCAAATTAGCTGCTTTACTTTTTAGCGGCTGGCTAAAATCATTACTTCTCAAGCCCTAAAGCTGGGATTTCTTGCTTTGGGCAGCGGTCCATCACAAATTTCAATCCCGCTTCTAACGCAATTTTTTGTGCTTCTTCACTAATCACACCTTTTTGCAGCCATAAAACTTTCACTTTGCCGGCAACCGCCTCTTTCGCGATACCAACAGCAGCTTCAGCATTACGAAATACATCCACCATATCTATTGGTTCATTGATATCACTTAGCTTTTCATATACCAACTGACCTAATAGCGTTTGCCCTGCTAATTTTGGGCTCACAGGAATAACCTTGTAGCCTTGATGTAACAGGTATTCCATGACCTCATAGCTGGGTCTATTCACTTTTTCGCTCGCACCGACTAATGCGATGGTTTTCACGCTTTTTAAAATTTCAGCAATTTCTTGATCTTTCATCAAAATATCTCCCAAAACCAGTAAACTATTCATTGGCATTATGATATATCTGGTACATCTTTGCCCAATCAATTTTAACGATATTTAAAGTTCATCTGACTTAAGGGAAAACCATGGAATCCACAACCCGTATTATAGGTGCCTCAAAAAATATTGCTTTGGTTGCCCATGACCACTGTAAGCCGTCTTTGCTGTCTTGGTCTACAAAAAATACGCAGCGCCTACAAGCCCATAAATTGTATGCGACAGGGACAACGGGGAATTTGATTAACCAGCACACTGGTTTGCCCGTCACGAGTATGCTGAGTGGACCAATGGGGGGAGACCAACAAATTGGTGCCATGATTGCAGAGCAAAAAATCGATCTTTTGATTTTCTTTTGGGATCCACTCAATGCAGTCCCTCATGACCCCGATGTTAAAGCCTTGCTACGTTTAGCAACCGTGTGGAACATTCCTGTCGCCACAAACCCAGCAACCGCAGATTTTCTCATCACCTCACCATTTTTTGATGAGGCAATCGATATTGTTATTCCTGATTATCAAAGCTACTTAACTAAACGTACCAACTAATACATCAATGACCCTGTGTCTCACACTTTCGATACAGGGTCATATCATTACGGTTTTTTCTGTCTCGGAACACCAAACTGTCTAAGCTCCTCAACAAACTCTGATGGATTTTCAGGGTTATAAAGTAGCCAAGCTTGCTGCTTTGCACGTGTTATCGCAACGTACAACAACCGCCTTTCTTCTGCATGTTCAAATGATTCAGGTTGTGGCAATAAAGCCTGTTCAATAATTGACTCTCTCGCTGGTGCTGGAAAGCCGTCTTTTCCGCCATTTAGCCCACAAATAATCACGTGATCAGCTTGTTGCCCCTTAGATGCATGGATAGTCATAAACTGAATATTTAGTTTTGGCCAACGTGTTTGCGCTTTATTTAAAATCTCAGGCTTTAAATAATGGTAACGAGCTAGTACCAGTATCGTTTCATTATCAAGTACATACCCACTCATTTTATCAAACAAACGTTCTAATGCGTCTTCATACAAAAGAACAACTGATTTTTTATTACCTTTTACTAAACTATTTAAAGGCTTATCGAGCTGAATAGGGTTTTGCAAAATAAACTGGTTAGCAATATCGCCAATACGTTCATTAAACCGATACGTGGTGTCCAGAGCACAAAGCTCCCCTTCACCAAAGTTATGCTCAAACGATGTCGTTAAATCTAATTCAGCACCACTGAAACGATAAATAGCTTGCCAATCATCACCTACCGCAAACAGCGTCGTTTGCTTATTTTGTTGGCGCAAAGCATGCAATAGTTTAGCTCTTAACGGCGAAATATCTTGAAATTCATCGACTAAAATATGCTTCCATGGACTAATAAATCGCCCTTTTTCAAGGATATTAACCGCTTGATGAATAAGACCTGAGAAATCAACTGCCCCCGCCTCTTTTAACGCACTCTTCCATGCTTTTAACAATGGAGCCATTAGCTTGATACGCTTTTGAAATAACTCGCGCACCTCTTCTGGCGCATTATCTACCATATCTTTTTGGCTTCCGCCATGCATACGCATTAAACTTAGCCAACGTTCTAACCGCGCAACCACTCTCTGCGTAATTTTATCATTTTGCCAGAACTCACCATCCGGAATTTCCCACGCAAGCTCTTCGCTCAGCCACTCTCGCCAACCTTTAGCTTGAGCCTTTTTACTCGCACACTGTTCACGCCATTCTTTTAACAGTAACGTTTGGCGTTTTTTTGAATCCGTTTCTAGCTCACTGACTACAGGGGATTTTTTGCTACCTTCTCGAATGATGTGTAGCGCTAAGGCATGGAAGGTTTTCGCTTGAATATCGTTTTGTTGCAAACGTACCTGAATACGTTCATTCATTTCATCGGCAGCTTTACGGCCAAATGCTAACAATAAAATTTGCTCAGGTTGCGCAAGTCCCCGTAGAACTAACCACCCTGCACGAGCGACTAAAACAGAGGTTTTACCGCTTCCTGCCCCCGCAAGCACTAGTACGTTATCCTCACCATTAATAACGGATAAAGACTGTGAATGATTGAGTGGCGTTGATTCCACTTGCTGAAAGAAATCGTGGTAACGAATCAAAACAGATTCACACCATTTTTCATTGATTTTCTTACGACACTGTTGGCTATGGTTCAGCCACTCTAAACATAATTGATACTGTGCCGAACAATTTTCGAACTGTGAAATTCGAACAAGAGGTAATGGCAATGACGAAAACTGCTGCTTAATATTGTCTTTAATCGCAGTCAATTGGCGTAGACTCAACCAGGTATCTTGCTGTGAGATTTGCTCAATTTTATTGGCCAACTGAGTGAGAACCTCTGCACTCACCTGGCTCATGTCATCACTCCATTGCTGCCATTTTTCATTTAAATAGTGAAAAAATCGCTGAGTTTGCTTCCATTCAGTACCATGCAAACGGATCACTTGCTCGTTTACAATTTCAAACTCTAACTCCCCCCAAACAATACCCCGCTTACAACGAAGGTCGATAAGTTCATTAAAAGGGATAAGATATTGGTGATTTTCACCGCTAACTTCAATACCTGCGTTGAGTAAGCGAACCCGATTGTAGGGATGCTGAGCCAGACGCTGTCCAATCTGTGTTGATTTCAGTTCCATACGTCCTGCACCTGAGAATATCAATGACTAAAATACGTTGGCTTGATTCCAAACGGTTTTTTATTCTGGGTAAACACGCTATCCTATAAGGAATAGGGATTTTCTTACCTTTGAGGTACTTTGTGCTAACACTGCTTACCAGTTATAGTCGTGTGCTATATAACAGCCATATTCTATATTATATCCGAATCTTTATAGCCCTGACAGGCACAACCTTATTACCATGGATTTTAGGCCAAGACCCAAAGGTCACTATTCCATTAACATTAGGCGTGGTCGCCGCAGCTTTAACTGACTTAGATGATAGGCTAACTGGTAGAATAAAAAATCTAATTATTACCCTTTTTTGCTTTTTTGTTGCCTCAGTTTCCATTGAGCTTTTATTTCCTTACCCTTTATTTTTCTTTTTTGGACTGGCCTTTTCTACCTGCGGTTTTATTCTTTTAGGTGCGTTAGGGCAGCGTTACGCTACCATTGCATTCGGTGCATTGTTAATTGCGATTTATACCATGTTAGGCGTTCCCATTTTCGATACATGGTACCAACAACCCGCCCTTCTCCTTACAGGGGCAATTTGGTATAACCTTTTAACCTTAATTGGCCATATTTTATTCCCTGTGCGGCCACTGCAAGATGTCATTGCGCAATGTTACCAACAGTTATCGGCTTATTTAGATGCCAAAGCCAGTTTATTTGACCCCGACCTCGAAGATGATTATCAGCAATCTATTTATGATTTAGCGATAGTAAACAGCAGCTTAGTTAATACGATGAATCAAACAAAAATTGCATTACTTAGTCGATTAAAAGGCGACCGAGGGCAAAAAGGGACGCGTAATACTTTACATTACTATTTTGTCGCTCAAGATATTCATGAGCGAGCCAGCTCATCCCATATTCAATATCAACAGCTTAGCCGTACACTTCGTCATCATGATATTTTATTTCGCTTTCAACGCTTATTAACGATGCAAGCCCGCGCTTGCCAACAAGTTTCTCAATCTGTGTTATGGCGCAAACCATACCAACATAACCCACGCTTCGAACGTACTTTTACTTACCTTGAGAATTCCTTGCAACTCCTCAAGGAACAATCGCCTACACTCCATGAAATCAAAGCGTTGCATAATTTATTGAAGAACTTAAAAGGTATCGATGTTCAACTGAAAGGTTTAAGCCTTGAACAAAGCTCATGGCAGCAAAATAATAAGCAAATTGAGCAATTATCGGATGAATCGCTTTCAGGTTTTGGCGACATTATTTCACGCGTCAAACACCATTTAACACCAAAATCCTCTTTATTTCGTCATGCTGTACGGATGTCAATTTTGCTTTGTACAGGCTATGCAATTATTCAATTGTTTGATATGGAAAGAGGCTATTGGATTTTACTCACCAGCTTGTTTGTCTGCCAACCTAACTACAACGCTACTAAACGGCGTTTGGCATTGCGTATCGTCGGGACGATTGTGGGTATTCTCATCGGCTTACCCCTCCTTAACCTAATCCCTTCAATAGAAGGCCAGCTCACTCTCATCGTAATTTCAGGTTTATTGTTCTTCATGTTCCGTAGTAGCCAATACGCGCAAGCCACTCTTTTTATTACCTTATTAGTTTTATTCTGCTTTAACTTACTGGGTGAAGGATTTGATGTGGCGCTCCCGCGTATTATCGATACCTTAATTGGTTGTTTTATCGCATTACTTGCAGTGAGTTTTATTTGGCCTGATTGGAAATTCCGTCAACTACCTCAAGTAGTGCAAAAAACCATGGATAGTAATTGCCGATATCTAGATGCGATTTTATTACAGTACTACCAAGGAAAAGATAACGGCTTAGAATATCGAATCGCGCGACGTGAAGCGCACAATAATGATGCCGAGTTTGCTTCTATTGTTTCCAATATGGCATCAGACCCTAAATCCTATCGAATAACGCAAGAGCAAGCCTTTCGTTTATTATGTTTAAATCATACCCTACTAAGCTATATTTCAGCTCTTGGCGCTCATCGCGAGCAAATACAAAATGAAGAAAATTTAGCCTTATTAAATGATGCAATTTGTTATGTCGAGTCTTCCCTGCAAATTACTACGCTAGACCCACATATTGTTGATGAAAAATCAGAAAAATTGCGTGATAGCCTGTTACACCGTATAGATAATATTTCAGCAAGTGATGATGAAAAAACGGTGTTAATTATGGAACAAACCAAACTATTGCTTGAACTTATTCCTGAAATCAAACAAATGATCCGCCAAATTAGTTCGTCATAAAACATACTGATGAGCGGGTATTAGATTATAAAACAAGCTATTAATACCCGCTTCATTTTCAATTTTATGCTGCTCAACACATTAACTTAGCCAATGCCTTGCTTGCTGCATTATCAAACCGCTGTTAATTCAAAGTTGTTATGCCACGCAATGAGCTCTTGTTTGATTATCTTCGGTAATACTGCACTGTGACATCCTTCTATTGCCGCAGCTAAACCAATCAATAACTTAATGCTCGGCTTATGCCTTCCGTGTTGTTTTAACTTCATAAAACACGCTTTAGCGCCCACCATTCGTAGATCGTCAGCATGTAAGATACCAATTTTCCCCAACGCTCTTTCAACGGACATATTCATGTTTGGCAAGTCTTTTATTCTGCGCGTGATAACCTGCTTTTGTTGCTGTTCCTCAACAGCAGAACGATAGGCAATCTCGATCAATTGAAGAAGTACCTTTTCCTCACGCCACATTTGTTCTGACAGTTGGTAATAACGCATTTCCAAAGGGATACCTTTTTTAGTGTAAACTAGCCTATCAAGCCCCGAGGCCTCAAAATGGCTTCTCGCCAGTAAACATCCCCTAAGATAAAAATGCCCATCGAGTAATAACCCGACAATTACGCCATTAACTAATAAGCAGTGCCCGCCAAAGTGATTTTTTCGTTTAAGCTCACCCAACTGGCCTAATAAACGGTACAAATAAAAAATTTTTTCTTCCGATAACAGCATTTACCTTAACTCCTTTTTGGGTCTGATTAATTTTCATCCTTGAGAGAATTAATTTTATTATTTCTTTCATTACAATCAATTACGCATGACCAATTCTGAGAGTTTCAATAAAAAATGCCAAGCAGAATGCATAGAAAAACACCAAAGTTGCGAAGCGCTTTGAAAAAATAGCCTTGATATTGGATGGATATACAGTTACTGTATGTTCATACAGCATTGTAACGAGGTGAATTATGAGCATCTATTCTTGGAATAACACAACAGAACATTCTCTTAATAATTACGCACAATCTTTCCAAACTGCGGAGCCAACTAATGGCTCAATGCAGCAAGGCATGGTGAGTGAACTTGTTTATGATGAAAAACATCCTATTATGGATTTCATCTTGTTACCGATGCTTCGTCAGTTTGGTGTTCAATCACGCTGGTTATTGTGGTTAAGCCCAAATAAAAAACTCAGTAAGCACTGGTTAGAGCAAGCCGGTATTCCTACACATAAAGTTATGCAGTTAAACCACATGGCCCCAATAACGACTATTGATGCCATGGAAAAAGCACTAAAAAGTGGTAATTACAGTGTCGTTTTAGGGTGGCTACCTGAATTAAATGAACAAGATTTTGTTCGCTTACAAGACGCGGCACAAGAAGGTCATTCTATCGGTTTTATTATGCGCCCACAAAAAGCCTATAATATGGTGAGTATGCAATCAGGACAGCTAAACAATCTAAAAATTCATTCAACTCACTATCACTAGCCAAGATTAAGAATTTTCTTACTAAATTTAACCTTTAGAAATATTTATCCCTAAAGTGAAATGAAAAGTATTGAAGATCAATCAGATAGATAAAAAATAATCATAATAAGAAATATACATATCTCTCTGATTTATACACTAAAAAAATACTTTTTTTAACGTTTATTGCTCACTCTACTTGTATCTTTTTAAGTTCGTTGTAGACTTTAGCTTGTTAAGCTTATGGCATTATTTTTTACTTTTATTAATTTTTTGTAGATAATGTCCGCGAAACCTAGCAAGTAAATTGAACCAATGGCAAATAATAAGGCTCATTGAAGCCAAGCCAATATTGGATGATAACGAGGCGTAAAAATGAAAAAAACAGCTATCGCAGTAGCAGTGGCAGTAGCCGCTTTTGCAACCGTTGCTCAAGCAGCTCCAAAAGATAACACTTGGTATACAGGTGCTAAATTAGGTTGGTCTCATTACGAAGACACTAAATTCACTCCTAACGGTGGCCCATCAGTAGGTAGTTCTACTGAGCGTGATACTTTAGGTGCAGGTGCATTTGCTGGTTACCAATACAACCAGTACATGGGCTTCGAATTAGGTTACGACTGGTTTGGTAAAATGAAATACAAAGGCGCTGACAAAGGCGACTTAACCTCTATGGGTGTTTCATTAACAACTAAATTAAGCTATCCAATCATGGATGACTTAGACGTTTATACTCGTCTGGGTGGTATGGTTTACCGTACAGAAGCTAAAGCTAACCAACGTAACTACAAAGAAACTGACACTGGCGTTGCTCCTGTATACGCATTGGGTCTTGAGTATGCAATCACTCCAGAGTGGGCTACTCGTTTAGACTACCAATGGGTTAGCAACTTAGGTGATAAAGACAACATCGGTACTCGTCCAGACAACGGCATGCTGAGTGTTGGTGTTGCTTACCGTTTCGGTCAAGAAACTGCTCCAGTAGTTGCTCCAGCTCCAGTTGTTGAGCCAGCAGCTCCAGTTGTTGAAAACAAACGTTTCACACTGCGTTCAGACGTTCTGTTTAACTTCAACAAAGCAACTCTGAAACCAGAAGGTCAGCAAGCACTGAACGAACTGTACAGCGAACTGAGCAGCATCGACCCAACTCAAGGTCGCGTACTGGTTGTTGGCTTCACAGACCGTATCGGTTCACAAAACTACAATCTGCCACTGTCACAAAAACGTGCTCAGTCAGTTGTTGATTACTTAGTATCTAAAGGCGTTCCAGCATCTGCAATCGCAGCTGAAGGTCGCGGTAAAGAAGATCCAGTAACTGGCAACAAATGTGACGCTGTTAAAGGCCGTGCTGCTCTGATCGAGTGCTTAGCGCCAGACCGTCGCGTTGAAATCGAAATTCAAGGTACAACTGAAGTTGTTACTCAACCAGGTGCTTAATTCTTAGCCCTAGTTTGAATTTTGAACTAAATACAAAAAACCCCAATTTCGATTGGGGTTTTTTTTAATCAAAAATGCATACTTTTTTAGTCCTACCCGATATCTATTCTGCTGAACAGTTATGCAGTTCCATTTTTTATTAACTCATCAGCGAAGATCCCTAACGATCTCCCCTCTACACATTACTCACCATTACTTTTTTGTTGTGCCAAGTATTGCCTGAAGATCCTGCTTTAGTGTACTCATTTGGTTTTCATATTTATCTTTATGCTCTGCATCTTCGATCAACTGGATGATTGTTTCTGACAATGTTTTATTCCGCTTTACCGCTAAATTTGATAAACGCTGCCAAACAGAAAAATTCAAATCTATTGATTTTTTTCGTGTATGCGGATGCTCTGCATTAAAATGGCGTTTACGTCTAGCTCGAATACTCTGCTTCATCCGATTATCAAGGTCAGGATTCATATGAAGTGAAATCCACTTGAGCACTTCACTCGGTCTATTTTCCGTTTTTAACAGCAATTCGATCGCTTCTTTTTCTGCGCTTCTTTCAATATAACGGGTAATAGCCTCTCCAGCTCGCGCTTTATTAACGAGATACTCCCATTTCCAGCCACATTCAAGATTTTCAAGCTGCTGATATTTCATAATTTTTCCTGAAGAAAACCGAACCTATCTTTATATTAGCAATATTATAAACAAAATGCTCAAGCAGAAATTCGATTTAGTTAAATAATCATTTTTTCGGTAAAGAAAATAACCGTTCCTTCTCTAAATAGTGTAGAATTCGCATCCACCTGTTAACAAATTCCTAATCAGCATGTCCACTTTTGAAAACATACTCGTCATCTATGGGGTTGGCGGTCTATGTGCGATGTTATTCACCCTATTTGTCACGAAAGATCCAAGCTGTATTATGCGTCTACTTAGCGCTCTATTAATTGGCTTCACTTGGCCAATAACACTTCCTGTTGTGCTCATGTTTTCGTTATTCTAATCGATATTTCAACAATTATTGCTGCAAGATTGCCTATCAAAGGCTAATATAACAATCTTGCCCACTGGGTAATTTACTGGCTTGAAAATCGTTTATAAAACAAACAACACGAATGGTCAATTGACCAAATAAACACAATCAAGTACATGCGCCCAGCAATACTCTAAATAATTCGAGTTGCATGTAGGCGACAAGCGAAGATAGTCCGATGAGCATACTTGAGTATGTAATTCGGCTATCTAAACGCAGTCAACACCCATGCAACTTGAAGTATAACGAGTATAATTAGCAGGCATTTCATTTATAACCCTATTAATAGCAGATAATCATAGTGATCAGTCAAGAACTAACATGGGAAGGCCTAATTCCTAATTTATCGTCATTTCAGACGTATTTTGTCTCTTCAGAATCTCTGAGTCCCGCTCCATTTTCCGACACTCAACCACGGTTGTTTGATGGAATACAGCGTTTCGTTAAGGAGTTAGCGCATACCCGCTTTATGTTTATCAAGTCTGATGAAACTGAGGAATATCTTTGCGCTTATGCAAATGAAATTAACTCATTACTAGAAAATACATCAGTCATTGATGGAGATTATCAATTATCTGAAGATAAACATCTCTTCCAGTGGAAAGATGGCATCAAAAGCCGTTTTTCAACTCAGCATCCTATCGCTTATCGCCATTGGATAGAACCAGAGCAATTATTTGGTTATGTCACTCCATCATTACAACTCGTACCGGGCCTAATTCATCAAGTTAATGGTGGCGTGCTTGTCATCGCTGCAAATGCACTAATTAGCCAACCACTCATGTGGAACCGTCTTAAAAACATGGTTAATCGACGCCAATTAGAATGGTTGCCCTACTCTGAAAATCAGCCACTGCCTATTGGTATAGAATCTCAACCTCTTGAACTTAAAGTCGTGATTGTTGGGGATAGGCTCGCATTAGAAGAACTTGAATATAGTGCGCCAGAGATCTTCGATAGTGCTATTTATGGTGAATATGAGCCGATTATGTTCTTCGAAGATAAAGAACAATTGTCACTATGGATGGGTTATATAAAATCTATTATCGAAATAAATGCACTACCTAATATCGCCGCAGATGGGTGGGTTCCATTTATTCATCAAGCAACACGTTACTGTGAAGATAAATTCAATCTACCGCTGGATACCCCTTGGTTAACTCGCAGCTTGATGGATGCTTCCCATTACGCTATCGACGGGTTGCTTACGTTAGAATCTTTTACCAAAGCAATTGAAAACCGTTTATGGCGACATAGTTTTCTGGCTGAACGAACACAAGATGATATTTTACAAGAACAAATCTTCGTTAAAACCGAAGGCGAAGTTATTGGCCAAATCAATGGATTGTCTGTCTTACAGTATCCCGGTCACCCTGAAGCGATTGGTGAACCATCACGCATTACTTGCGTCGCTCACTTGGGTGATGGTGAGTTTACGGATGTTGAACGTAAAGCAGAGCTCGGCGGTAATATTCATGCCAAAGGTATGATGATTATGCAAGCCTACTTAAACTATGAATTGAAACTGGAGCAACCACAGCCATTCTCAGCCTCAATTGTTTTTGAACAATCATATGGTGAGGTTGATGGTGATAGTGCTTCCCTCGCTGAGCTCTGTGCGTTAATCAGCGCCTTAGCATTACAACCTATTGATCAGCAAATCGCAGTGACAGGTGCTGTTGACCAGTTTGGCTATGTACAACCAATCGGTGGCGTTAATGAAAAAATAGAAGGTTTCTTCGATATTTGTGAAAAACGCGGCTTAACGGGTGAGCAAGGTGTGATTATCCCTATGGCTAACGTGCGCCATTTATGTACCAAAGCAGAAGTCGTTGACGCAGTAAAAGCAGGTCAATTCCATATTTGGCCTGTCGAACATGTTGCTCAAGCCATTACATTATTAACGAAACAACCTTACTTTGAACAGCAAGTGGAAGAAGATAATGTACACTTGTTAGCTTTAATTCAAGAACGTATTAACCAAGCGAACTCCCCTGATAAAGCCAGACTTCCTTGGTTCTTGAAGTGGATGAGTTAAGTAAAGATTGCGTAAAAAATAGCAGATCGGAGTTGTTCAGCGTACAAGTGTAAGCTATCCTGTACCCCTACACATAATAAAGGCTATCTGAAGAACATGGTTGATAAACGCGAGTCCTACACAAAAGATGATTTAATTGCTTCTGGAAAAGGCGAGTTATTTGGGGAAAATGGTCCTCCACTGCCATCAGGAAACATGTTGATGATGGATCGCATCGTCAAAATGACTGAAGATGGTGGCACCTTTGGTAAAGGTTATGTCGAAGCTGAGCTCGATATTAACCCTGACCTTTGGTTCTTTGGCTGTCATTTTACGAATGACCCAGTTATGCCAGGCTGTTTAGGCCTTGATGCTATGTGGCAGTTAGTTGGTTTTTACCTTGGCTGGCTAGGTGGCGAAGGCAAAGGCCGTGCTTTAGGTGTGGGTGAAGTTAAATTCACAGGCCAAGTTCTGCCAACAGCGAAAAAAGTCACCTACCGTATCAGTTTTAAACGCGTGATTAACCGCAAACTGATCATGGGCTTAGCGGATGGCGAAGTGTTAGTTGACGGTAAATCAATTTATACCGCAACAGACTTAAAAGTAGGCTTATTCAAAGATACCAGCGCTTTCTAAGTTACTGAAATGCAAACCTCCGCAATCGCGGAGGTTCTTAAATTGATTGACACCTTTAATTTAAAAACCCGCAAATGGTTCAAAAAGACAGGCAGGTTATTTAACCTAAAGGATCAGATAATAGTGGGATTAAACAACGGCTACGGTTCGATCCTCCATCGCTTTACGCCAACCACCTAGCCAGTGCGAACGAGCATCTACAGCCTGATACGGACACAACTCTTTAGAGCGCCCTGCTAAACCTGCCTGATAACCTCTTGATAAAGCTCTTTCTAAACGGTCTCGCTTCTGTCTTTTCATGCCTTACTTCCCTCATCATTTAAATGGAAAAGAAAACAGCACCTACTATTTCTTAATAGGTACACTATAGAAATAACGCCCACCGAACAGAAAATCAAGTAAAGATTTTCATATATTTGTCATATTTAGCATAAGTGTGACTTGTATAGCCCATTTATGCCAACCATTTGAATTTATTAAATTTTAAAAATATCTCTTTAATAATCATCATTTTAGAACAACTAAAATCGACTATTTTTAAGCCTACACGAAAAGGGGGTTTAAAAAGAATTTCTTATGACTAAAAAAATGCACCTTAGATAATGGTAATAATTACGCATACCTAAAGTGCACTTAGAAAACTAATTTAAACAATGATTAATTAGTGTTTATTAATTTCGTCGGCAATCCCTTTAGCAACTTGTTGCCAACCCATTGACAATGTACGGACTAATTCAGGGTATCCATCTTCTTGCTGATCCAGTTGGACATCAAAATTACGACGGATCACATTTTTATCCTGTGAATACGTCCAAAATCCCTGAATAAGCACTTTTCCATCATAACGGCCATTAAAAGCCGTGAGAGTGATATCCAAGGTATCAGGTGAATTTTGTAAAGGTTGCAACGAAACTAACTTTTCAGGCAACGCTGCGGATAATTCACTCACCATTGACTGCCCAAGCTGTTGCTCCAGTGGACTTGCCCATAAATGTGTGCTCGCATTGGTATAGCTCACGTCGGTCGTTTGGTAGGTGATACCGTTAGACGTCAATACATCCGATAACATGATACGCTGCAACCATACTTGGCCTTTATCCATCACCGCCGCAGATTGCGTTTTAGAAGCGTTTATTGGCAATTGATAATACATTTTTTCAGGTGTACTGCTACACGCGGCCAACAACAAAACAAATATCGATATCAGATATCTCATTATTTTTTAACTCCTTTCGGCTGTACATCCTTGGTCGGTTCGGCTTCAAAAACTAATGCATTGCTCTTATTATTTAACGTTCTTAACAACGGCTGAACTTCTCTCAAGACTTGGTCTAAACGCTGCATATTATCCACCATCTTATTATAAGCAGGTGAACCCGGCTGGAAGCCTTGCATTGCACGGTTCATTTCTTGTAATGTTTTTTGCAAGTCATGCGGTAAGTTTTGGAACTCTTTACTTGCCATGACTTTATTCAGCTCAACAAGCATCGCATTGGCTTCTTTAACTACTTTTTGCCCTTCAGCCAACGTTTGTGTGGTTTGGTTCAACATAGGCTCAATTGGCATATTGTTGATTTTATCCAGCACAGCGATAACTTTTTGCTGAATCTGCGCTAAACCACCGCTGGTTGTTGGGATAATTTTATACCCTGCAACCACTGTTGGGCCTTTATATGGCTCAGCATTTGGTACGAAGTCTAAATCAACGAATAATGCACCCGTCAATAAGTTACCCGATTTCAATGATGCTCTAAGCCCATCTTGCATCGCTAATTTTAACTCATTTTTTAAATTAAAATTCACGCCGACATCTTTAGAGAAACGCTCAGGTTCGATATGAATAAGGACTGGAATTCTAAAGTCATTATCCAGTGATTGGTCTAAACCAGCGGTATAGAACGGAACTTGTGCCACCGTCCCTAAACGGATACCACGGAATTCAACTGGAGCCCCTGGCTGTAAGCCACGCACGGAGTCAGAGAAAAAGAGCACAAAGTCTTGGTACTGGGTATACAATGAATTTTGAATGCTGCTTTGGTTATCAAACAGTTGGAATTCTGTATTTTCCTTAACGCTGCTTCCCGGTACCCATCCCTCAGGGACATCAAAGCTCACGCCACCCGTCAACAATGTGGCAATAGACCCCATTTCAACGTGCACACCTTGGGATGACATATCAAAGGCGATGCCGCTGTCTTTCCAGAACCGTACGTTTGAACTGATCAGCTTATCGTAAGGCGCATTGATAAACAGCTGGTAACGCATATCGCGTTTATCCATATCAAAGCTGCTAGTTTCGACAGAACCTACACGATAACCGCGAAAGAGCACGGGGTCACCTGGATTAAGCTGCCCTGCTTTATCACTGGCTAAAATAACACGGATCCCCTTGGCATCAGGGGAAGCTAAAGGCGGTGTATCTAACAAGGTAAATTCAAAATGTTCCTTTGCCGCAAGCCCCGGCTGAAGTTCAATATAAGCCCCTGAAAGTAATGTTCCTAACCCCGTTACACCATCACGCCCTATTGCTGGTTTAACAATCCAAAATGCCGAGTCAGTACGAAGTAACTCTTTCATTTCATTATTTAAACGGGCTTTTATGATAACGCGGCTAAAATTGTCATCTAACGTGACACTTTCCACAACGCCGATATCGACACTGCGGCTTTTAATTTTGGTTTTTCCGGCTTCGATTCCTTCCGCGTTGTAAGTGATCAACGTCACTTCTGGGCCTTGGTTACTAAAGTGGTAAAATAAGACCCATGCACCAAGTAAAATGGTGACGATTGGGATCACCCATACAGGTGACCAGCTTTTTAGCTTACTGACTTTGGCATTAGCCTGTGGTGTTTCTTGTGAGGTCACCCGATGGCTCCTTCTTGTTCAGCAGTATTCACTGCATTTTTCGCATCACAACGATCCCAAGTCAATCGAGGGTCAAATGTCATCGCCGCAAACATCGTTAAAATCACGACAACACCAAAGAAAATAATCCCCACCGCAGGAACGATGCTCATTAACTGCCCCATTTGGACTAAAGAGGCCAAAATCGTAATCACAAATACGTCAATCATTGACCAACGACCAACATACTCCACCAGCTCATAAATAAAATGCATACGATGTGGATCGCGGTTGCCATAACCTTGTGAATCAAGGCATAACCAAGCAATACCAATCATTTTTAACGTAGGAACCATGATACTGGCAATAAAAATAACCATAGCAACGGGGTATGAACCATCCCCCCATAACAAAATAACCCCATCAATAATGGTGGAGTTTAAACCGCTTCCGAGTGTATTAGTCGTCATCATCGGCAATACATTCGCAGGAATATATAACATAATCGATGTTACGAGCAGCGCCATTGTCCATTGTAAACTTTGGTGCTTACGCACGCTGCCACGAGAATGGCAGCGTGGGCATTTAGATTGCTCAGCCGGCAAAATCGCGGTACAGACCAAACATAAACGTATATTTTGGCTAATACCTGTTTGGCCGACTTTTAACGAGTGTGCTAATTTTGGGGCCGCTTCAATACGATTCCATAACCAGTGCCTATCTAAGCATTGGAATGCCCTCACCTGTAACATGCAAAATACACAGTAAGGCAAAAAGCTTAGGCCAATGCCAATATCGCCATAGGCTATCAACTTGACGAAACTGACTAAAACACCCGCTAAGAAGATCTCCGCCATACACCAGGCTTTCATTTGGAATAAAATCCGTGTGATCACCACTTTAATTCCTTTAGGAATATGAACTTGCAACCCTAAAAGGATAATGGTGACCATACAAAAGGCTGGTATGATTAAGGAGAAAAACAAGAAAAATAGCGCCAAACCGCTATAACGCGTTGAGGCAATAATCTCGATAATTTGAAAAAGCGAAATTTCGTTTTCAATACCCGCCGCGCTCATTTTCACAAAAGGAAATAAGCACGCGATGAATAGCATGATCAACGCACTAAACGCATAGGCAGCGGGCTGCTTATACGGATATCGCCACTTTGAAACTAACGTGGTCTCACAGCGCGGGCAAGTTGCTTTACTACCTTGTTCCAATTCTGGAACCGCAACCAGCATATCGCACTGAGGACAAAGCACATGTTCATGAAACTCATGGGTACACAAAGAGTATTCGCTCCTCTAGTCTATCAATTTACTCAGCCGTTTTTGAGCAGCTCAAGCTCTTGCCAGCGGTCAAACGCATGTTCCAGTTCAGTTTCTTTTGCTGATAACTGGCTCAGTGTTTGCTCAGTGACATCGTGAGGTTGATTGAAAAAATCGGCATCGCCAACTTTAGCTTGTAGCACTTCAATTTCTGTTTCCAGTTGCTCAAGCTTCGCCGGCAGCTGTTCCAACTCACGCAATAAATTATAACTGAGTTTGTTTGGTCGCTTTGCCGCTTCTTTTGGTTTTACCGTTTTTTCTTGCGCTGACACTTTACTCGTTTGTTTGGCTTCCAAACTCACGGTTTGTGCTCTTTGCTTTTGCGCATCAAAATAACCGCCTACAAAACGGTTGATCACACCATTACCTTCAAAGATCCAGCATTCTGTTACGCTGTTATCGACGAATTCACGGTCATGGCTCACCAGCAGAACGGTTCCTTGATAACCATCCACTAACTCCTCAAGTAATTCTAATGTTTCGACATCAAGGTCGTTGGTCGGTTCATCGAGGATCAGTAAGTTACTTGGTTTTAGGAATAATCGAGCTAATAATAATCTATTACGCTCACCGCCAGATAAGGCTCTGACAGGTGTCATTGCACGTTTTGGTGGGAACATAAAGTCTTGCAAGTAGCCTAATACATGGCGTGGCTTGCCATTGACCATCACTTCTTGCTTACCTTCCGCTAGGTTGTCCATAACAGTTTTATCTGGGTCTAATGCCGCGCGGTGCTGGTCAAAGTAAGCCACTTCAAGTTTTGTACCGCAGTGCACACGCCCGCTATCCGCTTGTAAATCACCCAGCATTAAACGTAACAGTGTGGTTTTACCGCAACCATTCGGCCCAACTAATGCAATTTTATCGCCACGCATCACCTGCGCAGAAAAATCGTTTACCAGCACTTTATTATCGATTTGGTAATTAACGTTTTCCATTTCAAAAACAATTTTACCGGAGCGAGCCGCTTCACCCACTTGCATTTTCGCTGTTCCCATCACTTCGCGGCGCTCTGAACGCTCAACACGCAGCGCTTTTAGAGCACGAACACGCCCTTCGTTACGGGTACGACGCGCTTTGATGCCTTGGCGGATCCACGCTTCTTCTTGTGCCAGTTTTTTATCGAATTCCGCATTTTGCATTTCTTCAACGCGCAGTGCTTCTTCTTTACTGATTAAATAATCATCGTATGTACCCGGCCACGAGGCGAGTTGCCCACGGTCTAAATCAATAATACGGGTTGCCATGTTACGAATAAATGAACGGTCATGAGAAATAAACACAATGCTGCCTTGGAAATCTTTAAGGAAGTTTTCCAACCACAAAATGGTTTCGATATCTAAGTGGTTCGTTGGCTCATCTAAGAATAAAACACGCGGGTTGCTCACTAACGCACGCCCCAGCGCCGCTTTACGTAACCACCCCCCAGAAAGGGAAGAAAGCTCCGCATCCGCAGGTAAGCCCAATTTTTTCAGCACATCGCTGATACGGGAGTCCAATAACCATAAATTACGGTTATCAAGCACTTCTTGTAATTCAGCCATTTTATTTAAGTTTTTCTCGCTCGGATCTTCTTCCACCACTTTAGCAATATGGTGGTAATCCTTCAGATATTGAGCTTGCTCCGCAACACCTTCTGCAACGAAATCAAAAATAGTGCCTTCCACATTACGCGGTGGATCTTGCTGCAAACGTGCAACGACTAAATCCTGCTCGTAAACCAGTTGGCCATCATCTAAAGGTTGTTCTTTCGTCAGCACACGCATCAGGGTTGATTTACCCGCACCGTTTCGGCCGACCAAGCAGACGCGCTCGTTATCTTCAATATGAATTTCTGTATTATCAAGTAGTGGCGCATCACTGAACGAAAGGTATGCACCCGATAAATTAATTAAAGCCATTGATTCTATCCTTTACTCTGCGTGGCGAATTAACCAGCAGTTATGAATTTGACGATTACGTGCAAAATCTTCAGAAAGCGTTTTCGCAGTGATTTCTTGTGCTTGTAGTCCTAACTCCGCGATTGCTTCCATATCCATTTTGAAACCGCGTTTGTTATTCGAGAACATCACGGTTCCGCCGCGGCGTAATAGTCGTTTTAAATGTGTAATCAATTGCACATGGTCACGTTGCACATCAAACGTACCATCCATGCGTTTTGAATTTGAGAATGTTGGCGGATCAATAAAGATCAGGTCAAATTGTTCATCACTATTTGCTAACCAACCTAAACAATCTGCTTGAATTAAGCGATGTTGACGCCCCGTTAACCCATTCGCTTGTAAGTTTTTCTCTGCCCATTCAAGGTAAGTACGGGACATATCTACGGATGTCGTGCTTTTCGCACCGCCTAAACCTGCATGTACCGTTGCCGTCCCTGTATAACAGAATAAGTTTAAGAAATCAGCACCTTTACTCATCTCCCCTAACATACGACGCGCAATACGGTGGTCTAAAAACAGCCCTGTATCGAGGTAGTCAGTTAGGTTAACCAGCATTTTGGCATTGTATTCTTGCACTAAGAAGAAATCGTCTTTTTGTGCCAGTTTTTCGTATTGCTGTTTACCTTTTTGGCGTTGACGTGTTTTTAACACCAATTGATTTGATGACAGCTCTAACACATTCATTGTCGCTGTGATCACGTCGAATAAACGCTGGCGTGCTTTACGCTCATCCACAGTTTTTGGTGGCGCGTATTCTTGGATAACGACTTTGTCACCATAAATATCGACCGCAACATTATATTCTGGTAAGTCAGCATCGTAGACACGATAGCTTTCAATCCCCTGTTGTTTTGCCCACTTGGTTAATTTTTTCAAATTCTTACGTAAACGGTTAGCAAAGTCAGGGGAGATTTCTGCAACCATTTCAGAAGGCGTAGCCGCTAATTGGTAATTTTTCTGTACGCAATCTAATGGGCCGTTTTTTGCTTTGAACTCGCGCTCTGAACGTAATTGCAAACAGCTTAATAATTCAGGTGAAGCACTGAAAATCGATAAACGCCAGCCAGGGAAACGCGCTTTCACGACGCGGCCTAATTGGCTGTGTAACGCAATTAACGCCGGTTCACTTTCTAAACGTTCACCATATGGCGGGTTACTGATAATCGTTCCCACTGCTTCTGTTTTAACCGGGTTTTCTAACGCAGCCGCATCACCTTGGTTAAAGGTAATGACATCTTGAAGGCCTGCACGACGCGCATTTGCTCGCGCCATTTCCAGCACCCGTTTATCAATATCAAAGCCATAAAAACGTGAAGTGTTCTCTTTTAAACCTTGGCGGAAACGCACTTGTGCTTCCGTGGTTAGCTCACGCCATAATTCGGCATTAAATTTCGACCATGCATAAAAGCCCCAATGGTTACGATGTAAACCCGGTGCTTTGTCTGTTGCCATCATGGCGGCTTCGATTAATAACGTCCCCGAACCGCACATTGGGTCAACTAATGGCGTGCCTTGCTGCCAACCTGAACGGTTAATAATCGCAGCCGCTAACGTTTCTTTTAATGGCGCTTGCCCAGCTAAATCACGGTAGCCACGAATGTGCAGCGAAGCACCACTTAAATCTAACGCTACGCTGGCTTTTTCTTTATTTAAGTACACATTAATGCGAATGTCTGCCTGTTGACGTGCAACATCAGGGCGTTGATCTAACTTGCGAACAAAGCTATCGACGATGGCATCTTTCACTTTTAAGGCGCCATATTGGCTGTTACGAATTTCTTCGTTAGTCCCTGTAAAATGTACCACGAACGTATCATTCACCGAGAAAATTTCAGACCAGTCAATTGCCTGTACACCAAGGTATAAATCTAAGTCGCTGTAGACATCAAAATCATTCAATGGCAATAAAATACGCGATGCCAGCCGACTCCACAGTAAGCTTTGATACATGACCCGTTCATCGGCCTGAAAATAGACGCCCCCTTGGGTCACTTTACACTGGCTAGCACCGAGTGCTTCCAGTTCCGTTTTCAGTAGTTCTTCTAGGCCGCGAGCTGTGCTGGCAAACAGAAAATTCATAGTATTTATTACCGATTTCGATGAAAAATTGTTGCGCATTATAGCTAATCTTATGCAGTTGTCATAAAGTTGCTGCGCACAATTATAAGGATTAAAAAATGATCACGCTTTCGCGCCTTTATATACACCCAGTAAAATCCATGAGAGGGGTGCGTTTATCTCATGCCTTCGCTGATATAAGCGGTTTGACTTTTGATCGTAATTTTATGATAACCACGCTGGAAGGTAAATTTATTACGGCGAGAAAATACCCGCAAATGTTACTGTTTACACCGGTGATGCTCAATAATGGACTCCACCTTCGAGCACCCAATGGTGAAAGTGCGACAGTATTGTATCAGGACTTTGATGAGAAGCAGAGCCCTACTGAAGTTTGGGGCAATCATTTTCACGCGCTCATTGCACCGGAAACAATAAATAGCTGGTTAAGTACCTTTTTTGATGAGCCAGTTCAATTACGTTGGCTAAGTCCACAGCTTTCCCGCCGCGTTAAAGAATATCAAGATGTGCCGATGTCATTTGCTGATGGCTACCCTTTTCTATTAATTAATGAAGCGTCAGTTCAAGAACTGCAACGCCGTTGCCCTGCCAGTATTAAGCTCGAGCAATTTCGTGGCAACTTAATTATTACGGGTGCAAAACCGTTTGAAGAGGACACGTGGAAAACCATTCAAATTGGTGATGTTATCTTTACTTTAGACCGCCCTTGCAGCCGCTGCATTCTCACAACTGTTAGCCCAGAAAAAGGCATTAAGCACCCTAATAGTGAGCCATTAGCGACATTACAAACGTTCCGCTCAGATGAAAAAGGCGATGTCGATTTCGGGCAAAATGTCATTATTCAAAATACAGGCGTCATTCGCGTTGGCGATACATTAACGGTATTAGAAACGAAGACCGCCAAACAATATTTGATTCAAGAAAGAGAGAGTGACCTTTCTACACAGGGTACACAATCTCAAATTAACAAACTCAGCTTAGTTTTCGACGAAACCGAATATGAGGGCGATAACCAAAATGTGATCCTTGAGCAACTTGAATCCCATGGTTTAAATATTCCCTATTCTTGTCGAGCAGGTATTTGTGGTCGGTGTAAAATTAAATTAGTCTCTGGTGAAGTGACACCATTAAAACAGAGTGCAATTAGGGAAAATGGTTATATATTAGCCTGTAGTTGTATCCCTAAAACAGCATTGAAATTAGCATTTAAGTAAAATTTAATTTTAGAATATTTAACACCATCATCTATTATAATTTATGATGGTGTTAACATTCAGCCGACCAAATTAATAATCATATTGAGAAAGGTAATTTTATTTATTCGTTTTTTGATGTGATCAGTAATGATCAATCAAATCACATTTCCATATAACTGTCGTTTGGCTCTAGATGAATATTCAAGCATACGATCATTCATGATCTTAATTGGATCACAAAATCTTAAAACACGATCAGGTAATTCCAACATCGGCTCTGCTAATAAACATAAACTTGCACTAGAACCCGCTTCCGCAATAATAAATGTGGAATAATGGTGGCTATTTTCTAAACACACTTGAATAATTTGCCCTTGCTTTGGCGTATTAATCACGTGAAATGACGAAAAATACCAACTTTTTGGCATCTGTGGTTTTAGAAAACGATAAGCAACAAGACTATTAAGCACTAATTCAGCACGTTCTTCTTGTGTAATATTTAATCGTTTAGCTTGCTCATCAAACAAATAAAATTCCCCAGCATCCTCAATACTAAATGGCATTTCATTACGAGCAAATACCGTCAGCATTTTAGCTGGAAAACATGAACGAAATATCATGCCGTTGGCGAGATCTAACATCACCCTGTCATGGTCATGATCAAAATACCAACGCCAATGATCATCAGGTTTAATATCCATAAACGGATCCTTTAGCGATTTACCGGTAAATATATATAAGAACGATCATCAATACGATCTTTCCTAAATTTACTCTACAGCTAACTTTTATACGTTAAATAATTCGCCTTGCAGACAACCAGATAATGTTATTACCAAATAACACATTCGCTGAAGATTGAAATAAAATTGATATAAAAATAGCCACTATTAGCAATATAGTTTAAAAGGGGGCATAAAGAAACCCCCTTGTTAAGTAAATTTACAATTTACTAGATATGATTGACAATATCTTTAATTAATCTTGGTCCATGATAAATAAAACCAGAATAAATTTGAATTAATGAAGCACCCGCTTCCATTTTTTCACGTGCTGCGGTTAATGAATCAATTCCACCCACACCAATAATCGGAAGTTTGCCATTTAATTCACGGGAAATAAGTTTAATCACTTCGGTACTTTTTAATTGAACAGGACGCCCGCTTAATCCGCCCATTTCGTTACAATGATTCAACCCTTGGACAAGAGAGCGGTCTAACGTGGTATTAGTTGCAATAACACCATCAATATTATGCCTAACTAAGCTATCTGTAACTTGAATAATTTCTTCTTCAGATAAATCAGGTGCCACTTTAACAGCAACAGGAACATATTTATTGTGTAACGATTGCAGCTCTAATTGCTTTGCTTTTATACCACTTAATAAATCATCGAGCGCTTCGCCGTATTGTAATGAACGCAAACCCGGTGTATTTGGTGATGAAATATTAATGGCAATATAACCTGCATGCGCATATACCTTATCCATGCAAATAAGATAATCATCTTTGCCTTGCTCGACAGGCGTATCTTTATTTTTGCCAATATTAATACCAATGATCCCGCCATAATTGGATTTTTTGACATTCTCAACAAGGTTATCAACACCCTTATTATTAAACCCCATGCGGTTAATGATCCCTTCCGCTTCAACTAAGCGGAAAAGTCTTGGCTTATCATTTCCTGATTGGGGACGAGGTGTCACAGTACCAATTTCTACAAAACCAAAGCCCATTGCGCCAAATGCATCAATACATTCACCATCTTTATCCAAACCCGCGGCAAGCCCAAGTGGATTTTTAAACGAAAGCCCCATACATTGGGTTGGTTTGGTCGCTACAGATTGACGGATCAGACATTGAAAAGGAGAATGGTTTAAACGTTGAAGCTGGCGAAAAGTCATTTCATGCGCTTTTTCGGGGTCGAACTGGAATAGTGCCTTGCGGGCAAGGTGATATAACATATCCAATAACCTATATTCTGCTAGTGCGTTTCAATAAGAAAGACATCATGTCGCGCGCACCCAAACGCCACCCGCGATTAAGCTTTGGTGAACATAGAAGTGCAAACGATGTTTCGTCGGATAAAACGCGCTATAGATTACCCTATTTGGGCGCAAATGTGCCATGAAAAAATCAATAAAAGTGCGTTTAGTTGAATTACTGTATTAAAGCGAGCTTGATATCAGCTGAGTATAGCTTGTCGCAATGGCATGTTCGTTGAAAAAGAAAACCCCTAAACAGCATTCAGGGGTCTTCTTATATTTACCCGTGAGGCTAATTAACTTTCTAACGCCTTGGTAATTTTTTCAAATAAATCACCCGATAAATTATCGAGTTCTTTTAATTGCTCTAACACCTTACGCATTTGAGCTTGGCGTTTTTCATCATAACGTTTTAAACGAATGAGTGGTTCAATCAAACGCGAAGCAACCTGCGGGTTACGCGTATTCAGATCCACCAAAATTTCATACAAGAACTGATAACCGCTGCTGTCCTCTGCATGGAAATTAACAGGGTTACCTGCCGTGAAAGCGCCAACTAATGAACGAACACGGTTCGGATTACTCATGCTAAATGAACGGTGATTTAACAGCTTACGAACATTCGATAACGTTCCTTTTGCAGGGTTTGAGCCTTGCAATGTAAACCATTTATCCATCACCAAGCCATCGTGGTGCCAACGTTCATCAAAATCAGCCATTAATTGTGCGTGACAAGGCAATTGCGCTTCATTCGCGGCTGTGAGGGCTGCCAGTGAATCGGTCATGTTATCTGCGTTTTTATACTGATCTTCAACCAGCTTATTCGCCATTGTAATATCATCATTCGACGCTAAATATTGCAAACAAACATTTCGTAACGATCGTTTTGCTATGTCTTGATGATCAACACGGTAACCTTCAATGTTAATCGAGCGGTAGACTGTCAGGAATTCATCCGACATCTCATTCGCTAATTGATGGTGAATAAAGTTGATCACTTCATGGATTGCTACAGGATCGATAACCGCAAAGAGTTCTGCAATTTCATTTTCTGAAGGCAGCGTTAAGATCAACGCAGCTAAAGCAGGGTCAATGGATTCACTTAATAAAACAGCGCGGAAAGCATCAACTACCGATTCAGGTAAAATAAGCTCTTCACCTTTTTGGAACTTCTCAACATTGATTTTTGCATAGTTGTTGATCAACTGCTGAGCCGCATCCCAACGGGAAAATTCGTTGCTTGCATGCTGCATCAAAAACGCTAATTGCTCATCCGTATAGTTATAATCTAATTTAACTGGCGCAGAAAATTCGCGTAATAAAGATGGCACAGGGCGAGTTGCAACTTCATCAAACACAAAAGATTGAGTTTCTTGGGTGATGTTAAGTACTGAGTTTACTGGGCTACCATCACGTTTTAATGGAATTACCCCCCCTTCCTCATCATATAACTCAATATCCAGAGGAATATGCAGAGCCAGTTTTTCTGTTTGGTCTAACGTCGGAGGCGTCATTTGACTAACATGCAATGTATACTGCTGTTTTTCAGGCGAATATTCATCGCGTACCGTTAATACTGGTGTACCTGATTGGCTGTACCAGCGGCGGAATAAAGACAAATCGACATTTGAAGCATCTTCCATTGCTTGTACAAAGTCATCACAGGTAGCAGCGCTACCATCATGACGATGGACATACAACTGTATACCGGCTTGGAACATTTCTTCGCCAAGTAATGTGTGGATCATCCGAATGACTTCAGACCCCTTTTCGTACACTGTTAATGTATAGAAGTTATTCATTTCTATTACTTTTTCAGGGCGAATTGGGTGAGCCATTGGGCTTGCATCTTCCGCAAATTGTGCCGAACGCATCACTTTGACATTATTAATTCGATTAACTGAACGGGAACCTAAATCCGAGCTAAATTCTTGGTCACGGAAAACCGTTAAGCCCTCTTTTAAGCTCAATTGGAACCAGTCACGGCAAGTAATGCGGTTACCTGTCCAGTTATGGAAATATTCATGGCCAATCACAGACTCAATATTCAAGTAGTCTTTATCTGTGGCTGTATCACTTTTGGCTAATACATATTTTGAGTTAAAGACGTTCAAGCCTTTGTTTTCCATTGCCCCCATATTGAAGAAATCAACGGCGACAATCATATAAATATCAAGGTCATACTCTAAACCGAAACGCTCTTCATCCCATTTCATGGCATTTTTTAGCGACTGCATCGCCCATGGAGCTCGGTCTAAATTACCCTTATCAACGAACAGTTCTAATGCAACCTCACGGCCACTACGGGTAACAAAAATATCTTTTAATACATCAAAATCACCGGCGACTACGGCAAATAAATAGCTTGGTTTTGGGAATGGGTCTTCCCATTTAACCCAATGGCGGCTATTTTCTAATTCGCCTTCTGCAATGCGGTTACCATTAGATAAAAGATAAGGATAACGCGCTTTATCTGCTGTAATGGTTGTGGTGTAACGCGCTAATACATCTGGACGGTCTTGATAAAAGGTAATATGGCGGAAGCCTTCTGCTTCACATTGCGTACATAATGCATCACCTGAAACATATAAACCTTCTAATGCCGTATTTTTTTCAGGGCTAATTTCATTCACGATACGCAACGTAAAAGATTCAGGTAATGATTTAATAATCAATTTACCTTCAGATTGTTGATAATCTCTCCACGCTTTTCCATCTATTTCGATACTGACTAATGATAAATCTTCGCCATGTAATTCAAGAGTTGATGATTGTGGGTTAATGCGTTTTACCTGACTTACTGCGGTTACTACGGTCTTAACAGGATCAAGGTTAAAATCGAGGTCAATCTCTGTAATCGTATAATCAGGTGCTTGATAATCCTGACGATATTTCGCTTGTCTTAACTGGGTCATAAGTAACCTTTTAATTCGTTATATTCGATATCGCACTACTTCGCTACTTTATACAATACTATAAGACACCGTAATGTGAACGGATTTGAGAAACATTTTCATCAAATAATGTTATCTATTTTTTGTTCAATGTTACTTTCTTATATTTAATAGTCGCTGTTTTGTTACAAAATCGTTTGTTTGTTGGTGCTATTGTACTATTAAATATTTCTCGACATGTTAGTATCTTTTCGTGATTAATCGTTTTGTATCTAAAACATTAATCGCTCTAGCTTCAAAATGGGGTTCTCTGATTTAACGGCTTTACATGAAAGCAAATGAGCGAATTATGCTGAATATGCCACGCCAATACAGACAGGTAGAATAACGCTTCTATCTTTTGTTAAAGTGGGTATACTTTTGCAACTTTAACGATTTAGCAAATTGCTAAATATAAGTAGATAAGCTCCGCGAGGATGTCTGCGCGCCATGAATTTAGACGCTACACCGATTATTACATCACTGCTTGATACCGATGCTTACAAGCTTCATATGCAGCAGGCTGTTTTCCACCGATACTACCACGTACCGGTTGTTGCTGAGTTCCGCTGTCGTAGCAGTGAGCTCCTAGGCGTCTACGCCGATGAAATTAGGCAGCAAGTTCAGTTGATGGAACATTTATCCCTGACTGACGATGAACTCACATTTCTACGCCGCTTACCTTTTTTCCAAGAAGATTACCTCACTTGGCTAAAAACGTTCCGCTTTAAACCAGAACAGGTCACTGTCAATTCTAATGACAATGGGCAGCTTGCTATTCGTATTAGCGGCCCTTGGCGTGAAGTGATCATGTGGGAAGTCCCGCTGCTTGCACTTGTAAGTGAAATTGTGCAGCGCGATAGACACCCTGAAATCACTCCCGATGATGCCGTTAATCAGCTTAGAAAACTATTAACCGTTTTCTATGCACAAGCCAATGAAGGCAAACTGGACTTATCCGGCTTTAAATTAATGGACTTCGGCACTCGCCGCCGTTTTTCTTACGCGGTACAATCCGCCATTGTTTCCATGCTGAAAAACGAATTTCCTTACCTTATCGGTACCAGTAACTACCAGCTGGCCCATGAACTCGATTTAATCCCAGTCGGTACACAGGCACACGAATGGTTCCAAGCGCATCAACAAATTAGCCCTGAGTTAGCAAATAGCCAACGTGAAGCCCTACAAAGCTGGTTAGACGAATACCCTGACCACCTTGGAATAGCGTTAACCGACTGTATCACTATGAATGCTTTCTTGCGCGACTTTGATATCAATTTTGCGAAGCGCTACCAAGGATTACGCCACGATTCAGGTGATCCTATCGAATGGGGCGAAAAAGCCATTGCTCACTATGAAAAGTTAGGCATTGACCCGATGAGCAAAACACTGGTTTTCTCTGATAGCTTAGATTTACAAAAAGCACTCGACTTATACCGCTATTTTCATCAGCGCATTAACCTTGTTTTTGGAATTGGGACAAGGCTAACCTGCAATATTCCGCATGTTACCCCGCTGAATATTGTGATCAAACTTGTCGAATGTAATGGAAAACCCGTTGCTAAGTTGTCTGATAGCCCCGGCAAGACCATTTGTGAGGATGATGAGTTCGTTAATCAGCTCAGAAAAGCCTTTGACCTGCCTAAAATGGAAAAAGCCTGTTAATTAGCCCTCTCTCCTCAAAGCTCTGAGGCACTTTTATTGCTCAGAGCTTTAAAACCCGCTTTTTCTTTTATTCACTTACTATTACTATAGCTTTTAAGCTCAATAATCACGGTTCGTTCCAACAGAAATGTTTTATCGCGATTTTTTACTTGTTTCCTAATAAATGGCAAGTAACATAGAGCTTTGGCCCCTGAAATATGGGATTAATATGAAAAAGCCTTATTAATCTGTTTCATCCGCCATTCACATAATAACAAGGTTATTATGTACTTGAACTCGGTATTGAATATTCCTATTACGAAAGCTGGAATACACCCTAAATAATTCGAGTTGTAGGAAGGCGGCAAGCAAATTGAGCCCTAGGAGCATACATAAGTATGTGACTAGGGTCGGTTTGTGAAGCCAACACACCTACAACTTGAAGTATGACGGGTTGCAGATGCATAAGATTAACCATTATATAGAAGAGAGTGAATTATATGATAGTAGCGCCTGTAGTCGACGTACTGCAAGGCCGTGTGGCGGTAGGCTCTGAAGTCACCGTTCAAGGCTGGGTACGTACAAGGAGAGATTCAAATGCTGGTTTTTCTTTCCTCGCCGTTTATGACGGCTCATGCTTTAATCCGTTACAGGCTATCATTAATAATAATTTACCGAATTATAATGACGAAGTCCTGCATCTCACCACGGGTTGTTCCGTTGAAGTCACGGGCACGGTAAAAGAGTCTCCGGGTCAAGGTCAATCATTTGAATTAGAAGCCACCGCTGTCAAAGTCGTTGGTTGGGTTGAAGACCCTGACACTTACCCTATGGCGGCAAAACGTCATAGCGTTGAATTCTTACGCGATGCAGCACACTTGCGCCCACGCACTAACTTAATTGGTGCTGTTGCACGTGTTCGCCATACCTTAGCGCAAGCTATTCACCGCTTCTTTGATGAACAAGGCTACTTCTGGGTTTCAACGCCAATCATTACCGCTTCCGATACCGAAGGCGCAGGTGAAATGTTCCGTGTTTCCACTCTGGATTACAACAACTTGCCACGTAATGACAAAGGCGAAGTGGATTTCAGCGAAGATTTCTTCGGTCGTGAAGCTTTCTTAACGGTTTCAGGCCAGTTAAATGGTGAAGCCTACGCAACCGCACTGAGCAAAGTGTACACCTTCGGCCCGACATTCCGTGCTGAAAATTCCAACACCAGTCGCCACTTGGCGGAATTCTGGATGGTAGAGCCAGAAGTTGCGTTTGCAAACTTAGATGATGTGGCAGGCCTTGCCGAAAAAATGCTGAAATTTGCATTTAAAGCGGCACTGACAGAACGCCGTGATGATTTAGAGTTCTTTGCACAACGTGTTGATAAAGACGTTATCACTCGCTTAGAAAGCTTTGTTAGCTCTGATTTCGCACAAGTGGATTACACTGATGCGATCAAAATCCTAGAGACCTGCGGCCAGAAATTCGAAAACCCTGTTTACTGGGGTGTCGATATGTCTTCTGAACATGAGCGCTACCTTGCTGAGCAGCACTTTAAAGCGCCTGTTGTAGTGAAAAACTACCCGAAAGACATCAAAGCTTTCTATATGCGCCTCAATGAAGACGGTAAAACCGTTGCTGCGATGGATGTCCTTGCACCGGGTATTGGTGAAATCATCGGTGGTTCACAACGTGAAGAACGCCTGGATATGCTAGATGCACGCCTTGCAGAAATGGGCATGAATAAAGAAGATTACTGGTGGTACCGTGATCTGCGCCGTTACGGCACCGTGCCTCACTCCGGTTTCGGCCTTGGTTTTGAGCGCTTAGTTGCCTATGTAACTGGTGTCGGTAACGTTCGTGAAGTGATCCCATTCCCACGCACCCCAAGAAATGCAGCATTCTAATTTCTGCTTTCTGTGTTAATGCAATAAAATCACGGGCCAGCACATGTTGGCTCGTGGTTATTAAGCCCTGAGATACTTTCACTTCATAACTATCTCACCTTGTTACATTTAGTTTCAGCCTTCTGATAAATAGATCACATTTTTTACGTTATTGCCTTATAATTTCCCGTTATATTGCACCTACGTTGATATTGCTAAGAATAATCTGCTTTTTTGCTCCATTTTTGTTTTTTGCCAACCAGAAATCTTCAGTGAAATTTATCTAAGTTGCTCAAAAAAAGCTCAAATCGTCTATCAAAAAAGTTCCCTAAATTTTGTAATATTTTTTAAACTGGTACGATGAGTGGTTGTTTTTTACTCTATTTTTTACATTTAGAAACATCCAGTTACCATTTGTTTCAGAATCTTTGATTTTGTAGCACTTTGAGGGTAGATAAATTTATTTAGCAATGGAACACTGGTCGCCGACATAGACGACACTAATCTCTCATAAATAGTTCCAATTATTTTTGCGAATTATTTTTGGCAGTGGCAGGTGTCCGAATAACACCAATGAGGGTAATAATAATGATGAAACGCAATATTCTTGCAATGGTTATCCCAGCTCTGTTAGCTGCTGGTGCAGCAAACGCAGCTGAAGTATACAACAAAGACGGTAACAAGTTAGACGTTTACGGTAAAGTTGACGTTCGTCACTACATCGCTGATGGCAACAGCAAAGATGCTCCAAGCCAAGATGGTGATGATTCACGTGTTCGTTTAGGTGTTAAAGGTGATACTCAAATCACTGATCAACTGACTGGTTTTGGTCGTTTCGAGTGGGAAACTAAAACTAACAAAGCTGAAAACGAAGGCGAGAACAAAAACCGTTTAGCATATGCTGGTTTACGTTTTGCTGATTTCGGTTCAATCGACTACGGCCGTAACTACGGTGTTATCTATGACACGAACGCATGGACCGACGTTATGCCTTTATGGGGCGGCGACACTATGGCTCAAGCTGATAACTTCATGACTAGCCGTAACCGTAACCTGTTAACCTACCGTAATAGCAATGCATTCGGTTATGTTGATGGCCTGAGCTTTGCTCTGCAATATCAAGGTAAGAACGGCGACGACAACCTGTCTAGCTCAAGCGTCCGTAAAGACAATGGTGACGGTTTCGGTTTATCAGCTGCTTATGACTTAGGTTGGGGCGTAACTCTGGGTGGTGGTTACTCAAGTTCTTCACGTACTCCTGCACAGAAAAACTACCCTAACGCTGGTGGTAAAAAAGCTGATGCATGGAACGTGGGTGGTAAATTCGACGCTAACAACGTTTACTTAGCAGCAATGTACGGTCAAACTCAAAACATGACTCGTTACGGTTCAGGCGGTAGCTTCCAATCAGGTATCGCTAACAAAACTGAAAACGTTGAGTTAGTTGCACAATACCTGTTCGATTTCGGTTTAAAACCATCTATTGGTTATAACCAATCTAAAGGTAAAGACCTGAGCACCACTTACGGCAACAAAGATTTAGTTAAATATATCTCTGTAGGTTCTTACTACTACTTCAACAAAAACATGTCTGCAGTTGTTGATTACAAAATCAACCTGTTAGATAAAAATGATTTCACCAAAGCTTACGGTATCACTACTGATAACGTAGTTGGTTTAGGTTTAATCTACCAATTCTAATTATCAGTTAACTGATAATCTATAAAACGGTAACATGTTTTTGCAAGCAGCGCTTCAGCGCTGCTTTTTTATTTCTACGTTATACCTAGCTTTGTTTTACTTACCTCAAAACCAGTTCACCTTCGTAGTTATCAACCCAAACCATCGATAAGACAGGTAAATTCACCGCCTTTATGGATATTTCTGGTTGGATTACATGCAATTCCTACCTAGCTCACAAGATCTCGCCAATTTTTCGTAAAACGGTTGGCAAAACCCCTTTCACACGTTAACCTGAGAACTCGACTCGTTCGACTAAACCCGTTTTCAGCTATACCCAGCATTAACCCACTGTATGGGGCATCTGACAGGTAAGGTTGCCATAAACACCCTTGCTTTGCCTCACGACACAGGTTTATGTTAGGTACCACAACCGAGCTTTGGAATCGACAACATGTTTGAGAAAATTACTTCTGCCCCCGCTGACCCAATTTTAGGTCTTGCTGATAGTTTCCGTGCTGATCCCCGTGATAACAAAATTAACTTAGGTATTGGCGTCTACAAAGACGGATCAGGGAAAACCCCTGTGCTTGATACTGTCAAAAAAGCAGAAAAATTCCTGCTAGATAACGAAAACACCAAAAACTATCTTGCGATTAGCGGAATGCCAGAATTTGGCCGTGTAACACAAGAATTGTTATTCGGTGCACAACATGAAATTGTCACCTCAAAACGTGCACGCACAGCGCAAGCTCCGGGCGGTACAGGTGCCCTGCGTATCGCGGCTGATTTTATTGCGAAACAGACCAATGCAAAACGTGTTTGGATAAGCAACCCAACTTGGCCTAACCACAATAATATTTTTGAAGCGGCTGGCTTAGAAGTTTTGACCTATAACTACTACGATGCAGCAAAACATGGCATGGATTTCGATGGCATGTTAAACAGCCTATCTTCTGCAGTTGCAGGTGATGTGATTGTTCTGCATGGCTGCTGCCATAACCCAACAGGGATTGACCCAACGGCGGAGCAATGGGCAAAACTGGCTACACTGTGTGCAGACAAAGGCTTACTACCTGTTTTTGACTTCGCTTACCAAGGCTTTGCAAAAGGCTTAGACGAAGATGCTGAAGGCCTGCGTATCTTCACCAAAAACAACCCTGAAATGATTGTTGCCAGCTCATTCTCGAAAAACTTCGGTTTATACAACGAGCGTGTTGGTGCTTGCACAATTATCGCAAAAGACAGCGATAACGCAGAGCGCGCATTTAGCCAAGCAAAAGCGGTTATCCGCGCAAACTACTCTAACCCACCGGCACACGGCGCGGCAGTGGTTACCACCATCCTGTCTGATGAGGCGTTAAAAGCAGAATGGGTCCAAGAATTAACAGCAATGCGTGAACGTATTAAACGTATGCGTCAGCTGCTAGTGAAAACATTGGAAGAAAAAGGCGCTAAACAAGACTTTAGCTTCATTATCAACCAAAATGGTATGTTCTCCTTCAGTGGCCTAACAAAAGAGCAGGTAGAGCGTCTACGTAGCGAATTTGGTATCTATGCGGTGAGCTCTGGGCGTATTAACGTGGCAGGTCTGACTTTAGAAAACATGGTTCCACTGTGTGATGCCATCGTGAAAGTGTTATAAGTTTTCAAAACACGATAGTAAAAAGCAAAAAGGCACTCATATTGAGTGCCTTTTTAATAACGCTAAATTTTAGCGTTAACTAGCTGGTCTACCCATTCAAAATGCGTCAGGCGTTTTTCTGCTAACGCTGCTTTTAATACATTATCTGATGTGCTTTCATACTCATAACGTTTCTCAACCATTAATTGGATCAGTTTATCAACCGTTTGTTCTGACTTATCACGCCAACTTTCATGAGTTTTATGATGAAACTGAATGTTTGTTTGGTTATCCGTCGATATTAAATGGTTTTGATGGTGAATATGAACCCATCTACCTGTAATCGATTGAATGGAGGTTTGAGTATAACCTTGCGGGGTCTGCACTTCTGTTAAGCTATCCTGTTTAAAATTAATAAGGTAAACATGGTTACTACCTTCATTATCAAGAATATTAACATCCCCGACGCCATCCCCATAAATAAGGTATACATCATTGCTTTTGCCGCCCTGAAGTCTGTCTTTACCTTGTGTTGAAATTAATAAATCGCTATTTTCTCCACCCACTAATTGGTCGCTCCCTTTGCCACCATAAAGGACATTTTCACCGCCAAGTGTTGTCAGCTCATCATGACCTTTTCCACCCTTGATGATACGGCCTTGTTTGCTCTCATCCTGGATCACATCATTTCCCTCTAACGAATCGACGAGCCATGGGGATTTTGTCTCTATTTCTTTAAATATTTTTACGTCATCTCGGCCTGAGAGCGTTAATTGAATATTATCTACATTAATGGCAACACGACTTTGTGTTTCAATTCCATCTAATTCACCATCAAGGACAAAAATAGGTTTCCAGTCATTATTTTCCATTCTTTTTTCTTCTAAAAAACGGGAATGAAGGTCATTAAAAAGTTTATCCATCCCATCTTGCATTAACGATCCTAGATGATCCGAGGGAGCAGAATATAAATGAATTTGGTTATTGTCAGTTGTAGCTCTTTTTATGATAACAATCTTACCTGACTCATCCAACTCTGATAAATCCCCAAGCGGCGTCACACCATCTGTTTCTAGAATAGTGTCTTCACTATTAAAATTAATTAAGTGAATATGGTTATTTCCATCTAAGTCATCAATATATACAATACCAGCATGGCTACAATCAATTAAATAATGGTCATCTCCTTTCTCACCTTGCAAGGTGTCAAAACCAGTGCTGGAAAGCAGTAAATCATCCCCATCACCTCCTGTAAGTTCATTTTCCCCTGCACCACCATACAGAACATTAAATTCTCCAGCGCTGGTGATTATGTCATCACCCAAGCCACCAGAAATAAAGTTCACTTGTGAACTATAATTTATAATAGCGTCATCCCCGCCTAGGCCATTAATTAACCCATTTTTTGGTGTATAGCCTTTCGGTAAAACAATTACATCTGAATCATCAGTTTCTTTATTTATTGGTACTATCGGCGTAATGACACATTGGTCTTTTCGTAAATTAACATTAAACAAATTGCTATATTTATCTTGGATAACAACAGCATATTCCATGCTCTCATCAAAGTTATCAAATCGAATAGAGAAGTTTGTAATGTTGAACCTATCTTTTAAAACAATTTTAGAACCATCCATCTGTAATTCAAAAGCATTAATAGTTGGGAGTAATAAAACCACTTTGTCATTTTCACCATATAAGCCTCTTACCGTAGAAAAATCAAAAACAATGTCTTTCTGATAAAGTTCAATATTGTCAAACCGGTAAATGTCTTTGCCTAAACTGACCTTGATATTATTTTCCCCCGAAACATAATTGAGCACATCATTACTTGAGCTCCCTTCATATGTTAAACCCTCAGCAAGACCCAGCCATTTAAAATCTCCCCAACTTGATTTAGTATATGTTCTACTTTGGTTTAAAATCATTGCAGAATCTGAAACCGATATATAAACCGATTTTTCTTTACCCATCGCCTTTTGATCGAATGATTGTAAATAGGTAATGTCAAATGTGTTTTCTTCTATTGTTTTTTTTGATTTTTTATTTATATCTTTGAGTCTACTATTAAGTAAAAAACCGTCCCTCGTTCTAATTTGATAATTGTGGTTAAGCTTTTTACCTTCAGTTGAATCAACATACACGTTATTTAAATTTATTGTCATATATCCATCAAAATTAGCGACTTCCTTGCCATCTAACTTCATAATTGGCATAGAAAGTTCTAATGCTAAGTTATTGCCATCTATATAAATCTCATTTATTTCACTGAGGTCATAATCTAAATTAACAATACTACTAGATGCAGTTTCTTCATTGATACTTACTACCCTCTGATGAAACTTAAAATTACTTTTATTGAAAACTTTCTTTTGCTCAAACATTTTTTTTTCTGAATTATATATTTTCTTGTTTAAGAAAACATCTGATACTTCGCTTTCCCAGTCATAACGACGAATATGGTATGTATCATCACCTTCTCCACCATCAGCACTACCATGGCTTAATATTAATCTATCATTTCCTGCATGCCCAAAAATTAAATCCTGACCACTTCCTCCATCTAAAACATTATCATTATTATCACCAATAATTTTATCATTCGTTGCTCTCCCCCTAATAATAATATTTTCCATATTAAAAACATGTGCTACATTTATATTAGAAGCAAAGTATTGATTTCCATTAAGGTAATCAAGACTATTTTTATTTAAATCAACTTCTATAGAGGTAACGGTATCCGGATGCTCATCTATAATGACAGTATCAATCCCATCCTGACCATCAAAATACTTTTTTGTCATAGATTCTGATAATTTCAACATAAAAGATCTATTTTCGCCTAAGAAACCCTTGTCCCTTAGATAAAAATAATCATTTTTTTTCCCCCCAACAAAAAATTTATTTCCATTTAAAGCCTGAAATGCATTAACCCTATTATGCTTACCTATTATTATATCCGTGCCATTCCCAGAGTTAAAACTAATACCACCAGATATTGACTCATTAATATACCCGGAAATCAAATTAGCATCATTAAATTCCTTAGAGAAGTATTTAGTTATACCATTTTTATTATCATCATCAGCATAAAATATTTCAGTTTCACCAGTAATAGCAAATAACCTCCCATTTCTTACATCCGATGCCGATATATCATTCGGATACTTTTTCTGTTGACTAACATCATTGATATGATGCGTTTTTTTAAACTGTTCCAATAGCAGATTATTATAGTTCGAATTTAGATTTAAATATTCTGATAAACTTTCAGTTCCTATTAATTTCCTGCCTGATACCGCTTTCTTTATTGGCCTAAAAGTACTTACTGCATCATCTTGAGTACGTTTTCTTACTTCACCATTTTTACTTAAAACATATTCATTTTGTAAAATATTTATTTCTTCTAAATTAAAACTCGGTGCACCTTGCTCAGTATAGTTGATAAATTCATCCTCATACCCGCTTCTGACTTCTTTACCACCAAAGTGATCTGCATAAAAACCTACGATCATTGGTTCACCATCTGCCACTAAATAGAATCGCTCCTCATCAACTATTCTTGGTTTTTCAATTATCTTTAAATGATATTTAAAACCTGCAGGGGCTAATGTGCGCTCAAATCGTTCAACATCCGACTCCCAATCAACTTTTTCAAAGAATTCAAGATAACGTTTTGTCGTGAGATCATGTTGTGTGCGCAAAGTTGGTTCTAGCCCTAAAGCACCACGGATCCCCTCTTCTAATTCCCGATCCCAACTAATATCGATTTCTTGCTTAATGTTCTCAACTGCACGCACTCCATTATAAACCCAACCACCGACTAATATAATTCCGCCGATGACAAGCCCTATTACGGGTATTGTCGAAGAGGCAACTAATACTGCAACTACAGTGATACCATTCACCACAAAACTCGCTATAGACAAAGCAGCATTTACGATTAAGTCTTGTCGCTGTTGTGGATCTGTCACGCTATCTAATTTTGATAAATTGTCATATGCCTGGTAAGCGTCAAAGCCCATACCAACTAAGTTAAATACAATAACAACGCCAGCAGCTAAACGAGAGCAGGCTAAAGAAGAGGCTCTTGCATTATTGGCTATTTTAAGCAAAACAGGCTGTAACATCATATCGCCATAATTTGCAAAAGCGCTGCCACAGGTAATATAGAGTTGATTTTCAACCTCTAGCCGTTCTTCATCGGTTAAATCAGGGTTATCCAACTGATTAATCAGTGTATGTAAGCTAATTAAAGTCTGTACAGCACCAACTCCCCCCATAACTTGGCCTGTACGATTACCAATCCGTTGAAAGCGCGATAATTTAGTACCTACTTTATGAAGGTTTGTGATTAGCTCTGTAGGCTGATTGTCATTTTTAATATCAATATCTTTGGCGATAATCTTAAGTTGTTTTTTTAATATGTGTGTATTCTTAAAATCCGTCTCATAATTAATGATTGAATCAACATCATTCGTTTTTTTATGCAGTATTTTTAATAAACTTATGTCATCATCGCTTTGCACTTTTAACATTGTTAACTCAGCAGCAAGATTCTCAGCATTAAAACGAATTTTATCATTCCACCCTTCCGACATTGTGTCGAGCGAAGTTAATGATCTTCCATCAATTGTTACCCCTAATCTTTGTAACTTGGATAATGATATTTTTTCACCATCAATATAAACCCAACAATTAACTGGGTCTGAAAAGTGTTTATTTTTTAGGATATGTTCTTTCTGAGTTTTATACTGACCAATATTTTGTTGCAATGCAGGTACATCAATATCAATAAGTTGGAAATCAGCTCTGATTCTGCCATTTGAATCCAAACTAAATCCAGCATATTCACTGCGCGTTATTTTCTTTCCATCCGGTAAAATGATCTCATCCTTAAAATAATTAATCATAACTTGATGAAACTGTTTTTTCGCTAAGTTAGCATCTGCATTTTTAATGCTAAGCTGAAAACCATTAGGGTCATATAAACTATAAATATGATTTCCATCTCGAATAGAATGATTAACGGTATAGCTTACTGATTTTCCTTTTATTATTAAGATAGAATTATCTATAGCGTGATAATGTCTATTATTTGCATCAATAACTGAAAGTATTGATTGATCAGCAGCTTCTATACCATTTTTAGTGATATTTTGTATAACATCTTCAGTATAATCTTGTATTTTTAGTAGTAATTCTGTTTCCCCATCAGAAAGCATTCCTTGCTGTTGTTTCTGTTCTAATTCCGCTTTGCGTTTAAAAAACAAACAAGCCGAATCTTCCCCTGCTAATTGAAACTCCACACCATACAATAACCCCATTTTCACATCATAATTAGTTGACTTACTCAATCCACGTATTGAATTATGATTAACTTTATTTAATTTTACACCTGAGTATTTGCTGTTTTTTTGGTTAACTATACTGTTAAACTGTTGATTTTGTAGCATTGTTGAACTTTTATATTGCTCAACGACATCTTTTAACTTAATGTTTTTTAGAGAGAATTTTTTTCTGTAAAATGACCGTCATTTAATTGACTAATTTCAATTAAATTATTCTTTAATAATAAAAACTCATTTTCATTATTAACCACGGATAAAACTTCCCCACGGTCTAAACCACTTATTGATGGGAATAATGACTCAAGCTGATTTCGCGATTTTAAACTTAAACTTTTTAATGTGATTGTTCCATCATTTAATGCTTGTAATATAGTACAGGCATCATATGCTTGTGTTTGTATTTTAGTGGGTAAGTCACCATTAAATATATTGTCCCATTCTTGGCGGCTTGTTACATTATCACCATTAAAGTATTGATTAACCTTTGGTGAAATAAGTGGGTCATTTGCTGCAATAATTAACTTATGATGATTCAACGCCCCATTTTCATCAGTAAAATAGCCTTTAAGATATGGATGATTTTCTAAATTGATATCTTTAATGTCAATATCTTTTAACACTAATTTTTCCAGTAGTGAAATGAGTTGCTGACTGGAGTGACCTGTGAGTGTAGTTGTAGGAATGTCACTACTCACCACTGCGGGGTTATTTGGAGCTTCGTAGGTAAATTTAGATTTAACTTCACAGTTAATACCTTGTAATTTAAGCTCATTAGATAAACTACTAAGAAATATTTTATGCTCACCCGCTTCCGTTATCATTGCTGGTCCAACAGAGTGAAACAGGATATTTTCAGGACTTATCAGCGGGTATTGTTTTTTGAGTGTCGATAACTCAATAGATAATGCATTTGTGGACTTTCGTACTGTTTCTGCATCGCCAATCATCACCCAATTGGTTATTTTTTGTTTTTCCACTAAAGACATTAAATGTTCTTTACCATATTCCAAAATATGTTTTTTACTGTCTACATCCATCTGAAAAATTAACGTATTTTGAGGATTCCTAGCGGCTAAACTCTCTGCTTGTAATAAACCTTTTTTATCCCCCATTAGCCTAATAATAATAATTAATTCTTCTGAATGCTTAATTTTATTTGCTAATGCCTTTTTTTGAATATTCTGTCTGTTAACCATCTTCCAAATGGGAATATCTGTAATGCCGAGTTTATTTAATCGCGCAGAGAAAGTAGTATAAAATTCATTAGGCAGAATACTGTTATGGTTTTTAAGTTCCTGAACAAATAATTTATAAATATCATTATTATAAGCCACTTTTTTAAGTAAATCATTATCAAGAGTACGCGTATCAGGATCCCTAAACATATACATAGGGTCGGGCTCAATATAATCATTTAACTGAGTGAGTGACAGCTCACCACGGCGAAGCTCATTAATAAAATATAATGTACTAGAGTTATTATTGATCCTGACCTGCCCACTCTCTGAGTGGTATTGATAGATAAATTTGTAACCTTGGGTGTTTATCGTATCGTTTGAAAAATCAATCGGATAGATAAGCTTAGAGCCTAAATATATATTTCCGACTTGCCGATTATAAGCGATGACAGGGGCGTGTATATTATTCTCAGCGAGTAAACCAGTCGCTTTTAGTGCAAAGTTTTCATTAATACCTCCTCGACCTAAATTACACCCTAGCATGACGAGTTTATCCGGCATTGTATTTTTTAAAACTTTTCTGCGTAAATACATTAATGCTTCTACATATTGCTGTGCATTTTTTTCCATATAAAGAGTTGGCAGATTATTACCATAATAATGCCCATGACTAATCGTTATCCAACGTACTTTTCCTACATTAATTCTATTTAAGTCGCCATGCAAAATTTTATATTGCTTCGAGCCCATATCATACTGAATAACCATTGAGTCTTCAGGGTGTTTAGAAAATGCATAAGCGGTTGCTTTAGCTGACTCGTTATCGCCACCATTTTGTATAATAACATTATAAGTATATTCAGTCGGCTTTACCTGTCTATTAGTTTCCGCATCATTAGCTTTATTTTGACGGTATATTAACATCGGATCTAACCAAGTATCTAGATTCTCCATCTTTGGAGAAGGGCTTTCTGGCAATCGGCTATTTTTATGCTCTTCCTGCATATTTAAATAAATATCATCAAAGTTTGTATCTAACTGAACAGCTAGTTTTTCCGTGCTTGGCTCATTATTACTGATACTTTTCTTTCTTATTATTTCACCTTTCCCTTCAATAAAACTGACTGATAATTTACGTTTAGGATCGAAATATTGACCATTATCTCCTTCACTCCATTTTTTATTTAATGGAGCTCTATAGCCTTGATTTATTAATAACTGTTGAAAGTTAGAAAGATCTTCAACGTTATTAACAATGATTGCACCTTGGGGGGTCATATGAAAATAAGTATCAATGGATTCCGTCGTACCTGTGAGGGCACTTTTCCCTTTTAGTCGCTCTGGTAATAAAAAGGTAATGGGAAAATTTTCGTTCATTATACTCGCAGGGTTAGCATCATCTGCACCATGGTGGATCAGCTCCATTCCCTCCGCTAAACCAAGTTTTTTATTTAACTTATTTTTTATTTCTTTAATTTTTTTATTTGTAATTCCATTATCTTTTCCTTCCTTCCTATTATATTCTACTTCATTATTATATAATTTTTTTTGTTCTGAATTTAGTTCATCATAATTTACGTTAGCCTTCCAATCTTCCCATGCCAACATCGGTGTTACTTTTACATAATGCTCTAAATCTGACATCGGAAAAATAATACTGAAAATATCATAATCTGCAGTCATTGCTTTTCCTGTTTTAGGATCACCAATAACATAAAATGGTTCTATTTTATTATTTTCCTGATGATATACATTCCATTTACCCCCACCATCTTTAATATTTTTTTTTAAGAAAAACAATTTTTCAGTACCATCAAAAGATGCTGTTATCTCTTTATATCCATCTTGTTTTGTTGTATCAGAAAAATAGATCGTATTATATCGTATAAGTTCCTCAACTCTTTCTTGAGAAATTTCTAATATAACAGTAATAGCTTTACCTTCATTAATAGACTCTTGAGAGTAACTGTTGTATTTTTTGCTATTCTCTCTCTCAGATTTTTTCGCAAACTGCTGTTGTACAGGAATAAACCCAGAATGTGGTCCCCAGTCTGAACTTTTCGCTTTTATCGCTAACCCTTTACTGCTGTATTCTCCAGTTCCTATAATACTTGTTGATTTAGGATCAATAGGCCGAATGCCAATAACAATATTTTCCTCATTGGCAACTTGAGCAATTAATTTTTGATGTTTTTCTGAAATACCAGAAACAGGCATATCATTATCTTTTTTTAAAGGTATAAGATGTAGGTTAATACTTTCATAGTCTTTGCTATTCCCTTCAGAATTATTTTCTTGCATCGATGATGTAGAACCTATATTTACTTTATCCATATATATCCCTATATAAATAAAAAATTAATATTAAAATCAGAATAAAATCAATTTAAAATATCAAATATTAAAAATATAGCTAGATTCAAAGGATATAATTAGGACATAGTTTTAAATTATTCTCTCTACATGTAAAATAACCCCTAAGAAGGGGTTATTGAATGGTGCTATGAATAATTAATTTCAGTAAACTATTCATCTTGTAAGAAAGGATTAGTTTTACGCTCAAAACCTAAGTTTGACATCGGGCCATGACCAGGGATGAACTGATAATCATCCCCTAGTGGTAGCACTTTATTTTTAATAGAAGCGATTAAATCTTGGTGATTACCCCGTGGAAAATCACTACGCCCTACACCACCTTTAAATAACACATCACCCATTGAAATCAGTTTATCATCATGATTAACAAAAATAATATGACCAGGCGTATGCCCAGGGCAATGCAACACATCAAAAGAAATTTCGCCGCAGGTCACTTTGTCCCCTTCTTCAAGCCAGTAATCAGGGGTGAAATCAGGACATTCTCCGATGTAGAACATGGCATTTTGTTCAGCCAGGTTTTCAATCCAGAAAGCATCTTCTTTCTGAGGGCCATAAATGGGCACGGAAAAATGTTTGGAAAGTGTAGCTGATGCGCCGATATGGTCAGAATGACCGTGGGTAAGCAGAATTTTTGTCAGAGTTAATCCACGGCTTTCGATAGCGGAAATCAATTTTTCTGCTTCACCACCGGGATCAACCACAACTGCGTCTAACGTATTTTCATCCCAAATAACCTGACAGTTTTGCATAAACGGCGTTACTGGGATAATAGTATATTTCATCGAACAATTACTCCGTAATCTGTGTCACCTATGCACAGATTACCACGTTCTTGTCGGTCCTGTATCAATATGAATGAAATTGCTTCTCGGATAATAACCAACACCACCCGCACCCATTTTTAATGCAGCTTTACGAACATTGCTTAATTGCAAACCTTCGATATGAAAATCCATCGCTTGTCCACGTGTGTGATAGCTTTTTTTCGCCACACCTGAACTTTTACTGCGCAATTTATTATTGGTTTCTAAAGAACGGTAACCTGAGATTAATTGGACAGGTTTATTCGTCCCCATCATCATTTGCAACAAATAAATTTGATCGAACAATTTTGGATCAATCGTTTTGACTTTGTCACAACGATAATCACGAAAAAGATGATTCAAACGGGCAAGTTCAGATTTATTGTAACGGCGACCGTCAAAAAATTCTGTTTTTAAAAACTCGCCAGTATTAATATTTTGAAAACGTAAAATACGAGGACGTGGTGTCGTCATAGCGGCAAAGACATGACTTGGTAACAAACTGAGGCCCATTGTTGCAGCGCCAATTCCCAGCCATTTTCTGCGGGTTTGATCAATAATATCCATAGGTGATAACTCAGACTCTAATAATTTAAATAAATATTCAATGAATTTCAGACAACCTATTGAGTCTAGCAAATCATAGTCAGTTTTAATGTATAATTATGTAAAGATATGCATACTTTAAGGCAAATTTATTGCAATATTCGTCAAAAATAGAGTCATATCACTAAATTATGCGCCTTAACATTATTATTACGTTAAATCTGCTGTAATGTATTTGAAATCGCCACGACATCAATAATTCAATTTAAATAATAATCGCAAGTTATGATTTAACAATGGAATTGTTTGGAATTAAACAGAATTGGCAAGAAAAGAAAAAAATAGAGGAGTTTCCCCCCCTATTATCTTCATTTGTTATCGAGATATTACAGCATAATTTTTTTCAGTAATGGCAAATACTTATCCGCATTATCAATACCATTATCATATTGATAGATATCCGCACGGTATTGCGGTTGCTGGTCTTTATCCACCCACGCTGTTTGGTAATACAGATAGACAGGAATTCGGTCAGGGATATTAACGTAACGTGTTGACCCCTCTTTCAAAGCACCATCAATACGTTTTTGCTCCCAACCCGCATCACCAAGTAAAATACTGGCAAGCTCACTTGCTTTATTTACACGCACACAGCCTGAGCTTATCGCACGTGCATTACGGTTAAATAAGCTGTGGTTTGGTGTATCGTGCAAATAAATCGCATCAGAACTTGGCATATTGAATTTATAGCGCCCTAATGAATTTGTTGGGCCCGGTGCCTGCCTTATACGATAGGGGAAGTTTGCAGGGGTGATATTATCCCAATCGATTGAGTAAGGATTTATTTCATAGGAATCCGCACCCCAACCAGAATAAACCGTATATCCTTTACGACTAAAGTAACTTGGATCTTGTTTTCCTCTTGGCGCGATATCTTTACGTGCCATACTTGTCGGCACGCTCCAAGGTGGGTTGATAACCACGTTATTTAATGCGCTACTCATAATGGGTGTTTTGCGATCTGCACGCCCAACAATCACTTTAGAATCAAGGATGACTTCATCATTAAGATAGAAATCTAATGAATAACCTGGAATATTAACTAAAATTCCAGTGCCATTACTCGCAGGAATAATACGCAAGCGTTGAATATTCAACGCCATCAAGCCTGCTTTTTGTGTGGGCTTCATGTTTAGCCAAACTCGAGTCCCTTTTCCAATCACACCATCAGCTTCTAAGCCATACTGTAATTGAAATTTTTTAACGGCATCGACCAGTTCTTGATCATAAACTTTAGAGGCTGCGCTGGCGGGCTTTGCTAGTTCGACTGCTACAACCTCAGTCGGTTGTTCGCTTGCTTGCTCAGCAACTTGCGCTAACGTTTCTGGTGTTTCAGTCTCAACAACGTCTTCAGTGACGCTCTCACCTAACAAACCTTCACGTTGTAAAATTTTACGTAACACAAGTACATCATCACTGGACTGGCCTGGTTTTAACGTTTTCGTGCCTGTGATTTCTAATTCATCTTCAGGTAATGCCAGCAATTTCAGCATTTCTTTACGCATTGGCTGGTACATTGGGTGATTAGGTGCTTGCGCTTTAATCCACTCTGTTAGACGCTGTGTTTCAATTGCATCTAACCATGGTTTCATTTGAGCCGCTGTCGGTGCAATGATTTTATATGGGCGGTTTGTATATAACCAATATTGCCCACTCGCTTCAATTGAGGACAAATATTGGAGATACCCAAGCATTGCATCAGACAATATAACATCACGCCCTAGCTCGCTAAGTTGATTATTTTCCAACATAGACAGCCATTCGCTGAATTGCGGTTGCACACCAGAAAGTGAAAGTTCAGCTATTTGCTGTTGGAATTGGCTAATTGCCGTTTCATCTTGCCATAGCAATTTCATCTGCTTATCGGCATATAACTTAGCGAGTTGTGTAGCAAAAACAGGTTTCACATCTGCTGGAAGTGATGCCGTAATTTTTGCCATACTCTGTGTTGGTGTAACCGTTATGGTCTCTTTAACTTCAACAACTTGCGGTTGCTGAGCTTCGGTTACACTTTGCTGCGTATTTTCATCATTGGAAAATGCAGGGAATTGGAATGCCATTAACCCACAGATTACTGAGACTTGCAGAGCTTTCACTCTTCTCTTTGCCATACATCCACCTTAAGTTACTACATGGATAACAATAGTTTTTATTATAGTTGCAATTTGATTGTATTTTATTTTAACAATAATGTTATAGGAATAGACTAATTTTAGTGATTTTGAATGTTCAATCATCTGAAAATAATTAAAAGCCAAACAAGTATTTGAGAAATAGAATTATTCCCATTTTAACATTTTAGCGTATTTAACTCATTAAACTCCGCATTAAACATAGTTGAATTTTATTTTAAATAAAAGCATTTACCTGCTCTTATTTTGCTCACCAATAACCTTACGAACAATAATGAAATGAGATTTAAAAAATAAGTTTGAGTCGCGCTGGTTTATTCAAATTCATTAAATAACACTAGTCCCATAGATAAGTATTTATCAATATAAAAATGCCGATATCTATTACTAAATATCGGCATTTAATTAAATCACATTCGCTATTATTGCTGCAATGGCGCTTCAGCTACTGGGCTATCTTGCCCGAAGCCTTTCAGACCAACTACATGTACGTGCTCATTATTACCAAACACTTTACGAACCAATTTATAGGTAGTTCCCTTTTCAGGGCTGATATTTTCAGGTGCCGCAATAATTAACTGCATTTCTAACCTATCACACAGTTCAAAGAGCGTGGCAATCGATTTGGCATCCAATCGAGCAGCCTCATCCAAGAACAGCAAGCGACAAGGAATAATATCTTTCGCACGTAAACGGCGTGACTCTTCTTCCCAGCTTTGCACAACCATCACTAAGATAGACATCCCCGTACCAATCGCTTCACCGGTTGATAACGCGCCACTTTCTGCTTTTAACCAACCATCTGAGCCTCGATTAACCTCTACATCTAACTCCAAGTAGTTACGGTAATCTAACAGCTCTTCCCCAATAGTTTGTGGTAAACGCTGCCCAACATCTACTTGTGGATTCAGACGTTGATACAGTTTCGCCATCGCTTCAGAAAAGGTTAAACGCTGGCTAGTGAACAAGTCTTGGTGCATTTCACTTTCTTCGGATAACACGCTCAGTAACAGTGCATGACTTTCACGAATATTAACGTTTAGACGTACCCCTTTAACCTGACCAAACGCCACCGCTTGTAACCCTTGGTTCAGCATACGAATACGGTTTTGCTCACGTTGGATCGTTTTGCGGATAATATTCGCCACACTTTTCGAGCTAATAGCCAGTTTTTGCTCACGTGCAGTTAATTCTTCCGTTAAACGCGCAAGCTCAATTTCCATTTGCTCAATCGCATCAATTGGGTCATCGGTACGAATGATATCTTGGCGAATACGCTCACGCAGGTGCTGATAAACAGCAATAAAGAATTGAATTTTACGCTCAGGGTGTTTTGGATCTTCCGATAAACGTAAAACATCACGTAAATGTTCGTTATCTGAAACAGCTAAACGCAACGCCCCCAGCGCCTTATCCGACATCGAACGCAGACTGTCACCATCCGTATACGCAAGTTCACGGCGATGTAAGCGGCGTTCAACACCGTTATCTTTCACCAAGCGCATCACCGCGCACCAACCTGCTTTTGCCGAAACCACTTGTTCACGAAGCTGGAAGTAGTCTTTTTCAAGTTTGCGCAGGCGTTTTTGTAAGTTATCCATTTCAGCCTCACATAACGTCAGCTGTTTTTCTAACTGGTTAATACGACTGCGGTTTTCCATTACTCGTTGATGCAGCTCATCACGACGAATACGTGCACGTTCTTGCGCATCAGGGTCGGCTTTCACACCGATTTCCTGCATCTCGACTTCTAACTCTTTCAGCATTTCTTGCTTCGTTTCAAAAGAGCTGCGTAATGAAGCAAAAACTTGGTGATATTGGGCTGACTGAGCTTGATGTTGACGTAGCTGCTCGCGAGCTCGCGTACGTTCTGTTTCCGCTTGCTCTAAACGTTGGCGTAATTTTTCGTTTAGGTCGGCATTTTCATTGACCATGCCCGTCGAATCACTGTAACTAAAGTGAGCACGGCGTTGAACAACTTCAACCACCGCAAAGGCTTGCTGTTTCGCATTTTGTTGAGCATGTTTTGCGGTATCATAATCTTTGCGCAATTGGTCGTGTTGTTCAGGATCGCTGAGTAGTACCGTCACAATTGGCTCTAATTTTTCTAACGCATGGCCATGTTTATTCAGGAAATGTGCCGCTTCTTCTGCTTCAATCAGCTCTTCACTTATTTCTTCTGCTCTATCCGCCAAGGTTTCATCGAGCAGTAACCCCATTTGAGGTAAAAGGCGATTTAAAGAAGCTAAGCTTTCTTTTCCTTGAGCAAATTGTTGGCGTTGCTGTGAAGTTTGTTCTTCGAATTGGCTTAAAGCGCGCTCTAGCTCAGTACGTTTTTGATTTAATGTTCGAATTTCAGCTTCTGGGTCATCTTCAAATGCCACGGAAATATGCTGGCCAATAAAACGGCTGAATGCTTGGTGTGCACGCTGAATTTTTTGCACATCAAAAGAAAGTGTCGCATAACGTTCTGCGAGCTCATCACGCTCTGCGGTGAGCGACTCTAAATGGCTTTCACGTGCCGCCCGACCAAACAGTGGCAATTCAGGGTAACGCGAATAGCGCCATTGGCGCTCAGATGAACGCACTAATACGGCATTTTCAAACTCTTGCGCATCAAAAACGCTATCGTCGAAAGAGGATGGGTCCCCCTCGATAAAATACACATCATCAGGGCAATCTTGTAGTGAATCCAGCTGGCTACGAACCGCATCAAGGTCTTGCACCACGATACCGTGACGAGCAGGGCCGTACAGCGCAGAGAAATAAGCAGCATCTTCTATGGTAATATCATCATAGATTTCAGACAGTAAAACACCATTGAAACGCTCTGCGAGTGCCAGCATGCGGCTATCTTCAGCCCCACTTGGCTGGCTTAAACGCTCGATTTGTTTTTCAAGGTCACGGCGCTGGGCTGCAACTTCATCACGCTCAACAGTAATTTCACGCTCTTGCTCCAGCAATTGCTGCATAAACTCAGTAACTGCGGTGCTGGAATCAAATGTTTCGCTAGATTGTTCGTTCAGTTGTGTTAATGCTTCTTGAGCAACAATCCATGCAGGGGCCTTCGCTGAAAGTTGCGCAATACGCTGGCGAATTTGTTCTAGCTCTTGGCGCATTTGCATGCGTCTTTCACCACTTTCATTGACGCCAATACTTAATTCTTCTTGCTGAGCTTCAAGCTCTACCATTAACGCATCAAGCTCATCAGGCTCATAGCTTTGACCTTGGCGCTTACAAAACTCTGCAAGTAACCTTTCTGCATTTTGCTGGCTGCTTAAACGCTGTTGTAATTCAGAAAGTTGCATACGTAAAGGTTGAACACGCTCAGCCAAATGCTGCTGGGATGACCAATCGCGCAATAACGCTCGCGCTTGTTGATAGGCATCGCTGCGGCTAACCTCACCCACCATGTTCTTAACGAGTTGATAGGCTTGCTCAAATTGGCTATGTGCAGCATCTGCCACACTCATTTTTTGCTCAAGTGCCAATAAAGCTTCGGTAGCTTGCTGTTCGCGGGCCTCAAACGTGTCTAACCATTCATCTGCATTATCAATGGTTAATTCAGGTAATTGACACAATTCACGTGCACGGTTCAGCGCATGCAACGCTTGTTGGTATTGAATCGCACGGGTTTGCTGTACATCCAGTGCTTGCTGGTAATCGGCAAGCTGATTTTTTAATTCATCAACTTCAATCTCTGCCGCTTCAGCACGTGCTTCAAATTCTTCTTGTGATTCTGTCGCTTCTGCAACAACTTCACTTTGTTCTTCAAGGCGATATGTTAATTCTTCAATATCGGCTTGATAACGATCGATTTTCTCTTGTTGGCGCAGTGCTGCTTGCACTAAGTTTAAATGGTCACTCGCCGCTTGGTAGTCCGCTTCTAATTCTGTTGACGAACCATTTTGTTCATTTAATTCACGCGCCATTTCAACACTGCGAACTTGCTCAACACGGAGTTGCTTACGGCTTGCATAGAGTTCATTACGCGCTGCCAATGCCGCATCAAGGTGAATACGTCGCTCATTTGAGTGGCGCATATAATCCGCAGAAACGTAGTCTGTGGCTTGGCTAATCAAATGCTTAAATAGGTCGCGGTCTGATTGCGTAACACGAATCGCTTCAAGGGTTAAACGGTTTTCTCGTAATGCCGCTTCCATATCTTGGAAAGCTTTACGAACCCCGCTGTTTTCCGGCAGTAAATAGTCACGTAATGAGCGCGTGATTGCACTTGAAATCCCACCATATAGCGACGCTTCAATAAGACGGTAGTATTTACTGCGATCTCCTGCTGAACGCAGACGTTTAGGCAATACGCCTAATTCAAACAGAATCGAGTGGTAATCCGTAATCGAGTTAAACTGCTTGAATAAGACACCCTCTTGCTCTTCAAGCCTTTCTTTTAACTCATTTAATGGAATAACTTTAGCCTGACGACCGTCAATCACTTCCGTTAAAATTTCAGTCGGTACAGTAGCAAGTGGCACACCTTGCACCATAAATGGCTTAATATCGACTTTTTTATCACGCCCAGCCACTTGTTGTAAGCGTACCCCCACCATGACGCGCTGGTGTTTTGAGTTCAGCACATCCAAAATGGCATAACAGACGCCAGGGCGTAATTTCCCGTGTAAACCTTTATCACGGGAACCTGATGTCGCTCCCGCTTCTGTGGTATTACGAAAATGCAGCAAAGTTAAATCAGGGATCATGGCAGTGATAAACGCCGCCATGGTAGTAGATTTCCCCGCACCATTCCCCCCTGAGAGGGTGGTTACCAACTCATCAAGGTCAAAAGTACGAGCAAAAAAACCGTTCCAGTTAACCAGCGTCAGTGAGCGAAATTTTCCGCGTTCAATCATTATTCTTCATCCTCATCACTTTCTGCTGGGTCTTGGCTATCTTCGACTTCGTCTTCATCACTGTCTTTGAGTGATAATTCACCGTCTAGGGAAATCGCTTCACCATCACGGATCATACGTAATTGCGCATCCTGCGGGTTATCACCGCTACGCACATCCGCACCAAAACGGAAAACCGATTCGCTAATAATGAATTTACTCGAATCATTTTGCAGAAAATGCACCATCCCTAAACGGCGTAAACGGTTTAGTGAGGTTCTTAGTTTTTCCTGCAATTTTTGTTTATCAAGGTCAGACCCTGTCGAGCGTTGATTAACAAATTTCAATAATTTGCTTTCATCCGCCAGCGATAACAGCTCCTCAAATAACTCTTGTGAGGTAAAAATACCTTGGTTACTTAAGCGCTCTGGGCTCAAATAGAGGTAACACAGGATTTTCCCCACCATCATATCCAGCTCAGACAACACAGAGCGTGGGATTAATGTGGTTGAGCGAGGACGCAGATAGAAAAAGCCTTCAGGTGCACGAATTAACTCAACGTTATAACGTGCATAAAATTGCTCTAATGCTTCCTGAAAATCCATCAAAAATGCGTGGTTATCAAGGTCATCAATGCTAATGTGACGACCTGAACGCAATTGGCTGTCTAGCTCTGGAAAAATCGGGTTAGCTAATGCTTGAGCCAGCTTAACTGGCATAAATTGTTCAATATTTGTCGATGACATGTGCCTGTACCTTGGCTCCGTGATCATTAATAGCTTGCCATTCTGCCGGTAACCCCGCCAAATCAGCCTCTGCGATACCTAATCTTACAGCTTGATCGATAATAATTCGCGCCACATCAAAATGACGTTTTTGTGGATACTGCTGCAAGTAATCATGTAATACACGACCAACATCTAATGGGCGCTGCTCTATTTTGTAGAATGCGAGCTCTGCTTCCATTAGTTCTGCAAGCCTATCATTTAATTCGCTAAATTCTTCAAACTCGAGCTCTGGCGGTAACTCACCTGTGACTTCTTCATCATGCAAGGCAAGCTCTTCATCTCTCATATCAAATAACCGCTCAGCATTGGTGTAAGTGAGTGCCCAAGGGCTGTCGAGATAATGTTGAACTGACTGGCGTAACCGCTGAGAAAATATGCGATTTTTATCCATATCAATCGCGGTACGGATAAATTTATGTACATGGCGGTCATAGCCAATCCAAAGATCAATGGATTGCTGCCCCCAACTCACAATACGGTCTAATTTGTTTTGTAAATCAAAAACTAACCTATCTACCATATCTGAAAACACAGGTGCATTCATGTTTGCTTCTTGGATACGTAATAAGTTGGCTTGCAGTTTATCCCCTGCGGCCTCTAACGTATCTTGCAATTCCCTAAGTGTTCCAGAGGTTTCTGACAGTAATTGCTCACAGTTGGCAATCGCCGCTTGCCAATCTTGGTTTAGCAGTGCTGCAATATCTTCTTTTACGGAATTTTGCTGCTCATCCATAATTCGCTGGGATAAATCAATACTATCAAAGATTTCAGCGACAGAATATTTTAGCGGGGCAAAAACATAACGGTGCCAATAAAACTCATCACCACCATCTTCGGCTGCTTCTGCCGCACGTTGCAATTCCCCTGCAACGATAGAAAGTTGCATCGAAAGTCGCAATGTTGAAAACTCACGCTGGCGAATATAATAATCACTAATGCCTATGCCTAATGGGGTCAAACGATAGATTGCATTACCTTCGACAATATCACTCGCAAAGCGGTTAAATATTTTCTGGCGTACCATATCATTGATGGCATTATTTGCGCGTACCGCCAGTGATTCTGTGGTTTGTTCAAACCCTTTACAAACCTCACGAAAGGCATCGACCAATTCCACTTCGCTCATTTCACCATTTACCCGCTCGCTGTTCAGTACAGCAACGGCCAGTAAAAACGCTAAACGTTCAGCGGGAAGTGAAATTGCAAAATCATTTTTTCGTGCCCAAGACACGAGCTCAGGGACGGTCTGGGAAAAATCACTCATAAATCGTCCTTTTGTATTTGTTTGCGTGCCATGACATGAATGTAACGCCCCATGCTGATATACGGTTCTTCACGGCAATATTGTTGTTCAAGCGCCAACAACGCAGGGAAATCTTTTTGCTGTAACTGCCGACTTTGCAAATAATCATGGAAAACTCGAACACCGCTTTTCCCTAAGATATCCATCTTACACTCTGCTAACCACTCATCAACTTGCTGAGGAAATAACGGTTTTTGCGGTGATAACGAACGTTTACGACGACGTTGGATATGCGGTGTTGCCAGATGAAAATTACCTAAAACTGCATTACGCATGACCAAGCCATTTGCATTATAGAACATGACAGAAAATACGCCTTCTGGTCTGATTATATCTGCCAGCTGTTCAATTGCATATTTTTGATCGCTAATCCACTCCAAAACCGCGTGAAAAAGAACAAGGTCAACAGGTTCATCAACATGTTGTGCGATATCTTGTACTGCACAATGGACAAACTGCATGCTACCAATAATTCCCTCTTCTTCAGCTAACTCACGAGCGCGCTCCAACATCTCTTCGGATAAATCGCAAAGTGTGATTTGATGGCCTAATGCAGCTAATTTGCGCGAAAAATGGCCTTCTCCGCCACCTGCATCAAGGATCCGTAACGTTTTTCCCTTAAACTGGGTCTCTAATAATTGAGTTAAGTCTTGCCAAACCACCGCTTCGCGTATCTTTCCTTTGGTCGTTCCATAGATATTTTTTGCAAATTTATCGACAATATCATCAAAGTTGCGGTCTGCCATGTGCTATCCAGTTGCCTATCATTCGTCATTTACAGCATATTTATGGGTCAATTTGTCGTAAAAACACTCAAAACTCATCAGTTTCATCCAGATCTTGATGAAAATTTATCTAATCATGAATATTATCACTGAGTATTGTGCTTATCACACAAGATGTTGGCGACAATTGAAACGTAAATTATAACAGATAATGGCTATATTTTTGCATAGTAGTTTATTTTGCTCAGCGGATTTCATTTTGGCATTATTAACGTTAATTTTCGTTGTCTTATGTAGCAAATTTGCCAAACTCATACCGAACATTGGCAGTGGTTAGTCCCCTAAATATAGGCTTGATTATGTTATTTTTCTTAAAGAAGTACATTGGCTCACTTTTAATGCCATTGCCACTATTGCTCATTATTGGTGCTATCGGGCTGCTTTTGCTGTGGTTTACTCGCTGGCAAAAATGGGGAAAAAGCTTAACAACCGTGAGTTTAGTGCTCATCGCACTACTTGGATTACAACCCGTTTCAGACAGCTTGCTCGCCCCTATTGAGGGCAATTTTAATAAACGCTATGAGTTAATCACAGAAAACCCACCACAAGATATTAAATACATCGTGGTCTTAGGTGGCGGCTTTACCTATAACCCTGACTGGAGCCCAAGCGCTAATTTATTAAGTAACAGTCTACCAAGAGTCACTGAAGGCGTGCGTTTATACCTTAAACACTCTGGGAGTAAGCTGATATTTACAGGCGGAAAAGCCAGCAGCACGATAAGCAGTGCTGAGGTTGCAGCCAAAGTTGCACAGTCATTGGGTGTTCCTGAATCAGATACTATCCCACTCACTGAGCCCAAAGATACGCAAGAAGAGGCTTACGAAGTTGAGAAAATTATTGGAAAAACACCATTTTTACTTGTGACATCGGCTAATCATCTACCAAGAGCCATTACAATGTTTACTGACAGAGGTATGCAGCCTTATCCAGCCCCTGCAAATCAATTAGCCATTAGCAGCGGTATTAATCCATGGGAAAAATATATTCCTTCTGCCTATTACTTCAGCCATAGTGAGCGTGCTTGGTACGAATTTATTGGCACGATTTGGTGGCATATAAAACCTGATAATAGCCAAGCCTTAGAAGAACCACTCAGCACACCTGAATTAGTCGTTTCCGAATAAAAACAAAAAGGCGTAACTCATTAAGGTTACGCCTTTTTTATCGCATCATGCCATTGGTAAAAACAAATAAATTTCTATGATAAAAATTGTTTTCTCACCAATTCTAGGTCTTCGGGTGTATCAACACCTGCACCTGGTGTCACTTTAGCAACATCCACATGGATTTTTTCACCATACCAAAGCACTCTGAGTTGCTCAAGCATTTCGATTTTCTCTAGCGGGCTCGCTTCCCAGTGGATATAACGGCGAATAAAGCCTGCGCGATAGGCATAGATACCAATGTGGCGTAAGAAAAAATCATCAATTGAATCATGACTTTTCGCAAAGTTGTCCCTATCCCACGGAATTGTTGCACGGGAAAAATACAGTGCATACCCGTCATGATCCGTGACCACTTTCACTGCATTTGGGTTGAACGCTTCATGTGCATCATGAATTGGAACAGCCAGAGTGCCCATATTCGCTTTACTGCCTTGAAGGTTATGAGCAACTTGACTAATAATTTCAGGCGGAATTAAAGGCTCATCACCCTGCACATTCACAATGATTTCATCATCAGAGAAACCGTATGTATCAATAACCTCAGCCAATCTTTCCGTACCCGATTGGTGATCAGGGTTAGTCATACACGCTTCGCCACCCGCTGTAATAACTGCATTCGCCACATCTTGGTGGTCTGTTGCGACAATCACTCGGTTCGCACCAGATTTAATGGCTTGCTCCATCACTCGAACAACCATCGGCTTACCATGGATATCAGCCAGCGGCTTGCCGGGTAAGCGGGTTGAAGCATAACGAGCAGGAATAATAACCGTAAACATGGCGATTATTGTCCTTCATCTAATGAGACTTGGCGCGCTTCATTTTCGAGTAAAACGGGGATGCCATCACGAATGGGATAGGCTAAATGGTCAAACTTACAGATAAGTTCGAGGTGTTCTTTGTTATAACTTAATTTGCCATGGCAAACAGGGCAAGCAATGATTTCAAGTAAACGGTGATCCATGTTTTCTCCCGAATGGATTTAACTCACTTGGAGTCAGGATATCACATGCAGATATCACCGTTAACTTTAATCTTTCTGATTAAGATCTCCTGCGAAGATGAGAGGATGAAAGCAGGAGAAATTGTGCTGTTTTTATTTAGTAAGCAATAACGTCAGCAGCCGTTATGCCATTAGAACTACGTGTTAAGCAAAACTCGACGTTTTGACCTTCGAATAATGATTTGATTTTTTTATTAGCAATTGATTTCGTTGTCACAAATACATCATCTCCACCATTGGATGGCGAAATAAAACCGTAACCTTCTTTTGCGTCAAACCATTTAACTCGACCCATATGTAATTGAAAATTCATGTTAAAACTCCTTTTGTTCTAAGAACAATACCTTTTTATTTTTGTATCATTACCCTTTCTTGCTTCCCATTTATAAATTGCCGATCTATTAATACATTAAAGAGTAATCAAACTTTTACCAATTTATGCACTAAAATTATTGTGCATCTTTTATAACGCCCGTAAATGTAGGTTTCAGACACCACGCATCTACTGTGAAGTTAACAGTCTATTTTGACATTATGATGACAAAACTAAGTAACAACGATTTAACAGCGTTGATGTGCGAGGATATGAAGACTAACTAAAGAACGGAGCGTGAAATTAAGCTAGTATAAAATCCAATTATTACTGTATTGCATCTAGATACATAATAATTAGACCTATATCACAGTGGCGATATTATTATCATAGTGAAGTGTTAGTGGCAAGTATTTTTGTTATTTGTGATAAGTTTTTTTATTTCACTTAGGATTTTTTGCTCACCATTGGATGCTAATTGCGCTTTTACAGGTAAAAACCACCAATTGAGCTGCGCAAATGAGCGGCATTTAACGGCATCTTTTTCAGTCATCAGCAAGTTTTGCGCTGGCTTAACAAGCGCAGAAAGTTGCTGTTGTTCATAATCTTGGTGATCAACAAAAGCGTGGGTATTCACCAACGCTACTCCTTTATTTTCTAAAGAGGCAAAAAAACGAGGCGGATGCCCGATACCAGCCATTGCAACCACAGAGTCGAGCTGAGTAACAGGCTGGTTTTCTGAAGTTACAATATTAACTGCGGTGTCACCTTCAAGGGTCATTAACACTTCGTTCCCCTCTGGCTGACCACCATTAACAATCAAGGCATTCACGCTATTTAAACGGCCCGCTCGCTCTCTCATGGGGCCTGCTGGTAACCACCATCCATTGCCAAAACGACGTTGTCCATCAATCACCACGATTTCATAATCACGTTGCAACGCGTAATGCTGCAAGCCATCATCAGTGATGATCACATCCAATTCATGCACTGCTAATAATGCTTTGATTGCATCACTGCGCTTAGGGGCTACTGCAACAGGGGTTTTAGTACGGTGGTAAATTAGAACAGGTTCATCTCCAGCTGCTGCTGCTGGTGTATTTTCATCGAGAACAAGTGGGTAACTCTCCGCTTTTCCACCATAACCGCGGGACACTACTCCCACGCGATAGCCTTCCTTTACCAGCGACTCAACCAGCCAGATAACCACTGGCGTTTTGCCATTACCTCCAGCTGTGAGGTTCCCCACCACAACCACAGGTATTGGCGCTTTCCAAGAGCGACTTAGCCCGACTTTATAAGCGGCATAGCGTATTATCGTTATCAATCCATAAAGAAAAGATAGCGGTAACAGTAAGATATATAACCACGACTTGCCGGACCAAATACGCTCTATCATTGTTTAAATTGAATACTGTGTAATTGAGAATAAGCCCCATTTTGCGCTAGCAACGCTGTATGCGTACCGCGTTCAATGATACGACCATCTTGTACAACTAAAATTTCATCTGCATTCTCAATTGTTGATAACCGGTGTGCTATCACCAATGATGTTCTATTCTTCTGTAGTTCATCCAGTGCAGCTTGAATTGCACGTTCAGACTCGGTATCAAGTGCTGATGTCGCTTCATCAAGGATCAAAATTGGTGCATCACGTAGCAAAGCACGCGCAATTGCAATACGCTGACGTTGCCCACCTGAAAGCATGACCCCATTTTCACCTATTACAGTATCTAACCCTTTATCAAGCTTAGCGATAAAGTCCATGGCATAGGCCATTTCAGCCGCTTTTTCAATTTGCTCACGGCTATAGCTCCCATCGGTTGCATAAGCAATATTATTCGCTATCGTATCGTTGAAAAGGTAAACATGCTGTGATACCAGTGCAACTTGGCTACGCAATGAGGCAAGCGTGTAATCACGAATATCATGACCATCAATTTGGATTGAACCTTTATCAATGTCATAAAAGCGCGTGATTAGGTTGGCAATTGTTGATTTACCAGAACCTGAGCGCCCAACTAATGCAACTGATTTCCCTGCTGGTAAGGTAAAAGAAACATCATCTAATGCAGGATGCTCTTTTGTCGCATAGGTAAAAGTGACATTCTCAAATTTGATATCACCTTTAACATCCTTGAGAACTTTAGTCCCATCATCTTTTTCTTGCTCAGAATCTAAGATAGCAAATAACGTTTGACAAGCCGCCATGCCACGTTGGAATTGTGCGTTGACATTCGTTAACGATTTTAATGGGCGCATTAACGCAAACATAGATGAAAAGACAACTGCAATAGTACCAGAGGTAAGTTCATCGCGAATATCAGGAAAACTTGCCGCATACAAAACGAATGCAAGAGCAAATGAGGCAATCAATTGTACGATTGGGTCTGAAATTGCCGATGCGGTTACCATTTTCATATTTTGGCGACGCATATTGTTACTGACTTTATAAAAACGCTCAGTTTCAACTTTTTGACCACCAAAGATTAAAACCTCTTTGTGCCCTTTAAGCATTTGTTCCGCACTCGCGGTTACATGCCCCATACCTGTTTGCATGTTTTTGCTGATTTTGCGAAAACGCTTAGAAACAATACGGATAGTAATAGAAACAACAGGAGCGATAACAATCAAAATAAGAGACAGTTGCCAGCTATAATAAAACATCATCGTAAATAAGCCGATGATGTAAGCGCTTTCACGAATGATTGTAATTAAAGCACCTGAAGATGAAGACGCTACTTGTTCTGAATCATAAGTAATTCGAGATAAAAGCGTTCCTGTGGATTGCTGATCGAAAAAGCTCACCGGCATGCCCATCATATGACCAAAAAGCTTGCGGCGCATATTCATCACCACTTTACCTGCAACCCAAGAAACACAGTACGTTGAGACAAAGCTAGAACCACCACGAACAACCATTAAACCTAATACAGCAAGTGGCAGCCATTTTAACACGTCGTTATCGGCTTTATCGAACCCTTCATCTAATAAAGGTTTTAATAAAGAAATCATAAACGCATCGCCAGCAGCGTTTATAATAAGAGCTATTGCTGCAACAATTAAGCCCGCTTTAAAAGGCGCAATAATCGGCCACAAGCGGCGAAAAGTTTGTTTTGTCGAAAGGTCTTTATCATTCATACTTTTAATTACCAGACTTAATGTAAGCGCACTATTCTACTCGGGAAATAGCGGTAAGCCAAACCACAGATGATACCAACGTGGGGAAATTTCATCGCGATAGCTCTGAATACTGACATTTTCTTTTTTAAACCATAATGTTAACTGCCCTTTCTCAGCGGTATTTAACCACTGAATATTATTTTTTTTGTACCTTTGATAGACCTTTTCCGATGGAATTTTCCACGCACTGTACCTTGCAGACGAAAGCAAAACCATTGATGGTTGAGCATTTCTTAACAATAGATTTGTCGATGAGGTTTGACTTCCATGGTGCGGTGCAAACAAAATAGAAGAACGGAGGCTTTGTTTATAAGTTTCAACTAATTTTGCTTCTCCCTTCTTTTCTATATCTCCAGTCAATAAAATTTTGTGGTGTCCATCTGTAAACTGTATAACACACGAATCATTATTATGGGAAACAGCTGACAATTTTTCTGGCCACAAAACTTCAAACGTCAACTTTCCCCATAGCCATCTTTGCCCTTTAACACAGGGCAAATGCATCACTTGCTTGATTTTGCTTCTTTTTTGTTTAGTTTTACTAAGATAAGTTCCAAAACTACTTCGCACATTTAGCCATGGATATTGTTTTAATAGATCAGATACACCACCAGTGTGATCTAAATGATTATGACTTAAAATAATCCCCATCGGTGTTATTTCTTTATGCTTTAAAAAAGGAATAATTTGCCTTTTAGCATTACTGTGCCCTTTCCAAGAGTTCCCCGTGTCATATAGATAAGCTAAATTATTTTGTTCAATAATAACGGCTAAACCATGCCCAATATCGAGTAATGTCATACTCCAGTCATGCTCTGGCTTTTTATCATTGCCCCGCTCTATAAAAATCAAAGCAACAATGCAGCCAATCAGGGAAAGATACATTTTATACCACCTAAATAGGTATATTAGAGCCACAGACCAGCAGATGAATAATAGATAATAGGGTATATTCAGAAGATCCATCCAATAACGGCTAAAAAAGGATAACGGAAGTAATCCAAAATCAATGACGCTATCTATAAAACCAAAAATTAAATTTTGTAATGTTATATTTGGTACTAAAAAAATAGCCAATATTGCGGGTACTACCCCCCAAGAGATCAATGGAACAAACCACAAATTAGCAAATATGCTCATGAAGTTAATACCATTAAATACGATGATTTGCATTGGTATCAATAAAATCAGCAACCCAATCTGTAGATGAACTAATCCAATGACTTTACCGATAATTTTCTTTTGAGTTAGGCGTGTTGATAATGGAAAAACAGTCAGCCAATACAAAATTGCTAAGACAGCAAAACTCGATAACCAGAAGCTATCTGATAAAATAGTAAGTGGATCAAACAGTAAAATGCCTGCGATACTCCATAGTGCCCACTGCCAAGAAAAGTATAATGATGATTTGTTTCTAATATAAACCCATAAAAACAATGAAAATAGTGCTCGAGTTGCTGGAATCGCAAACCCAGAAATCCATGCATACAATAATGCTAATGTTAAACCTAATGCAGTTGGAATAATTTGGTTCATAAAACAAACAGGAAGTACATACTGTGCCCCCCTGGCTATAATAAGCCCTAAACAATAAGCTAACCCAATATGTAAGCCAGAGATCGCCATTAAGTGGGTTAACCCCGTTTGCTGCAATAAGCGCGAGTGTTTTTCAGACAATAATATTCTTTCTCCAAACATTAACCCATATATAATCCCAACATTTCTCAAAGTGCTCATTGGCGCCATAAAATAATTGATTATTTTTTGCCTTGTCGAGCATTCAGAGTTCAATACTGTATTCTGCTTACTTTTTAATGTGCCTATAATCCGTTGTGATAATTGGTGCCGCTGCTGGTTGAAACTACCTTCATTCAAAGAATTATGTAAGGGCTTTAGCTTACTATTAATTCGCCATGATTGACCCGAACATAGAGTTTCTTTGCTTTTCCATATTGCATACAACGGGGGAAATATTTCTTTATTATTAACTTTATCGATTCTAATTTTAATTTTTTTCTCTTTATCTTCAGCGAGTAACCTGATGACAGTTATGTCCAAATACTGGTGCTTTACTGATAACGAGTAAATATTATTATTTATATTATTTCCATGCCAATTTCCCCATAGAAAAAAAGTCATTACCAATAAAATAAATTTAAGATTTTTATTTACAAAAAACATGAATAATAAAAAAATTGAAACGAGTAAAATAATAACTGAGTCATCAAAATTTAAAAGATTAGGCATAAATAACAAGGGTAATATTCCACCGATAATTGCGAATGAAACCAATGTTAAGGAAATTTTCTGATCTTTATATTTCCACACTCTATTTTTGTTTTGAAAAATTCTCATTTTAAACTTTATTTCTTATTTGTTTTTAAATTTCGAGTCTAATCTACCCCCTATTCGATTAACTTTTAATTCATAAATATAACGTTATAAATCGCTTCCCAAAAAATCTTATAAAAAGTATTAATTACAAAATTTTTGCGAAGCGCTTCGCAACAATACGTAGTTAAATTCTATTTTGGTTTTCATGGGTCTGTTTTAGTTTATTTTAAATATAACGTCGGTGCTGGTGTTGGTGCTGGTGTTGGTGTTGGTGTTGGTGTTGGTGTTGGTGTTGGTGTTGGTGTTGGTGTTGGTGTT
>NZ_JBEBNT010000004.1:0-261144 GCF_040396775.1 Providencia sp.
CTTGCTCTGCTTGTTCTTCCGCTAAACGTGCAGCTTCGGCGGCTTGACGTTCTTGTTCCGCTTGTTCTTCCGCTATGCGTGTGGCTTCGGCAGCTTGGCGTTCTTGCTCTGCTTGTTCTTCCGCTAAACGTGCAGCTTCGGCGGCTTGACGTTCTTGCTCTGCGTGTTCTTCCGCTAAGCGTGCGGCTTCGGCAGCTTGGCGTTCTTGCTCTGCTTGTTCTTCGGCTAAACGTGCAGCTTCTTGCAGTTCACGTTCTGCTTTGTCCTCAGCCTCTTGAATCGCTGCTAAATCGGCTTGACGTTGTTGCTCTGCTGCGTCTTGTGCAGCCTTGACCGCCGCCAATTCAACTTCACGCTGACGCTCCAGCTCTTCTTCCGCAAGGCGTTGAGCGACTTCTTCTTGGCGATCGCGCTCTGCTTGTTCTTCCGCTAGGCGCGCGTCTTCTGCTGCAAAACGCGCTTGTTCTGCTTGCTCTTGCGCCGCTTTAATCGCCTCTAACTGAGCCTTACGTTCAAGTTCTGCTTGTTCTGTTGCAGCTTCTATTGCGGCTTGTTGCGCTTCATATTGGCGCTCAGCTTCATCTTCTGCTGCTTTAATTGCAGCTTGCTCCGCTTGGTATTGACGTTCCGCTTCTGCGGCAGCGGCATCTTCTACGGGGTGTTGATTTTCAACTTCGTTTGCAGTTTCTGCCTGCTGAGCTTGTTGTTTTTGAGTCTCTTCTTCATCTTTACGACCAAAACCTAGCCATGAAAAAAAGCCTTTTTTCTTGTCTTTAGCCATCTGCCACTACACTCCTCGCGGTAAAAATATGGCGCTCGATAATCAAATCGCAATCAAATTACATGCAGTCTATCATTTCATCGCTCTGCAACACATATCTGAACGAAAAATCCTGACAATTTAATCGGAATTTTTATGTTAAAACTGTGAAAACGACACGCTATAATCGAAATTCAGCCAATTAGGGGTAACAACACTGCAACTTCTCCCCTGACAGGTATACAATGGTAACAATCATTTTTAAGTAAACAATAAGCTAAGTAGCAATACACATTATGGCAAAAAAACCACAATCAGCGCCTTTAGGGCAAATTCGTATCATTGGTGGGAAATGGCGAGGGAGAAAGCTACCTGTCCGTGATAGTGAGGGCTTACGTCCAACCACAGACCGCATCAAAGAAACGTTATTTAATTGGTTAATGCCTGTTATTCGGGACGCACGCTGCCTTGATTGCTTCGCAGGAAGTGGTTCATTAGGTTTCGAGGCGCTTTCTCGCTTTGCTCAAAATGTGACATTTATTGAGCTAGATAAACAAAACGCGCAATTGCTCACTGAAAATAAGGCCCGTTTACAAGCGGATGATGCAACCGTTATCACCAACAGTAGCCTGACTGTGTTAAGCCAACAGGGAACCCCTTTTGACGTGGTATTTATTGACCCACCATTTCGCAAAGGCTTACTCAACGAAACAATTCAATTGCTCGAAAAAAACCAATGGCTAGCAGACGAAAGCTGGATATACGTTGAGTCAGAGGCGGAGTCACCACTTACTGACCTCCCTACAAACTGGCAGCTTCATCGCGAAAAAATTGCTGGCCAAGTTGCTTATCGCCTGTTTATTCGAACCTCTCTTTAGGAAAAAAGTATGTTAATTAATGTTGGTCGCCTACTGATGATTTGCGTTTGGGGTTTTATGGTGTTTAATTTAATACACCCATTCCCTAAACCATTGAAATATTTTATGGATATTGCAATGGTCTTTATGATTTTCATGCACGCATTACAAACTATTTTCCTAAAAGCCACTTTGCCTAAAGGTGAAAAAGTTTCTGGTTTAGTGCAAACGCGCATCTTTTTCTTTGGTGTCTTCGAAATGTTAGCGATGCAGAAAAAAACCAAAGCTGCTTTAGAAGAAGCAAAAAAAAATAAGTCAGAACAATAGATTATTTGGGCTCAAAACGAATATACCGCGTTCCTTGTAGAGTAAGTTTACCTTCACGCTCTAGCTCAACTTCGCGGTATTGTTCTTCTGTTACAATGGTTTTAATCACCTCACCGCTGGCTAACGTTTTAAAATAAATTTCGTAGCGGAAAGTTTCAGGTGAAACGACATCCCGTTCGCGAGAACGCATGTTAGGATAAGGGTAATCTTTTTTGCTATCGACCTTAACTAAGTAACTAACAGGCAAAGAATTATCGTTAATTTCATTTTGCTTGCGTTGGTCAAAAAAACGTTTAGTGGCAAGCACGGCGATAATCGCAATAACGATAATTAATAATATTGGCTTATTCATAATTTGTGCATTTCGCTTAAAAAGATCCTAACTATAGTTTATCTTATTTGTAGAAACAGAACACGTTATCTCAGTGAACGGCTTATTACCGTTTCATTTATTGAACTTATAAGGATATGTGTATGATTAGTTGGCCATTTCTCGCAGTACTCTTCTCTGGCTGGTTATATGTCGATGCTGCCTACCGCGGCCCAGGATGGCAACGTTGGTTATTCCGCCCTATTACACTGTTACTATTACTCTTTTGGGGTTGGAGTTCGGATGATTTAAATCTACAAAATTACCTTATTCTTGGCGGATTATTAGTTTCACTGATAGCTGATCTCTCGCGAATGTTTTCAAGTGAACACTTACTAGCTTCTGTCGCCCTCATGTTCCTCAGCTACCTAATTTATGCAATTAGCTTTGGCATGCAATTAAACTTTGGTCTATTTTTACCTTGGTTAGCAGCACCGTTGATTATTGCGGCTATCACACTAGTTCTTATTTGGGGTAAGTTGGAAAACCTACAAGCCATTGTTTTTGCTTCTTTAATCATGTGTATGATTATGGCTTGGGTCGCTGGCGACCAATATTTTGGCCTTGGGCGCGAATATAACTTTTCCATCATGGTGGGGGCATCGTTACTCTTTTTATCTCACTGTGTATGGTTAATTGCCCATTTCCGCTTGCCGTTCAAAGCCTCAAAAGCAGTTGTCGCTGCATTATATTTCCTTGGGCAATTCTTTATTGTCCGCGCAATTTATTTATAATATTTCCTGCAATAAGTGCCAATTGATTAAAAATGCTATCTGAGAATTTTATCAATTGGCTCCCCTCTTTTTGTTTGACTCTGGAGTAGACTCCAAAGTGTAGACTTATCAACAATCAATGATAGAACTCATTATAGTTGGATAAGGGGGCGCTTATGCACTCACACTCTCATAAAGAAAATCATACACATACAAGCTCTTGCTGCTCAAGCACAAGCGCATGCTCATCCACAGTAGTACAAAACAGTACACAGGCAAGTAATGACTCACATACTCATGAGCATAGTGATATAAAGAAACACCCTGATGATGATGAGGAAACTCATCGACACAGTGATAATAGCCATTCAAGTCATGATCATTCGAATCATGATCACCAACATGGTGGAAGCTGCGGGCTAACTGCGGACACAACGAATGAAGTTGAGCCTTTGCAGGCCGCTGGGCAGCGTTTTAGCTGGATAATTCGTGGGATGGATTGCCCAAGCTGCGCCAATAAAATTGAAAATGCGGTAGGCCAAATCGGCGAAGTTAAACAAGCCAAAGTATTGTTTGCGACTGAAAAATTAGTGGTTGATGCAAATACAGACATCAGTGCGGCAGTACGTTCTACCGTAGAAGCTGCTGGCTATGAATTACTCGAAGTCGGTAGTAATAATGCGGCGTCTATTGCCCCACCACAAAGCTTACTGAGTGAAGCTAAACCGGTCATTATCTTAGCAATACTGATGGCAATCAGCTGGGGAATTGAGGCATTTAGTCCAAAAGTCGGGAATATTGCCTTTATTTTAACGACGTTATATGGGTTATATCCAATAGCGAGCAAATCATTACGCTTAATTCGTACTGGTTCTCCTTTTGCCATCGAAACATTAATGACCGTTGCTGCTGTAGGGGCAATTTTTATTCAAGCCACAGAAGAAGCCGCCATGGTTATCTTACTGTTTATGTTAGGAGAAATGCTCGAATCCTACTCGGCAGGTCGTGCTCGTCGCGGGGTCAGCGCATTAATGGCATTGGTTCCAGAAGATGCAATTCTCATTAAAGATGGGCAAAAAACCACCGTCCCTGTTGCACAACTACGCCCTGGGGACATTATTGAAGTCGCGCCAGGCGGGCGTTTACCAACAGATGCCGTGTTAGTTTCAGATTTTGCCAGCTTTGATGAGAGTGCGTTAACAGGGGAATCTGTTCCTGTTGAACGAACTGCTGGTGAAAAAGTCGCTGCGGGTTGCTTATCCGTTGACCGTGCAGTGCAAATGAAAGTCGTTTCAGAGCAAGGCCAGAACGCGATTGACCGTATTTTACAACTGATTGAAGAAGCTGAAGAACGCCGAGCACCCATTGAGCGCTTTATCGACCGTTTCAGCCGTATTTATACGCCAATTATCATGTTAATTTCAGCGTTAGTGATTATTATCCCACCAATTTTCTTTTCTGCACCTTGGGAAACATGGATCTATCGCGGTTTAACATTGCTATTAATCGGTTGTCCGTGTGCGCTTGTGATATCAACGCCTGCAGCAATCACCTCAGCCCTTGCGACAGCAACACGTCGCGGTGCATTGATTAAAGGTGGCGCAGCACTTGAACAGCTTGGCACAATTACCACGATCGCATTAGATAAAACAGGGACGCTGACGGAAGGTAAGCCCCATGTCACTAACTTAGTTCCTGTTGATGGAATGACCGAAAGTGAATTAGTGCAAATCACAGCGTCTGTTGAGGTTGGTTCACACCACCCATTGGCAAAAGCGGTTGTAAATAAAGCGGAAGAGCTGTCTTTGTCAGTGACTGAAGCACAAGACCGCAAGGCACTTGCAGGTAAAGGTGTTGAAGGTGTTCTTAACAATAAACGCATACTGGTTAGTGCTCCAAATCGCTTAGAGATCCCATTAGAAAATGAATGGCAAAGCAAAGTTGAAGCATTGGAAGCTGAAGGTAAAACGGTCATTGTCACATTGGAAGATAACCGCGTTATTGGTTTAACTGCGCTGCAAGACACACTGCGCACAGATGCCAGTGATGCGATGAGCATGCTCAAAGCGCTCAATGTTAATGCCGTGATGTTAACGGGTGATAACCCGCGTGCTGCTGGGGCAATTGCAGGTCAATTAGGTATGGAGTTCCGTGCGGGTTTACTCCCAGAAGATAAAGTGACCGCAGTTATGGAGCTAAACCGCAACCATAGCACCATGATGGTCGGTGATGGCATTAACGATGCCCCTGCAATGAAAGCCTCGAGCATCGGTGTGGCAATGGGCAGTGGTACTGACGTTGCATTAGAAACAGCGGATGCAGCTTTAACTCATAACCGTTTAACAGGCTTACCAGAAATTATTGCGCTATCCCGTGCAACGCGGAAAATTATCCGTGAAAACATTACGATAGCGCTTGGGCTAAAAGGCGTATTTTTAGTCACCAGTTTACTCGGGATCACTGGACTTTGGGTAGCAGTGCTTGCGGACTCAGGTGCTACCGCGCTTGTAACCGCGAATGCTGTACGGTTACTTCGAGTAAAATTACCTCAAGTGAAAAAGTAGTGTTTCATCAACTAAGCAAAGCGCCCAATGAGGCGCTTTTTTTTTCGAATCACAACTTAATATAATAAATTATTACAATTAGTTAATTGTCATCTCATGCGTAATTTTAGGACAAACTTTTTATCTGTGAGTCCGAAAGTTGCGTAAAATTGCCCACGTAAACAAGCTATCTGTTGAGTGGGAAATCGATATGGTAAAACAGCGTAATTCAACACCCCATGACGCCGCCTTTAAAGGGTTTATGTCTAAAGTTGACAATGCGCGTGACTTTTTTGATATCCACCTTCCCACCAATATTAAGCAATTATGCCATTTCGACACATTAGCAATAACCAACACATCTTTTATCGATAAACAGCTGCGTTCGCGTTTCTCAGATGTGTTGTATACCGTCGAAACACAGCAAGGTGATGGGTATATTTATATGTTAGTTGAGCACCAATCATCGCCTGATAAGCTCATGGGATGGCGGTTGATGCACTATGCGTTTTTAGCCATGAATCAGCATCTACAACAAGGCAATAAAGACTTACCGTTGGTTGTGCCTGTATTATTTTACCACGAAAAAGTGAGCCCTTATCCATATGCTCAACCTTGGACGCATTGCTTTCATTGGCCGGATGTCGCATCAGATTTATATAGCAAAACATTTCCCATTGTTGATATCACGGTTATTGATGACAATGAACTCGTCAATCATCGCAAAGTCGCCGTCATGGAGCTTGCAATGAAACATAAGGACTTACGCGATGAGCTTCAACGGGTTGTTCCCTTGTTGGCTCAAGCGCTCAACCAGCACTATAATAATGACGATGACATCATCACGATCCTTAATTATCTCTATTACCGTGGACTCTATTCATTTTGAATATATTGTTCAGCAACTGAGTGAAGCAACAGAAAAACATCAAGGGGTTATCATGAATATTGCGCTGAGATTACAAGAAAAAGGCCGTAAAGAGGGCATTGAAGAAGGTATTGAAAGAGGACGAAAAGAAGCTTATGAACAACAACTTACCACTGCTCAATATCTTTTAAAAAGCGGTATCGACTTGGAGTTAGTCATTAACAGTACAGGCTTAAGCCGTGAAGACCTCATGTCCTTGCAATAACTGAGCAGCATACTTTATTGCAAATTGATTAAGTTAGCCTCAATTCATTTTGAATATAGTGTTCAGCAACTGAGTGAAGCAACAGAAAAACATCAAGGGGTTATCATGAATATTGCACTGAGATTACAAGAAAAAGGCCGTAAAGAGGGTTTTGAAATAGGTTTTAAAGAAGGCTTTGAAATAGGTTTTAAAGAGGTTCATGAAGAATTTCGTAAACAACAACTGACCACTGCTCAAGATCTCTTAAAAAGCGGTGTCGACTTAGAATTAATTATTAACAGTACAGGCTTAAGCCGTGAAGAGATGAATTCGACGTCAAAATAGATTAAGCAATTTAAAAACAATCAATTAAGCTATTTTTGAAAAAACGTTACCTTTCATTGTTTAACTCTATGCATACGCAAAAACAGCTGCCGCCCTTAATGGCAACGGCCGCACTGTTTCTCACACAATAGGCTATAACCCGCTGGCTTTTTTACGCAACAAATAACGGTAAGGGGCGCTTTCCGCTTCAACTGCCAGCAAGTCATGTTCCATAAAACGACAAAAACCGGGAATATCACGGGTCGTCGCGGGGTCATCGGCAATAATCAGTAACGTCTCGCCTTCTGCCATATTCCGCACAGTTTTACGTACTAACATCACGGGCTCTGGGCAGCGTAAGCCAAGAGTATCAAGGGTTTTAGTTGCGTTGGTAAATAAATCAGACATATAAACGACTTCTTAAAGAGATCAATAGATTGATTATATAATAAAACGCGCGTTGATGAATGAACAGTTTTGCTTTTGTTGCGCAACAGGCGTATGATGCGCTACTCCCGATTTAGGGATGAATTTCATGGGTTCCCTCACCCCATTGCGACTAAAAAGGTACAATATGTTTGATTTTACTGTGCAGCAAAAAGCCACTGCGTTAATTTGGCTATCTTTATTTCATATTTTAATTATTACATCCAGTAACTACCTTGTGCAGTTGCCGATTAATATTTTCGGCTTCCATACAACATGGGGCGCGTTTACCTTTCCCTTTATCTTTTTGGCCACTGACTTAACCGTGCGTATCTATGGTGCACCGCTTGCTCGGCGAATTATTACCGCAGTAATGTTGCCTGCTCTGCTGATTTCTTATGTTATTTCTGCGCTATTTTTCCAAGGTGAATGGCAAGGTTTTACCGCACTCTCTGAGTTTAATGTATTTGTTGCGCGTATTGCTGCCGCAAGTTTTATGGCGTATGTACTTGGGCAAATTTTAGATGTCAGCGTTTTCAATAAATTACGTCAAAATGCACGTTGGTATGTTGCACCTGCTTGCGCCATGTTTTTTGGTAATTTAATTGATACCATCGCATTCTTTTTTATCGCCTTTTTCCGCAGTAGTGACCCATTTATGGCGGCAAATTGGGTGGAAATCGCGTTAGTCGATTACGTCTTTAAGTTACTTATTTGCATGCTGTTTTTCTTACCTGCTTATGGTGTTTTACTGAATTTTATCTTGAAATACTTCTTTGCTAATTCAGAAAAAAAACAATTTGTTCGTCAGCATTAAGCATAAAAAAGAGATAGCGAATGCTATCTCAGACTGCTGACAAACCGATAAACCGATTAGGTTTGGCGGCAGATTGAATAGGTTTTGAAAACAAATTAGGAAAATCAATATATTGATTTTCGGCTGATAACACAAAGCAGGAAAAACCACGTTTTTATCCTGCTTTGTTAACAACCTCAGGAGATAGCGAAATGCTATCTCCAACTGGGTTAAACTGAGCTAAAACAAAAAATAACAACCCTACAATTCAGTTAATTATAATGCCCTTGCTAAGAGTGAAATCGGGTGCTCGCATTTTTTACTTGTGGACATCTCTATTTGCCATTTACAGGTTTCACAGTCTGTAATAACCATATCAGCTCCGCTTTCCTCTATCTGACGGAAGAGCCCCGCACCAATACCTTGTGAAACTTCATAATTCTCTTTCTTAAACCCGTAAGTCCCTGCAATACCACAGCACTGGGAATCAAGCACGATCAACTCAACACCGGGTACACGTTTGATTAGTTCTAGCGTGTAGGATGTCCACCCCATTTTTTCCATATGGCATGGCGTATGGTAGGCCACTTTTAACGGGGTATGTTTCAGTTTGAGTTCACGCCCTTGCTCTAACAGGCGATAAATATAGCGTGTTGCGAGTTCAATGTTGTCACGCATTTCTGAAGTGTCTACATCCAATACATGGGTGTATTCATCACGGATTGTAAATGTACACGTCGATGACGTCGCAACTACAGGTATATGTTTTTCGAGGATGGTTTCCTGAAGTGACTCTAAGTTAACATTGGCTTGGCGTTTTGCTTGCTTCATAAACCCGTTAGCAATCAATGCAACACCACAACATTTTTCACGTTTAAGTAGTTGTACACCAATGTTCATGCCATTAAAAACTTTGATTAAGTCTTTCCCTAATTGCGGGTGGTTGTAATTCACATAACAACCATGGAAAAAAGCGACTTGTTCTTCAAATTTAGCTTGCTCTACTGCTTGTTTAGAATACCAACGGCGGAATGTGCCGAATGAATATTTTGGCAGTTCACGGCGATGGTCAATTTTTAATGCTTTATCCAAGATTTGGCGCACTGGTTTTAACCCAGTGATGGTATTTACCACAGGGGCAAACGGCGTAGAAAGCGAGCCCATTAAATCTGTATGGCTGAGGATTGCATCGCGAATTTTCGGTTTTTGCTGGCTGTAGGTATTTCTTGCTCGCGCAATAATATCACCAATTTTCACATCCGATGGGCAAGCGACTTCACAGCGCTTACAATTAGTACAATATTTGAGTGCTTCATCGTAGAGCATGGGGTCTTTTAAGCGTAAACGCTCACCGTCTGGCCCCGCTTGTTTTGGGCCTGGATACAATGGATTCACTTTCGCGACGGGGCAATATGTCGTGCACACCGTGCATTTAATACAGCTTTCAAAGCTTGCATCTTGAATACTCATTGTGCCACCTCCACCTGCATCGCTTTGTTTTTACTCACTTCATGGATGATTTCATTCGCAGCAAATAATGCGCTAATGATTGAAACCCCCGCACCGCAGCCTTGAGTTAGTGGGTCAAAACCCCCGAGTACCGCACCTGCGACATACAGGTTTTCAATCGCTGCACCTGCTTTTTGAGCTCGCAGTTTTTCGTCTGTTTTCACGCCAAAGGCCATATAAGGCTGGGAAGCAAAAAACTCTTTATTGGTCCACTTCGCTCGCTCTGCGATTTCACATAAATCTAAATTCATCAGCGGTTCATACACACGGTCAAACTCAGCGACCAAACCATTATTAAAGAAGCTCCCCGTTGCCAACACAAAGTGTTTAGCCTTGAGCGAAATATCCCCGTGATTACGTGTCTGCACAGATGCAATACGGCCTTCTGAATAATTTACCGATGTCACTTTGTCCCCTGGCATGACAATGCCGCCTTGGCGACGAAACTGGCGTAATAACATCTCATGTAGACGAATACCTAATAATGATGGTGGTAAAGTCGGTAATAAATACAGTTGCTTACCTAACCGTCTCTGTAATTCCAACATCGGTTGTTCGCTGTCCAGTCCTATACAAGCAGGCATAAAAACAGCTTCGGCATCAGTAATTAATGGCGAAATTTCCTCAACGATTTGGTCCATGTTTTCGGGTCTATCGAGCCAGCGAGCGACATTAATCGCTCTAAATTCACTTGGGTTTTCGCGTAGGCGGTCAAGTAGTGGCAAATGCACATAATGGGCACTTGCCTGTAGCCCTTCGCGCTGTAACTCATCAGCCACCATTTGCGGCTGAAAATCCAAGAACCCTTCAATACCGACAACGGCAATTTTGCTGACATCCATTTTTTGATGTAAGCCAACCGTAGGAACTGACTCAGGGCTCAGCCACGTCATACGTTTATGGCCTAACGGTGTGATGCGATAATGATTTTCTTCGCAAGAACCTTTTAAGCGAATTCCCGTTTGCTGCAAGATGGATTCAGCCATTCTAGCCAGTTCGGCAACGTGGTTTTCCCCCATCAAACTATAAGGGTGAAAAGGCGCTTGCGATTTTAACTCACCAAGCATTGTCAGTGGTTTTTCTGCAATTTGGCCATCGGGTAAATGGGTTAACAAATCCAATGAACCCGATGAAAAATGCAGTGCATTTTGCCCTGCACTCACCATTGCGCAAGACAAACCAGACTGGGTTAGGCGAATACCGCAAAGCAGCCCTGCAAGGCCGCCTCCCATCACAACGACATCATATTTCATTATCCGCCTCCTTCTGAGATGCTTTGCCCAATGTGGCTTCATTCATCCCACATAACCCATGATAAACCCAACTGGTAAACTCGCTTTCGCGCAATGCATCCCCCCAAGCAATAGGGCGTACGCCCTTCCAACGCTCATTGAGGAAATGACCAAGTTGCTGCTCAGTTTCATGCGGTGTCGTGACATTAAATCGATTGAGTAAACCCGCGGCCCGACATGCGCACAGCTCCCCTTGGCAAGTTCCCATTCCTACGCGTGTACGGCGGCGTAAATCCAATAAATTGTTTACAGTGAGTGAATTGACGGCATAACGCACCTCTCCTGCGGTTACCGCTTCACATTCGCACACTAAACTTTTATCTAAGCGGTCAGTACTTAAAATGGCAGATGCACGGTCACCGTGGCGGTAAACCGCAGAGCCACGAATTGGCGCAGGAATGGATACCACGTTGCGCAAGGCTTCTTCTGCACTGTGTTGAGAACCTGGAAGTGGTGCTTCAGCCGTTGTGCATTTTGCAGAATGACCGAGTTTTTCACAGACTTTATCCGTTGCCCACTCCGCCATCAGTCGATAAGTCATTAATTTACCACCTGTAATGGTGATAAAGCCTTCCATTCCATCGCGTTTTGCATGATCTAGAAGGACAATGCCTCGGCTAACATTTCGCCCTGAAGGGTCATCATCACTAGCCACTAAGGGGCGAACCCCTGCATAGGCGCGTAAAATGCGCGTTGTCGCCAATGCGGGTGATAACATCGAACCTTCACGAATAAGAATATCGACCTCTTCTGGGGTGACGTACATATTGTCGATTTGGTCATATTCAATATGTGTGGAAGTGGTACCTATTAGTGAAATCGTATCACCAGGCACTAAAATATCCGCATCCGCAGGCTTACGGCAGCGGTTGATCACCATGTTATTTAACCGATGACCTAAAATGAGCAATGCCCCTTTTGCAGGGAACATTTTGATTTTTAGCTCGCCATATTCGGCAATTTTCTGCCCCCAAATCCCACCTGCGTTAACGACAATTTCGGCGTAAATGTCATACTGTTTTTTTGCCTGATGGTCGTACACAGTCACTCCGCGAACAGTATCAGCGTCGCGAATAAGGCCGATAACCTCATGGTAAGTCAGTACCTTTGCACCATGTTCTCTGGCATCTAGCATATTTGCAGCGGTTAAGCGAAATGGGTCAACGGTACCATCCGGTACGCGAACCGCACCAATTAAGGCAGGGTTGACTGATGGCTCAAGGCGGATAGCCTCTGCGGGGTCAATGGCATTTGCGTCAATACCAGCATTTTGGCAAGCCGCAATAAATTTTTGCTGATAATCGAGGCTATCTTCAGGCAAAGTAATAAATAAGCCATCCGTTCGCTCAATACAATGATGGGCGATCCGTTTTAAGATTTTGTTCTCTTCAATACATTCTCTTGCGGATTCGCTATCGGTTACCGCATAACGCGCGCCACTATGGAGCAAACCGTGGTTTCGCCCTGTTGCGCCAGTCGCGATGTCGTGCCTTTCAAGTAAAACGGTTCTTAGACCTCGGCGAGCGCAGTCACGAGCGACTCCTGCACCTGTTGCGCCACCACCGATAATGATGACATCCGTTTCAGTCACAGATGAGCCATTCATGTCGCATCCCTCACATTAATAAACATTTCTATAATCGATAAGTATAGATTCTATTTTTATAATCTATTATTAAATATAGAGCAGAAACGCGATCAATGTTTGATAAGGAACAAAAACGAAAGCGATTTGTACATTTTTAGTGTTATAAAGAACAATATCGTGATGAAAGTCACAAAATAATTAACATTTCTAGTTCCATTCCATTCACAAATGTCATTTACTATGCAACTTCATAAACAAAATCAATAATTGTGCGTTGGATTACAGATAAAATGTTTTCTTATGGATACAATTTAGAGCAATTAAGAAAATAAAAAGCTCTTAAATTACTCGATTGTTTTCGTTTTTGTTACTTCACCAATAATAAACACTCAATCTTTCTCAACATTGAGAGCGATCAAGTGTAAATAAATATTAGCATGCCATCGGAGGCGTATATGTTAAGCATTTTTAAACCAGCACCTCATATAGAGAGGCTGCCAGCTGATAAGGTAGACCCAGTCTATCGTAAGCTTCGTTGGCAGATCTTCATGGGTATTTTCTTTGGTTACGCAGCGTATTATCTCGTCCGAAAGAACTTTGCCTTAGCAATGCCATACCTTGTTGAGCAAGGGTTTTCTAAAGGTGACTTAGGTTTCGCCTTATCAGGGATTTCAATTGCTTACGGTTTTTCTAAATTTATCATGGGGTCATTCTCTGACCGCGCGAACCCACGCTATTTCTTACCCGCTGGTTTGATACTGGCCTCTGCGGTGATGCTGATCATGGGCTTCGTGCCATGGGCGACATCGAGCATCATGGTAATGTTCGTGTTACTGTTCTTTTGTGGTTGGTTCCAAGGTATGGGTTGGCCTCCTTGTGGACGTACCATGGTTCACTGGTGGTCACAAAAAGAACGTGGTGGTATCGTTTCTGTTTGGAACTGTGCCCACAACGTTGGTGGTGGCCTACCGCCATTATTATTCCTACTCGGTATGGCATGGTTTAACGACTGGAAAGCTGCTCTCTATATGCCTGCATTTGCCGCGATCCTTGTTGCCCTAATCGCGTTTGCATTAATGCGCGATACGCCGCAATCCTGTGGTCTTCCGCCAATTGAAGAATACAAAAACGACTATCCAGCTGACTATAAAGCGTCCGATGAAGAAGAGTTAACAGCAAAAGCTATTTTCATGAAGTATGTTTTCCCTAACAAACTTCTGTGGATGATCGCAATTGCCAACGTATTCGTATACTTACTGCGCTATGGTGTGCTTGACTGGTCACCAACTTACCTGCGTGAAGTGAAGCACTTTACGATGGATAAATCCTCATGGGCATACTTCATGTATGAATATGCAGGTATCCCAGGAACACTGCTGTGTGGTTGGATGTCAGATAAAGTTTTCCGCGGTAACCGTGGTGCAACAGGCGTGTTCTTCATGATCCTAGTGACTATCGCCACTATCGTATTCTGGATGAACCCAGCGGGTAACCCGAATGTTGATATGGCATGTATGTTGATCATCGGTTTCTTAATCTATGGTCCGGTCATGTTAATTGGCTTGCACGCACTTGAATTAGCACCGAAAAAAGCGGCAGGTACTGCAGCTGGCTTTACTGGCCTATTCGGCTACCTCGGTGGTTCGGTCGCGGCAAGTGCTATCGTCGGTTATACCGTTGACTACTTCGGTTGGGACGGTGGTTTCGCCGTCATGATTGGTGGTTCAGCCCTTTCTGTTGTTCTGCTGTTCATCGTGATGCTTAGCGAAAGCAAACATAAACGCGAATTAGCGAACTCTCAATAAACACTTCGTTTATGAATAAACGCTAAACCTGAGGGCTATATCATCATGATATGGCCCTTTTTTTATCCAAAAAGTGCCAAGGAGATATAATCATGACCTTTCCATTAAAAACGTTGGTGGCAAGTATGGTTTTAGTGATGTCAGTGTCCGCAGCCGCGCAAGCGACAAACAAGGTGGTCATTGCCCATCGTGGTGCAAGTGGTTACTTACCTGAACACACCTTACCGGCTAAAGCGATGGCTTATGCACAAGGTGCCGATTTTCTAGAGCAAGATTTGGTGATGACGAAAGATAATGAGCTGGTTGTGTTACATGACCATTATCTTGACCGTGTCACAGATGTGGCTGAGCGTTTTCCAGACCGAGCGCGTAAAGATGGTCGTTATTACGCGATTGACTTCACATTACCTGAAATCAAGTCCCTGAAATTCACAGAAGGGTTCGATATTGTTGATGGCAAACAGGTACAAAGCTATCCGAATCGCTTCCCAATGGGTAAATCAGACTTTCGCGTTCATACCTTCCAAGAAGAGATTGAATTTGTTCAAGGTTTAAATAAATCCACGGGGAAAAATATTGGTATTTACCCTGAAATCAAAGCCCCTTGGTTCCATCACCAAGAAGGCAAAGATATCACCAAAAAAACGCTGGAAGTGCTAAAGCAGTATGGCTATGTTGAAAAAGACTCCAACGTTTATCTGCAATGTTTCGATGCGAACGAACTAAAGCGCATCAAAAATACATTGATGCCAGAAATGGGGATGAACCTGAAACTCATCCAGTTAATCGCTTACACCGATTGGAATGAAACCGAAGAGCAAAAACCTGATGGGACTTGGGTTAATTACAATTACGATTGGATGATGAAACCAGGTGCAATGAAAGAAATTGCCACCTATGCAGATGGTATTGGCCCTGATTATCATATGCTAATCAGTGAAGAATCCACGCCAACCAATATCAAAGTCAATGGCATGGTAAAAGAAGCCCACGAAAACAACATGGCAGTTCACCCATTCACTATCCGTGTCGATAAACTGCCTAAATACGCAAAAGATGGGCAACAGCTTTATGACATCATCTACAACCAAGCGGATGTGGATGGTGCATTTACTGACTTCCCAGATTTAGGCGTACAGTTCTTACAAAATCAAAAATAATTTATTTGTCTTGTAAAAACGATAATGCAGCCATTTGGCTGCATTATATAACGAGCTATAAGTTTGATAATCGTTATGCAATCGTGACGGGAAAAGCAATCACATCACTGATCCTTTCGGCATTTAACGCAATCATAATCAAACGATCGACCCCGACAGCAACCCCTGAGCAATCAGGCAAGCCATGCTCTAATGCGGCCAATAAGTGCTCATCAATTGGCTGAACTGATAACCCCATCGCTGCACGCTTACGGTTATCTTGCTCAAAACGTTGACGCTGTTCGCTCGCATCCGTCAATTCATGGAAACCGTTCGCCAGCTCCATTCCTTTATAGTAAACCTCAAAGCGTTCTGCGACACGGTGGTCTTCGGTGCTAATCACCGCTAAAGATGCCTGAGTGGCAGGAAAATGATACACAACCGCCGGTTTTTCTTTACCAATGTGCGGTTCAACACCCATGGTAAATAGCAACTGTAAAAGCGTATCTTTATCTTCTTCGTGATCGGCAATATTGCTTAAATCAAGGCGTGCCGCGACTTCACGCAGCTCACTTTTTTCTGCAGATAGCGGGTCAATATCTAAATGACGTAAAAAGGCTTGCTGGTAGGAAAGTAATTCCGCACTTTCGCATTCCAGCACTTGTTGTAATAAGTCATCGACTTCATTAATTAAGCGATACATATCAAAGTGTGGGCGGTACCATTCCAGCATCGTAAATTCTGGGTTGTGGTGCCTACCCGCTTCTTCATTACGAAAGCTTTTACCAAGTTGATATATCGGCCCACTACCAGCCGCAAGTAAACGTTTCATATGGTATTCAGGACTGGTCATCAGGTAAAGATTGATGCCTTGCGCGGCACCAGGGCCAACAAAACGTGTTTCAAATGGCACAAGATGGAAATCAGTCACAGTAGCCTGACTCATAGCGGGGGTTTCGACCTCTAGTACACAGCGATCAGTAAAAAAACGTCTGATTTCCGCAATAATTTTTGCGCGCTGTAACAGGTTAGCGATGGGGGCGGTTGGCTGCCAATTCGCTATATCACTCATTAAGATGACTCCAAAATAAACATAGTCGTGCAGTGTACCCACCTGTCAAACAACGCACAATGCATTCCTATGCGTAAAAGCACATTTATCTGGTGCGAAACACCACTAGGAAATAATCACGGTTATCCGCACTACAGGTGAGTAAAGATGGCATGATTATCCTCGGCTTTACTCGATTAAGCAAACCTTTGCGAGTGACTGACTTTTTCACTGAAAATAAACAGGTTTAACCCTGCTAACAACTAACGGAGGAGGGACATAAAACATGATTATTTCTTATATTATGTGACTTTTTTGTTAACGATAAAGTAAAACAATTCGCTTTCTCAATAAGTAACAAAGCATAAATTGGAAAATAAAAAAGTGCATTTAAATAAAAAGTGAAGTAAGTCCCAATTTAATATTCAATATGAATTAAAATCTTCACAGCAAATAACAGTATTATTCTCTTGGCACGAATAAAACCTGACCAATTTACTTGGTTTTTAATGCTGATTTTTTATGTAAAAATAATGATAATCATTTGAAATTTCTTTTTATTCATTATTAACACACTAAAAAAACTCTAATTGTAAAAACATTTTACAAAAAGATGATTCACCTCACACTTTAGGGGTAAATTCACCCAAAACCCCCCTCTATATCAAATTTATTTCGAAGACTATTCGTTATAATTCACAGCATGATAAGTCATTATTAGCTATTATATTATTTACTATTAAAAAAGAGAGATTTGACAATTTGACATTAGGTTGAATTGAAAATGACCTAGCTAATTATCAAAAGTATTTAAAAGAATTTATCAATTTACACTTGAACAATGGAGAAGCGCAGTGCAAACCTTCAATGCCGATTTAGCGATTATCGGGGCCGGGGGCGCAGGCTTACGTGCAGCGATTGCTGCCGCTGAAGCAAATCCCAACATCAAGATTGCTCTGATCTCGAAAGTATATCCAATGCGTAGCCACACCGTGGCAGCAGAGGGTGGATCAGCCGCAGTTACTCAGGCTCATGATTCCTATGACTATCATTTTAATGATACTGTCGCGGGTGGGGACTGGCTGTGTGAGCAAGACGTCGTCGATTATTTCGTCGAGCATTGCCCAACAGAAATGACCCAACTCGAATTATGGGGTTGCCCGTGGAGCCGTAAACCAGATGGTTCAGTTAACGTTCGCCGCTTTGGTGGGATGAAAATTGAGCGTACATGGTTTGCAGCCGATAAAACCGGCTTCCACATGCTCCATACACTCTTCCAGACATCATTAAAATACCCTCAAATTCAACGTTTTGATGAGCATTTTGTTCTAGATATCATTGTTGATGAAGGTCAAGCTCGTGGACTCGTTGCACTCAACATGATGGAAGGTACGAAAGTTCAGATTCGTGCAAACTCTATCGTGATGGCAACAGGCGGTGCAGGCCGTGTTTATCGTTACAACACCAATGGTGGTATTGTTACGGGTGATGGTATGGGTATGGCGTTCCGCCATGGCGTGCCACTGCGTGACATGGAATTTGTTCAATATCACCCAACTGGGTTACCAGGTTCAGGTATCTTAATGACCGAAGGTTGCCGCGGTGAAGGTGGTATTTTGGTTAACAAAGATGGCTACCGTTATCTGCAAGATTACGGAATGGGCCCTGAAACACCACTGGGCAAACCAGAAAACAAATACATGGAACTCGGTCCTCGTGACAAAGTTTCTCAAGCTTTCTGGCACGAATGGCGTGCAGGCCGCACCATTAGCACACACCGTGGTGATGTTGTGTATCTGGATCTTCGCCATTTAGGCGCAGAAAAACTCCATGAGCGTTTACCGTTCATTTGTGAATTGGCAAAAGCTTACGTGGGTGTTGACCCAGTAACAGACCCAATTCCTGTTCGTCCAACCGCTCACTATACTATGGGTGGTATCGAAACAGATCAACGCACTGAAACACGCATTAAAGGCCTGTTTGCTGTGGGTGAGTGTTCTTCTGTTGGCTTACACGGTGCAAACCGTTTAGGTTCTAACTCACTAGCAGAACTGGTGGTATTTGGTCGTTTAGCGGGTGAAGAAGCGGCACGTCATGCGGCTGAAGCAACCCCTGCCAATGCCAGCGCCATAGAAGCACGTACCCGCGATATCGAAAATGACCTGCAAAAACTCATGAACCAAAAAGGGAAAGAGAGCTGGTCGAAAATTCGCGATGAAATGGGTATTTCAATGGAAGAAGGTTGCGGTATTTACCGTACTCCTGAATTAATGCAAAAAACCGTTGATAAGATTGCCGAACTAAAAGAGCGCTTCAAACACGTCGAAATTACCGACCATAGCAGCGTCTTTAACACTGACCTACTGTACACCATTGAATTAGGCTTTGGCCTAGATGTGGCGGAATGTATGGCTCACTCTGCAATCAACCGTAAAGAATCACGTGGTGCGCACCAACGTCTCGACGAAGGTTGTACTGAACGTGATGATGTGAATTTCCTTAAACATACTTTGGCATTCTATAACCCAGAGGGCTCCCCTCGTTTAGAATACAGTGACGTGAAAATCACGAAATCTCAGCCAGCTAAACGTGTTTACGGTGCCGAAGCTGAAGCTCAAGATAAGGCAAAGAAGGAGCAAGCTAATGGATGATATGAAACACCTAAAAATGGAGATCATGCGTTACAATCCGGAAACGGATAGTGAGCCCCATTTGGTGACGTATGATGTCCCTTACGACGAGCAAACTTCTTTGTTAGATGCATTAGGCTATATCAAAGATAACCTCGCTCCAGACCTGTCTTACCGTTGGTCTTGTCGTATGGCGATTTGTGGTTCTTGCGGCATGATGGTTGATAAAGTACCTAAACTGGCATGTAAAACATTCCTGCGTGAATACCCGCAAGGCATGAAAATTGAGCCATTAGGTAACTTCCCAATCGAACGTGACCTTGTTGTTGATATGACTCACTTTATTGAGCGTTTAGAAGCTATCAAGCCGTACATCATCGGTAATGATCGTAAACCTTCTGAAGGCCCGAATAAGCAAACGCCTGCGCAGATGGCAAAATACCATCAGTTCTCAGGCTGTATCAACTGTGGTCTGTGCTATGCAGCTTGCCCACAATTTGGACTGAACCCAGAGTTCATTGGCCCAGCCGCTATTACATTGGCAGAGCGCTACAATTTAGATAACCGAGACCATGGTGCGAAAGAACGCATGACCTTATTAAATGGGGACAATGGTGTTTGGAGCTGTACGTTTGTAGGCTACTGTTCTGAAGTCTGTCCTAAGCATGTCGACCCTGCTGGCGCTATTCAGCAAGGGAAAGTTGCCAGCGCGCAAGACTTTGTTATCGCCATGCTGAAGCCACGATAAGGAGAATTGAAGTCATGACTACGAAACGTAAACCCTATGTCAGAGAAATGAAGGGCGACTGGTGGCAAAAGCTGGGTTTTTACCGCTTTTACATCATGCGTGAAAGTACCTCCGTCCTTCAGGTCTGGTTCAGTATTTTAGTCCTGTATGGGGTATTTGCGCTAAAAAGCGGTCCAGAATCATGGGCTGGTTTTGTTGGGTTCTTAAGCAACCCAATCATTCTTATCATTAACATCATTACATTGGCTGCGACATTGCTGCACACCACAACATGGTTCAACCTTGCGCCAAAAGCCGTTAGTATTATTGTGAAAGATAAGAAAATGTCTGATGAGCCTATCGTTAAAGGCTTCTGGGCTCTCACGATTGTTGTTACGGCGGCAATCTTAGCAATCGCATTGTTATTTTAATCTAAGGAGAATCTGATGAATCTAACGCCTAAACGTTCCGATGAGCCGATTTTCTGGGGATTATTTGGTGCAGGTGGTATGTGGAGCGCCGTGATTGGCCCTGCAATCATCATTCTGTTAGGAATTTTAATTCCACTGGGTGTTGCACCAGAAATGCTGAGCTACGAGCGCATTATGGCCTTTAGCCAAAGCTTTATCGGCCGTGTTTTCTTATTACTGATGATTATCCTGCCAGTTTGGTGTGGTATGCACCGTATCCACCACACACTGCACGATTTTAAAATTCATGTCCCAGCGACAAAATGGGTTTTCTATGGCGGCTCGGCAATTATTAGTGTGATTGCCCTGATTGGTGTATTTACCTTGTAATCACGCAATAATCTAAAACAAATCAATACCCCATACGTAAAAACGATGGGGTATTTTTTTATGGCTAGGAAATTAAATTTTAATCATAAAAATTTAATAGAAAATAATCCTTAAACTACGCAAAAATAGATATTATCTGTTCTAAAATGGCGTTTATCTTAAATCCAGAATATTCAGACTAACCTTAGTTGTTATAAAAAACCGTCTTGTTATGATAAATGAAAGATAATAAAAAATTAATTTATCTAAATTAAATCAATAAGTTAAATTAATCACATTTACTTAAACAAGTAAGAGACTACCCCTCTCTATTTTTATATCACTCATGGTAAGAGAAAATAAAATGAAATTTAAAGGATTGTTTATTTCGCTGTTTCTTTCTGGAGTCATAATATTACCCGCCCATGCCAATTCATTTTCCACAGGAAATGAAAGCGCGAATGAACTACCAACCGAAAAAGATTTCTATAATGAATGTGTTAGCACAAATACCTACAGTTATTTGCCCATGGCAGGGGAAGCACAATCTTCAGTAGATAAAAAACGGGCAAAGCAACGAGCAGCGGTTGAAAAAAAATGCAAGTGTGTTGCACCGCTTGAGTATAAATTGTTCTATGAGTTAGTGGGGAATAACCCTCAAGCATTCGCAAAAAGAATGCAAGCAGACCAACAATTGGCGATGCAAACGGCACAAAAAGCGGTCGATAGAAAACGCCAAATAGATAAGCAATGCTCTAAATAGTTTTCTATTGTTTAAGGTATGGCTCTGTGCATATTTGCCATACCTTAAATTTAAGATTTAAGCCCTTGAATTAACGCGTCTAAACCAAATAAAAAAGCCTCGGTTCCATCATCATTATCCATGATTTGAAGCACTGATTTTAATAACGGAGGCATTGCATTCTCGTCTGCCGTTTCGCGTTCACTCAGGGCAGCACTATGTTCTTGCTGTTCAAGCACACTTCCCAATGTAAAGTGCCCTACTGCACTGATCGCATATAAACCCTTTTTTAATGAAAAACCGTTATCCACCATAAATTGCAGCTGCGTTTCTACCGTGGAATATTGTTCCTCGCTAGGCCGGGTCCCTAAGTGTACTTTCGCACCATCACGGTAGCTCAATAGCGCTCGACGAAAGCTTAACGCATTATTTCGTAAAAATGCCTGCCATGTTTCACCCTCTTTCGGCAACGAGTGGTCATGGTTTTGTCTTAGCATTTCAACAGATAACTCATCCAATAAAGCCCGCTTATTTTTCACATGCCAATACAGTGTAGGTTGTTCTACGCCTAGCTTTTGAGCTAGCTTTCGCGTTGTTACCCCTTCCATACCGACTTCGTTCAACAAGTCTAAAGCGGCTGTAATAATGGTCTCTTTATTTAATCGTGCCATAAATCTCACCTTATTTTTTATTGACACTCTATCACTGATAGGGATATATTCCAACTCTATCACTGATAGAGAAATAAAAAATGAATAAATTCGCCATTACAGCTCTAGCTATTACCGCCCTTGATGCTATGGGAATTGGGTTGATCATGCCTGTATTGCCTGCATTATTGCGGGAATATGTGTCTGCTGAGAATTTAGCCAATCATTACGGTATCCTACTGGCGCTATACGCCATCATGCAGGTTTTTTTCGCCCCTATATTAGGGAAATTATCAGATAAACTGGGGCGTCGCCCGATATTATTGCTCTCTCTCGCAGGTGCCGCTGTTGATTACACCTTGCTCGCACTTTCTAGCACATTGTGGATGCTGTATTTAGGACGGTTAATTTCAGGGTTAACTGGCGCAACAGGCGCAGTCGCAGCCTCCGTAATTGCGGATAATACCGAATCTCATGAGCGCACGAAGTGGTTTGGGCGGCTAGGTGCTGCTTTTGGTGTTGGTCTTATCGCAGGACCCACGATTGGTGGATTTGCAGGTGAGTACTCCCCCCATTTGCCGTTTATCATTGCCGCCATTTTAAATGCTGGAGCTTTTATCGGAACCTTTTTGATCTTCAAGGATAGAAAAGCTCAAAGAGAACAAGAAAATGCCTATAGTACTCCGACAATATCCAACTCATTTATACAAGTTATGAAGCCAATCATATTGTTAATATTTGTCTTTTTTATGGCGCAATTGATAGGCCAGATCCCCGCGACAACTTGGGTATTATTTACCGAAAATCGCTTTCAATGGGGCAGCATGGAAGTTGGGTTATCGTTGGCGGGACTTGGTGTGATGCATGCGTTATTTCAAGCTTTCGTCGCGGGGGCAGTAGCGAAGAAATTTAGCGAAAAAACAACGATTTTACTGGGCTTCATGGTAGATGGCTGCGCATTTTTGATTTTATCACTGCTCACACAAGGCTGGATGATTTACCCAACGCTAATTCTGCTAGCCGGGGGCAGCATCGCCCTTCCTGCACTTCAAGGGCTAATGTCTACGCAAGTGAGCCAAGAAAACCAAGGTAAACTGCAAGGTATTCTTGTCAGTTTAACCAATGCCACAGGCGTTGTTGGCCCACTGTTGTTTAGCTTTATTTATGGCCAAACATTATCGTTTTGGGATGGCTGGGTGTGGTTAATTGGGGCGTTAATGTATTTATTTTTGATCATCGCTTATTTACTTTTTCAGCAAAAAGTAACCTATAGAACCAAGAAGGCCATACTTTCAATGGACTAACTTTTAACACATCGCCTTTCAATGCTATGATGCATTATTCCTACTGTTTTTTAGAACAAGACATTAAGAGACAAACCCAATGACACAACCACCTAAGAAGCCAAGAACAAAACCTGCAGAAGAACGGCTTGATGACCTGATGAATGCAGCGGAAGAGCTCTTTCTGTCTAAAGGGTTTGTCAACACAACTGTCAGTGAAATTGTGCGCTCTGCGGATGTGGCGAAAGGGACGTTTTACCACTACTTCCAGTCAAAAAATGACATCATGGAAGCCTTACGCACTCGCTATATGGATTGGTATTTAGGAAATATTGATGACGCGCTCGCCCTGCAAAAAAGTGCGGCGCATAAACTCCAGTCTTGGTGCGAAAACAGTGTCAAATATTACGTTGAAAAACAACAGGTTCATGACATGCTGTTTCATGATGAATATCACGGTCGCAGTAATGACCATGAAACGCGCGCAGTCCTGCAAATCAAAGCAATTTTAACCCTTGGCGAAAAAAACCAAGAGTGGTCAGCCCTTCCTCCAGACCTTCTTGCCACCATGATTTACCACTCTATGCATGCCGCCGTGGACAACCTCGCCAATAGCCATGAATATACTCAACAAAATTTAGGCGAAATTTTGTATAAGCGATTTAGCCAACTGATTAAATAAAAAATACAGCGAGTGAATCGCCCAGACGAGCTCGCGTTGTTTTAATCTCACAAAAAAAATATTTCGAGCGCTGTCATATTTACTTTTAATATCAATACGATAAATAATTTCTCACTCACCCTACGAATTATCCCCCCCAACATTAAATGCAAATGATTATCAATCATATTGACTGATGGTCAGTCGTTGGTCTATGCTAGTGACATAAAATTTCACTTTTACTTTATTGGCTAAAATTGCATGCATAATTTCTCTCATCGAACCTACTCGCTTTCCACGCTAAGTTTATTGGTCTCAGCATTGATTTGCCCAAATACCGCAAATGCAAAGCCTAAAACAGACATTTTGCTCGTCACCGCCGCAGAAAGCCAAGGCCAAGAACCTATTGGCTATGCCAGTAAAACTCAATCTACTGCCACAAAAAGCTCAGCCACCTTATTGGAAACGCCGCAATTTGTTTCGGTGATTAAACGCGAGCAAATGGATACTCTGCCTTCTGAATCAATCAGCCAAGCCTTACGCTACAGCGCAGGTGTAACCAGTGAGAAATTTGGCGCCTTTGGTGGCGGTATCGATTTTTCAAAAATTCGTGGTTTCGATGCTGATTACTACTTGGATGGATTACGGGTTATCGGCAACAGTGGGATCTGGGGACCGCAAGTCGATTCATGGACACTCAATAGTATTGAAGCCGTTCATGGGCCGTCATCTGCACTGTATGGTCAAGGAGGGGCTGGGGGGGTTATCAATATGCAATCACGCCGCCCAAGTGCCAATGAATCACATCAAATTCAGTTCCAAAAAGGCAATTTTGATAACAATGCCGTCAAATTTGATACCACTGGCGCCATGAATGACGATGAAACATTGCTATATCGAATGAATGGATTAGCGCTGTCAACGGATTCACAAGTGAATTCCTCGAAGCAATCTCGCTACTTGCTGGCCCCTTCTATCACATGGCAACCCAATGAAAAACTCAATTGGACAGTATTAAGCCAATATCAACATGACCCACACATTGGCCACTATAATACCTTGCCCGCTCAAGCAATTGGCTTGCTACCGAACCCAAATGGAAAGCTGGATTTCACTCAAAACTACAGTGACCCCAAACATGAAAAATCCACACGTACACAGTGGTCAGTGACCTCATTAGTTGACTACCAAGTCAGCTCGTCCGTCACACTGAAACAAAATATGCGCTACTCTGATGTAGATACCCACATTAAACGAGACTTCACGCGCGGCTTCTTAGCGGGAGATCGGCTACTCACTGCGGTTTACCAAGATTCACCAAGCAAATCAAAAACCTTTGTGGCTGATAACCAACTGGTTTATAAAGTTAAAACAGGCGATATTCGCCACGAGTTACTCACTGGGTTTGATTATCAAACCGGAAAACTGGATAAAGACTGGTGGGGCTCGCAAACCGTCAGTTTCGATCCATGGGTGAAACCTCATCACCCTGAGTTTAAACCTTACCCCGTTTCCCGCACATCAACGACCCAACATTTTGATCGCTATGGGGTGTATCTACAAGACCAACTTAGTTGGCAGCAATGGGATTTGATCCTCAGTGGGCGCTATGATTGGTCTTATTTAGATACGGATAATAACCTATCTCACACAACGCAAAAAAATGACACTTCCGCTTGGAGCCAACGTGTTGGGCTGACCTATGCTTTTGAAAATGGCTTTTCGCCATGGATCAGTTTTTCCGATAGCTTTGACCCCGTTTTAGGGACGGATGCGGATGGAAAATCCTTTATCCCAACTGAATCAAAACAAGCCGAAGTGGGGCTTAAATACCAATCGGGTAACCTCATGGCAAGCGTGGCCGCGTATGAATTAGAACAAAAAAATGTCACCACCCATAACCCACTAAACCCAGATTACTATAATCAAACTGGGAAAATTCGCTCCCGCGGGGTGGATTTTGAAAGCCGTATGGCGTTAACACCTTCAGTAAATGTCATGGTGAATTATGCCTTTACTGACAATAAAATCACCGAAAGCCAAGACCTTTCAGTCTTAAATAAACACCCTGTTCAAGTCCCTAAACACAGCGGCTCCGCATGGGTTGACTACCGTTTTCACTCCCCTTACCTAGAAGGCGCTTTAGTCGGCGTTGGCGTGCGTTATCTAGGTGAAACATGGGGTGACAACACCAACACATTTAAAGTACCAGCAGTCTGGCTTGGCGATATCAGCGCAAGGTACCAAATGGATGCATTAGTCCCTGAACTCACGGGGATGGAACTGGGCTTAACGGTCAGTAATGTGACCAATAAATCCTATGTTGCCAGCTGTACCAGTTCCACCTATTGCAGTATTGGCACGAATAGAACGTTACTTGCCACACTTAATTACTACTTTTAATTCAATAGGTAAGCCAATTATGGAAAGCGCTAAAAGACGTTTGATCAAAGCTGGATTAGCGATGGCGACGTTAAGTGCAATTCCTTGCCCTGTTGTCGCAGCCGCAATGCCCGAGGTGACAGATATTCTTGGGCGCTCTATTGCTTACCCAGAAAATGCACAGAGAGTTTATTTGGCTGACCCATCACTGGTTTTTCTCTTTGCCACATTGGGAATGCCCGATTTTGTAGAAAAACTTGTCGCTGTTCCCAGTAACTTTCGTACTGCTGATTTACGCAGCTACCAACAATACTGTGCGACGTTTCCTAAGATTGAACAGTTACCCCACCTCCCCGCAATTGGCGGTGCTCAGGCTAATTTGGAAACAATTTTAGAGCTCAAACCTGACATTATTTTTACGACAACGAGCACATTTTCGGGTCTACAAGCCAATGGGTTTCTCACGCTTTTACTGCGCGCTAATGTCCCTGTGATTGCCCTTGATATGAGTGTTAATCCACTCACCAATACGCCGAAAAGTATTGCGATTATGGGGGAAATCTTTGGTTTACAAGAAAGGGCTCATCGCATCAATCGATTTATTAAAACGCAACTAGATAATATAAAAACTCGCCTCGTTAATGTAAATCCTATAAAACCAAAAGTACTCCTTGAGCGTGCTGCAGGTTTTACTGAAGAGTGTTGCTTAGCCTACGGAAACGGAAATTTTGGTCAGTTTCTCTCGTTTGCGGGTGGAGAGAATATTGCTAACCAATACATTCATGGAACATATGGTGTTCTAAACCAAGAGACGATTATTCACACCCAAGCTCAAATGGTGATTGTCACCGGCACCGATTGGAGTGGCTATAACCCGAAAGGCAATTGGGTAGGATTAGGCCCTGGAGCGGATTTACTGATTGCGAAACAAAGGCTTAAAATTTTAATGCAACGTAATGCCTTTAAAACATTGCATGCAGTCAAACAGCAGCATGTCCATGCTATTTGGCACACTTTTTACGACAGCCCATTTGGCTTTATCGCCACGCTAAAATTTGCGACTTGGTTGCACCCTCGCTTATTCCCTGATCTGGATGTTAATGCGGTTTTCAAAGATTTTATTGAACAATTCTTACCCATCAAGTGGCAAGAAGGCTACTGGGTTTCCCTTTAAAACAGAGGTTTATGATGACCACAATTTATTCCCCTGATCCACTACGAACCCAAGTTGAAAAACAAAGCCATGGGCAACGAACCATTATTTATAGCCCTAAAGGGCAGCCTAACTATGTCTTTATCGTACCTCAATTTGATTTACAAGAAATTAGCTCCTCTCTAGGCACAGGTATCCATCCTGCTTTTATTATTAATGAGCACCCTATTGATGCCTTTTTCTACGCCTGTTACAGCGCAAGTTTGCGAGATGGTGAATTAGTTAGCCAGCCCAATCAACCACCTGCATGCAACCTAAATTTAGCGCAATTTCAATCATTAGCGCAGCAATCAGGTAAAGGCTGCCATATCAGTACTAACGCAGAGTGGAGTGCCATCTCAGCCTTAACCAATCAATATAATTACCTTGTTCAAGGTAATACGGATTACGGCCGTAATTACTTTAGCCATGATGAATTTATTCCACGAATTGACGGGCAAGCTACAGGAGATTTGCAAGGCACCCCGACAACCCCAACCAATGCACAATGGGAAAGCTGGCACCATAATCACCAACTTTCAGGGGTAAGCGATTTGGTTGGTAACCTTTGGGAGTGGCAAACAGGTGCACGCCTAGTCGCGGGAGAAATTCAAATCATAAAAAACAATGATGCCGCAATTAATGTTGATGACGCATTGTTAGATTGGCGAGCTATTGATATGAGCAGTGGTGAGTTAATCCCCCCTAATAGCCCATCAAGTGCAAAATATGATTCACCAATAGCCAAACTTGATGGCAATGCTGGCACGCCGATAATCTCGACACAGATCCATCATTTTAATGGTGACCCAACGGATTCAGGCTACCCACAGGGCCTGTTAGATAGCCCGTTTCGATTGGTTGGAACGACCGAAGGTGAACAAATTCCGTCTTTATTGAAGGTATTAGGCCTCGCCCCTTACAAAATTAAACAATCAGATGATCAAATCTATCTGCGTAACTATGGTGAACGTGCCTTAATGCGTGGTGGTGCGTGGTATTCACAACATAGCGCAGGCATTGATGCATTTTGCCTTAGCCATACTCAATTACATAAAAGCACCACCGTCGGCGCTCGAACAGCATGGGTTTTGTAGTGGTCTTGTTATTCTAAAAAATAATGCTCATCCCCTCATTCAACTCATTGAACGAAGGGATGAATGGAGAAAAAGCTAAGTATGAGCGTGCTTTGGTAATAAATAGGCAATAAAATACGATAACCCGCAAACAGCGATAAATGCCCCAACGTAAGCTAGGTGATATTGGCTGAGGTAACTGACAATTAAAGGCGTGATCCCCCCAAGAGAAGCCGAAGCACCGTTATAACCAATGCCTAAAATTGCCGCCTGCCCATTTGACTTACTGATGAGAACTGCTGATAAATTACACAATATCATTGCTGAATAAACAGACATTATTAGTTGAGCTATTAGTACGAGTAATAAGTTATTCGTTTGCAATATGAGATAAAGCGGTGCAGAACAGAAAACCATTAATATGACGCCAATATTAAAAATCTGCTTAGCTGAACTGTATTTATCCGTTAGCCAACCGCATATTAACATGAGGAGTAAAAGTAAACTTGACGATAAAATTGCGTAATAGTTTTTTATTTCTTCAATCTTTAATTGCTCTATTATCAATGATGTTGATAGGTTTTGAGAATAAAATGTAACAGTTCCAGGAATTGTGAATAAAAACACCCAAAACACATTCTTCCAATTAATTGATTGTTTATCTTTATAAATCACTTGATAATTTGGAAGATTAAACCTAAACCAAAAACTCATTAAGATATTTGCGACTCCAATGAATAAAGGGATTCGCCAACCTATTGATTGCATCACATCTTCATTCAGTGTGTTTTTTAACACCAAAACAATACCTAAAGAAGCTATAACACCAAGTAAAGAACTGCCAACAATAATAGACGAGACTCTAGCTTGCTCTCTAACATGTGCATCTTTAAATAAATAGGTAATTAAAGATGGATACTCCCCTGCAAAACTAAATGACAAAGCGAGTTGTAATATTAATATAGCAACTGGTGTATAGTTACCTAATAGTTCAATAGGTAATATAGCCATCATTAATGTTGCAATACCTGTAATTAAACTTGTTAATATTAAAGCAGGTTTTTTCCCAACCGTATCTGCATAGCGCCCTATAATATATCCGCCTAAGGGCCGTATTAAAAAACGTAGTGCAAATATCCCCCAAACCATTTCTGTTGCTTGCTCATAACCTAACTTTGTTAGTTCAGCGCTCAAATAAGTTGATATTGCAGCAAATACAGCAATATCATAGTATTCAAGTGCATTACCTGCGACGGCACCAAACCTGAATTTCCATTTCATCTTTTTATCCTTATCATCCCTAAGACTTTATACGCCAGCTATCTTATGCATTGAAAATTAAGGATAATTGACTAAAGTTTCTAAGCAAGCGAGTGTAATTCCATTTTCTTTTAATGCACTAAATAAGCCACTTGAAGATGCATGAGGGCAAGAAAGTTTCTCTTTAATCCTTTGAATTCGTTTGTGTTCACACACCTCTGAACATCCCTGCGCATAACTAATTTCTTTTACTTTACAATGGGATAGCAAAAGTCTTATTGTAATAATTTCTTTTCGAGTAAAGCGAATATTTCCAAAACGCATATACTGATGAATATCTAAAATTTCACTTTCTAAGTCATTAATACTATTCTTACCTTCTATTGGTATATCTAAACGACTTCTTAATGGTAAATAATTTTCATCACTTTGTTTCCATACTCCGTGAGTATAATCAGAAATAATAGGTCGGCATTTATATATTGCCATTATATCTTTTATCGATAACTTTCGTTTAGAATTAATTGACGTAATTTCATATACACTTCCATATTTAGCACAAAAATCCACTTTTAGTTTACACTTATCTGTTCTTAATAAGGTGTTCATATATTCTTTTGAGTAGTTACTCCAGTACTGTATCCCTGTCGATAGCCGCTCACCAATCGCTTTATCCAAATCCGCATCCCAATACATCAAAACCCAATCATAATTACTCGATGTAGTATAGACCTGCCTATTTAAAACATCTACTTTTGAAAAAGACAAGTCAATATCATTCCAATCAAAATAATTAGCAAAAGTACTTTTTAAACCCGAACACGTATTTTCTAAAAGGTCGCCCTTAACATCCATAATAATTCCTTTTAATATAATTAAATGTTAATGAAGAACAAAAATCAAAAGATATATATGACTATCACAGAATAAAAAACATTCAAAGTATAATTTAATAATAGTATTAAAAAAAGAAAATAAAAAATACAGTAATATTAATCTAAAAGCGAATAGATATTAATTAATCAATAACAACTGGAGATATTATGAAAAAAGATTGGCACCCTGCTGATATCATTGCAGCAATAAAGAAAAAGGGATCTTCTCTTTCCGAAATATCACGTTCTGTTGGCTTAAATTCGTCCACATTGAACAACGCACTTTCAAGACGCTGGCCAAAAGGAGAAAGAATTATTGCTGAATTTTTAGGTGTCACGCCAGCTGAAATTTGGCCATCTCGCTATCATGACCGAGAGCAAAAGGACTAAGTATTTTATGCCTGACGATGTATCCAAAAAACAGTAAAGGCGGTTGGCTTATAACCTCACCGCCTGTTTTTATATTAAATCATTAACTCGATACTTTGAGACCAATTAACCCAGTGATAATCAAGGCAAGGCTTAATAAGCGGAATATATTGGCGGATTCACCAAGGAAAATAATCCCGACAATTGCTGTACCCACTGCACCAATCCCCGTCCAAATTGCGTAAGCCGTTCCGACAGGTAAATCGCGCATTGCATAGGCTAATAAACCCATACTGGCTATAATCGCGATAATCGTAATAATACTGGGTGTTAAGCGTGTAAAGCCATGGGTATATTTTAACCCTACAGCCCAAACCACTTCGAGTAAACCTGCGAATAAAAGGACGATCCATGCCATGGTCGTTGCTCCCATGAATAACTCGGGGTCGTCCCCATAATTAAATGACGTGATTCAGGTCGTCCTGAATACGTGTGATGTGTCTCTCATTATAAACATTCGCCAGCACAGACTCAAGCAACGAAAAATAACAAATAAGCGTAAATTAACGATCTTCTTTAACCTATTTATTCTGTTTTTCGCCAATAAGCATCATTGTCATCGCACTTAGCGTCTAGCAAAGGTAAAGTAGGAAATCTTATCGGCCCTATTCATCGAGAAAATAGCATGAGTTTCAAAGACATATTACTTGCCCTCTGTGTGGTAATCATTTGGGGCGTTAACTTCGTGATTATCAAACTGGGTGTAACCGCGCTTCCCCCATTACTCCTTGGGGCATTACGCTTTGTTTTTGTTGCCTTCCCTGCCATTTTTATTTTCAAGCGGCCTAAAATTCCGTTCAAATTATTATTGTTGTACGGCTTGACCATCAGCTTTGGCCAATTTGCCTTTTTATTCTGCGCTATCCGCGTTGGTATGCCAGCGGGGATCACCTCCGTTATTTTGCAATCTCAAGCTTTTTTCACCTTATTGCTTGGGGCCATGATTTTAAAAGAAACGCTACAACCAACACACTTTATTGGCATGTTTATCGCTATCGCAGGGCTGACCGTGTTAGCCAATGGTGCAACAGCAGGTGGATTAGATGATATCCCAATGCTCGGCTTAGCCTTCACATTAATTGCTGGTTTATCATGGGCTTGTGGAAACATTACCAACAGAATTATCATGCAACACGAAGGGACAGAAAAATGCAGTGCTTTGTCACTCGTGAGCTGGAGCGCATTGATCCCCATTATTCCATTCCTAATTAGTTCATGGATCCTTGAAGGTGAAGATGCCATTGTCGACGGGCTATCTGGCTTTAATTGGTCTGTATTCGGTGTGATTTTGTATTTGGCGTATTTGTCCACGTTTGTCGGCTATGGCTTGTGGGGCGTACTGCTTGGGCGCTATGAAGCATGGCGGGTTGCACCGTTTTCATTATTGGTGCCCGTGTTCGGTTTAAGCAGCAGCGCATTATTCCTCGGTGAGCACATTAATGGCATACAAGTCGCTGGTTTAATTTTGATCATGTTTGGTCTTATTACGACGCTTTTTGGCAAAAAAATCATCCAACGTTTAAGACACGCCTAAGATAATGCATTTGATTACCGAAGGTTTTTCACTTTCGGTAATCAATGCCCTCACGTATTTTCACCCGCTGACTTTCTTTTCTCTCTCCAGCATATAATACTAATTAAAAACCATAATCCAGATAACCCGCTAACCGATCAGCTATTCGCTAGTCCAAAACCAAATAAAATCCAATAAATAATCTTAGATTAGTGATATTCACTGCAATTCTCGAATTTATCTCAAATTTCAATTAGGTGTCTCGTTTTAGCTACTTTTTCTTTAACTTAACTATGGCTATATCTTCCTCAGTTTTACTTAAATAAATAACTAATATCATTCATTGAACAGATGGGGATGGCTATGGGTAAACAATTTATTTGGATTGCGCTCGCTCTGCTCGGTGCTTTTTCACTCGGCTACATCGCCTTGTATCGTGGCGAGCAGATCAATGCGCTGTGGATTGTCGTCGCAGCCGTGTGTATTTACTTGATTGCATACCGCTATTATGGGCTGTTTATCGCGAAAAAAGTCCTGCAAGTTGACGAAACGCGCATGACTCCCGCAATTCGCCATAATGATGGATTGGATTACGTACCAACGGATAAAAAAGTGTTATTTGGCCACCATTTCGCAGCGATTGCAGGCGCAGGTCCTTTAGTTGGCCCCGTGCTTGCTGCGCAAATGGGTTACCTGCCGGGTATGCTGTGGTTACTTGCTGGGGTAGTATTAGCAGGTGCCGTTCAAGACTTTATGGTGCTGTTTGTTTCTACGCGCCGTGATGGTCGCTCGCTTGGCGAGTTAGTCAAAGAAGAAATGGGCAATACTGCTGGTGTGCTGGCGCTAATTGCCTGCTTTATGATCATGGTGATCATCTTAGCAGTACTCGCGATGATCGTAGTAAAAGCCTTAACTCACAGTCCATGGGGAACCTACACGGTCGCCTTTACTATCCCCTTGGCGATTTTTATGGGAATTTATACCCGTTATATTCGCCCAGGTCGCATTGGTGAAGTGTCTATTATCGGGCTCGTGTTCCTTGTTTTCGCCATTATTTCAGGTGGATGGGTTGCTGAAAGTGAAACATGGGCACCGTACTTTGACTATACGGGAGTGCAATTAACGTGGATGTTAGTCGGATATGGCTTTGTAGCTGCCGTTTTACCCGTTTGGTTGCTGCTTGCACCTCGTGACTACCTTTCGACATTCTTAAAAATCGGAACCATTATTGGCCTCGCAATTGGTATTTTAATTTTAAACCCGAACCTGCAAATGCCATCACTAACGAAATATATTGATGGTACAGGCCCTGTGTGGGCGGGTGATTTGTTCCCATTCTTATTTATTACGATTGCCTGTGGGGCGGTTTCAGGCTTTCACGCACTGATCTCTTCCGGCACAACGCCGAAAATGTTAGCCAATGAAAATCAAGCTTGTTTCATCGGTTACGGTGGCATGTTAATGGAGTCATTTGTTGCCATCATGGCGTTAGTCGCAGCGTGTGTGATTGACCCAGGTGTCTATTTCGCCATGAATAGCCCAATGGCGATGTTAGCACCAGCAGGCACTGAAGATGTAGTTGCATCTGCCGCGCAAGTGGTGAGCAGTTGGGGCTTCCAAATCACCCCTGAGCAGCTCAATACCATTGCCAGCGAAGTAGGTGAAACCAGTATTATCTCCCGTGCCGGTGGTGCGCCAACGCTTGCCGTTGGGATGGCCTATATTCTGCATGGGGCGCTTGGTGGGCTGATGAATGTCGCTTTCTGGTATCACTTTGCGATTTTATTTGAAGCCCTGTTTATCTTAACCGCCGTTGATGCAGGAACCCGTGCAGCACGCTTTATGCTGCAAGACTTACTGGGTGTCGTTTCCCCATCGCTAAAACGGACCGATTCCTTACCCGCAAACTTAATTGCAACTGCGCTGTGTGTGCTCGCGTGGGGATATTTCCTTCACCAAGGCGTTGTTGACCCGCTCGGCGGTATTAATACCTTGTGGCCACTGTTTGGTATCGCAAACCAAATGCTGGCAGGTATGGCATTAATGCTGTGTGCTGTGGTACTGTTCAAAATGAAGCGCCAAAAATATGCATGGGTTGCTCTTGTCCCAACGGCTTGGTTATTGATTTGTACCATGACCGCTGGCTGGGAAAAGACCTTCAGTGAAGATGCCCGTGTTGGTTTCTTAGCTGTGGCGAATAAATTCCAAGCGATGATTGATAGCGGCAATATTCCAGCACAATATACGGAATCTCAGCTCACACAGTTGATTTTCAATAACCGTTTAGATGCTGGCTTAACGATTTTCTTTATGATTGTTGTGGTTTTACTGGCTCTGTTCTCCATCCGCACCGCGCTTAAAGCGTTAAAATCAAGCGAACCAACCGCGAATGAAGTGCCATACGAGCCAATGCCAGCCAACTACGAAGAAATCGTGGCCAATACGCGCCATCATTGATTTTTGCAGAAAAGCTTGTCACTGTTTAGGACATATACTCTTTCTCCAAAATAATTCACGTTGGAGCAAGGCGGCAAAGAAGATAATCCCTAGGAGCATACTCCAGTATGTGACTAGGGTTAGCGAATGAAGCCAACGCAGCAACAGCGTGAAGTATGAAGGAGAAACTAGGAGCATACATAACAGTATGTGACTAGGGTTAACAAGTGAAGCCAACACCGCTACAACACAAAATATGACGAGGATTTATGTTTGGAAACTTAGGAAAGGCTGCAAAATACCTCGGCCAAGCGGCAAAAATGATGGTCGGCGTTCCAGACTATGACAACTACGTCGCCCATATGCAGCGGACTCACCCTGATCAAACTCCGATGACTTACGAGGAGTTTTTTAAAGAACGCCAAGATGCACGTTATGGTGGAAAAGGTGGGTTTAAGTGCTGTTAGGCCTGAAAAAAATGCAAAAAAAGCCGTGGCACTCGACCACGGCTTTTTATTTTTAACGATCCCGTATAGGATACGCCATTATTTTACGCGTGAAACGTATTCGCCTGAACGAGTATCAACACGGATAACTTCACCGATCTGAACAAACAGAGGAACCTTAACAACTGCGCCAGTGCTCAGTGTTGCAGGTTTTCCGCCTGTACCTGCGGTATCACCTTTCAGGCCTGGATCAGTATCGGTAATTTCTAACTCAACAAAGTTAGGTGGCGTTACCGCGATAGGACGACCGTCCCACAGTGTTAAAATACATTCTGCTTGGTCAACTAACCATTTTGCGTTATCGCCAACGGTTTTTTCATCCGCTGCTAATTGTTCGAAAGTTTCGTTGTTCATGAAATGCCAGAACTCACCGTCGTTGTACAGGTAAGTTAAGTTCATATCCATGACATCTGCACCTTCAACAGAATCAGTAGATTTAAAGGTTTTTTCCAACAGTTTGTTAGAAATCAGTTTACGGATGCGCACACGTGCGAACGCTTGACCTTTACCCGGTTTTACGAATTCGCTTTCTAAAACGACACAAGGCTCGCCATCTAACATGATTTTAAGACCTGAGCGGAATTCATTGGTACTATAAGTAGCCATGGTGATCCTCTAATTTATAAACTAAAAATGGCATAGCCAAAAAATGGTCGATATTGTAACTCAAAATACCTCATCCAGAGAAGTCTGGATACAACAACTTGCTGAAGCAATCACTAATCCAGATGAATTGCTGCAAATACTTAACTTGGAAAATCATCTTGCTTCGCAAGAAGGCCGCGAGGCACGTCAATTATTTCCATTGCGTGTCCCTATGCCATTTATCTCACGAATGAAAAAAGGCGATCCACTAGACCCGCTGTTATTGCAGGTATTAACTGCAAAAGCCGAGTTTGATGTACATCCTGGTTTTTCTACCGACCCGCTGGAAGAGCAGGATAATGAGATCCCAAGCTTACTGCATAAATACCACAACCGCGCATTACTGCTCGTTAAAGGTGGCTGTGCAGTGAACTGTCGCTACTGTTTTCGCCGGCATTTTCCTTATGAAGATAACAAAGGAAATAAAAATAACTGGTTGATGGCTGTGGATTATATAAAAAACCACACCGAACTCAATGAAATCATCTTCTCTGGTGGTGATCCGTTAATGGCAAAAGACCATGAACTCGATTGGTTGATCAGCCAATTGGAGGATATTCCCCATATCAACCGTTTAAGAATTCATACGCGTTTGCCTGTTGTTATCCCTGAGCGGATCACGGATGCATTATGCGAAAGACTAGCACGCTCACGCTTACAAGTGGTTATGGTCACGCATATCAACCACGCTAATGAAATTGACGAGGCATTTACAAGGTCAATGCAGAAGCTCAAAAAAGCGGGTGTGACGCTATTAAATCAAAGCGTTTTACTACGCCAAGTGAATGATAACGTGACGGCGCTGATGAATTTGAGTAATGCCTTATTTGACGCAGGAATTCTGCCTTACTACTTGCATGTATTGGATAAAGTGCAAGGTGCTGCTCATTTTTTGGTCAGCGATATCGAAGCGCGCCAATTGATACAACAATTATTGAGTAAGGTATCAGGATATCTCGTGCCTAAACTTGCACGGGAAATTGGTGGAGAGCCAAGCAAAACACTGCTCGATCTTAATTTAAAGCAGAGCTAATCAGCAAAACGCCCAAATAACCATTATTTGGGCGTCGCTAATTCATTTTAGGGGCATTTATAGACTTGGCCAACCATTTTGCTGTCTAGCGGGATAAAGCTAGATAACACGGTTTCACTTGGGCTCGTCGCGCCAAAAATCACGTTTCCGCCCATTTCAGCCGCTCTATTACGCAAATCATTCGCTGCGCTACGCATGGAGCTGGATTCATTATTTACGCCACTCAACCAGTTGCTTTGTGTCCCTGCAACTTGACCGAGAAGTTGGCAATCACTTCCAGGTTGATTCTCAACAAAACGAACTTGTGAGCCTGCCGCAGTCAAGTTAGTTGACGTTGAACAACCCGCTAAAAGCAGTAATGCAGCAGCACCAAGCAAGACTTTAATTCGCATGTTTTCCCTCATTTTTCATTGTGTTTTTGCAGCTGGTTTGAAAAATTATTAGCCTAATACGGTATTGATAGCAATCTATCATAAATCGCTAGGAGGTGATCCGCATACTGCGCCACAATTGCCGCACATCACCAGCCGAATAGAGTCTACCACAAATTAATCAAGAACCTGCCCTATTCTTTGCTAATTCAAACCACTTACCTTACGTTAAATATAACCCGCTAAGCAACGTTGACGCAAAAATAAATCGTATATCGCATCAAATAGACATTCATTCTAAGTATTCATTATTTACAATAAAAAAACCGGCACGACGAGATAAACTCACCGTACCGGTCTTATTCAGGCTATATCACGAATTATCGTGATTAGAGCGTGATGTTTGCCAAATGGCTTACATCATACCGCCCATTCCACCCATGCCGCCCATTCCAGCGCCACCTAAGTCAGGTGCATCTGATTTTGGCAGGTCAGTGATCATCGCTTCAGTGGTGATCATCAGGCCAGCGATAGACGCTGCAAATTGCAGAGCAGAACGTGTTACTTTAGTTGGGTCCAGGATACCCATGTCGATCATATCGCCATAAGTGTCAGTTGCTGCGTTGTAACCTTCGTTACCTTTGCCTGCTTTAACTTGATTAACAACCACAGACGCTTCTTCTCCTGCGTTAGTCACAATTTGGCGCATTGGAGATTCCATCGCGCGCAGAGCAACACGGATACCGACAGTTTGGTCTTCATTGTCGCCTTTCAAACCTTCCAGTTTCGCTGCAACGCGAACCAGTGCAGTACCACCACCAGCAACAACACCTTCTTCAACCGCTGCGCGAGTTGCGTGCAGAGCATCGTCAACGCGAGCGCGTTTTTCTTTCATTTCAACTTCAGTTGCTGCACCGACTTTAATTACCGCAACACCGCCAGCTAATTTCGCTACGCGCTCTTGCAGTTTTTCACGGTCGTAATCTGAAGAAGATTCTTCGATTTGTTGACGGATTTGAGCAACACGACCTGCGATCGCCTCTTCTTCACCGATACCATCAATGATAGTCGTGGTGTCTTTGTTGATCACGATACGTTTAGCTTGACCTAAGTCTTCTAATGTTGCTTTTTCTAACTCCATACCGATCTCTTCAGAGATAACAGTACCGTTAGTCAGTGTTGCGATATCTTGCAACATTGCTTTACGACGGTCACCGAAGCCTGGCGCTTTAACCGCTGCTACTTTGACGATACCACGCATGGTGTTAACCACTAATGTGGCCAGCGCTTCACCTTCAACATCTTCAGCGATGATCAGCAGTGGTTTGCTTGCTTTCGCAACGCCTTCTAATACTGGCAGTAATTCACGGATGTTAGAAACTTTTTTGTCAACTAACAGGATGAATGGGTTTTCTAACTCAACTGCACCAGTTTCTGGTTTGTTGATGAAATAAGGAGAAAGGTAACCGCGGTCAAACTGCATACCTTCAACCACATCCAGCTCATCTTCCAGACCTGTACCTTCTTCAACGGTGATAACGCCTTCTTTGCCGACTTTATCCATTGCTTCTGCAATTAAACGACCAACGGTTTCGTCAGAGTTCGCAGAAATAGTACCAACCTGTGCAATCGCTTTGGTGTCTGAACATGGAACAGACAGTGCTTTCAGCTCTTCAACCGCAGCAACAACCGCTTTATCAATACCACGTTTCAGGTCCATTGGGTTCATACCCGCAGCAACCGCTTTTAAGCCTTCAGTGATGATAGCTTGTGCTAAAACTGTCGCAGTTGTTGTACCGTCACCTGCAGCATCGTTTGCTTTAGAGGCAACTTCTTTGACCATCTGCGCACCCATGTTTTCGAATCTATCTTCTAATTCGATTTCACGTGCAACAGAAACACCGTCTTTAGTGATAACTGGGGAGCCAAATGATTTGTCTAAAACAACATTACGGCCTTTAGGACCTAAGGTTACTTTAACTGCGTCTGCCAGAACATTCACACCACGAAGCATTTTCGTACGTGCATCACTACCAAATTTAACGTCTTTAGCTGCCATTATCTCTTTCCTTCAAATTCTTTTCGTTCGTTGAGAAGTTTTAAGTGAAAATTACGCTTCAACAATTGCCAGGATGTCACTTTCGGACATGATCAGGACTTCTTCATTGTCGATTTTTTCAGCTTTCACGCCATAACCGTCGTTAAAAATAACGATATCGCCAACTTTCACATCCAGCGCTTTAATTTCGCCATTTTCGAGGATGCGGCCTTGGCCTACTGCCAGAACTTCACCACGCGTTGATTTGCCTGCCGCAGTACCGGTCAGGACAATGCCACCCGCAGATTTAGATTCTACTTCTTTACGTTTAACGATAACACGGTCATGCAATGGACGAATTTTCATTAATAGTTCTCCTATAAATAAAGTCCACACTAGGTAAAAGGACGATACCAGCATGTCTTAAATAAACTAGTACCATGTTTGAGCAGATTGGGGCTAGACAGAGGGACTTCAAGGGGGGAGATAAAAAATTTTTCATTTTTATCTCCCTACAAATATGAAGGATTTACGGTTTCGGACGGTCGTCTTTATCTGATGAGTCTGATTTATCAGTGTTATCAATGGTAAAAGACGGGTCGTCTTGTTTACGTTGGAATTCGCCATCAAACGTATTACCGTTTTGATATCCGCCATTTCTTGGCTGATTAAAACCCGCACCGGGTTGGTAAAAACGAATATGCGGGATTAATCGCATAACGATAAGCTTTTGTATCGGTGGAAGTAATAACAATAAACCAATAAAGTCAGTGAAAAACCCTGGCACGATAAGTAAAAAGCCCGCTAAAACGAGCGCAACGCTTTTGATCATTTCTGCCGCTGGGCTTTCACCAGACGCTAATTTTTGTTGGATTTGCAGGACATTTTTCATGCCTTGGTTTTTCACCAAAGACACCCCTAAACAGGATGTTAAGACCACCAGAATCAGTGTCATCAAAACACCGACCTCAGAAGCCACTCTCACAAAAATGACGGACTCAATGTAAACGAGAATACATATCAGAATTAGTGGTAACCAGCGCACAAGTTCTCCTTTATTTCAATAAGCTATCAACTATTTTACGCCCCTCGGAAAACCTTTGTGAACTGCATCTAAGAGACAACTATCAATATTCGCTTTTTTCTTTAGTATAGCCATAATAATTGGGGCAAAGATAACGCTTTTCAACTCACTGATATTTTTGATTAGCCAGACTTAACTGTGACGAACATCACACAACGTAAAATCTGTTGCATAAATCAAACTATATAGTGATCTAGGTTCAAGGCATTGTTTCTTTAAAAGCATATCATCTACCCATAAATCAGTAGATCATAATGCTGACAACGTAGTAGAAGGTGTTAATCGCTTGTAAAGTTTTATTTTACAATATTAATCACCTGTGAAGTTTTGTTTTACGATATATGGATTTTTTAAAAGCGCATAAACGGACAGTAACTGTAATCTAATTAAGAAGGTTCTCATGTCAAACAATACTCGTATCGAAGAAGACCTGTTAGGTAAAAAAGAAGTTCCAGCCGATGCCTATTATGGTGTTCATACTCTGCGTGCGATTGAAAACTTTTATATCAGCGACCGCACTATTAACGATGTCCCAGAATTTATTCGCGGCATGGTTATGGTTAAAAAAGCGGCGGCTTTAGCCAACAAAGAACAACACACCATTCCACGTAACATCGCGGAAACCATCATCAAAGCATGTGATGTTGTTTTAAATGAAGGCAAATGCATGGACCAGTTCCCTGTTGACGTATTCCAAGGTGGTGCGGGCACATCACTGAATATGAATACCAACGAGGTTCTTGCAAATATCGGTCTTGAACTGATGGGTCATAAAAAAGGGGAATATGAATTCCTAAACCCAAATGACCACCTGAACAAAAGCCAATCCACTAACGATGCTTACCCTACTGGGTTCCGTATCGCAGTGTATAACTCTGTACTGAAGTTAATTGAATCTGTTGAATACCTGAAAAAAGGCTTTGAAGCTAAAGCTGAAGAATACAAAGACATTCTGAAAATGGGCCGCACCCAGTTACAGGATGCCGTTCCAATGACCGTCGGCCAAGAATTCCATGCTTTCGCTACCCTTCTGAAAGAAGAAGAGAAAAACCTGAAACGCAGCATCGAATTACTGCTCGAAGTTAACTTAGGCGCAACGGCTATCGGTACTGGCCTGAATACCGCACCAGGTTATTCAGAACTGGCAGTGAAGAAATTAGCCGAAGTGACGGGTTTACCATGCGTTCCTGCTGAAGACTTAATCGAAGCAACTTCTGACTGCGGTGCTTACATCACTGTTCACGCGGGCTTGAAACGTCTGGCAATGAAACTGTCTAAAATCTGTAACGACTTACGCCTGTTATCTTCTGGCCCTCGTGCAGGTCTTAAAGAAATTAACTTACCTGAGCTACAAGCAGGTTCTTCTATCATGCCAGCAAAAGTTAACCCAGTTATTCCAGAAGTGGTTAACCAAGCGTGTTTCAAAGTTATCGGTAACGATATCTGTGTAACAATGGCTGCTGAAGCAGGCCAATTACAGTTAAACGTAATGGAACCTGCAATCGGCCAAGCGATGTTCGAATCCATCTCTCTGATGAGCAACGCATGTCGCAACCTGCAAGAAAAATGCATCAGCGGCATTACTGTGAACAAAGAAATCTGTGAAGCGTTCGTCTTTAAATCAATCGGTATTGTCACTTACTTGAACCCATTCATTGGCCACCATAATGGTGACATCGTGGGTAAAATCTGTGCAGAAACCGGTAAGAGCGTCCGTGAAGTTGTTCTTGAACGCGGTTTACTGACTGAAGCTGAGCTGGACGATATCTTCTCTGTTGAGAACTTAAAACACCCAGCTTACAAAGCAAAACGTTTTGATGACTAAAAATTTATGTTTATCATAAATAATACTTAAAAATAAAGGCACGCCTCTCATCGGAAAGCGTGCCTTTTTTGATTCATACACACACAAATAATTAACATAACAGTTTCATAATTTTAATTTTCATTTTGTCGAGGAGTAAACACTATGTTAGCCGTAGAATTTATTATTGTTCTGCTGGCCATTTTTTTGGGGGCCCGTCTTGGTGGGATAGGTATCGGCTTTGCCGGTGGCCTTGGTGTACTGGTACTCGCTGCAATTGGCGTGAAACCAGGGACCATTCCATTTGACGTTATCTCCATCATCATGGCTGTTATCGCCGCTATCTCTGCAATGCAAATTGCAGGCGGTTTAGATTATTTAGTTGCTCAAACAGAAAAATTACTGCGCCGCAATCCTAAATACATCACCATCCTTGCCCCTGTTGTCACTTACTTTCTGACACTCTTCGCAGGTACGGGTAATATCTCTTTAGCTACATTGCCTGTTATTGCAGAAGTGGCGAAAGAACAAGGCGTTAAACCTTGCCGTCCCTTATCAACTGCGGTCGTTGCAGCTCAAATTGGTATTACTGCATCACCAATTTCTGCTGCGGTTGTCTATATGGCATCAGTCATGGAAAACCCTGCAATGATGGGCGCAGGTAATACTGTCAGCTACATCACTCTGCTGGGAATTTTACTGCCATCAACCTTCCTTGCGATTATGTTGATGTCATTTGTTATCTCTTGGACGTTTAACTCTAAACTTTCTGATGACCCAATCTACCAGAAACGTTTAGCTGAAGGCTTAATTGAACTGCGTGGTAGCCAAGTCAAAGAAATCAAACCAGGTGCTAAATCTTCCGTTCTGCTGTTCTTACTCGGTGTTATCGGCGTTGTTTGCTACGCTATCATCAATAGCCCAAGCTTAGGAATTGTCGAAACACCATTGATGAACACCACCAATGCGATTTTGATCATCATGCTGACAGTCGCAACGTTGATTACCATTCTTTGCCGTGTCAATACCGATGCGATCCTGAACTCCAGTACCTTTAAAGCAGGTATGAGTGCGTGTATCTGTATCTTAGGTGTTGCTTGGTTAGGTGATACTTTCGTACAGCACAACCTTGAGTGGATCAAAGCCACTGCGGGTGACTTAATCCATGAACATTCTTGGATGTTAGCGGTTATCTTCTTCTTCTGTTCTGCGCTTCTGTATTCACAAGCTGCAACAGCAAAAGCATTGATGCCAATGGCGTTGGCTTTAGGTGTTAGCCCACTGACTGCAATTGCGTCGTTCTCTGCAGTTTCTGGCCTGTTTATCCTGCCTACTTACCCAACATTGGTTGCGGCGGTACAAATGGATGACACAGGGACTACACGTATTGGGAAGTTTGTCTTTAACCACCCATTCTTTATCCCAGGTACTATTGCCGTCGCATTAGCCGTCACTTTCGGCTTCTTGTTCGGTGGAATGATGCTCTAGTCCTATTCATTAAATTGAGTAGACTAAAAACCCGTGAAATCATTCACGGGTTTTTATTGTCATTCTAGTGACAATAATGAATATGGATCAGCAAGAAGTATTCATCAATATTATTAATGATTCATATTGCGAATTTGAATTTCAATTTAATAAAATATGTAAATATATAAATCATAGTAATTTTATATATATTCAATATTTCAAATTTAAGTATGAAAAAAGAATAAAAAAACCAAATCTTTCCAATGAAACATTTATATTAATAATCTCAATATAAGTGTAACAAGCAATGTACATATTGATTGAAATTCAGTTTAATCCTGCAAAATGCGCCAAAAAACAACAAAAAATATACAACCAAGTCAATTGAAATTTTAAGCATATAACTCCGCAATTATAAGTTTTAAATAAAAAAACAGAAATAAAACTCCAAGAAACGAATAAAACATACTCCTTTATTGTGTATTGAAAATAGGCGCCATCTATTAATCCGCTTAAATCCATCCGCCATAAATATTGGTAATAATAAACCTATCCTTGTCTAATTGGTATTAGAAAACCATTCAGGTTCTCTTTTAACCCCCGTTAAACGAGCGCTAAATATAGAATAAGTTTATTACTTAAAATAATTTACCTCGTCAGCATTAGTTTATTTGGAGGAGGAATGCTAAGTACTCAACGAAATGATAATACCGATGTTTCCATTTATATTGGAACTTATTTAAAACGCCGTAGAAAAGCCGTTGGTTTAACAGGTGCGCAATTAGCATCACGATTAAGTATTAGCCAACAACAAGTTTCTCGTTACGAAAGGGGTAAAAATGCCATCACCATACAAGGTCTATTGGATATTTTACAAGCTCTTGAGTTAAGAAAGCACGATGTCGATGATTTTATGAAGAAAATCTTTCAATTTTACTATATCGATGTTGCACTAGAGGCGAATTTGATTAACTAAGGCTCCAATCTAAATTTGAAATAGCACATTAATTTAGGTTCAGGGGGGATAATTCCCCCTCCTGTATTTCATGTTTAATATCATTCTATTTCATAAAAAATGGCAATTCCCCAAGCTACGTACCTTCCCTATTGATGTCTTACTCGCAAAGTAAACCGCTATAATTCAGCATTGATCATTGCTATGATGAAAAAAATAGACCTCATGGTGATGGAGTTCACAATGCCTATCCAACGCGAAACGATTTTAAGCCATGCATTAAACCAATTGGAAATTCAGGGTTTATCAGCATCAACAGAAAATTTGCTCAGTGAAATTGAATCTGATTTTTCGACCATTCGTCAATTTTGGCCTGATGATGAAGCACTTGTTTATGATTGCCTACGTTTTCATGGGCAGCAGATTGAAATTTGGCAGCGCCAAACCCTCCTAGATGAAGCACTAGGCCCACATCAGAAACTAATGGCGCGTTACCAACAGCTTTCAGAGAAAGTGAGTGAGGGGCGTTTCCCGGGCTGTTTATTTATCTCTGCCTGTAACTATTACCCAGATTCCGCCCACCCTATTCATCAGCTTAGCCGTCTGCAAAAAGAGAATTCTTTCAACTTTACCAAAGCGTTATTAGACGAGCTTGATATTGAAGACTCTGAGCTTGTTGCCAATCAAATGGAGCTGGTGCTTGAAGGGTGTTTAAACCGGTTATTAGTCCAACGTGACATTCAAGATGTCGAAACCGCACAGCATCTTTCAGAAGATATTTTGACAATCGCATTGTGTCGCAAAAAAGGAGCGCTAAGCTAAAAAGTCGCCATTCGTGCGCTAAACCACCATCTTTTGCTGAAAAAGAAAACACTCAGCAAAAAAATGCGTTTTTTTATGAAAAACTCATTGACGCAAACAGCTGAATACGGTTTAATGCGCCCCGTTGCCCGGATAGCTCAGTCGGTAGAGCAGGGGATTGAAAATCCCCGTGTCCTTGGTTCGATTCCGAGTCCGGGCACCACTATTTAAAGAACCCGCCCAAAAGGCGGGTTTTTGCTTTTCTAGAGATAGAAAATCCACACCACCTTTCTAAGTTGTTCCTTGTCGACCCAAGCATAAAAAAGCCCATCATATTGACTATGATAGGCATTAAGCTAAAGGCGTTAGGCAAAAAATTATCGATATGAAAATAAAACATTAACCGTATTACTAAAGGGACCTGGTTTAATCACCCCATTACTTTTATTTGATAACTCAGCGCTATACTGAAAATTTCCAGGTTTTTGTTGGGAAATCTGCCCTTTGTAATAATACTGATCAAAATTGATTTCTTGTCCTAAGCTTTTATCCGTGATCGCGATTTGCAATCCATTATCAAACATCAGATATTTTTTATTGACAACACCACTGTTGCTTTGAAAAGCAACACTGACCTCAAGAGCTGCTTCACACGTCGAAATCGGCGTTAATGCCAAGTTGAAGTTTTCTTTAACTGTCTTTCCTTTATCAAACTGCTCAGGAGTTAACTCTTTAAAATCAACAACTTTATTACTCATGGTTACAATCGGCGTAGGGCAATAATTAACTAATTTACCAACAATCTGCGCACGGTAGATATCGCCAAAACCTCGCCCTGTCCCATCTTCATGAGTTCCCACGGTAAACAAACCTGTGTCAAAAGATTTTAATGGTCCAACTCCCCTTCTCAGGGTATAGATATATAAAAAACTAATAGAGAATTGCCCTTGGTTCCAATAGCCGACCTTAATTCTTGGCGTACTTGAGGCAGTAATTTCGACTTCTTCATTTTGATATATATGCTGATACAGCCGCACACCATTTGACAACATGTAAGCCTTCGTCGATGCAGGAGTTTGATTGCGAAAATAAACCGTCCTATCTGCAACTGACCCACTAAAATTACACTTCCATGAGAAAAAACCTGTTGAGGCACTACCCAGAGTCGTGCCTGCGGGTATTGAACCTAGAGTGGTATTCATATCAATATTTATCAGTGGCGCAGGATTCCAGCCATGCCCTCCGTTAGGGGTACAATTCGCCCCAGCGTAAGCATAAGTACCAAAGACCAAACATAGTATTCCCAATATACCTTGTAGCGCTTTTATTCGTGCTTGCTTCTTGTGATTTTTCATTGGCTTTTCACCAATGGTTGCAACTGACAAGATTGAGATCCATCACATTGATATTTATTAAATTTTAACCCACCAAAATCATCAATATAACCCACTTCAAAACTATTCCATGACGGATTTTTTAATGCCACTGTAGCATCGCTAAATGGCGCAACAATTGTCTCAGGGAAACTATTGTCTTTGCTTCTATCCACATTAATATTCGTCACGATGATATTAAATGGTGTCGGGTTGGTTAGCTTAATGCTCCCGCCCTGCTTAGCCACTTTCATATCACGTTGAAAATCTTTATCTGCTAAGACTTTGTAATTAATACCTTTTGGACGATAAAATAGCTTTAAGCGTGACTGGATAGTAAATTGAACCGCATTTGCTTCTTTACCTTGAGGCGGAATGCCTAATACGTTGAAATAAAGCAGACTTTCTCTATCTGTCGGTAATGTGTTTTGCCCATCCATATACGCTATTTTGATTTGTTTTTTCTGCTTAGGGCCAATTTTTTGTAAGAAAGGTAAAGCAACTAGCGAATTCTCCAGTTTTTCACCCTTTTGGTTTTCTATCCAAGTTTGAGCTAAAAATGAAGAAGCAGGGTCTTGGTTGTCAACAACGACACTTGTTCCCCCCTCTGATTCATTAAAAATAATGCGGGTTCTATCTAACCCAAGCACTGCGTATGCTTGGCTCATTACGCTTGATAGCAAAACAATGGAAAATACTTTTTTAAATAATGTCATTTTTTCACCCATTTAAATCACATTAGTGACCACAAATAATTGAATCGCTGCTTTTGGCAAGGAGACTGTCAGCCAGAAATGTACACGCTTGTGCATCCCCCCAATTGACACTAAGTTGATCGCCCATGTTCAACCCAGTTAAGTACACGATGCCAGATTCAGCAATAATGCCTGAAACTTTATCCGTTACGTTATTTTTCACCACTGAACCTAACGGCGGGTATTGGCCATTAGTGAGTTTAATTCTTGTTATTAATGACTTGCCAATATCCGCATCCATTTTAATGTAGCCTATTGCACCATCTGTTAGTGTAGACTCTAAAACGCTCTCATCAATATTGACGGTATTTGGAAGGTTATTCACATCAACCTTATATTCCATATTATAGTAGGTTGGTACATTACTGATGGTCGCTAACCCACGATTATTCGTTGTTGCATTGCCATTTTCGATAACAATACCTTTCGCATTTGGTACATCAACCACTAAACGAGATTGGTCACGATACGTTAAGCGGTGAGCTGAAATACCGTGTTGTGTTGCAGTGACTGAACCACTCATTGTCATGCTGAGTGAATTCATCGAGTCTGATAACGACCCCGTCACTTGAACTTGCCCTGTATCACCACTGTGTGAAATGTAGGAGCTAACCATTCCTTCTGATAACCCATCTTGTGTTGATGCCGTAACATTGTAATTCGTATCTTTGTCGACATAGCGGCTATAGTTAACGTTGTTCGTATAGCGCTTATTATTATCACTATAAGATGCAAAGTAAGATATTGACGCATTTTGGTTTTCAGAACTTAGTGGTTTACTTACCGACAAATAAATCTGATTATCTGTTTTATCATTCGATCCGCGGACTTGGTTTAAAGAGAGTGATATGTTGCCGCCTTTCATGATACCTTCATCAAAAAACTTATTTAATCCCACACTGAAATAGTTGTTTTGCTTACCATTCCAATAGGTCTTACGTGATGCCGTGATATTCGCGCTCGCATTGATAACACGTAATTGCTGAGCATAAGATAAGGAGAAAACATGCTTATCTTTATTTATATCAATGTCTTGCTTATCTGCAAAGTTTTGCTCAACAAAATTGGATAATGAGTTAAAGGTTTTGTCTGCAAAGCGGTACCCTGTTAATGTCAACTGCCCATCAATACTGGGTAAATCTTTTGCATAGTTAATACGGTAGCTTTTTCCTTTCTCACGCCCCAGCAAGGTATCCGCATAAGATTGCGTGATATCTACCGAAAAAGCGCCTAAGAAACCGATGTTTTGACCAATACCGACGTTAATTGCTTGGTATTTGTTCCCTGATGTCGCCACTACCCCACCAAAGACAGAGGTATGATTGAATACCCCAACAGAGCTTTCGACAGTCATAAAATTATCGTCAGCATAAGTCCCATTTTTAGGGGACAACTGGCCTAAATTCAGGGTGTAGCGAGCTTGGCCTTTACGGGTCAAAAATGGGATATTGGTTGTTGTAAACTGAAACTTCGTTTCTTTACCGTTATCCTCAGCCACTGTAACGTCGATGGTTCCCATAACTGATTGGCTTAAGTCTTTAATGACAAAAGGACCCGCTGGGACTTTCACTTGGCTGATAATACGGCCATTTTGTGATAATGTGACGGTTGCATTTGAGGCTGCAATCCCTGTAATTTGAGGTGCATAACCTCTGAGATTAGGCGGCATCATGCTTTCATCGGTAAAAACGCTCACACCTTTGAAACGCACACTATCAAACAAGTCTGATTTAACAAAAATTTCCCCTGCAAATAGCTTCGCAGATAAACTCGCAATGTCCCTAAAGGCATAGACTTGGTCCCAATCTAAACTACGTTTCTTACCACTGCGCTCTTCTTTTCCTACTAATTTATTTTCATATTGGTAATTTGCGCGTAAACGCCATTGAGCTAAATTTGCCCCCACGTCGCCAAAAGCATATAACTGATTACGTGTTTCTTCATTTTTACGAACTAAGTGATTATCGCTAATTGTGTAATCTAAAATGAGACCTGCAATACCGTAATCACGCATATCAGGGCTAACCCATGAAGAGTCACTTAATTCCATGTATTTTTGTGGAATAGAAATAACAAGAACTTGCTCACTATCATTAAAATCGATAGTCACATTTTTATCGAGAGACAATAAGTTAATACAATTATCTTCTTGAGAAGAAATTAATTTTTCTTTAGCCTCTTCATTTAAAGGAAAACGTTTTATTAACTGTGCAGTAATACACGGTTCAATAATTCCATCATTACTAATAAACTTAATTTTTTCGCCACGAATGATTTTTTTATCATTTAAGATAATATCCGATTCATATAAACCTTCACTTAAATTATTTTTTTCAAAATAGCTTAAGTCAATATTATCGCCGGCAGACAAATTAAGCGCATTAATATTAAAAGTTTCAGCGTTAGAATACCCACCACACATAATAAGTGAGATAATATAACCTATATTTTTTTTCTTAAAATACATGTTTTCACTCTTATGGTAATAGAAGGGGATACAAAGCTTTACGCTAATACGCGTAAAGCTTTTGATTAGGCATAATGACTATTTATTCGTAGCTTAATACATAGTTTGCTACAGAGCTTATGCTACCTGAAGTCGCTGCACCTGTTGATTCTGCTTGAGCAGATAAAATAATAGTCGTTTCAGATGCTTTCAGATTTTGTTCTAAAACATCACCTGGTTTGATTGTTTTTCCTGCATTATCAAAGAATGCAACAGCAACGTTATCTGCACTACCTGCGTTTGCCCATAATGTGGTTTTAGCTGCATCTGGTTGGCCATTAAATGCAATTTTAACTTTAGAGTACGGAGAACCCGAGGTGCCCGAATCTAATTGGCAATCTTGTAATTTTAATTCAAACGTATTTAATGGACCAGTTTTACCCACAGTCGATAAATTAGCTACTGAAATACTGCCTAATTGAACTTCTTTATTAATATCAGAAGGAGCAATTGTACAAGCACCGCTATTTACAGTGCCTTTAAACGTAATTTTACCAGAACCTGCATCCGCAGCCATTGCAGAAATAGAAGTCGTCGTTAATGCTAAGCATAATGCAATTAATGTTTTATTCATTTTGTCTACCTTATATTAAAGAGTAATTTAATTAAAAATTTTTATCTGTTGTGAGGAACGGAAAAAATATTACCCATAAAACTCTTACGTAGATATACATAAAGTATGTATTTAGCCTGTAGAATGCAACCAAATAAGATTAAGCTAATTAATTGATATATATATGAAAATATAAAAATAATTATTTCCATTATATTTTATAACCAATAAAAAAAACCAACAAACCAATACAAAAACCTAAAATAAACTAAATTATTAAAATTTAACCACGGAAAAGTAAAAAACACACCAATACTCATCTTGTGAGTATTGCTATGGTTTAATATATCATTTCTACGCATAATTAGAGTTTATTAGATATTTACTTACATTCACTCGCAAGTTTGTAATACATTTATAGGAAAAATAGTGCCAATCGAGGAAGACTATTCACAAAAAATTGTTTTATATGCACTTTGCTTCAATAAAAAAAATCATATATTATTATTTTCCTTCCCTAGGTTTATTAAACAAGTCCAACAAATAAGAATAATCTATAAATCAATAAATTAGCATTTTTTCCTTCACCCTATTGGGCATATCAACGGTATTATTATTCCTACTCGTTTAGATAAACCAATAAGGGATGGATGATGGAACAAAAACAATATTCTAATAAATGGCAAAAGCGCTTTGATTTTTTTAATACCCACGGAGCACCTAACACACCTGAGTTCAAAGCCGCGTTAAAAGCAGAGTCTTTCGGTGGGCGACTTCTGATAAACATGAACTTTTTTGCCTTTTTCTTTGGCATTATTTATTTTTTAATTTTAGGTTTATGGAAAAAAGGTTTAGTCCTGTTAGGTATTTCCATTGCCTTAGGTCTGGTGCTTAATATTATTGATTTTATGATTGGTGGCACCATCCCTAATGGAGCATACACAGGGCTATCTGTCGGTATTTCCGCACTTTGGGCGATGATTGCGAACTACGCTTATTATATAAAAGAAACCAAAGGGCTAGATGGCTGGAACCCATTTGAAGGGATCCGTATGGTATAAATAAGTTTTACCCATTATTTAAATTGCTTAGCCTAGAAATACTTTTTAGGCTAAGCACCTTCAGCAAAGCCTTATTAAATTCATCACTCACATTTAGCTTTACTCCACTGTAATGTGAATACCTATCTACATAATGACAAAAATCTCCGCTTTATCTTTATCAATGAACGTTGATAGAAGAAGACCCCCCAATACACTCACATAATGAGTAATGCAAGGGGTATTGTTTCACTATACTATATAAACATAAGTTTTTATTTTAATAATAATGAATATTATTACAAAAAAAATCACAATATCATTTTTTATTTAAATCTATTGTGATACAAAAATATTCAAATACAATAAGAGTAAATAATTTAATAAAAAATAAAATAAAAACCATTCATAAGAACAATCAATAAAAACCGCCCCTTAAATATAAAAGCCAAAATTAAGGAATACCTTATATCCATATAAGATAAGAATGGTCATAATTTCATAAAAACATGGCTTTACCAAACAGGAATAATGAGAGAAATATCAAAATGAAAAAGAAAACCACTACATATTACATCAGCCAATTAGTGGGGAAATGCTTACAGGAGTACAGGCTTGAACTAGGAATCAGTGGTAATAGCATTGCAGCTAAGCTAGGGATCAGTCAACAGCAATTATCTCGTTATGAACGAGGTGAAAATGCCCTCACTGTCGATGTTTTATTTAAATTTATTCTTATTCTTGGTATTAACTTCCCAGAATTTTATCATCGGTTATTCTATATTATTAGCCGCCATCCAAAGTTATCCCGCTACATATCAAATTTAGATGGTTTTGGTTGGGGACTAGATGACTTAAAAGACTATTATCAGTCAACAATTGTTTAACTTTTAGAAAAATAATCATTGTTCAATTTATATTTTATATTATGATGGAAATCATGGAGTTTGCCTATAATCATTGAGAATAGCGCCATGACTAATTCCTCTTCAACCGCATTTTCGCGAATAACACGTACCTCAGGGCGCACTAATAGTATATTAACGGTAGCTCTTCCTCTCCTGTTTATTCTCATTGCAACTCTAGTTTGGAGTGCAGAACGAATTGTTCAACAAGAAACTAAGCGGCTCGAGGTAGATTTTAGTACACTTATTGGCTATATACTTGAACAAGAAAAATTTTTAATTGCACTAAACCATCAAAATCAAGACTTATCAGAGCTAGTTGAAAGCCGAACTTTCTCAATAAATTACCAAACGCCCCCTAAAAAATGGCCTTTACGATTACTGGAAGGTAAAGAATCGATTGTTGCGATGCCATTCACCTTAGGGTGTAATGAAAGTTTAGAGTGCTCCCAAGTACCGAGCATACTCTTTTCACTTGGCGCATATTTAGCAGATTTTTATTCTACATTTTGGGGAGGATCATATTACCCAGCGGCTGCTGTATTCTTTATTAATGAACATGACCATATAAGTATCAGCGTTCCTTCCGTTGGTACAATTATGGGAAATGAATCAATATCCCCTGAATTATTCCATGCGGTCACTGACAGTATTCGCATCAACCTTCCCTCAATCAAAAAGCAGCTTGAAGATGCACAAAAAAATCATGAAAAAGATACTGTTATTTGGATAAGACAATCCGATTCTACAAATAATCTTATCGGTGTGATCCCAGCTGGTTTCGATACACATTTGTGGAAAAATGCGCAATTATCACCTAAAGATATTTATACAGTTTCTTTACTAAGCCAAGTCAGAATTAGCGTTTTTGAAAAAATACTAAACCCAACACTGACGCATCAATTTTGGTTAACTCATAATGAATTTGGCCAACTATTAGGCGATACAAAAATACCAAATGATACTAATGAAGGACTTTCTTATACCAAAGATGGCCTTGTACTTAAATTAGCCTCTAAAAACGAAGAATGGAATGGGTATTACAGAATTAGCTACGCGGCATTTTTTGAAGATAATATGTGGTTACCCATTAGTCTTATAACAGCTCTTTTCTTTAGCTTTTTTTGTGGTTGGGGCTACCACCGTTGGTATCAACGGAAAATTCTACAACCCGCCGTTAAGTCCCAACAAATCATTTTAGACAACGAAGCTTTTAATCAGACACTTATTGCCACTACGCCTATTGGCCTATGTGTTATTGATAGGGAAACTCAGCAACTGCGTTTCGCGAATGAACTTGCACAATATTGGCTTAAAATCTCCGACCTCGCTCAGCCTCATAACTCTAATGAATATCAAGAACTTCTCAGGCATGTTATTACCAAGAAAAAAGATGTCAAAACAACACTAAAATCAGGAGATCACGTTCTATATATCGTGAGTACAGCAACAAATTATCAGCAACGTTCTGTCATTTTATGTGCATTTACGGATATAACGATACAGGCAGAAACTGAGAAGCAGTTAGATGATGCTAAACGGTTAGCAGAAGAGGCCAACCGAGCTAAATCGTCATTTTTAGCAACGATGAGCCATGAAATTCGAACGCCACTTTATGGACTGATTGGTACGTTAGAATTACTTTCTAATACCGCATTATCTTCTCAACAAATTAATTTTATTAATCGCATGTCCACAACATCACAATTATTAATGCAGTTAATCGGAGATATTCTAGATATCAGTAAAATCGAAGCTAACCAGATTCAAATTCAAAATCAACCATTCGATCTTTTAGAATTAATACAACAAACAGTTCAATTATATCAAGGCTTAGCACAACAAAAAGAGCTAGCCCTCTTTACGATTATAGACCCTAGCATTCAACCCAATAGAGTTGGAGATACTGCAAGACTACAGCAAATTATTGGGAACTTACTCAGTAATGCGATTAAATTTACGCAAAAAGGTAGCATTATTGTCGAACTTAAAACAAGCACTAATGACAACATATTAATTCGCGTTATTGACTCTGGTGTTGGTATTAATTTAGAGCAACAAAAAAAACTATTTGAACCCTTTTATCAAGCACACTCAGAACCTCATACATACGGAGGTACAGGCCTAGGCTTATTTATTTGCTCAAATCTAGTCAAATTAATGGATGGACAAATAAGTTTGCAAAGTAAACTTGGGCATGGGAGTTCTTTTCTTATAACTCTGCCTCTTAAGCTTGGAAAACAAGAGGCTATTTGGGCTGATTTAACCAATACACACATTTGGATTCAAACCGTCAATCCATTACTCACCAAAAACCTCGCTCAATGGTTTAAAAAATGGGGAGCTACCGTTTATTTATCACAAAATAGCTTACCAGAGGATACCTCATCTATTATCGCAGTTGGTGTACTAATAGAGCAGGTTTCTTTACCTGAAAATTGGGCAGGAAGAACATGGTTCGTCTCTGAAAACCATTTCAGATTACTCGAACTCAACCAGCAATTATTTTTATTAAAAACGAATAAACACTTAACAACCTCATTAATATGTCCAATCCCCCGTGCTCAGGCACAAATTGACCTATTCCCATTAAAAGTATTAATTGCGGAAGATAACCCAATTAACCAAGTCGTTCTTCAAGAACAGCTTGAACGACTTGGTTGTCACGTTTTTACAGCCAGTGATGGTGAGGAAGCTTTAGTCATTTGGGATAATGAAGTCGTTGATATTATTCTTACAGACGTCAATATGCCATATCGCAACGGTTATGAACTCGCAAAACAACTGCGCCTTGAAGGGGAAACCTGCCCAATCATCGGTGTAACTGCAAACGGCCTAAAAGAAGAGGAAGAGCGTTGTCTACAAGCAGGAATGGATGCTTGGATTGTAAAACCAATAGAATCAGAAACTTTAATTCATCTTTTTAATCGCTTTTTTCCTATCTACCATTCCTCTTTTTCTGAAGATGAAGTAATCAGAGCCATTAATCCACTTCATGGCTCTGATAAGAAAAATGTTATTTTACAATTTAGCACTGACATTCAAGCTTTAAACCAAGCTATAGATAACCAAGATATTGAAATAGCAAAGCAGCTCTCACATCGACTGCGCGGAGCATTAATTACGGTAGAAGAGCACGAGCTTGCTAATAAACTTTTAAAATTTGAAAAATCATTAAATTTAGAGACGACAAATTCAAGTAAGTTTGACCTGAGTATTTACCATGATTTAATAACTTGGCTCAACAAACTTAATCAAACAGATGGTGAGTCACACAGTAGCTAATTAAAGCCTGATTATTATCAACACCTAATTTACGCATCGCCGCATTTTTTTGTAAGCTAATTGTTTTATCACTTCGATTTAATAGCTTAGCAATTTCAACAATGGGTTTGCCTTGTACAAATAGTCGTAATACCTCTAACTCACGAGGTGATAACGTTTTTACGCGTTCATCAAGGGTTGTCGCATTACGGCTTTTTAATGTTGTGGTTAAATCAGCAACTGGCCTGCGGTATTCTTGCCCCTGCCCCGCTAGCTTTATTGCTTTCATCAAATCCTGCAAAGGGGCCTCTTTTGAAACAACAGCACTTACCCCACGGTCATACAACATCTGTATGAGCATGGGGTTAGAAACCATTGTTAAAACGACTAAAGCGATGCTTGGATACTTACGACGTAAAAACTGAATATAATTTTGGCCGTCACTTGATAGTGTATTATTTGGCATCATATAGTCAGTCACAATAACATCAACAGTGTTGTGTTTTAAAAAAGTAAATAGTTCCGAGTCTTGGGTAAAAGCCCCCATAACAGATAAATTTGATGATTGTGATAAAGTATCTTTCAATCCAGAGAGAACAATTGGATGATCATCAACTAAAACTAATGATAGCTTTTTCATCGATATTACTCGTTATCAGGGTGGTTATAATTGAATATACCACCGTTTATAGAAAGTCAAATTACGAATATCATTTCAAATAAATATTTTAAACTTTAAAACTGCCTATTTTATTTTTATAAATAAAAACAAGTAATTATAGTTTCAGTAAGACACAACAACCCGGATTGTTTTTGAAAATGGCCCTGAACTTATCGTACTCCCTGGGACTTTATTTAAAATCGCCGTATAAGGAACACTTACTGATGATTGAGGTAAAATTTCACCAATCGCATAATTTTGGTTGTAATTTATTTCGGTTGAACCACTTTGTAACATCGTTTGCAACCCATTTCCCATATCAAGATATTTATTACCCAAAATAGTATTATTATTTGGTTCAAAACGAACGGATACATTTAAGCCAGTTGTACAATCAGGGGGAACGGCCATCATTAAATGAAAAGGTCGGCTGATTGAATCCCCCGCGTCCATTTGCTTTGGTGAAACTGTATCAAACTCAATACTACCACCGTGCGATACGGACAAATTAATCGCTGGGGTTGGGCAAAGTAGTGTTAAATTACCGACAATATGAGCATAGACGGGTACCCCAAGGTACTTTGCTTGGTAATCTTCATGATAGCCGAGCATAAAATTCCCCGTATCAAATGGCTTTAAAGCATTAGCGCCCTTATTAACCGCAAAGTTATACATTATCCCAATATTCGTTGTAACACCTACGGCAGGTTGACTCCAGTATCCTAAATCAATATTAGGTACACTTGGGTTTGTAATTGTCGCCGTTATACCGCCACCAATTGCACTTCTTTGCGTCACAGTTACGCCACTATTAATTAAAAGCGACTTTATCTCTGGAGGCATGGCATTTTTAAAATAAACATGATTAGGTGTAGCTACCGACCCTGTAAAATCACATGAAAATGAGATAAAAGAAGATGCTGCAGATGCTAATAATGCTCCAGTCGCTATTGTCGAATTACTATTCGTAATTTCGAATGTGATGTCTTGCTGTATATAATCAGGCCCTGAGTTTACTCGGCAATTTGATACCGCTGCCGACACATTAAAACTGAGAAATATAAAACCGAATACAATAAATGACACTATTTTTTTAAAATAGAACATAGAACCCTCTTATTCTTTTTCTGCATTAAGCACACATGATGTATTACGGCATGAATAGGTTAATAATTTAGGGGAACCATAATCATCAATATATGTTACAACTATTTCAGATGTATTCTTTTGTTTATCAGATAAAAAATAATTTGTATTACTATTCGGTTTAATGATTATTTCTTCAAAATTAGCAACCTTATTTTTATTATCATTAATATTGATCACAACTACATGATAAGCCGTCGGGTTTACCAGTTTTAATGTGCTCCCCATTTTTTCAATTTTAAGCTCTTTTTGCCAATTATTATCTGCATACTTAGTTATTCCCTTTGGGCGATAAAACAACTTAAAGCGAGACTGAATGACAATTTCAACTGCATTCTCTAATTGGCTTTTAGGTGGAATACCAAGTACATTAAAATAAAATAATGATTCTTTATCATTAGGAATATTGAGGCTATTCTTTGATGTGCTGATCCTAATTTGTTTCTTTTGGTTCGCTTCAATACGTTGTAATACAGGTAAAGCCACTAAAGGATCTGTAATTTTCTTACCTTTTTCATCTTCAACCCAAGACTGAACTAAGAATGGATCTTTACTATCTGTATTTTCAACAACGACACTAACGCCCTTACTATTTTCATCATAAATAACGCGAGTTCGGTCAACGGAAATTGATGCATGTGTATATGTGCTTACTAAAAGTAATGCACTCATTATTAATTTTAAATTTTTCATAATCTTCTACTATTTATAACAATTTATATTTTGAACATTAGTGTTATCTAGCACAATTCGGCAAGACTGACTTCCATTCCATTTAACAATTAATTTTTGATTCAGTTGAATACCAGCCAAATAAACTTCACCTTGTTCAGCAATCATACCCAATACTTTCTCACCATCAGAATCATAAACTAGTGCACCAAATGGCGGTGTTTTTCCATCAGGGAAACTAATTGTTAATAGTGCTTTCTCTCCCATAATAGTGTTTAGTTTTGAATATCCAACCGCACCATCTGTCAGTGTTGATTCAACAACGCTATCATCGATACTGACATTTGCTGGTATATTATTTAAATCTACATACTGAGTTGATCTGTAATAGGTTGGCACGTTGCTGATCGCAGCTAAGCCAAACCTATTAGTTATTGATTCATTTTTATTAATAGACACATCTTTTGCTTTATCTGTATCTATTACCAATCGTGCCTGATTTTCGTAAACTCGACGATGTAAAACAGGCCCTTGACTTGTCAATGTTAAAGAACCATCTAATGAGCCACTCGCTGTATGGTAATCATTGCTATAAGCCCCAGTAAACTGAGCTGTGCCATATTGAGTATCACGATATAATGATGTATTAATGGCGGCATTCTCGAAAAAGTCTCTACTCGACAAACCAATATTTACATTATTACCATTCATTTTGGTGTAATAACTCACATTATTGCTATACTTCTTATCTCGGTCATTATAAGAAGCAAAGTATTGTAATCTAGAATCTCGTTCCCCTCCCAAAGGAAGGCTTAAAGACAGATAAGCTTGTTTAGAACGTTTTCCTTTTAAATAACTACTTTCACCAATTGAAAAAGATAAAAGTGCATTGTTGATATAGTCATTTTTAATCGTTTTATTAAAAGATAAATTTAATGTGTCATTACTTTTAGATTCATCCCAATAGCTTTCTCTTGAATAACTCAAACTGACATCTGCATTCCAATTAGGGACTTGTTGAGTAAAAGATGTTGTAAATACATTCTTTTGTCGATAATAATTTCCAGAAGGATTGCCTTTAGTATCAATATAATTATTGACTGACATAAAACCTTCATTAGAAAATTGGTACCCTGTCAAATCAAGACGACTTGTGTTGGAAAAACGTTTAGCATAATTAATTCGATAGCTCTCTCCTGTATGCGAAGCAGCATCTTTCAATTGGTTTCTAGATTGCGTAATATCAAATGACATCGCACCTAAACGTTCCATATTTAACCCAACACCCACACTATAGGCATTATATTCATTATCAGAAGTTGCAAATAACCCGCCAAATGCAGATAAGTTATTTAAAATTCCCCACGAAAACTCAGTTGAGATAAAATCATTTTTAACATTCTTATATCCCATAGGATCGAGCTGACCCGCGTTTAATTTATACTGAACCATACCTGGTCGCGTTAAGAATGGAATGCTTGTCGAAGATATCTGGTACTCTCTAATAGAGCCATCCTCTTCTGTTACCTTAACATCTAATGTACCTGATAAAGAGGAACTTAAATTATCAATCGAAAATGGCCCGGGAGCGACTTTAACTTGGTTTAATATCCGTCCATTTTGCGATACTGTCACTGTCGCATTACTTGTTGCTATTCCTGAAACATTCGGAGCATACCCCCTTAATGAGGCAGGTAACATGTTATCATCTGTGAAAATACTAACTCCATTAAAACGAACAGAGTCAAATAACTGGTTAGCTGTATAATATTTTCCAGCAAAAAATTTAGCTGATAAACTCGGTAAATCAGTAAAAAGGTATGTTTGAACCCATTTGAAATTATCATTCTGGTTATCGTTAAAATCTTTCAAGAACTGATAATTACTGCGTAGTCTCCATCGCCCAATATTGGCACCTACAGAACCGAATGAGCTCAAGTTATTCGTACTTTCAGTATTTTTATACTTAAAGTAATTTTCGATGATATTGTAATCAAAAACTAATGCATTAATACCGACCTCACGTTGCATTGGAGGAACCCAATTATCATCCGCATACAAAAAATAAGCTTGTGGTATTGATAATGCTAGCTCTTGTTTTTCATCATCAAATCTTGATGTAATATTTTTATCCTGTGATGATAAATCATAACATTGGCCATCTTGCCATGTAGGAGTTTCATTGATGAAATTTTCTTTTAAACCAATAATCTCCACTAATTTTTGTGAAATACAAGGTTGAACTATCCCTTCTTTATTCAAGAAATCAATTTTATCAAAAAAATTAACTCGTTTTCCATTTACAGAAACATTTGAAAAATAAGCACCTTCAACAACTCCATTTTTTTCAAAGGCGCTTAAGTCAATATCTGAATCACCAGAAATAGACAAAGCATCCTGATTAAATTGGACTGAGTCTGCATTAACATAGTTTGAATAAAAAAATAGGCTAGATATTAAGCTAGCTACTATGTTTTTTTTAAAATTATCCATTTTCATTAGCCGGAATATTCTGTGATTAATATATTTATTACTTTCTTATTTATAAACAGCCGAAAACGCTGTGAAATATTATTTTCACATAGCATAATCGGCATATTAATAACTAAATAGAAAATTTACTTATAGCAATTAAATACTACAATATACTTATTGATAATCTAGGACGTAAGCGACTGTTGATTTCACTGAACCTGCTGTTGCCGCACCTAATGCTTGCATACGCGCAGATAAATTAATCGTATTAGAACCCGCATTTAAATTTTGAGTAATAATATCACCTGTTTTTAAGTCAGTACCATTACCATTCTGGAATAAAATACCGACATTCTGCGCTGTACCGCTGTTTGCCCATAAAGCACCAGCTGCATCCATTTGACCTGTGAACTTAACAGTGACTTTAGAGTAATCTGTACCGCTTGCTGATGGGTCTAACACACAGTCAGCCAGTTCAAGGGTAAAATCAACATTAGGACCTTGCGCACCCGCTGTTTTTAAAGAAACAGCTGGCACAGAACCTAACTGAACTTCTTTATTAACTGATGATGGTGCGATAGTACAAGCACCTGAGTTAACTGTACCGTTAAATTCAATAGTACCGCTTCCAAGATCTGCAGCAAATGAAGTTGATGCAGCAGTGAATGTTAAAGCAATAATTGAAGAGGCTAAAAGCGTCTTTTTCATTTTTAAATCCTTATTTCATAATATAATTGTTACACAAAGAAGTTTCTTCGTGTGAGATAACAGCGATATCTGCAATAACAAATATCGCTAATTAGATTCATATGTTGTCTTTGCTTATTAAGTTTAAGTCCCCGAGAACATGTGCAATAGATTATTATTTAATGGAAATAATAAATATAAGGGAACCCTTAAAAAACCTAATGGCTATAACTCATTAATTAATAACTATTTTTATCTTCTGGAGGTAAATTACTATTTAAATCATCACTATTTAGCCATGAATGATCTATAGACTCAAAGGAAGATATATCCTCAAAAAAGTAATGAATACTTACTTTCAAAAAATTTGCAATAATAACTAAAGAATCAATATCAATTCGGTTAACGCCTCGCTCATATCGAGAGAATTGCTGCTGACTGACATGTAAGTATGCTGCCAATTCTGTTCCTGTAAGCCCATGTTCTTTTCTTAATCTTTTTATTTTACTCCCTACTATTTTAGCAACGGGGTACTTAGGCATTATTTCCCTTCCATTATTAAAGTCACATCTAAAAATCTAATCCAATACAAATACAACACTAACGAGTGGGCAAATAGTAATTAAACCAAATAAAAATAACAAACCGATGCCCGAGTAAACTTCCACTTCAATTCATCAGTTTAATTTAATGATTATTATTTTTTTTGATCTTTATTATTTGTTTTTCAGTCTTTATGTTCAATTCTGCAAAACAATCATGAATAAACATATCTTTTTTCAGGTAAACTCAATGGATAAATACAGTGAATTATAACCCTTAAGTCAAAAATACAATTTTTTACACTATACAAGTGTTATTGCCTCAATCGATTAACAAATAACGCCGTGAAAAAACAAAACAATTCATTAACATTTATAGGGGGGAGTAATTTAGAAATAGTCGTTATTGACTTATATACAAAAATAGCAGCAAAACTGATTAGTTGCAGGAAACTACCTCGTTTTACCCCCCTAAGTGAAAAAGATATAATGAGATAAATTGTATTGCTGGATTAAATATTATGTCGATTATTGATCTCTGGGCTGAACGCCATATTCAGGAATCCTTACATAAAGGGGAATTGTCACAACTTAATGGCGAAGGCAAACCGCTGCATCTTGAAGATGATAGTTTAGTTCCTCCTGAGTTAAGAGCTGGATATCGCTTATTAAAGAATTCGGGGTATTTGCCTGCTGAGTTGCAGCAAAGAAAGGATGCGCTAACACTTAGCCATCTACTTCAAGGGCTATCAGTTGATGATCCAAATTATGTCAATGTGAGTAAGCAGCTCTCACTACTTGAATTAAAATTGAGACAAGCTGGCGTCAATACTGATTTTTTACAAGGTGAGTATTCGCAGGCGATTTCGACACACATGGCACAGACTGATAAATAACTTTAACGGGATATTGTTGCTTGTGTTCGGTATTCAAGCGGGGTTTTGCCATAGTATTTTTTAAATGCATGGCTAAATGCAGAGTGAGAATCATAGCCAACACTGAGGCCTATCGTTTCTATACTGCTGTTGGTGAGCAATAAGCTCCCCGCGGCTTCCATCCTTTTTTGTTGAATAAATTGCATCGCTGTTAAATCTGTTTCGGCCTTAATTCTTCGTTGTAATGTACTGACTGACATGCAAAAAGCCAATGCCATATCTTCACAACTAATGGGTAAATGTAGCCGGGTTTCAACCCACTGGGAAACCCCATCAATCCACTGACTTTCGGGTTTTAATTGCGCCAACAGTAAACGCGCCACCGCAAAATTATTTTCAGGTGCTTGGGGAAAGCTTTGTAACCAATGAAGCAAACCCATTGCTGAGGGCGTAAGTGCAAATTGGGTCATTTTTTCGTCTAGCGCCCACTGTGCAGTGGCTGGCATTTCCAGAACGTAGTTTTGATTACCATCTTGGCCACTAAACGCATGGTTCACACTTGGCGGGATCACGATGCCCTTTCCTGCATCTAATTGAAAATGCTGCCGATACATATTGATTTCCATTTGCCCAGATAACGACAATACGACTTGCCACTGCCCATCGTGTTGATGAGAAATGACCTCGTCAGAATATTGTCGAAAATGCAGCTCAGGTAATCGCAAAGGAAACACTCCCACTGATACAGATAGTCAGAGTATAACCTTTTTACCTATAAATGGCAGTGATGCCAATATGGCATCACTTGAGAATTCAAATAAATATAATGAAAAGTTATATCAAATTAAATGCTCTAAATAGTTCGTGCTGTAGCAAGGCGGCAAACACAGTTATCCCTAGGAACATACATAAGTATGTGACTAGGGTAACTTTGTGCAGCCAACACCGCTACAGTGCGAAATATGACGAGCATTAAGCGAGTAAAGCGCCATTCGGAAGTGGCAAATTAAATTCAGCAAGAACAATTGCCCCCGCTTCATCTGGTGCCCCTGTGATTAACACTTCGGACTTAATCCCTGCTATACGTTTTACTTCAAAGTTACAAACACAAAGAACACGTTTGCCGATTAGGCTTTCAGGGGTGTAATTGACGGTAATTTGTGCGCTTGAGCGTTTGATGCCCAGTTCACCTAGGTCAACTTCCATCACGTACGCGGGTTTCTTGGCTTTGCTGTTTAGCTCTGCACTGATAATGGTACCTACACGCATTTCAACACGGGTAAAATCATCCCACTCAATAATTTGCATACTCTTCATTCCTAAACTAAATCACTATTGGTCACTAAATTAGCATAGGACTCGCAGAAAACATTATCGCCAAACAATCATTTTTTATTGCAAAAAACTCAGTAACCTCAGATGATTTGCAAAAAATAGCCCTCAACAAAAAATGATTGAGGGCAAATAATGAACGAGATAAAGAACAAAATAAAATAAGGCCTACATCGTTGAGAAGGTATTCATGATAATCCCACCAGAAATAATTAACCCCATCGCGAATACCGCAGGGAAATCTGGTTTTTGTTTATATAAAATCATGGAAACTAATGTCACACCGACAATACCAAACCCACACCATAATGAATAAGCCACTCCGACAGGGATATACCCCATTGCGCGGGTCAATGCGAAATAACATAAACAATAGGCGATGATCACTAAAATAGACGGGCCCAGCTTACTAAAGCTATTAGTCTTTTTGATCATTGAAGTTCCCGTTATTTCAGAACCAATCGAAAGTGCTAGCCATAAAAACCCAGTAAACATAATCTTTCCCCTTAAATTTTAATTAATGAACAGCTTTATTATTGGTGGATAATAATGACTCTTGCGTTTCTTTCTTTGGTTCTTCGGCTTCTTCTTCATCCGCTCCCATTTTGGAGAACAGATTCATGATCACAATGCCACTTGCGATAACAGCCATGCCAATCATTGCTGCCGTATCAGGGTGTTGCCCATAAAATAGCATACCAAGTGTGGATACCATAAGGATCCCAGTACCGGACCATGTTGCATAAGCTAAGCCTACAGGGATATATTTAACTGCTCGGGAAAGTGAGTAATAACAGATAACATACAATACAACGATCAGCGCTAATAATAAGGATTTTGTGGTGCCTTCACTATTATCGAACATTTTCAATGTAGAGGTTGCTGAGGTTTCTGAAATAATAACCGCTAGCATCCAAAGCCATGATTTTGCTTTAGGGGACATAGATAATACTCCTACAATAAATAGACAAATTAGATTTAATTAATTTTGATATTTTATTTCTTTAAAGACTTTAAATAATCGGTAGCTGAATCCGTTAATTTATTATCATTCGCAATATACCCTCCAGGGTTTTTCATTACTTCATTTAAAGTAATATAGCGACGTTCGTAGTGGTTATTTTCAGGCTTTATTTTTTGATTAAATTTATTCTCTAAAAATTTATTTTCTATTTCATTGAATGTATTGAATTGCACACCCAATGAAATAAGCTTCGTCATATTCTCTTTAATCAAACTGTTATAGTGTTTATTTTTATCTAAACCTAAAATTTGGTTGATTTCACTTTCAGGGCAACAATGGTGTTTTAATGCCAATACAGGGATATTTTGTGCAAGGGCATGCAAAACCAGCTGGCTTTCCTCACTGGTAAACAAGCCATTTGCCACTTCCCCAACCACTTTGGCATCAATAAAAGGCAAAAATACGCTGTGATAACGCCCTAATGCATTTAGCTGCAACGTATTTTTATCTAACATTATTCCCAACGCTGCCCATTGCCCAAAATGCGGTGTTGAGGGCATTAAATTCGTGGCGTAGAGTGAAAAAGAAATCGATGAAAATTGCATTAGTCTTTGGTAAATCGCCTGTTGGTAGCCCTCGACTGGGGATAACACCACAAGAACGCGTTGATTTAGCTGCCGTACAATTTGTTCAACTATCTGTTCAATTTGCTTTTCGTTCACCTTGCCACCATCCCTTAACCAACAATAAATACGCTGTCATTATTACGCAGACCCGCAGCGTTGGCCTCGTCAGTATCAATATGAAATTCAAGGGAAAACCTCTCATCTATACGGACAACAACTTCATCAAACACTAAGCGGCGCTCACCTTCCGTGCGAATATTAACCTTTTGCCCATTCACCACGTTTAACGCTCTGGCGTCCATCGTGTTCATATGAATATGTCGCTGCGCACAAATCACTTGAGATTCAAGGTTTGCATGCCCTGCTGGGCCAATTAATAATGCGCTGCCAGAATCCGTTAAATCCCCTGACTCCCTCACTGGCGCTTTAATTCCTAAGGCAAAGCAATCCGCTTTTGAAACCTCTAACTGGCTTTTTGGGCGCACAGGGCCTAACACTCTGACTTTGCTGATTGAGCCTTTTGGCCCAACCACCATCACGCACTCTTTCGCCGCAAACTGCCCAAGTTGCTTGAGATCCTTAAACGGCGTGAGTTGATATCCTTGACCAAATAAGGCTTCAACATCCTGTTGCGAAAGGTGCACATGGCGGTTAGAAACGCCCACAGGGATAGCAATCGCAGGTTGCATTCCACTTGCAGGGTTGTAAGTTGAAAGGCGAGATAAAATTTTGCCCATCAATTGCTCATTTATCATGATTTTTTACCTTTACGCAGGTCATTTTTAGGCTCTTTAACGCTATTTTCCGTTACCTCTGGCTCAGCTTTTTCCTCAGTAACCAAATTTTCTTTTGGTTTTTCAGCTTGTTCGGCGCTTTTTGCTAACTCACCCTTTTTGCTTTTTACTGTTAATAATTTGGTAATCACACTTTCTTCAGGGCGCGCAATCACCAGCGAGCCTACACATAATTGGCTATTGCTGATTACGGCAATACCGTGATCGACGGCGGTACGTACTGCACTGATTTCCCCTTGAAAACAAACGGAAACTAAACCAGAACCAATTTTCCGATAACCGACAATCTCAACACTCGCGGCTTTACACGCCGCATCCGCAGCCTGTATTGCGGATGTCAGTCCCCGCGTTTCAATCACACCTAAACTTTTCATCTGTCTCTCCTACTTAGTGACGAACCAGTCGAATATCAAAATCAAACTGTTTAAAGAACGCTTCCAATTGGTCAAGCTCTTCTGCGCTATAAGTTGGGTCTTGCTTCACTGGGTAAATCATGTCCAGTTTGTCGTATTTACCGCGTCCCAACTGGTGATAAGGTAGAATATCGATACGTTTTACATTGCCGCGTTTGGCTAATTCCATCGCGTATTCAATGGCACCCGTGATGGCATCGTACGAATCGTTATACCCACGAACCAAAGGCATCCGCACCACTACGTTTGCACCTAATTCAATAAGCCTTTCAAGATTTTGGCGTACATTCTCGTTACCAATACCAAAGATACTTTTATGCTGTGCGCTATCGATGTGTTTGATGTCATACAAAAACAAATCAACAACTTGGGCGAGCTTTTCATAGTTAGCTAATGATGTTGTCCCTTGGGTTTCTACCGCAGTATTGATCATCATTTTTTTGCATTCACGCAGCAGCTCAACCGCGAAATCGGTTTGCAGGCTCATTTCCCCGCCACCAATCGTGACGCCACCACCAGAAGAAATATAAAAATCATAATCTTGCATAATGATTTCCATCATTTCTGCAACCGTGACATCTTTGCCCATAATGTCTAATGCGCCGCCAATGCACACCTCTTCACACTTACGGCAACCAATACAATCAATGCTGCGATTAACACGGTGAATCTGTTCACCCTGCTCATTGGTTGTTTTGTAATGAATACCCGTTGGGCAAACATCCACGCACTTACCGCAATTGACGCATTTATCGTGGGAAAACATCACTTGAAATTGGCTACTTAACCCTTCAGGGTTCGCACACCACGGACAACGAATATTGCACCCTTTAAGGAAGATCAGCGTGCGAATACCATCGCCGTCATAAATGGAATATTTTTGGATATTAAATATCCGACCTTTAATATCTGCCGCGCTCATCATTGCACCTCAAAACATGACAAAACTTATTGTTTTTATTCTGAAATGGCAGGTATGTCGCCATACCTGCCGATATCGATTTAGAATTTCTCAATCACGGTACGGCTAATAATTTCATCTTGAACTTCTTTACAGAGTTCGACGAAGTAAGCACTGTAACCTGCGACTCGAACGATTAAATCACGATATTTTTCAGGCTCTTGCTGTGCTTTTTTCAGCATTTCATTATCAACATAACTAAATTGCATTTGGCCATTACCTAAAATTGAAGCCGTTCTGAGTAAGGTAATTAAGCCGTGGCGGCCTTCTGGTGTATCCAGCAAGCCTTTTAAGAACTTGAAGTTATGCACCATACCGATGTTCATTGTTTCCACATTCATCTTACTGATGGATTTAATGATGGCGGTTGGGCCTTGTTTGTCTGCACCTTGCGTTGGGCTGATACCATCGGATAATGGCATCCACGCCAAGCGGCCATTGGCACTCGCGGCAGTCAATTCCCCGATTGGGGTATTATTCGAAATCGACAAAGTCCCGTGGCTGAATGTGGAGTACAACATGTCGTATTTACGGCACTCACGCTCTGTCCACTCCGTAATATCCAGCGCATATTGGTCAACATAGTTGTCATCGTTACCGAATTTCGGCGCATTTAAGCAGTCACGGCGCAGTTCGTCATAGCCTTCAAAGTTAGCTAATAGGCCATCACGCACTTGCTCAAGGGTGTAACGTTTATCTTCATAAACCAATTTACGAATAGCAGCGAGGGAATCGACATAAGTTGCAAGGCCAGAGAAAATCAAACCTGGGCCGTGGTTTACCATCGCACCACCTGCCGCAACGTCTTTACCTTTTTCCATACAGCCTTCCACCAGCAAGGACATTAATGGTTTTGGCGCAACATCACGGTGTACACGCTGGCTAATCACCGTACCGACCGCAGATAAACGGACAATATGGGCGATTTGTTGTTTCACAGCACGGTCAAAGTCTTCGAAAGTTCTCAAATCACGCAGGTCACCGGTATCTAAACCTTGGTAACTATCAAACAACACCATACGACCACGGTTTAGTACAAACTCAATGGCAATTGGCCACTGGGTATAACCTGTTGATGTCCATTGATAAATTCGGCCTGATTTTTGTGGTTCAACGCAGCCCATCAAGCAGTAGTCACGCGCATCTTCAAAATCGAAGCCTTTACGCAGCATCATTTTTATATGGGAATCATCGAAGTGGCAGGCAGGGAAGCCCATACCGGCTTTAACCACATCAACAATTTTTTCCATGTATTTCTGTGGTGATTGGTTATGGATACGGCAAGCCAGCGATGGCTGATACACTTTAACAAAGCGCACTGCGTCCATAATTAAGTAGGTCAGGTCATTACACGCATCACCGCCTGAGCGTTTTTGCCCGCCCACCGTTAAGTTGATAAACGGCTGGTAACCCGCAAAATATTTTGCTCCTAACTCACTGGACATCCACATTAATTCAGCACATTTGATGATAAACGCCTGCATCATTTCCAGTGCTTGCTCTTGTGTTATGCGGCCTGTTTTGATGTCGTTTTCGTACATCGGCAAGCAATATTGGTCGAGGCGCCCTAAAGAAAGACCTGTTTGGTTTTCTTCGATTTCAAACAGGGATTCCACCGTCCAAATGCTTTGTAATGCTTCTTGCAAGGTCACTGGTGGATTAGCCGGTACGTTTTCATTCACTTGCGCAATAGTCAGTAACTCTTCACGGCGTTTTGCATCCGTTTCTTGTGCGGCTAATTCACGTGCATGCTCTGCGATGCGATGTGCGTAAGCCACAACACCTTCGCAAGTTTCAATAGACGCTTTATAGAAATAGATGCGGTCAATATCGTCTGGGTTTTCCATGCTGAGCTCGGCCAGTTTCGCCTGTGCATCTGCCTTAATCCCATTCATCCCTTTAGTGAATAACAAGACATCGTAGCCTGGGCAAGTATCGCCACCACCGTTGATTTGGTGATAGGACAAATCACTGACAAACGTTTCGCCACTAAATTCCCACACACCTGCCTCACGGTATTGCGCCTCACAGATTTCATCTAATGAGCGGCCTTCCCAGAACGGTGCAATATCTTCACGAATGACTTTTTTGTCTTCTTCAGAGATAACAAACGGGTCTTGTGGGCGTGTGCTCATGGTGTCGAGTTCTTCGACCACCCAGCGCCATGCAATATCAGGTGAGAACGCACCAGCACGGGGCTTGCCACATGGATGTCCAACAATTAACTCTTCGGGTTGAATTAAGATTGGTGCAGTTTCACATGCGCGGCGAAATGCTTTTGCACGCAGTAAAATCGGCGGTAAACCAGGGTTATTTTTGACAACGTCAGTAAAAGCTAAAGCGCGGTAAATAGAAACACTTGGGCGTGCTTCCAAGTAGCGGTTACGCAGGCGTTGTAAACGCGGAGTCAGCCCTTCCATGACTTTGAATTCGGTCTCAGCTTGTGCAGACGGTGCAACATAGCTGGCATTCGGTGCAGAATATTGCGGTTGCGTGCTTACTTGGCCACAATATAAACGAACTTTTAACCCATTATTGACGGCCATGATATTTTCATGAGCCGATAACATCATATCCGATAATTCGTTAATGCATACGCGAGGGTCGGTTAAATATACACCACCTTTTAATGCATCAAACATTGGGTAGCCATCCACCATTTTTGTCGAGCGCACTTCAGAAAGCTCCGCCAATTTCAGCCATAAACTTTCAACCACTTCATACGCTTGGGCTGGTGTTAAACGGCCTTGCTCGATGTCCCGTTGGTAGAACGGATAAACCGCTTTGTCGAAGCCCATTGGGTTAACTGCATAGCTGCCATTTTCCAGATGTAAAATAAGCTGCAATAAATAGAACGCTTGGCAAGCCTCTTTAAAGGTTTGTGCAGGTTTGGCTGGGACATTACGTAAAGTCGCTGCGCTTTCTTGCAGTTCTAAACGGCGATATTGGTTTGATTCCACCGCTGCCATGCTTTCCGCTTTTGACGCGAGGGATTGTGCAAAATGAATTGCTGCATCACAGGCATAAATTGCAGCGCGGCAGTTATTTGCCTCATCAATGCTATTGCGGCTGACTGCGCTACCAATATTTCTAACTCGGTTTTCCAATTGGGATTTAATTTCTAAAAAACCAATGTTTAGTACAGCTAAATAGTCAGGAGCGTCAACGGTGGTATCTCCTGCTAAGAAAGTGTAAATGCTGTTGCTGTTAATTTCGTTTTCAGTGAAAAAAATCGCACCACGCGGTGTGGAGGATTGGCTACCAATAATCAATTCATCTTGCGCGATAAACGCAGGGAAATGGCGAATAAATTCATAAAAACGTTGGGCAGGTTTAATTGCCTGCGGTGCACCCGAAAGCTGGTTTTCCAGTGCTTCTAAAATGTTGGCTCGTTCAGTAATAATTGAGCTATTGCGGGCACTTAAGCGTTCAGCCAGCATTTTTACGCGTGGGGTCAGAGCATATTTAGTCATGTTAGCCTATCCTGATGTTCGTTTTAGTTTGTTGTTCATCACCTAACAGCTTGCGGCTGTTAAAAAGATTGCCGATATAGCGTTTCAAGTTGCACTTGGTTCACATCCCGTGGATTGGTCGGAGTGCAACTATCACGCAGTGCTTGCCCCACCATTTCCCCTAAACGGGCGTTAAAATCGGTTTCATTAATGCCTGTAGCTTGAATGCCTTTTGGCATATTCATTTCATCTTTCAATACGTTGATTGCCATAATGAGGCTTTCAACGCCTTCACGTACGTTAGAAGCAGGTAAATTCAAATTCTTCGCAAGGTGCGCATAACGCCTCGCCGCGTCAGTATCACAACGCCCTTCTAACTCGGCATTAAATGCCACTACGTGTGCCATCAATAATGCATTGGCACGGCCGTGTGGAATGTGAAACACACCGCCTAATGCGTGGGCTAAACTGTGCGTGATCCCTAAAGATGCATTGGTAAATGCCATTCCTGCGATGCAAGAGGCGTTATGCATTTTTTCGCGAGCAAGCAAGTTGCCCCCTTCGCGGTAGCAGTCAATCAAATGACCAAAAACCAGCTGCACCGCTTTTTCCGCTAGCGCATCAGAAAAATCAGACGCAGTGCGGGAAACATACGCTTCTAAGGCATGGCAAAGTACATCCATCCCTGTATCTGCGGTAATCGAAGCGGGTACGGATTTCACTAAAACAGGGTCGAGGATCGCCACATCAGGCAACATAAACTCATCCACTAGCACCAGTTTTTCAGAGTGAGACTTAATCACTGAAAAACTGGTCACTTCAGAGCCTGTGCCGCTGGTCGTTGGGATGGCAATAAACTGCGGTTTTGCCCGATTGGCGTCATTTTTCGTGTGCCATAAGGAGTAAATAATCGCTTTCGCCGCATCAATCACTGAACCGCCACCCAGTGCAATCACCACATCGGGATATTGCACATCCATGACTTTCATGCCTTTTACGATGGCTGAAATATCGGGGTCTGGCAGGACATCGTCATACATTGAAAACGCAATGCCTGAGTGTGTTAACCGACGAGTGACTTCCTCTGCTAAGCCAAACTTCACCATGGCTTTATCAGTGACGATAAACGCCTGCTGCGCTTGCATCGTTGAGATGAAATCCAGTGCATTGGCACCAAATTGCACTCGCGGTTTAATGAGAAACTGGTTCATGCTGTTGTTTACTCCTTGGTATAAACCTTTTCGACAATGGCAACCACTGACATGGCTTTGTATTTGTCTTTGTTCAACGCGAAGTACGCTTCGGCTAACACAATGTCGTTGATACCTGCACCAACGCTGTCTACCGCCACATACGTTCGGTTTTTCAACGGTTCAAGGTCATCCCCCAGCGCAGCAACCATCAATAAGTTGCTTCCACTAAGTTCTTGGCATTTTTGCGTTGCGACAACATGTCCGATTACTTTTGCCAAAATCATGGTTTATACCGCCTTATTTCAATGAGTTACTTATTTAGGCGACCGAGAACGGCCTTGATGATTTGCTCAACATTTTCCTCAGTGATATCACCTTGGGAAACCACCGCTTCCGTGATGGCCGCCGTGCTAAAACGATTGTCTGCGATATTAGAAGCAGGCGCAGAAGCCGTTACTGGCTGGCGAAAACGGTCATCATCTAAAATGCTAATTTGCGATTGATTTACCGCTGTTGAAACCGCAGGCTGGGCAACTGAGCACGGTTGAGCAGGCTGTCTTAAATCATCAATAGAGCGCACGCCATAACCTACTTTACGAATGTTCAGTAAGTTCATTGGCCCGACGTTATCTGAGCTCGAACCGCCGCCCACTGCACCGCAACCTAAGGTTAATGCCGGCGTAATGTTGGTCGTAGCCCCAATGCCACCCAGTGCTGCAGGGGTATTAATTAAAATACGGTTAACCGGTTTTTCGAGGGAGAACTGGCGGATCACGTCTTCGTTTTGCGTGTGGATCACCAGTGTGTGGCCTAAACCTTCATTGGTCAGTAAATCCACCACACGATGGCAGGCTGATTGCCAATCTTCTTCGATATACATCCCTAAGATTGGGCACAGTTTTTCACGTGAATAGGGGTTTTTCGGTGAAACGGTGTCTTGTAACGCAATGAGTACACGAGTATTAGCTGGCACGCTAAACCCTGCGCGTTGGCTCAACGTAATAGCATCTTTCCCTACCACTTCAGGGTTGATGGTGCCATTTGCTCTCAATAACATTGACGCCATACGCTTCGCTTCGTCTTCATTCATAAAGTAAGCGCCTTGCGCTAACAGCTCGCGGTGTACTTCGTTATAAATACAACGTTCGACGATAATCGATTGCTCAGACGCACAAATCACCCCGTTATCAAACGTTTTACTGGTGATAATGTCATTCACGGCTTGTTTGATATTGGCGCTGCGCTCAATAAAGGCTGGGCCATTACCCGGACCGCCACTGATTGTTGGCGTACCCGATGCATAGGCTGCACGCACCATGCCCTCCCCGCCAGTCGCTAAAATTAAGGAAACATCTTTGCTGTGCATCAGCTCTTTGGTCGCTTCAAGGGTCAGCATCGTGACGCCATCAACGATCCCGGCTGGTGCACCAGCTTCTAATGCCGCTTTTTTAACGATGTCTAATGTGCGGAAACTACAGGCTTTGGCATTAGGATGCGGGGAAAAGACAATGGCGTTACCAGCTTTTAAGGCAATCAACGTTTTGTAGATGATGGTCGATGTCGGGTTTGTCGATGGCACCAGTGCCGTGATCACCCCTAATGGAACGCCTACATCCATGACTTTGTTGATTTTGTCATCATTAATGATGCCAACGGTTTTGAGATCTTTGATGTGTTCATAGACACGCATTGAAGCGAAGGTATTTTTCAAGACTTTATCTTGCCACTTACCAAAACCTGTCTCTTCATTGGCCATTTTCGCCAGCTCTTCAGCATGAAGGGCGGATTCAATAGCAATGTGTTTCACGATACTGTCGATTTTTTCCTGCGAAAATGTCGCAAAAACTTTCTGCGCTTGTTTCGCGTTTCTAACTAGCTCTCTTGCCAGTTGTCTGGATTGCAGATCTTTATCTAATGCAACCATGTCTTCCCCCGTATCGGAGTCAAAATTAACTAATTAACTTGTTGTTTTATTTACTTATCAGCCAACAACTTAGGCTTTGTGCTGCTGTGCAATTTTGCCGATATCGTTATGCGGTCTTGCTATCACACGTGATGTCACCACGGTGCCAACACGTTTTGCAGCTTCAACACCAGACTCAACGGCTGCGTTAACCGCACCGACATCGCCTTTCACCATCGCAGTAACCAGCCCTGAGCCGACATTTTCATAGCCAATCAGTTCGACATTAGCGGCTTTACACATGGCATCAGCGGCTTCAATACAGGCCACTAAACCTTTGGTTTCGATTAATCCAAGCGCTTCTTTCATAAGTAATTTCCTTTTTATTCCGTGACTTTATACTGGGCGACGATTTTCTGAATATCGCTGTGAGGACGTGCAATAACCAGAGATGTCACAACTGTGCCAACGCGAGAAGCCGATTCAACACCTGAATCAACCGCCGCTTTGACTGCACCAACATCCCCTTTCACCATTGCCGTCACTAAACCTGACCCAACATTTTCATAACCAATCAGCACAACATTTGCGGCTTTACACATTGAGTCAGCCGCTTCAATACATGCCACTAACCCTTGAGTTTCGATAAGACCTAATGCGTCACCCATGTTTTTTCCTCCGGAAAAAGTTATGCCTTATGTTTAATCACGATTTTGTTGATATCGTTATGTGGACGCGCAATGACCAGCGATGTCACGACTTCGCCAACACGCTGAGCAGATTCAACACCTGAATCAACTGCCGCTTTGACTGCGCCAACATCACCTTTAACCATTGCGGTTACGAGGCCTGAACCGACATTTTCATAACCGATTAGCTCAACGTTTGCAGCTTTACACATTGCATCAGCCGCTTCGATGCAAGCTACCAAACCTTTAGTTTCGATAAGACCTAATGCATCACCCATTGTTGTTTCCTCCGAAAAGCCTTCTTCATTTTTCTTTACCGCGCTCTTTAAGTTGATGTGTCCGAATACATGTTTCTTGCAGAACCGAGGTAATCATTTACGCCAACAGTGTCTGCGCGGTGATTAATTGAACGCAGCCTTTGGCTTCAAACTCACTATAGAGGCGAAAAATAAAAACAAAATATAAATCCGCAACAGGGAGATACTTAGAATATTTGACTGGAAATTAGATTTGATAAGCCTCTGATTCACACAACCATGCTAAAAAAACGAAAAATTCACGTATCTATCTGGTGAATAAAAAACACAAAAAATAGATTAAGGATTAATCAGGGGGGATTGTTAACAGGATATTATTAGGCTGATACCAAGGGGTAACTTACGCAATGATAACTGTGGGGCGGCTCACTGGCTTATAAGCTTTGCTCGCAAATAAAGATAGCCTTTTACATTACGGTACTTAGGAACTGAGCCAAGAAACTCACACTAAGATAGTCTGCAAATAATACGAAAGGTGCTTATCATTTCAATGGAAGTTAAAAGCAATTAGAAGGGAAAGATACACAAAATAATAGGCCTACCTTAATACTTTCGGCAGGCATTTTGTTAATCAAACTTACTGCCAGGCTTTAATGTGCAGATATAGAGTGGGGAGTTAATTGAACTTAGTAACAGCGCTTTGTCATTCAGCTTTTGAGCGTTAAGAAATAACCCATCATGGCTATCAGACATTTCCCGCATAAAGTAGTCAAAAATAACATCAGGGGATTCATCAATAGAAGAGGCACTCGATTCCCATTGACTAATATTATAATGGCGCTCCGTTGGGGAAACGCGTTTAGTTGTATAATTAAATTTCACATAGCGCTGTAAATACAACCATCCCGCTTTAGAATCCGTATAACCTTCAACAACAATAGACCCTTTGCCATTCGCCCCAAAATTGAAGTGAATATTGCCATTAACGTTTTCATCTTTCATATTTTCAAAACGCATAATGCCTTTGGTGGAGCAAACCATTAAGCCATCTTGCTTATTAGCAAATAAAACGGATTGTGTGTAAATCACCACCACAATAAAAAGCAAAGCACTCAGTAAACATAATACTTTCCCAGATATTTTCATGATGGCTTCCAAGAATAATAAAAATAGTTATCACAGTAGCTAAAAGGGTTGTCTTCATTTACTGCGCAATGGGCTAAAAACACGCGGCCGAGTCCATTGGTTTGTAATTTATCCCCATAGAAGAAAACAAATCGCTCTTTTTCTACACAGGCAAGATTTAAGTTATTTCTCACCTTGTCAAAGTTTTGCACATAATTTTGCGCGACAGTGCCGTTAATCATTTTTTCATTTGAAAGCACATCGCAACCAGCATGTTCCAATACCGTCATATTAATCGGTTGGGATGGCTGGTTAGATAAATAAGCCATAACTAATAATAAGATAGAACACAGCAAAAATGCGCCACTGGCAAAATACCAACACATTTCTTTTTTTACTTTGGTGAATGGCTTGGGGGGTTTAGGGGGTAGCGTAGAGTTTTTTTCTGGTTCAATTAACGGTGGCTCAATAACAGGCGATAATACAACTTCGGCGGCATCTATCTCACTCAAGCTTTTAATAAATTCCGCGGGGTGCATTTTGCCATCATTCAAACGCTCTAACGTTACTTCTGAATTAAATTCTAATCGCCCTCTTGCCACCGTAATAATTATATTTTCAATACCATATTGGCGAAATGCTTTTCTTAATAAGCTCAAATATTGGTTTAGATTACTGTTGGATGAGACTAACCCATTATCATCCCATACGGCTTTTAATACATCGTCACGGGATACCACGCCCCTATTTTGGGTAAAATAATAGAGCAATGCATTGGCGGTAATAGACAATTGCGTATCCACCTCGTCGTCTTTCAAAGACAAAGTGCCATCAACTGCATCATATATAATGAAGGCATTGATTTTATATTTCACTGTCGCCCCATATTTTTATTATATTAATGACGGTGTTTTCGGTGTTTATGTATCGGTTTTAAGGCAGTTTCTCAAACGATATTTCTGTTAAACGGCTGACAATGGCATCACGCTCTTGTTGTGATAACGTTTCGCCCTCCGTTAACGATGACAACCATAAACCGTCCGCGCCATAACGTACTAGCGCCCCTAAATAGCTGTTATCAAACTCATCACCTTTAGCTAAGTGACCTAGCACCCAATCACGCCAACATTTACGCAATACAGGCTCATTTGGCATGGCCAACGACAATAACGCGAGCTGGAAACTTTCATCTGACTCTTTTAACTCGCCAATATAGTGCAAATACGCGCGAGAAAAGCGCCCATATGTATTGGTATCATTTTCCATGATGAGACTAATTCGCTCATCCATAATGCCCAGCAATTGCAGAAATAACGCATGGATAAGCTCTTGTTTGCTCGGAAAATGGTGCATCAGCCCCCCTTTGCTGACACCCGCCTCCCGCGCGACCGCATTAAGCGATAATGCAGAAATGCCTTCCCTACCCGCAATAATACGAGCCGCTTTCAGTAGCTCCACTTGGAGTTTGATAGGGTCTTTTTTTCTGTGCTGCACTGTTTTATTCATGCAATGGATGATACCGACCAGTCGGTATGTTTCATTTTGACCAAAATCAAGTAACCCTGTTTTGTTCAAGGTTAAATCAAAATAGTGGAATGGGACTCACAATATCCATTTTAGATAAGCCATAAGACTGCAATTAATTGATAATTTAAAATTATTTTTCATCTTAATTTTATTATTTTGTCTGACTTTATATTTAACTTAGTTTTGCACCGACTCGGGTTATGATGTTTAATAATGGATGTAAAATAAAATTCTGACAAAGTACAAATTATTTGTCACATTCGTCACTAACCGTCGATAGAAGAGGTTTTACCATGTCAAAACAATATAATATTGGTGTTATTGTGGGTAGCTTGCGTGCAGATTCTCATAACTTAACCGTTGCAAAAGCCATCACCAAGTTATTCTCCGCAAATTTTTCATTCAAATTTATCAACATTGGCGACCTTCCTCTCTACAATCAAGATGCTGACCAAAATGTGCCTCCTGTCGTTGCCAATTTTAAATCCCAAATTAAAGCCTGTGACGGCATTATTTTTGCCACTCCTGAATATAACCGCTCTATTCCCGGTGTATTAAAAAATGCCATTGACCAAGGCTCTCGCCCTTGGGGTGATAACTCGTGGAATGCAATTCCTGCGGGGGTTTTAGGTGTATCCATCGGTAATATCAGTACGGCAATTGCCCAACAACACCTGCGCAACAGCCTCGCCTTTTTGAATATGCCAACGATGAACCAACCTGAATGTTACCTGAAATGGTATGACGGTATGGTGGATGAGCAAGGCCATATTTCACCGAAAAGCAAAGATTTCTTGCAACCGTGGGCGGATACCTTTGCTCAATTTGTTGCCCATAACGCTGTGAGTAAATAAGTTTATAGTGCCTCCCCGCTAGGTTGTAGAGCTTGGCGGGGGGAGTGTGCACTTAATGCTATTTTGAGTTGCGCTAAAGCTGTAATATCACACTCATTTATAATGATTCACTTTCCAGCGTTTTTCCAAGCTCTCTAGCAACTCAAAAGTCACTGACTGAGCAAAACCTTTCATTACTGGGTGATAATTAACTAAAATAGATGTTTTATTCTTTAGTGTTGAATTAGGAAGAATAAAAACTTCTGACTTACCAAAATCAAATCCCATGACTGTTTTTTCTGGAGCTTGTCTTATCGGATTACCAATGTGTTCATAGAACCAACGATCTGTCATTGTTTGCTTTAGTCCAAAAGGAATCGCATTAGGAAAAATCCATTGATTTCTCACATTATCAGGGATCAAAGTCAGAGTAATCTGCGATAACTGCTTAGACGGGTTATCAAAAGATAAAAATACATACTCTTTAGTCATTCTAAGACTTAAATCGTCATCTCCTGAGTTACCTTGTGGCTTGGTCTTATAAGGAATAAGTCCATCATTATATAGTTCATCATAGGTATCCCCTAAACGCTGTACTAAAGCCTCAATATTCACACTCATTTATATAGTCCCTTTGCTTCATTTAGCTCATGAATTTTGTCTAATTTTTTATCTAGCAATTTACTGTCATAACCTTCCTCTTCCAAACATTCTCGATTCGCAACCCAATTTCGTTCAACGGCTTCCCGCAAATTTTTAGCATCCAATTCCTTTCGACGCACCGATAATGTATCTTCAAGTTCAATCCAGCTATTATTACGCCCCCCATAGGTTTCACTACATTTTCGATGCACTTCTTTCGGTATTGCTATTGATGCAACTTGCCCTACCATACTATTCAGTTTTTCTTTTGAAATATCAGGGTACTTCCCAATCAGATAAAGCCGAATAGCACTCTGAGACGGTATATGGCCAATTTCATACAGTCCTTTTCGAGAGCGCCCTTTAAAATTATCGTAGTAATCCACTTCTAAATCATCCACTGGATTTTTTTGGAAGAAAACATAAATTGCAGGCACTTCTCCTAGCGGATCAACAATAATGTAATCATTAAAGTCATATTCTTCTAGTGGAACAGACTCTACCCATCCAGTAGACTGCTCTATTGGTGGGCCTGGTAGGCTAGATACGCTTTGAGGCTCAATCGGATTCGGTAAACTCCAGATCTTTTGGGGCTCTGGCAACGGCGTAGGGGGAAGATAGTTCCCAATCCCTCCGCCATCGTGAATGATTGAGCCACGAGTCCCGTTATCAAGACTAAATTTTACAGCTTGAAAAGCTAAATCTGGTTTTTTCGTGACATCTTGAACAGTATAGTCATTATACTCTGCAGTGTTATCGAGAGTATTCCAAATAAATTGGCCTTTAAATTCAGGATCAGAGAACGTCACTAAACCATCATCATGCCGCTCGGCAAAACGTACTCGAACACGGTCTAACCCACTTTTTTCATCTACCTCATAGCCAACAATCTTTGGGTTTCCACTCTTTTCATCGTCAATAATTCGGAAACGAACGCGGGTAGTGACTCTGCTATTTTCTTACGCTATTTCTCTTAATAGCGCTTCCGATGTGTAATCGTAAGTTGATACAGTATGCGCTGAGCGAGAAAAGCCGCCCACAATCGCCCGTTTCTCAAATGGTCTTCCAATAACAAGACGATCAAGTGTTGCATTCCCCACTTTAGGCGAGTAAAACCGCCCCATTAGCAAAAGTGTTAATGGGTTTGGTGGTGGAATTTTAACTTGAGATAGTGTGCCCAATGTATCTTTTGGCGTCGGTAATGGTTTTGGAGCTGCTATCACTGAAGGAGAAAAAGATTCTGCAGGAGCAAAAGACAGTACCCTTGGTTCCATGAAAAACCGCAGTTTAGGCACTTTGACATAAACAGTTTTTATTGACGTGCCGGAATTTGTTTTACCCACTGCACTTCCAATGTATCTAGCTTCTGGCATCCCAGCATCTCCTAATTAAAAATACGTTCAGAATCATTACCAGTTCAATTAACTAGATAAAGAAAAAAAACAGAAAAAAAATCCAGTTAAAGGTAAATTTAAACACATAAAAATAGAAGAATGAAATAAATGTGGATGCATCTAAAAACCAATTGAAGTTCACTGACTAGCCAAGTCATAAAACTGCCCATAAAAAAAGGGCACTTCAATAAGTGCCCTTTTATCAAAAAAATCACCAAACCATTAACGGCCGGCTTTTAGCTTTTGGAAATACTCTTCATACAGAATATTGGTATTCCCGACATCGCTTTGCCACTCGCCTTTTTTCAATACTTCTTCACTTGGGTAAAGGGATGGATCGTTAGCAATCTCCGCGGGTAACATCTTTTTAGCGGCTAAATTGGGTGTTGGATAGCCAATGGATTCAGCAACTTGTGCCGCAATTTCAGGGCGTAGTAAGAAGTTAATCAGTTTATGAGCGCCTTCAACATTTTTCGCATTGGCAGGGATCGCTAAACTGTCCATCCAGAAGATACCGCCTTCTTTTGGCCACACCACCTCAATCGGTAAGCCTGCTTGCCTTGCAACGAATGCGGAACCATTCCACAGCATCCCTACATCCACTTCCCCTTCAATAAACGGTGTCGCAGGGTTATCCGAGTTAAAGGCTAAGATATTCGGGCGCAGTTTTTGCAGCTCTTGATAGGCTTCTTCAATTTCTTTCGGGTCAGTGGTATTGCCTGAATAACCCAGCTTATTCAATGCAACTTGGAATACTTCCCGTGCATCATCCATCATCAATAGGCTATTTTTATATTCAGGCTTCCAAAAATCAGCCCACGACGTCAAGGAGCTTGGGTCAACGGCTTCACCATTAATGCCAATCCCTGTTGCGCCCCAAATATAAGGCACAGAATAGTCATTGTTGGGGTCAAATTCTTTGTGGATTAAATTCGGATCAAGGTTTTTAAAGTTAGTTAATTTACTTTGATCAATCTTTTGCAGCATCCCCTCTTTGCTCATTTTGGCAATAAAGTAAGTGGATGGCACCACCAAATCATAAGCCCCGTCTTTATAGGTCTTCAATTTGGTGTACATGCTTTCGTTGGATTCATAGGTGGAGTAGATCACCTTGATGCCCGTTTCTTTGGTAAATTGCTCTAATAAACCGGGGGGAACATATTCTGTCCAGTTATAGAAATACAGTACGTCTTTGTTATCGTCAGCGGCAGTCGCCGAGCCAATACTTGCAGCCATTAAGCCAGCTGCCAGTAGATAGGACCATTTTTTCATGACTGAGTTTCCCTCAACAACGTGTTTTTATCCCTGCCTGCACCAAGCCGCAACTTGAATGATTTAGGGGTGATATCTTATAGGCTCAATTGGAGCCCACCCTCTCGCCTTATGGCATTTAAAAAGCACGATAAAACAGTAATACCGTGCCATCCTGTTATTTTTACTGCACTTTTTTACCGTACTTATCCCGCATTACCCATTGGCTTAAGCAAACAAGCACCAACGACATAATCAGTAGTACCGTTGCCAACGCATTCACTTCAGGCGAAACGCCCACTTTAACCATTGAGTAGATTTTTAACGGTAAAATTTCATAACTTGGCCCCGTCACAAAAGACGACACCACCACATCATCCATCGACAATGTGAAGCTGAGCAGCCAGCCCGCCACTATCGCAGGTAGCGCTAATGGCAGAATAATTTTACGTAAAATAGTAAATTCACCCGCCCCGAGATCCCGCGCGGCTTCCAACATTTTCACATCAAAGTCTTTTAACCTTGCATATACCGTGACCACCACAAAAGGCAGGCAGAAGGTAATGTGCGAAAACAGCAACGACCAAAAACCCAGTGAAACGCCCAAGATCATAAACAGCACTAATAACGATATTGCCATCACGATATCGGGGGACATCATCACCACAAACAGCATTCCCCCCACAAAGGGCTTGCCGCGAAAGCGGTAGCGAAATAGCGCAACCGCCGTTAATGTGCCAATCACCGTGGCAAATGTGGCGGATAACACCGCCATGGTTAATGAATGCCCCGCTGCTTCTAATAAACTGTCGTTATTGCTTAGCAGTTCATACCATTTTGTTGAAAACCCTTGCCACTGAATACCAAAACGCGATTCATTGAAGGAGTTAACAATCAAAATGATGATTGGAATATAAAGGTACGCATAGACGATGGCCATAAAGCCACCCCGCAAAGTACGCCCGATCATTCTTCATACGCCTTTTTATTCAGAAGCTTAGCCGCTCGGTAATACACATACAGCAACAGCCCCATCATCACCGTGAGGAAAATACTGGTTGCTGCACCAAATGGCCAATCGCGAATATTGAGGAACTGGCTTTTAATCACATTACCAATTAACAGGTTCTTCGCGCCACCCATTAAATCGGCGACATAAAACAGCCCCATCGCGGGTAATAGAACCAATAAACATCCAGCAATAATACCTGGCATCGTTAATGGAATAATGATTTTTACAAAGGTCTGGAATTTATTAGCGCCGAGGTCTCTGGCTGCTTCTAAATATGACTTATCCAATTTTTCAATACTTGAGTACAGCGGCATCACCATAAAAGGCAATAGGATATAAATCAGCCCTAATACTACCGCTTCTGGGGTGTACATTAAGCGTATCGGTTTATCGATAATGCCAATCCAAAGCAAAAAATCATTCAAATAGCCTTTGGTACTCAAAAACACTTTCAAGCCATAAATACGGATCAGCGAATTCGTCCAAAAAGGCACAATCAATAAAAACAGCATCAATGGCTGAATACGTTTAGGTAACTTCGCTAAAATAAAGGCGAATGGGTAGCCAATTACAAGGCAGAAGAACGTGGCGATCAGCGCCATATTCAGTGAATGCAGCATCACTTCCGCGTACATGGGGTCGGATAAACGGATGTAGTTATCCCATGTGAAGATCAGATCCACTAAATTGGTATCGCTGCGTGTTAGAAAGCTTGCCCCAATGATCATGATATTTGGCAAGAAAACAAACAAGACCAACCAAGCGACAATCCCTGTGATAATCACATTTTGCAGGATCTTGTGTTTACGAATGATCATCCAGAACGACCTCCCAGCTTTCCACCCAAGTTACAGCAACTTTTTGATTCAAGGAGTGGTCAACATCGGGGTCGTCTTCGTTAAAGAATTCGCTCACCATGACAATTTTGCCGTCTTCCATCTCAACCACAGAGTCCAAAGTCATGCCTTTATAATTACGTTCACGCACGTAACCAATCAGCCCTGGATAATTTTCTGCATCATTCACTTCCTCAACACGTAAGTCTTCAGGGCGCAAAAGTACATTAAGATGCTGCCCTTCTTTGACTGAAAGCTCAGTGAAAATATCGCATTCATGGCCTTCAACATTGGCACGAATACGTTTTTCATCAATGCGATACAATACTTTCGCATCAAAAATATTAATTTCACCGATAAACTGAGCAACAAACAGGTTTTTAGGCTCCTCATAAATTTCACGAGGTGTGCCATCTTGCTCAATTTTCCCTTCACGCATGACGACTATCCTGTCAGACATCGCTAAGGCTTCTTCTTGGTCATGGGTGACAAAAATAAAGGTAATGCCCAGTTTCCGTTGAAGAGCTTTTAGCTCATTCTGCATTTGCTTACGCAGTTTGTAATCCAGCGCAGACAATGATTCATCCAGTAATAAGACTTTTGGGCGATTCACTACGGCACGGGCGATTGCCACGCGCTGTTGTTGCCCGCCAGAGAGTTGATTTGGCCTTCGCTGCGCAAAATCTTCCAATTGCACCATACGCAGCGCCTGATCAACCCGCTTTTGAATATCGGCTGTAGGCGTTTTTTGCATACGTAAGCCAAAAGCGACGTTGTCATAAACCGTCATATGAGGAAAAAGAGCATAGCTTTGGAATACGGTATTCACGAAACGTTGTTCCGCTGGAATATCCGTAATATCTTGACCATCAAGAATAATTTGACCTTCATCGACATCTTCAAGCCCAGCAATAAGACGTAAAACCGTCGTTTTACCGCAGCCAGAAGGCCCAAGAATAGTCAAAAACTCACCATTTCGAATGGTTAAGTCAAGTTCAGAAATAATTTGTTTGCCATCAAAACCTTTATTTAAAGATTTTAATTCGACGAGTGGTGTCAGAGAGGTTGTCTCAGTCATTTATAATACACTCTATCCCTAGGAATAATGCAGATAGAACCGCCACCGTTAAAGACTGTATAAGCTTGTCGGAGGTTTACTCTTCATACTTCAAGTGATATGGGTGTTCGCTTCACGCTGCCATTCGAATTACATACTTATGTATGCTCATCGAGATGCCATCGTTTGCGGCCGACATATCACTGGAATTATTTTGAGTAAATAATTTTCCCCAGCAAAGCCCAAAACCAGTAGCGCCATTTTTCAAATGTTCAAATTCATTGAGCCATGCATGATAAACACAGTTTTTATAAATTGAAAGCCATTTTCGACACTTCGTTTGCCTTTCATTATGAATTCACAATAAATAAAACTGTTTTTTGATAAAAATAAGCAACATAGCGATATATATTGTTACTCTGTCGTTATCTATAGGTTTCACTTATACGTCTAACGACACAACTTAAGTGAAACTCTTTAAAATTCACAGCGTTAATCGTTGCTATAGTAGCAACCTAATTAATTTAAAAATTAATTATTTCTTAAAACCTAATATAGAAAATATATCGTGTCACTATCCCAGCAAATATTCCTCTGAATAAAGATGAGTTATCATAAAACTGAATCGTTTAAACTTAACTAATAACCACAAAACGTATTTAAAAAGAGGACATCATTCAAAAACAGAACGTTTCTAACCGTCGTAACAAACACGTAAAATTGCCATTAAATATATTTTATGTGATTTACCTCTAAATTTCATGGGGAAGTCACTTTTATCTCGATAACTTTAACCAACATCATATTATCAATCGCATCCCTTTGAATATAATGGTCAAATTGGTATAATTTCAGCCTAAATTGTTACTTTTCGTGATTTCTTTTGTAGTTTTTGTTTCATTATTACACTTATAAATTTTACTTTGTTCCTTTGTACTGAATTTATTAAAGAATAAGCATAAGCCTACGGGTGATTATTTTTGGATATTCCACTGAAATTAATATGTGAGTGAGCAAAATGGCTAATAAAGAGTTTTTTTATCAAGAACCTTATCCTCTATCTGAGGATAAAACTGAATATACCCACGTTTCTGATAAATATGTTTCTGTCGAGCAATTCGCAGGAAAACCAATTTTAAAAATTGAACCCGAAGCATTAACTCTGCTTGCTGAGCGTGCAATTTATGAATCACAGTTTTTTTTAAGAGCTGCACACCAAAAACAAGTTGCAGCTATCTTGCATGACCCAGAAGCCAGTGAAAATGACAAATACGTGGCACTTCAGTTGTTACGTAACGCTGAAATTTCGGCAAAAGGCATTTTACCAAACTGCCAAGATACAGGAACGGTTGCTGTTGTTGGGAAAAAAGGCCAACAAGTTTGGACAGATTGCGATGATGAAGAGTACCTCTCTCGCGGAATTTATAACGTCTTCCAACACGAAAACCTGCGTTTTTCTCAAAATGCCCCGCTTGATATGTTTAACGAAGTGAATACAGGTACCAACCTACCAGCGCAGTTTGATATTTTTGCCACCAAAGGTGATGAATACCACTTCCTGTTTGTTAATAAAGGCGGCGGTTCTGCAAATAAATCCGCGCTTTATCAAGAAACAAAAGCGACGTTAACCCCAGCTAAACTGAAAAATTTCTTAATTGAGAAAATGCGCAATTTGGGAACAACTGCCTGCCCGCCTTATCATATTGCCTTTGTTATTGGCGGAACTTCAGCGGAAACCACACTGAAAACAGCAAAACTAGCATCGGCTAAATACTATGATAATTTGCCGACAACCGGTAATGAATACGGCCGTGCATTCCGTGATATTGAGCTAGAAAATGAGTTATTAGAAGCCTCTCGCCACCTTGGTTTTGGGGCGCAGTTTGGTGGTAAATATTTTGCTCACGATGTCCGCGTTGTACGTTTACCTCGCCATGGTGCGTCTTGCCCAATCGGTTTAGCTATTTCGTGTTCTGCTGACCGTAATATTAAGGCCAAAATCACCAAAGATGGCTTATGGCTAGAGAAAATGGAGCATAATCCAGCGCAATATATCCCTGAATCTATGCGTAACCAAGCTGAAGGTAAAGTGGTTCATATCGACCTCAACCGCCCGATGAAAGATGTTTTGGCTGAGCTAAGTAAACACCCTGTGTCGACTCGTGTTTCCCTCAGTGGCCCACTGATCATTGCGCGTGATATTGCACACACTAAGCTCAAAGAACGTTTAGATAACGGCGAAGAATTACCACAATACTTCAAAGACCATATGGTGTATTACGCAGGACCTGCCAAAAAACCTGAAGATATGGTATCTGGCTCGTTAGGCCCAACAACAGGTAACCGAATGGACCCTTACGTTGACCTATTCCAATCCCACGGCGGTAGCATGGTAATGCTTGCTAAAGGGAACCGTACTCAAGCAGTGACCGACGCGTGTAAAAAACACGGCGGTTTCTATTTAGGCAGCATAGGGGGTTCGGCCGCAATCTTAGCCCAAGAATATGTTAAGAGCTTGAATTGCTTAGAGTACCCAGAATTAGGTATGGAAGCGATTTGGAAAATGGAAGTTGAAGGCTTACCTGCCTTTATCCTTGTTGATGACAAGGGAAATAATTTCTTTGAACAAGTTCAGAATACAAACTGCCAAAAATGTGTAAAATAGGATTGTCGCACTATGCCAACGGAATGCGCTAACCTCGGTTAGCTTGTGTCGTCAATAAGTAGTGTAAGTAAAAGAGCAGGCAATAGGCCTGCTCTTTTTTATTTACTAGTTCTATCAATAATAGTTGATGCGAACAATTGTTGATGCTTTAAAACCGCCCGTTTTCACTGTGCCGGTTTTCTTCACCGTTGCACTGTAATCACGTGTTACTGATGTACTTCCTTGCGGTAAACTACCGAAAAACTGGAAGTAATTAAACTTCATATTATTACTTTTATCGTCTTTGATCGTCAGGTTCATACCATTTTTTAAATCAATCGCATACTCACCATTTAATGGATCAGTTGTTTCAAAATTGATATTCATTGAGAAATTATCCAAGCAACCTCTTTTGACGGCTTGAATTTGAAAATCTTTTTTAAACTCTTTGCCTTGATTAAGCTCTGTAATCATCAATTGGCCAAAGTCTATTTGCTGAGATTCAGGGAATACCTTGATGTCAGCACCGCATTTTAAAAAGCGGATCCCTTGAAGCCCTGAAATAGAGTAACGTAGGTTTTTAGCACCTGGCGTGGTATTAATCCCCCCACTTCCATCAAATTGGAAAACGGTAAATTGGTTATCGCCCAAATAATTACCCGAAGGTGGAACCACCCCTGTCACTTTAATGTATAAGTTAAACGTCACAGTCACGGTAACATTTTGCTTACCACTAATCGGAGGGGTGCCTAAATTCACTTTTTGCTGGTTGCGTTCAAGTTGTTCACCTTGATAATTCGCCCCAAGTAGCAAGCCGGTTCCTAATTTTTGTGACGTCGGGTTAAAATACATATGAACAACGTCCACCATATTTCCCAATACGTTATCGCAATATACTGTTACAGTCATCGGGTCTGATTGCCAAATAATAGTTCCAGCTGGCGTATCTGCGGGTATAGCCAGTTGCCCTACTGGAACAGGTGGTTTAATCACAACCCCCGTCCCCTTTTCTACGCAATCCAATGCAAATGTCTTTGGGCTAATAAAAACAAATAAAAATAAAAAGTAGAACCCATACTGCTTAATAAACTTGTGTATCATGGTTTATACACCTTTATATATAGGTAATATTTAAGGTAATTTGCGTTTTAATATTACCCACTGTTAATTCACTTCTTGCGCGATAACTTTCCAACATGGAATAAATTACAATTTGTTGATTGTCATCGAAATAGACAGGGTAATTTTGGTATTCACCATTCGGGATCGTATTGCCCTGTTTATCCAGTAGGCGAATGCCATAACCATTTAAAATCGTTTTACCACCAAATAAATTACGATCTGTGCTTTCCGTTGGTTCTGAAATAAACATGATCCTAACAACAGGATCGCGGTCATCACGATCGCGCTTCGGGAAAATGCAGTCGTCAAATTTCAGTTTGATCTCATGTTGAGGGCTTCTATCCCCGATCTCATTGAAATAATTAAGAGAAATTGGGCCTAATTCAATATTTTGATCAATCGAGGAAAGCGTGATTTTACAAGGCAACGCCACTACGTTGCCGGTAAAATTGAGATCGCCTCGCATCATGCTGCTATCTGCATGAGCATGACTCCCAAACAGGGATAGCATGAAAAAACCGATTGAAAAGCAACAATTTCTCATCTCTAAAATCCTATTGGTTTTCTTTTGACAACTGGCATATTGATGCAGCGCACTGATAAGTCAGCATTTTCATCCCGCCGTAATCATCCATATATCCTGCGTAAAGCTGGTTAAAACTCGCACTTGGCACAGAAATACTTTCTTTTGATAATGGCGCTACCATGGCGCTCTCAAAACCTGGAAAGTTATTCTTATTGTTGTTACTTAAATAACCCAATGTAACGTAGTATTTTGTTGGATTTTCAATGAGTAACTGGCTACCCGAATGCGTAAATTTCAGTTCTTTCGCCCACACTTTATCGCTGTTATTTTCAATTTGAGGTGGCCGATAAAACATTTTTAAACGGCTCTGAATCGCAATTTGCACCACATTTTCTTTATCTGAAACAGGGGGAATTTCACGCACATTTAGGTAGAACAACGATTCTCTATCTTGGGGTAACGCATCAATCCCTTCTGTTTTAATAATTTTAATTTGGTTTTTTGCATTCGGCTCAACACGTTGCATTGGCGGTAAAACGGTAAAAGGTTCTGAAATCTTGTTTCCCTTCGCATCTTCCATCCATGATTGCGCCAAATACGGCATGGTTTTACTTTGGTTATTAATCACTAAGCTAATAGACTTATCTTTGCCCGGAAAAATAATACGTGTGCGGTCAATATTAATTGCCGCCGAGGCGACTTGCATGCCACCAAAAATTAATGAAAGCCCGAGAGCAACTGCGTACTTTTTACTCATACATCATTCCTTATTGGCAAGGGATCAAGACTTTACCTTGATTCTTTTCAGTCATATTCGGTAAGTTCAAGCGACATTGATTTGCACCACTTGCCCACTTAACAATGTAGTTTTCTTCTGGATCCACCCCAGTCAAATAAGCGACTCCACTGTCTGCGATAATGCCGACTTCCCTGCCAGTATTTACTTCGATGACACTCGTACCCAGTGGTGGATAATTACCATTACTCAAACGAATTACAGCTAAAATACGTTTTCCTTGGTTCGCTTTTATTTTTTGGTAGCCAATTGAGCCTTCGGTTAACGTTTTCCCAATAATATTGTCATTTACATCAACATCATCGGGCAGTGTATTCATATCAATGTATACATCCGAGTTTGAAAAGCTGTTCAAGCTTGTTGCGACACCGATACCGAAGCGGTTGGTGACAGATTCGCCATTATCAATCGAAATTCCCGCAACGTTATCACTATCAATCATGACGCGTGGTTCATTATTTGTGCCATTACGATGAATCGCAGCACCATATTTAGTGGCGGTCATAGAGCCATACCAGCTACCACCAAATGCACGATAATTATTCACATTTTCCGTTGCATTAACGTTTAATACGCCATACGCAGATGAACGTTGATAGCTACCACTAAGATTGGGTTCTGCACGACCAAGCTCATGCTGAGAGCCACCCACTCGCATACTCCAGTAATTGTTTTGCTCATTTGGGCTGTAATAGGCGACAGATTGCCCAAAGTTATGGTCGTTATCTGCATATTGCGCGTCATAACTTACCGACCCGCCATTTTCTAATGGAATTGAAAATGACAGATAAATTTGGTTGTCATCAGTTTCTTCGTATTTAATTTTATTGAGAGACAATGTCCCTGAGACATTTTTCAGCCGCCCAACACTAAACAATTTACTCAGGCTCATGCCAAAGTTCGTTGTCGACTCACTGTTCCAAAATTGGTGGTGAGAAGCATTAAAATAAACGGTTAAATCCAATGGGCTGATGTATTGGTTAAAAGAGGCGGTATACACGTTCTTGTCACGCCTAAAATCAAGAACCCCATTGGCAGCATCAATATATTGCGGCATGGTTAAGAATTCTTTTTCCGAGAATTTATAGCCCGCAAAAGTAACTTGTGAATTAGTGGATTCGAAACGTTTCGAATAATTCAGACGATAACTGTTTCCTGAATAAGAACCAAAATGGTCTAAATCTGCATGGGTTCGCGTAATATCTAGCGATATTGCCCCAAACACATTCATATTTTGCCCAATTCCCAAGTTGACCGCTTGATAATTATTATTGTCAACAGTGGCAATTAACCCGCCAAAAATGGAGGTATTGCCAAATAACCCATAAGATAATTCACCCGCAATAAATCGTGGTTCGACTTTCTGAGAACGCCCAAACGGGTCCGACTGCCCCATCGTCAATTTATAAAGCAGCTGCCCTTGGCGAGTTAAAAATGGCAATGAGGCCGCCGTTACTTGGTAAGTGGTTTTTGAGCCATCTTCTTCCTCGATGGTGACATCTAACGTACCTTGTACTGCTTCCGTAATATCTTGAATATTAAAGGGGCCCGGCGCTACTTTAGCTTGTTTAATCACGCGCCCATTTTGTGAAATAATCACCATCGCATTAGTTTTGGCAATCCCTGTCACCTGTGGTGCATAACCACGTAATGAAGGAGGAAGCATGCGGTTATCACTAAATAATGATGCCCCAATAAAACGGAAACTATCAAACAAATCTGTTTTTAAATAAGATTCACCAAGTAAAACTTTAGCGCCCATTTCAGGTAATGCGCGAAATGCATAAAGCTGAGTCCAATCAAACCGCTCATTTGTTTTTCCTTGAGAACGATTGTATTGGTATTGGTAATCCGCACGGAAACGCCAAGCCCCTAAATTCACGCCAGCTGTACCATTACTGCTACCACTGAATGTTTCACTGGTATTTTTAGGGGAGGTATAATTTAAAAACAGGTTGTAGTCGAGAAATGCGCCTGCGATTCCATTTTCCCATTGGGATGGCGGAACCCAGTACGGATCGTCATATTCTAACCAAGCTTGAGGAATAGAAAATAAGATATTCTGATTCTCTTTATCGAATCGATAGTGAATATCTAATTTTTTAGATAGTTCAACACACTGGTTATTATTATTTTGCAGAAGTTCTTCCTGAACTTTCTTTTTTAATGCAAAAAGCGTGACCATCTCTGGCGTAACACAGAGTGTTGAATTATCTTTACTCTCTTCAATAAATTTAATTAAATGTTGACCCGCTAATTTTCTACCATTCAGTGTAATATCGGTAAGATATTCACCCGCAGGGATAAAATCAGGATTTGAAAACTGACTTAAATCAATATTATCTCTGTCCTTTGCATCAATAATATTCATATTAAATTCTACTGCATTAGACATTCCTGAAAAAGAAAATGCCAATACAATAGAACATAATATTTTATTCATTTTAAACTGAGGCAATAAAGACATGATGTTCCCTGTCAAAAAGATAAAAAATCAAAATAAAAAGGGAAAATAACAGGCAATAATATGCCTGTTATTTAAGGTATAGATTAGAGGTAATTTAAAGCGTAAGTCGCTTGAGAAATGATGCTACCAGTTTCTACTTTACTACCATTTGCTTCTACACGTGCACTAAATGCTAATTTGTTAGGACCGTCAGCTAATGGCATTTCAACGCTTGTATCACCAACTTTCATTGTTGCGCCATCAGCATTGATCAAACGAACACCAACACCTTTAGAAGTACCGGTGTTTGCTAACAGTTCTTTTGCAGTCGTATCTGGTGTACCAGTGAAAGTGACTTTAACTTTGCTAACTGCTGGGAAAATAACTGTGTCTGAAGCATCTTTAACTTCACCTAAATCACAGTTTTCTAATTGGATATTATATTGAACGCTTTGGCTAAATTTATTACCTGTTTCTAATACTTTATTAGCAACTTGGCCAAGGTCAACGTTAATTGTACCGTCACCTGGGAGTGTACAAGGTGCATTGATAACTTTACCAGTAAAGTTGATAACACCACTACCTTGGTCTACAGGTGCTGCATTTGCAATACCAAATGAAGACGCGATAATTGTAGCTAATGCAATTTTAGTTAATTTCATTTATATTTTCCTATAAAAAGACGACAGATGTACCAATCACCTAATAATCAAAATAATTATTAAGTTGATATTTTTTGCTGAGAATAGAATAAAAAAGCATATTCATTTCTATAGAAAAGAAATAAATGGCTTTTTATTTAATTAAACTTAATTAGTTATACTTAATTATTAACTTGTTTTTTATATTATCAACTGGAATATTCTTAACTATTTTAGTTAAATATTCTCTTTATTTAAGAACACATCATCAATGAAAAAACAAATCATCTCTGTTTCTAGAGCGCTAGCTAGTACATGTAAGTTTTCAATATTAATATTGCACTCTCCTCTTTCATAGCGCGAGATCTGTTGTTGGCTCACGCCTACAAGGTTCGCAAGTTCGATGCCAGAAAGTCCTAAATGCTTTCTTCTTTTTCTTATTTCTCTACCTACAATGCGATTTACATTTATCATCAACTATAGCCCAACAAACTTAAAATATTAAACGGCTAAACTATATAACAGATCAAAAACCTTTAGAATATCAAAATTTATTTTTTGAAATGCAAATTAAAATATGGCAAATCAATTAAAACACGAAATTTGAGTTAATTATAATTTTGAAGATATAAAAGTAAAACTGTTTGTAACGATCAATAAAATAGATTAAAGCCAGAGAAACCTATCAACATTTGAATATTTCAAATTCAAATAACTGCGAATACAAAACAACCAAACAAAATTAAATTTATCAATATAAAATAATTAGGGCTATAAACACTAACTAATTGATTTATCTTAAGTAAAAAGATATTACCATTAACAATGGTAATATGGATAAATGAAGATCTATTTGAAATTATTTAACTTAGCGTTTAATTATTTAATATTCAAAATAGACTTGTTGATTAATAAGCATTTTTACATGAAAAATCGATAAATTAATTCTTTATTTACATTATTTTAGTTTCTATTGAAAATACCATTATCAATGGTTTTTTTACTTTTATGATTTTCCAAAACTTAATATGCAGGAAATATCATCAACTCATTAAACGAGTACGAGATATAAGAAAATTGATTTAAGAACAGGTAACTCACTTTAAATGCGTAAATTTAGCGAGTTATCGCGCTTTTAAGCAGAAATGTTAACGATATCATTAAACGTGACCATTTTAAGTAAAGTGGTCATGCAAAGCGACCAAAATACCTTTTATTTAACATACAGTTGTATTTGCTACAAATTGTAACTAAATAATAAATATTATTAATGAAATTGGCCGTTTTTTTTCTTGTAACAAAAATAAAACATAATTATTAAGCAATTAGCTCACGGAAAAGGTGTAAAACAAGTATTTATACTTAGCTTATTACCACCTTTTAGGTAAAAAAACTTCCATGGTCTGATAAAAACAATGTTCATCAACTCAGTTTAGACGGAATTTAAGTACTTAATCACAAGAATAGCGTGCTTTTTTAGTACTAATTATGCCCTTTTACGACTTTTTTAGTTAAATAACTAAAGACTAATCAATAGGTTGTTTTTTGTACCCGCAGATTATATAAGAATATTTCACCGACTAAGAGGTTTTTTTTCGAAGAATATAATGTATCTCAACTTTTTTATTCAATTTAAGTCATCGATATCCGACTAACTTTATTCATCCCTATTTATTTTCGATAACCAATGGTGATTGAAAGAGAAAATAACTCATTATTTTTTACAAAAATAACGTGTTCTTATTTTGCTAACTAAGGAGATATTGATGAACACACAACCATTACTTCGCGTTGCCACAGTGCAATTCCAGCACCAGCCAGGAAATAAAACCTACAATTTAGCCTGTATCCACGACTTTATTACACAAGCCGCACAAAAAAAGGTCAAAATACTCGTATTACCTGAGATGTGTATTACAGGGTATTGGCATGTCCCAAAACTGCCTGATAAAGACGTTTATACACTCAGTGAAACCTTGCATGACAGCCCTTCCTTAGCCCCTATCCGCCAGCGTGCTATCGAGTTAAGAATGCTTATTGGCGTTGGGTTAATAGAAAAAGGCCTTGATGGAAAATGTTATAATACATGGGTCGTTTGCATGCCTGATGGGCAGTTACATGCTCACCGAAAACTGCATGCCTTTGAGCACCCAGTCATTCACAGTGGTGATAGCTATACTGTGTTTGATACTCCTTGGGGGGTAAAAGTCGGTATATTGATTTGTTGGGATAATAATCTCATTGAAAACCCGAGAGCCACCGCATTACTTGGCGCGGATATCATTCTTGCCCCCCATCAAACTGGCGGGACTAACTCCAGTAGCCCGTATGGTATGAAGCGCATACCAGTGCACTTATGGGAAAATAGAAAACAGGATCCACAAGCGTTGATAAATGCATTTCAAGGGGAACATGGTCGAGGCTGGCTATTACGATGGTTACCTTCACGCGCTCATGATAACGGTGTTTTTTATCTGTTTAGCAATGGCGTTGGTCGTGATGATGATGAAGTTCGGACAGGAAACGCGATGGTAATTGACCCTTATGGACGAATCATTCAAGAAACTACCGCTATTAAAGATGATATGGTCGTGGCTGATTTAGACCTTAGTTTGCTCTCCAATTCCAATGGCCGACGTTGGCTAATGGGACGGCGCCCTGAACTCTACCAAATCCTCAATACCACAATGGGCTATGAAACAGATATTCATCAGGTTCGCTTTGCATCTCAATCACCCCCTTTTATTAAAAAATAAATCAGACATCAGTGAAATCACGAATGCTATAGTGGTTTATTCATTATATAGATACTATAGCGTTTATCATTTTCTGTAAGAGGTAAATATGGATACTCGACTTCTTCGTGCCTTTATTACCCTTGCGGAGACAAAAAATTTCAAAGAAGCCTCAATGCGCTTATACATAAGCCAACCTGCTTTAACAAAGCAAATTAAGCTATTAGAAGAACAACTCAATGTACGGCTATTTGAACGAGGCCGCCACGGTGCAATGCTGACAGCACATGGGATAGCGTTACTCCCATACGCAAAACAGACGTTAAGCCACCTACAAGAATTGTTGAACCAAGCATTGGTGCTCAAGGAAGAGCCCCCGAAAGTTTTGAATGTCGGTTTTGGCATCTCATCTTTTCAAGAGGCCTCTTTATTTGTTACTCACTTACGGGAGAAACTGCCCAGCGTTGCCATTGTGTTGGACGATATGCCCTCACACATAATGAGAGAAAATCTCCTTTCTCACCAATTAGATATTGCATTCACTCGCCACGCCCCCCATGATCCAACTGCAAACATGATTAGCCAACCTTTAAAAACTGAAGTGTTAGCCCTCGCCATACCACGCGAGTACGCACAGCATAATTCGATACGGGATTATTTAACGCAATATCCATTACTGATGTTACGGGCAGAGCGCGGCCTTGGGCTTTATCAACAAATTCAACATTACTTGCAATCGGAAAACCTGCATATTACCCCCTTACAAGAAGCAAGCGATATACAGACACTCATTGCATTGGTTGCAGCGAAAGCGGGTATTAGCCTTATTCCTTACAGTGCAAAATATATTGCCCAAGAGGATGTCCACTTTATTCCACTCCACCACTGTGAGGCAGCAAGTTGGCAAATAGATGTCATTTGGCATACGTCATTACCCAAAATATGGCAAAGCACTTTCTACACTTGGGTTAATGACATGCATGAAACTCGTGAACAATAGGTAATAAGAATAACTCCGTAATTCCTATATATTAAATAAATGAACTCTGATATTTATTGTTGTTATCTTGGTTAGATAGGCACTTTATATATGTCCGCTAATAGGTCAATTGCCCCACTTAAAATCATCGCTTCAGGCGTTGCTTTACCTGAAAACAAAATTTACTCCTCAATGCTCGATGAAAAACTCAATAAAACGACAGGGTTTGTGGAGAAACATTCAGGTATTGAATATCGCTATCATGCAAACAATACGGACTCACAGGCACAACTTGCTGCACAAGCCATTGAAAATGCATTGCAGCAAAATGGCTTGCCACCACAAAGTATTGATATGCTGATTAACGCCTCAGCGATCCCTGTGCAAGCATTACCTTGCTCAGCAGCCCATGTTCTTGAACAATCAAATTTAAATGATGGTATTGCCTGTTTTGATATCAATTCAAGTTGCATCAGCTTTATTACTGCGCTGCAAGTGGCAGCGGGTATGCTGGCGACCAGCCAATTCCAACGTATTGCCATTGTCTCAGCGGATATCGCCTCACGGGGCATCGACTGGCAGGATAAAGAATCGTCACTCATTTTTGGTGATGGTGCAGCATGTGTGATCGTTGAAAAAGGCGATGGTAGCAGTGGGATTATCTCATATACCCACACAACGCACGTCGATGGTATTGATTTTTGCGAGATCCGTGCGGGTGGAACACGGAAAAACCCGCGCTCGGGAATGACAGAAGATGATTTTCTGTTCCACATGCAAGGTAAAAAACTTTTCCGCATGGCATCAGCCTTAATTGAAGAATTTATGCAGCGGGTCTTCAGCGAGTCAAACTTGCAACTCGAACAAATTGACACAGTCGTACCTCACCAAGCCAGCCATTTATCGCTAGAGCATATGCGCCAACGTGTTGGTGTCACGCCAGATCAACTCATTGATATTTATCGTCACCGCGGTAACCAAGTTGCCGCCTCGATTCCATCGGCACTGCACGAAGCGATTATCACAGGCCGTTTTTATGAAAAACAAAATGTGATGTTAATTGGTACGGCAGCAGGTTTAGCGCTATGTGCCATGGTATTAGTGCCATGAGGATCCTTGTCACAGGCGCCACGAGTGGCCTTGGCAGAAATGCGAGTGAGTACTTACTGGGGAGTGGTTGTGACGTCATCGCTTGTGGCCGAAACCCGCAGGCGGGAGAGCAACTAATCAACATGGGCGCTGAATTTATCCCCTGTGAGCTAGCAGAGCTTTCTTTGCCGCAGGCCAAAGAGATGATGGCTGGCTGTGATGCCATTTGGCACTGTGCCGCGCTCTCTTCCCCATGGGGCAGGCGCCAAGACTTCGAAAATATTAACGTTCATGCGACGCGTATATTAGCCACCGCGGCTGGGGAGCTAGGAATAACGCGCTTTATTCATATTTCGACCCCTGCCATTTATTTCAATTTCACCCATCAACGTGATATTGCAGAAACCACCCAAAACACCCAGTTCGCCAACCAATATGCGAAAACAAAATATTTAGCAGAAACAGCGGTTCAGCGATGTGTGAAGCAGTACCCCAACACACGCTATACCCTGTTACGACCCCGTGGCTTATTTGGCCCCCATGACCGCGTGCTACTCCCGAGGCTACTGGCACAAATCAAATCTCGACATGGTAAGTTAGTGCTTCCTAACGGTGGAAATAACCATTTTGACTTAACCTATGTGGGGAATGTGGTTCACAGCATGCAGCTGGCCACAGGTAAAGAAGGACTACAAAGCGGCGCAACGTATAATATTACCAACCAACAGCCACAAGCACTGAAACACACATTGCAGCAGCTCTTTCGTGAGCTTCAACTTGAGTGTGAAATTCGTTCCGCGCCTTACCCGCTATTATATGGCATTGCTACATTGCTAGAGGGTATTGGTCATCTCACAGGGAAAGAGCCCCTCCTCACCCGTTATAGCCTTGGTGCGGCTTATTTCACTATGACCCTTGATAACCAAAAAGCCCAACAAGAGTTAGGTTATTATCCGTTATATTCCATGGAGCAAGGAATTCATTTAACCGCTAATTGGCTAAAACAGCAGGAGAACTGATGCTAACCATTCACCAATATGAAGTCGGATACTGTACGCATCCCGGCTGTGTTGCCCTTAAAGGTGCCAGTTTTAAGTCCTGCAAATTCCCCGCTCGAGCATGGTTAATCGAAGATGAAAACCAGCGTTGGTTATTTGATACGGGGTATGCCACCCATTTTTATGACCATACACGCAAAGGCATCATGCGATTATACCGCACAGTAACTCCCGTTTATTTCGACAGCAAAGATGCACTCGTCAACCAACTCGCAAACGACGGCCTTAAACCCAAAGACATTCATGGCGTGATTTTATCCCATTTCCACGGTGACCATATCGCAGGGCTGCGGGACTTCCCGGAGATGCCAATTATTTGTTCTGGTGATGGTTGGGCAAAAACACGCCCGTTAACGGGGTTTGCTGCCCTTAAAAATGCGTTTGTTAGCGGCTTATTACCCGATGACTTTGAGCAGCGCACCGTATTTTATGAAGGTTTTGAACGTGTTGTCCTGCCCTGTGAATTGCAAATACTGGGTGAAGGCTTTGCTGTGAATAAGTCAAAAACCTTATTGATTGTGCCGCTACCTGGGCACGCAGCTGGCCATATTGGCCTGTGCGTATTAACGGAGTCTGGATGGGTGCTGCTTGCTGGTGATGCGGCATGGTCGCCCACCAATTACCGCGAATTACGCGGCCCGATGGCTATCGCCAATATCATTATGGATGACAAACAAGCGTATTATGAAACGCTGAATAAATTGCATGAAATTGATAAGCAAAAAATTGTTATTCAGCTTTGCCATGAAGGTGATTTACAGTGATTTTGTCGATGCTCTGGCACTATTGGCGAGCACGCCGTTTGTCATTCAAAAACCGTGTAAATTTAGACGCTTACCAGCAAAAGTGTTTGGCAAAATTTAAACGCAAAACACTGGCGAAAAGCCCTTACTTTCGTGCCTATATCCACCGTCCTCTACATGAATTTCCCATCATGAATAAATCCATCATGATGGAAAATTTTGACCAAATGAATACCGCTGGGTTATCAAGCCAGATGCTTCTCGAATGTGCACAAAAAAGTGAGCAATCTCGAGATTTTGCGCCGAAAGTTGGCCGTTATAGCGTTGGGTTATCTTCTGGCACATCTGGGCGCCGCGGTCTGTTTGTAGTGAGCCCACAAGAGCAAAATATTTGGTCTGGCAGTATGCTAGCTAAAATGCTGCCCAACGGGCTATTTCACGGTGAGCGGGTTGCCCTCTTTTTACGCGCCAACAATAATTTATATGAAAGCGTGAATAACCGCTGGATATCCTTACGGTTTTACGACCTTTTTGCCGATTTTCAACATCAGTTAGCCGCCCTTGAAGCCTATCAGCCCTCGATTATTGTCGCACCTGTACAAGTGTTGTGTGCCATTGCCGATGCCATAATTCACCAGCAAATCCAGCTAACAACCCATAAAGTGATTTCAGTGGCGGAAGTCCTTGAACAACAAGACAAAGAGAAGCTTAAGCGCTGTTTTTCACAAGTGGGTGAGGTATACCAAGCCACAGAAGGCTTTTTAGGTTGTACCTGCTCACACGGCACAATGCACTTAAACGAATCTTTCTTGCATATTGAACCCAATTGGCTGGATGAAACGCGATTTTCACCGATAATCACCGATTTTACTCGCCAAACACAACCGATTGTGCGTTATCAACTTGATGATGTGTTAGTGATCAAGCAAGCTCCCTGCCCTTGTGGTTCTCCAGAGCTTGCCATTGAACGTATTGAAGGGCGCTGTGATGACTTACTGCAACTCCCTGATCAACAAGGTAATATGATCACCATTTTTGCCGACCCTTGTGCAAGAGTCATCGTGAATAATTTACCCCTCACTGCCGATTTTCGACTTACCCAACAAGGCCATCATTTGTGCTTACAATCCGAGTGCAGCGAAGAAGAACTTACTCATTGCCATCAGCAACTTGAAAGTTACTTAGCCAATCAACAAGTGGATATTCAACAGTTACATTGGGAATTATTAGCCGAACCCATCGAGCAATCACTTTCCATTAAAAAACGCCGCATTACCCACAAGGAACCCCAATGACAAGCAACGTCTTATTCATTCGATTAATCTATTGTTTGATTGGCTGGGGAACCGTTGGCATTGTGTACAACTACACGGGGCAAATTGTCGAAAATACCAATATCTTAACCCCAAGCGCCATTGATAACGCCGTACAATTTTCCCCTAATGCGGTGTGGTTTTATCTGTCGTTCTTTTTATTTATTCCACTCGGCTATTTTTGCAGCCCGATTGAGCGCGCCCGTTCATTAATGTTCGCCATGCAATTATGCGCATTGGTTTCTGGCGCGGTTTATTTGCTGTACCCCACCACAATGCTGTACCACGAATATGATTTAACGACATTTTCTGGCCATGCATTATCCGCATTAATTGATATTGATAGCCCACAAAATTTATTACCTTCTCTACATGTCTCATTGACTCTTGTGGTGCTGAATGCATTATGGTCAGTAAAATATAAATTCCGCACACTGTTTTATTGTTTATGGGCCGCCGCCATTTGTGTGTCCGTATTGGTGCTAAAACGCCACTTATTTATTGATGTTGTCACTGGAGCAGTAACGGCTTGTTGCGCACTGTGGGTTGTCCACGCCGCAAAATACCGCTTAGAGAGAAAACGCTCATGAATGAATTAACCTTTCCCATTATTTTTATGTTAGCGATCGTTGTCGCAGAAGGTTTAGTGATCGCCAAAACACAAAAGGGTACGGTAAGCTGGCAAGAATTGGTTTTTAACCTGAACTCCGGCCATATTATGTTGTGGTTATTTAGAGGGTTAGAGATTTTTTGCTATGGGTTTGTGGTCACTCACTACTCATTCAACCTTGTTGAGAACTGGCCAACAGCATTAGTCTGGATTTTTACGATCCTAGCATGGGACTTTGGCTTCTACTGGCTGCATCGATTGCACCACACCTACCGAGTATTGTGGGCCGTGCATGTTGTTCACCATCAAGGGGAACATTACAATCTATCATTAGGGGTGCGAAATTCTTGGTATTCATCCCTCACATCAATACCTTTCTTTATGTTATTAGCATTAATGGGGATCCCATTAGAAATTTTCCTTACCGTCTCCATTTTGCACTATACCATCCAGTTTTTTAACCACAGTGCTCTGATCCCGCGCTTGGGTTGGTTAGAAAAATTTATGGTAACGCCGCAGCACCACCGCGTTCATCACGTGAAAGAAGGGCATTATTCCAATCGCAACTTTGCAGGAAGCTTTATTTTTTGGGATAAACTGTTCGGTACGTTTGCCAAACTCCCTGAAACTGAACATCATTTTGGTATTAAAGGTGATCCAGCCTCTGAAAACCCATTTATTGACAGCAACTTACCTTTCTGGCGGATGATAAAACGAGCTAATAAACCTGCACAAAAATTGCCCCCGCTATTTCGCGTAAACCAAGTGGCTTTGGTCATGGGCACGCTTCTCTTATTTACGCTAGTTATCGGTTATGTCTACCTTTATGGCTATGGCTACCAAGGTACGACACTGCAACAGGTGGTTTTATTTGTGCTGTTAGCCTTAGGAACCGTGGCATTATCGGGAATTTCTGATGGGCGAAAATCAGGGCTAATGAGCTGGTTTTTTATCGCCTGCTTATTACTAATTTGCGTGGTATTTATTTGGCAATGGACGACACCGTTCTGGATCATATTCACTAGTGCGTTGTGGTTGCACAGCTTATTAATGCTAGTGGGGATTGGCCGAAAACCAATAGCGGTGGCGAATGTCGCTTAAGCCGCTTAGGCCACTCAGTTACCAGCACCGCCATGATCAAGACTTCCAAAAAGCCTTGAACAAGGCGGCTAAACAATATTTGCATGATAATGCTGATCACCGATTTGCTGACGGGCGCTTTTATGCCAAAAGCGCCGTATTGGTGTTGTGCTGTTTAGGCAGCTATTTTGCGGCATTGTTCCTCAATGCATCGTGGGCCTTTTTTGTTTTTTACCCCAGTTTTATCTGCTTCGCCTTACTATTGGCGATTAATTTAGTGCACGACGCCTCGCACAATGCGATTTTTAAACATGCCAAAGCCAATTACTGGCTCAACTTTTGGGTCACCATCCCCCTTGGCTTAGACCCTGAATGCTGGCGCGTTCGGCATATTATTTTTCACCATGCTCATACCAATATTCGCCATTACGACTTGGATATTGAAGAGAATTTTGTTCTACGCCAAACCCCTTACCAGCGCTGGTATCCCTTTATGCGAGCTCAGCACCTGTACTGGCCATTGATTGCAGCAATGACATTCCCTGCACTTATTTGGTTTTTTGATTGGATGGATAGGTTTCACTTTACGCGCGTAGCCCCCCATATGCGTCATCAAGGGCAACAAGGTATATTGGCATTTATCATGGCAAAACTGCTGCATTTGGTGATGGCCATGGTGATCCCCGCCATTGTTTTGCACGACATCAGCCTTGGCATGCTACTTTTGACTTACATACTCAGCCAAATGTTTGCATCATTAATCTTTGTTGTATTAATACTTGGCACTCATTGGGCAAAAGCCACTTTTTATACCCCGCCTAAACAAGGCAACATGCCCCATGGCTTTTATACGCACACATTTTCAACCACGTATGACTGGCAAACGACGCCACGTTGGCTAACTTATTGGCTTGGCGGGCTTAACCTTCATCTGACTCACCACTTATTTCCCAACTGGAATCATCGCCATTACCCTGCCCTAGCAAAAATTATTGAGCAAACCGCAAAGCAATTTTCGATGGATTACCACTGTATTAGTGCCAAAGAGTTGTTTGTCTATCAACAGCGTTTTTTGAAAGAGATGGGGTCAGGCAAACAGGCAGATGAGCACTGAGTTTTCAAAACGAACACTCAGTGCGTTAAAAAGAACTGGCTACTTATCAACAATAATATTTTGGTTCACAACGCTTTGCTCGCTGTTACCTACCATTTGGGCAAATTTATCCAGTGGGTCGGTGCGAAACGCATATAAGCGTTTTAAGGCAAACGGATTATCCCCTAGCTTCACTTTTCCTTGGATTGTCGTCACCGCGATATGTAACCCCGCTTCTTTCGCCGCTTCCATCGCCGATGCGTTATAACCACCAAATGGGTAGGCTAAGTAACGCTGATCCGGCTCGAAGCGGCTCAAAATTCTCATCGATCGTTTAAAATCCAACATGATCGTGTGTTCTTTGCGGCTAAATAAAATCGGCGAGTTGTGGTTGTCTAAACGGTGTAAAAAATGCGTATGGGACTGGATATTAAAAACATCTTGGCTATTTTTAATCTCTTGTTTGCTCATAAATTGCAAAGAATCTGCCGACCACTTTTGCGGCTGCGTTTTAATCCTCGAGGAAATCACAAATAACGTCGCTTGCTGCTGGTTATGCCTTAAAATGGGCAGCGCATAGCGGTAAACCGATTTTAAACCATCATCAAAGGTGAGTACCACAGCTTTGCCCGGTAGATTGGCCGTTTTATTTAAATACTCTTCCACATCTTCTAGAGACAATGTTTGGTAACCCGCCGCTTTCAGGTAATTCATTTGCTCGCTGAATGCCTCAACAGATGTCGTCGTCGAAGTGTGGCGGAAGTTTTTATTTTCGCTATCTTGTAAAATATGGTGATAAGTTAAGATAGGAATGCCTTTATCCAGCGCCACATCCTGTAAACGCACATACCCCAAGCGATCCCCAAGACGAATGGTTAACCATGCGGTTTTCTCACCGTCTTTATCTGTTTTAATCATTCTAGCCAAAACAGGGTAGCGTAGGTTATCCCATAAAGAGGCAATTTGTGGGCTATTGCTGTCGGTTGTACGGTAAACAGGGGTTTTTTGGTGGGTAATCAAATAATCATAAATTGGGTTTTGCAAATCATTCAGTCGATCCACTTCTGGCACATAACGGGGCTTTTTGTTGGTAAAAGATGAGGTTTTCACAAAAGCATAATCATGGCCAAATTGTATTGCGCAGTAATCCCCAGAGGGGGAATAAGCGTAAAAGCCGTGCTCTGCATTTAGCTCTGCAACCGCCCGCATTTCACCTGCAATCGGTGAAAAGATAATTTCTGATGCTTTGGTCTGCACTAATTTTGGCGGGATATCGGCAAGTTTCCAATCATCGGTGCTGTTTATCTCGGCCGCCAACGATTGAGACATTGAATTTACAAGTAACACGCAAAACAGTAAGAAAAATCGTTTACACATTGGTCATCCATCATCCGCTAAGTTTTACCGCGATTATTCTAAACCTACTCAATAATTAACCCTATAGTTTGATAAAAATTTTTATTTTTAATTAAAATCAATAGATTAGCCTTGCCATTATTAATCCCTCAAACTTTTCCCTTTCAAATTAAATGCACCAACTTAAGTTGTTATACCAATTTGAATATTTATTTATGAGTTATCATACAAAATAAAGAGATCTAGCTCATATTTATCATTAAAAAACGGTACATCGGCACAATCTGTAAATCATTTAACAGTTAATTGCAATTCTCACTGCTAGATTGGCTCTCAGTCACTTTTCAACACCTGGGAATAGCAATGAAAATAAAAGAAATTAGCACCTTTATCATGCACGTACCGGTCACCAATGACCTGATCGGCGATTCAACCCATAGCATTACCCACTGGGGAATGCCGGGTGTGATGATTAAAACAGAGTGCGGTTTAGTCGGTTATGGCCACACTGGCACGCACGCAGACATTACAACAGACCGTTTAATTACCACTATCATTGAAGATGTATTTGGCCCAATGTTACTGGGTGAAGACCCGAACGAAGTGCGTTATTTGCACCGTAAACTCACTCGTAGTTCCACCAATATTTGGGTGGGACGTGGGGGGTTAATGCAAATGGCAATCTCCGCCATTGATATCGCACTGTGGGATTTAAAAGCCAAAGCTGCGCAGCAACCTCTGTGGCAGTTATTTGGCGGTTCTAAGCACAATAAAGTGAATGCGTATAACACCGACTGCGGTTGGTTAGTGCGTAGCCAAAACGACCTTGTTGATGACTGTAAAAAAATGATCTTCGAAGAAGGCTTTAAAGCTATCAAGATGAAGATTGGTAAACCGGATCCACGGGAAGATTTACAACGTATCGAAGCTGTTCGCAACGCAATCGGCGACGATATTGACTTAATGGTTGATGCGAATGGTAAATGGGACATCAGCATCGCTAAACAATATGGCCACCGTTTAAATGATTTCAATATCAAATGGTTTGAAGAACCACTGTGGCACGATGATGTGGCTAGCCATAAGCAATTAGCGGCTTATATGGATACGCCAATCGCTTTAGGTGAATTACTGTATCACAATGATTCATTTAAAGAATTTGTACTTGCTGGCGCCGTTGACTACTTACAACCCGATGCAACCCGTTGTGGTGGTTTAACCGCAGTGTGGGAAATTGCCGACCTCGGTATGGCATTTAACCTGCCAGTCACACCGCACCATGGCGATATGATGCAGGCACAATTGCATCTCGTGATGGCGCACCCTGCCTGTTCATTATTGGAATTTATTCCATGGACACTGGATTGCTTTGTTGACCCAGTGGAAGTGGTTGATGGTGTGTACAGCACCCCGACCGCACCGGGCGCAGGCACAACGTTAAAACCAGAAGCATTAGCAAAATTTAACGTGAAATAATAAAAAATCCCTTTCCTGATATTTTAATTATTCACAGCAAAGGAAAGGGAAATATATAACAAGAATTATTCATTTAAATTACCTATTTAATAGCTCTATACTCTACTCTGCTGATTTCTCAGTGGTGGGCTAAACACGTAATAAAAATGAATAGATAACATCATTATCTTATAAAAAATACTGGGGTGAACCATGTCCACCAATATTGACCACTTATCATCAGCAACCAGCAAAGCGATACGAAAAATAATACCGATGGTGGTATTAATGTTCATATTAGCTTACTTGGACCGCTCGAATATTGGCTTTGCTAAACAAGAATTTCAGCTAACAACAGGGTTAAGCGACGCCGCTTATGCATTCGGCGCAGGGATTTTCTTTATCGGTTACGCATTATTTGAAGTGCCGAGTAATATCTTGTTATACCGCATTGGTGCGCGCGTTTGGTTATCGCGTATCATGGTCACATGGGGGTTAATCTCTGCGGCAATGATGTTTGCCCATGATGAAACGACCTTTATTGTCTTACGCTTTTTACTCGGTGTCAGTGAGGCCGGCTTCTTCCCTGGGGTTATTTTATATTTAACCTTCTGGTTCCCTCAAAATATCCGTGCGCGAGTCACAGGCTACTTCCTGTTTGGTGCACCACTCGCATTTATTATTGGTGGGCCATTATCCGGTTCATTGTTGGCCTTAGAAGGCTCATCCTTTGCCTTTGGGTTATATGGCTGGCAGTTAATGTTCGTTGTGGAAGGTTTATTAGCTTCCATTGTCGGGATTTGGGTATTCTTCTACCTTGATGACCGCCCAGAAAAAGCGAAATGGCTAACGGATGACGAGAAAAATGCCCTTGCGGCGAAACTTGCACTAGAAGAAGACGCCAAAAAAGGCCACAGCCCGAAAGGTGCACTGAGTGCCCTGCTAGATATGCGCGTTCTCTACCTGTGCTTGATTTGGTTCACCGTTCAAGTGTGTGGATACGGCATTTATTTCTTCTTACCAACACAAATCGCGACATTATTAGGTAGTAAAGTGGGTGTGTTAGTCGGCTTTGTAACCGCAATTCCACCATTGTGCGCCGCTATCGCGGTTTACTATGTGCCACGCATCTCTGAGCGCTTAAAAGAGCGCCGTAAAGTCGCTGCGATTACCTTTATGTTAGGGGCTGCGGGAATTGCGGTATCAGGCTTATTCGATAGTATCCCAGTGATTGCCATCATTGCACTGTGTGTGGCAGCCGCGGGTCACTTAGCGATGCAACCCCTGTACTGGAGCTTCCCGTCAGCTTATTTAGGCGGAACAGCGGCAGCATCGGGTATCGCTTTAATTAACTCAGTGGGTAACTTAGGCGGCTTTGTGGCACCAAACTTAAGAGTCTGGGCAGAAACCACCTTTGAATCCGCGCGAGCTGGCTTGTATTTCATTGCCTTAGTTGCCTTTATCGGTGGCCTGTTAATCCTCACATTGAAAAGACTCGGCATCGAAAAGAAATTTGAAGATTAATTTCGTTTGATGTGAAACCTTCCCGAGTCATCATTGGTGGCTCGGGATTTTCTATTTTTAGATCAAACTCATTGAATTACCTGTTGCTGTTGTTCATGATTGAACATAACCCTACCCAATGCCATGATAAGGCTTATGACTCATGCAGGGAGCATTCAAATGAACATTGCTGTACAAAACAGTCAGTTGGTTATGACACATGATGAAGTGCTAGATGTTTTACAAACCAATAGCTGGTTCAGTAACCTACCAAATTATTTGATTAGCGCTCTGATGGAGTGCGCCACGCTGCGTTTTTATCATGACAGTGAGATGGTTCACTACCAAGGCGATCCCGCTCGCGGGTTGTATGCGGTCATCCAAGGTTCAGTAAAGGTCAGTTCTATCTCCACTGACGGCCGTGAATGTGTGTTTCGTTACCTTTCTCCCGGCAACTGGTTTGGCGAAATTGCCATGCTGGATAAATCAGCACGTACTCACGATGCAAAAGCCATTAGCCCAACAATCTTACTGACCATTTCCCCAAAAGATCTTTCTCAGATCTTGGAAAAGTACCCCGTTTTCTATCAGTTTTTAAATATTCTGCTCTGTAAAGTGATCCGCAATGCATTCACGATTATTAATGACAGCGCCCTGCTTTCGGTTTCTGCAAGGCTTGCAAAACGCCTTTTAAGTTTAGCGGAAGGCTATGGGGAGCCCCATGAAAAAGGCACTCAGTTAAGTTTATACCTCACTCAAGATGACCTTGCGACGATTATTAATACCACTCGCCAAACTATCAATAAGCGCTTGGTAGCATGGGAAAAATTGGGCTGGATTGATGCAAAATACGGGAAAATTGTCTTAGTGAACCTTCCCGCATTAAAGCAAATTTCAGAGGATGATGAAGACTAGCTAGTCGTTTTGGTCAACGGGTGGGCTATCGGCAAAGAAATAGCGATCCATCGTAAATTCGAAGTCATCACTGGTGGCGTTAAACAACATCTTTTTGGTGTTTTCTAAGTGCTGCCACATGGCTTGCCTTGCGCCTTTTGGGTCGCGACGAGCTAATGCCTGTAAGATTTGGTCGTGTTCATCACACCAACTTTCAATCGAGCGGTTATCGATGTGCTCATGCAGCTTTAACCAATATGGGTTACGCAACCGTTGGCTCCACATTTGTTCGACAATTACTACCATCGCGCTGTTATGGGTCGAAGCCGCAATTTGCATGTGAAATGCCAGATCCCACGCAGAATCACGAAAGCGGTCTTCTTTGCGTGCATTTTTTTGAATTTCAAGCAGTTTTAAAATATCTTCTTTGGTAGCTTGAGTCGCGGCAAACTCCGCAATATGGCTTTCGATCAACTGCCTTGCTTGTAATAATTCAAACGGCCCACAACGGCTAAACTCCAAGCCCCCTTCCGTATTGACAGAGTTATTAGACCGATTGCTGACAACATGTATACCAGAGCCTTTTCGAACATCCACATAGCCTTCCACTTCTAACATAATAATGGCTTCACGGATCACTGTCCGGCTGACATTCATTTCATCTGCCAACAGCCTTTCTGCGGGGAGTTTAGTGCCAACAGGGTATTCATCATTTTCAATACGTTCTTTAACCAGTGCGGCTACTTGCTGGTACAGGCGCGGTTCGCTCTCAGCTGAGCTCATGATTTTCTCCTTTTGCAGTATGGCCTAACTTAGCAACGCTTTTATGCCTTTAGTATAACGAAATTACCCAATGATGGGGAAGCAAGAATATGACCAATAAATAATTCCACCAATAATTGGTATAACACCTTTTAAAGTTATAAACCAGATCGTATAATGCATGAAAATTAGGCAGAAAAATTAAAGATAATCACCCAACTGATCTTTTCAGTCCGATGTACCGCTCAGGGAGCAAAACATGCAAAAAGAAATTATTAAAATACATACTAATGACAATGTCGCCGTCACACTAATCGATAGGTTTGCTGGGGATACATTCACCATTGAAGATCAATCAATTACCTTAAAACAAGATGTGAGCCGTGGCCATAAGATTGCCTTGTCTGCCATTGAAACAGGCAAAAATGTCATGAAATACGGGGCGCCAATAGGCCACGCTACTGTTGACATTAACATCGGAGAACATGTACACACCCATAATACCGCGACCAATCTTAGCGCATTAAATGATTATGAATATCACCCTGAACATAATGCGATTACGGCAACAGTCGCGGATCCAGGCGTTCAACTCTATCGCCGTGCCAATGGTGAGGTGGCGATCCGCAATGAGATCTGGGTGATCCCAACGGTAGGCTGTGTTAACGCCCTCGCCCGCAAAATGATCGAACGATTCCAGAAACAAAATAGCAACGCCGATGATATTGATGGCGTGTATTTGTACAACCATACCTTAGGCTGCTCCCAATTAGGGGATGATCACTTAACTACCCGCACAATTTTGCAAGATATGGTAAAGCACCCGAATGCAGGGGGCGTATTAGTGATTGGACTTGGTTGCGAAAATAACCAAGTTGCCGCCTTTAAAGAAACGCTCGGTGAATTTGATGCAGACCGCGTTAAGTTTATGGTGTGCCAACAATTAGAAGATGAAATTGAAGCCGGTGTTGAGCACCTTAACGAACTTTATCAAGTTGTTAGGCAAGATAAACGCGTTGCAGGTAAACTCAGTGAAGTGAAATTTGGCCTCGAATGTGGCGGCTCCGATGGGTTATCAGGGATCACCGCAAACCCATTATTAGGCTGTTTTTCTGACTTTTTGGTAAGTCATAACGGGACGACGGTATTAACCGAAGTACCTGAAATGTTTGGTGCAGAACAAATTTTAATGAACCATTGCCATGACGAAAACACCTTCGAAAAAACCGTCGAGATGATCAATGATTTCAAACAGTATTTTATCGCCCATGATCAGCCTATTTATGAGAACCCATCACCGGGCAATAAAGCAGGCGGCATTTCGACCCTTGAAGAAAAATCCCTTGGTTGTACGCAAAAAGCCGGTACCAGCCAAGTCATGGACGTATTGAAATACGGTGATCGCCTAACAACACCGGGCTTTAATTTATTGAGTGCACCGGGTAACGATGCCATTGCAACCAGTGCTTTAGGCGCTGCTGGCTGCCATATGGTGTTATTTACCACAGGCCGTGGGACGCCGTATGGCGGTTTTGTGCCCACCTTAAAGATAGCGACAAACAATGAGTTAGCTGCTAAAAAGCCCCACTGGATTGACTTTAACGCAGGCGCACTGTTAAACGGTAAATCTATGAACCAATTACTGGATGATTTTATTTTGCACGTTGTCAAAATCGTCAATGGCGAACAGACCAAAAATGAAATCAATGATTTTCGTGAATTAGCGATTTTTAAAATGGGCGTCACACTTTAATTTCAAGCACATCCCTATTGTTTTCCCCCTGTGGACAGTAGGGATCCTTCTTCGTATTTTCCCCTGTATACAAATTATCAACCATTGTTATTCGTTCATGCACAATAAAGAAAAGTCATCATTTCGCTATTTTTAAGATATGGTAGGATCACGCTGAAATAACGACTTTCAATTTATTAGCAAGGTGAACGATGATAGATCTAAAACTTAGGGAAGCCAGAGACAGCCTATCAACCAAGGAAAAGCAGGTTGCTGAATACATTCTTGCTAATAAAAAAAATATGCAAAGCATCAGTATTCAGTCGTTAGCGCAAGAAAACAAAGTCAGCACCACCACTATTTTACGCCTGTGCCATAAACTCGGTTACCAAGGCTTTAGCGAGCTAAAAATTGATTTAATTTCATCGATTAACAACAAATCATATGGCACGCTGCTGCAAGAAGACATTGATATCAATGACTCGATGGAAACTGTGAATATCAAAGTCAGTCAAATCGAAAAGTCGTCGATAGAAGAAACATGTGCCTTAGTCAATCTCAATGCATTTGCACAAGCTAACGAACTCATCAGCAAAAGCAAAAAAATTGTCATTTACGGTGCAGGTAGCAGTGGGTTAGTTGCCAAAGAGTTTGAATATCAACTCATTAAAATCAAAAAAGACGTTAATTGCCACCTCGATTACAGCATTCAATTTAGCATCGTCAATACGTTGGATAAAAATGACTTGGTGATTGTGATTTCCCATTCAGGGGAAAACCACGAGTGCATTAAGTTACTCACATTAGCGCGTGAACTGCAGGTACCAACCATTGCTATCACCAAGATGGGGCAAAGCTCTGTCTCTTCCTTGGCAGAAACTATTTTGCATACCACATCCACCGAAAATATCTCGCGGATTATCCCTATTCGCTCAAAAATTTCACAGCTGACTGTCATTAATATGTTGATTACTAACCTGTTTATTAATCAGTATGATGAGCGTATCCAAAAGCAAATTAGCACCCGTGCAGAGCGTTTCTCACGCTTAAATAGCAACAATTAATTTTTATTTCTCTTCTTCATCTTCTCGAGGTGGCACGATGTCGCCACTTCGATCTTGCTCACAAAACTGATCCTTTCTCACTCCCTTACCCTTTCCATTCGCTTTTTTTGTGATATTGTTACTTAAAAATAAATATATAAAAGTAATTTTATTACTAAAATAAAAACGAGATACAAAGGGGAAAAAATGAGCTCTCAACTACCCATCATACTGGCAAGCCATGGCCCTTTTGCACAAGGGTTACTGGAATGTGCAGAAATGCTAATTGGCAGTCAGGAAGATATCAGCGTGATATCCATCCAACGAGAAAGCAATATCAATGAGGTCAAACAACAATTATTTGATACCTATCAGCAAGTTAACCAAGGCAATGGTGTTCTCATTTTAGTTGACCTGCTCGGTGGTTCACCGTGCAACTTAGCCAGCGAACTGGTGCTAACACAAAATGATGTTGCGCTGTATTGCGGAATAAATGTCCCGACCTTCCTTGAAATTTTAAGTAACCGTGATTTGCCTTTACATGAAATTCATCAAGTTATCACTGACGTGTTCCCAGACAGCTGCATTAATGTAAGTGAACAACTTAAACCCTTAATTCAAGATGAAACCGAACTTTAGGAGTTAACCATGCCAATTAATGTTGCTCGTATAGATGACAGACTGATCCACGGACAAGTGATTACCACGTGGGTAAAAAACTTCGATATTGAACAAGTTATTATCGTGAATGACAAAGTCGCCAACGATAGCGTACAGCAATCTGTTCTCACCATGGCCGCACCACCTGACTTAAAAGTGGTGGTTTTTGGTGTTGATAAATTTATCAATGTCTTGAAAAAAGCCGAAATCAAACGCCGCACAATGCTGCTTTTCACCAACAGCGTCGATGTGAATAAGCTGGTTGAGAATGGCTTAAAACTTGAAAAACTCAACGTCGGCGGCATGCGGATGCAAGAAGGACGACGCAATTTATCCCGCGCCGTTGCGGTGACACCTGAAGAAGAACAAGCATTTAAGTCGTTAATCAACAATAACGTGGCCGTTGAAATTCAGATGGTACCAAAAGACCCAATTGTTGAATTGAAAACATTACTCAATTAATTCATTTATTTATGCTTATTTTGACCAATAAGCAAGGAGCCTATTATGTTGGTTGAGGCCATTTTAATCGCAATTTGGGCGGGGATTTGTTCGCTGGATGATGTTGGTCCACAAATGCTCCGACGCCCACTGTTAACGGGTACTGTCGCCGGTATTATTATGGGCGATATGGTTCAAGGGTTAGCTATCAGTGCCACATTAGAGTTAATGTGGATGGGTATCGGTAACGTCGGCGCATACTCTGCACCTGATATTATTGCTGGTTCAATTATTGGTGTTGCACTGGGGATCGCTTCAAATGGTGGGATTGCAGCGGGTATTGCCCTCGCCGTTCCTGTCTCCATTTTATGTCAGCAATTACTGATCATTTGGCGCTCGTTTGCCAGTTTCTTAAACGTTTGGGCCAGTAAATCAATACTCGATGGTAACTATAGTGGTTTAACGAAAGTCCATTATTTTTCAACGCCATTATGGTTTTTCATTCGCGCCATTCCGTGTTTTATTGCCGTCTACTTCGGTAGTGACTTAGTCAACAGCATCTTAAATGCCGTTCCAGAAAGTATCCTTACAGGTATGGGTGTCGCGTCTAAACTCATCCCAGCCGTCGGTATTTGTATCCTATTATTGATGTTACTCAAAGGCAGAATGTGGTTCTTTTTCCTACTCGGATTCATGCTTACCACTTATTTAAAACTGCCAATCATTCCAATTACTTTTATCGCCCTAGCTTTCGCCGTCCTGTATGACATGGCGTTCGCTAATGGCATGCGCCAAGCACCAGAAGAAAAAGCGACTCAAACCTCCCAGAAAAACGAAGAAGAGGAGTATGACCTATGACCGATATCACTACCGATTCTGTTTCAGATACGGCTTCTGAACAGAAAAAACTCACGAAAAAAGAGTTAAATGGGATGTTTTGGCGAATTCAGACCATGTCATTATCCTATAACTACGAAAAGCTACAAACCATCGGTTTTGCACATTGCATGGTGCCTGTACTCGATAAGCTGTATGAGAAGGCCGACCAAGAAACACGTATTAAAGCGATGCAACGCCACTTTGAATTCTTTAATACCCAAATAAACGCAGGGGCCCTGATCCTCGGTGTGACTGCCGCGTTAGAAGAAAAAACCACTGAAGAAGAAAAAGAAGCCGTTGTTTCCGTAAAAGCTGGCCTTATGGGCCCCTTTGCAGGGCTTGGAGACAGCTTATTGAAATTTACGTGGCTGCCAATCTGCGGAAGTATCGGGGCTGCCTTTGCACTTCAAGGCAATATTATCGGCCCGATACTGATGTTCCTGCTGTTTAACATCGTCAACATCGGTACCAAATATTTCTTTATTCATTACGGCTATAACAAAGGGGTTGATTTAATCGAGCAGTCGAAAAAATCAAATATTATTCAACGTATTACTAATATAGCGAACGTCGTCGGGGTGATGGTCCTAGGCTCCTTGATAGCCACCACCGTCAAGCTCTCTACCCCGCTAACCATTGCCGTGGGTGAACAGTCCATCAAAGTACAAGAGATGTTTGACAAAGTTATCCCTAACTTACTAACCCTATTATTTGCACTCGGGATTTTCTTCCTCGTACGTCGGTTACAAGGAAAACATACAGTTGCACTGATTGTGGCCATTATGGTTCTCGGCGTGGTGTGTTCTATGTTTGGAATTTTAGGATGATTAAGGAAAATATATGGAAATCGCAGTAAATCGAATTAACGCGTCCACGCTGGAGATTAAATTCAGTGAAATACCCAGCTCACCCGCGGCTTTATATTGGACAGATGAGGCGAATACGCAAATTCGCCCTGAGAATTTTATTACCGATAAACTGGAAAGTGCACTGACCGTGCACGACCCTTTAAATGCCAAACAACGTATTTATTTTATCTTGCAAACCGAAAGTGGGTGCCAACTGTTTGCTGAACGAACCTTGCCCATTGAAGGGCTAAATAACTTTCGTGATTTTGGGGGTTATATCACAACGGAAGGGAGGCAGGTCAAATGGGGGATGTTATATCGCTCTAACCACCTGTTTAATTTAAGTGAGCAGGCCAAAAATTATCTTTCTCACCTCGGTATTAAAAGTATTATTGATTATCGAACTCAAAATGAAATCAATAAATTCCCCAACTGCCCTATTGGTGAAGATAAAACCTATCATTTAGATGCAACGGCACAAACCGCAGAGCTTGCAGCGCAGTTTGCGGCCTCGCCAGACAATGAAGATAAAGCGTTAATCGAAAGCGTTATCCACCATATTCCCAAAGAAATGGTTAACGGAGATGGACTGCAAATATTGGAGCAATATCGCCAATTTGTTATCAGCGAGAAATCTAAAATTGCCTTCCACCAAATGGTTAAAGTATTGCTCGATGAACATAATAGCCCGAGTATTCAACACTGTAGAGGTGGTAAGGACCGAACAGGTTATGGCGCTTTGCTGATCCTTTCAATGTTGGGCGTCCCCAAGAAAACCATTGTGCAAGACTATATGGTGACGCATTTTAATCGGCTTGCACGTAATGAAATTAAAATGGCAGGCTATCGAAAGATCACACAAGACCAAAATGTTTTGGATTATTTACTTTCATTAATCGACACCAAAGAGGCGTTTATTATTGAAGTCTTTAATGCAATGGAAGAAATGTCAGGCTCAGTTGAAGCTTATATTAAAAATGAGCTTAAATTTGCCGATGACGATATCAAAAAATTGAAAGCCATTTATTTAGATTAATTTTATTTAAAAAAAATAAAATCGATTAATTTAGCTGATTAAACGCTAGGAAATTTTATTTTCAAAAAATGACAAAATAGCCACATTGAATCGCTCTTTGTGGCTATTTTTATTTAAAAAATAACAATAATGATTAAATACCTAAAATCATTATTAACTATTTTTATTGCGTTCAAATATGAATGATTAAAAATTTACTTTTGACCATAATACGCGTTTTTGCCGTGCTTACGTAAATAATGCTTATCTAACAGTTCTTGCTGCATTGCCCCTACCGCAGGCTGTAATTGGCGAGTAAATAAATTCATATAGGCAATTTCTTCCAGAACGACCGCATTATGCACAGCGTTGTCAGGGCTCGTTCCCCATGCAAAAGGGCCGTGGCTATTGACTAAGACCGCAGGAACATCTTTTGCTGTAATGCCTTTTTCTTTAAAGGTTTCAATGATGACATTACCCGTTTCCCTTTCATAATCACCGGCAATTTCACTTTCCGTCATTAAACGCGTACATGGAATTTCACCATAAAAATAGTCAGCGTGTGTGGTACCTAACGCGCTTAATGGTTGCCCTGCTTGCGCCCAAATGGTTGCGTGGCGCGAGTGAGTATGCACGATACCACCAATTTCTGGGAATGCCTTGTAAAGGGCTAAATGGGTATCTGTATCAGAAGAGGGACGGTATTTCCCTTCTACCACTTTCCCCGTTTCTAATGAAACAACAACCATGTCTTCTGCCTGCATGGTTTCATAATCCACGCCCGATGGCTTAATCACCATTAACCCTGCTTCACGGTCAATCCCACTCACGTTACCCCATGTGAACGTCACTAAGTTGTGTTTTGGTAAAGCAAGGTTCGCTTCAAAGACGTGTTGTTTGAGTTTTTCTAACATAATGATCCCCTAGCTATAAAATTTGCTTAAATATCAACAACAAAAATTTATTCTCTGGGTATGTTTTGTGTGTTGATAACCTGTCTCTACCTATTAAGGTAAACAGATTTTGCTGATTTAAAAAGCAGCCACATTTACAAACTCGCAACAATTCAGACTAAATCGGTCACACTCGGGCGCATTTGGTCATATTTAGTCTATTTCAATGCGTGGAAATATGACCGAATCAGCCTAACCATTTTTGTTTCTCATGAATCAGATGGAAAGATAACGCAAATAACCGAGACTCAAGTCACATATTTAATGTAACAAGCAACATACATTTCAAATACAGACAATACAGATCACTTTAAAATGCTTTGTTTTTTTCAAAAAGAGATTACTTGAATCCAGTCACGACAAAAAAAAAGTAACGCAGGCAGAATAAATATCGTGGAAAGAATAGGAGCTAAAAATGTTACAAGCCGAACGCCATAAATTAATTTGTTCCCATGTTACTCAAAATGGTTCGGCGTTAGTGCGTGAATTAGCTCAGTTATGCTTAGTTTCCCAAGAAACGATCCGCCGTGATTTAACCGCACTGGAACGCGAAAACCGTATCATTCGTAGCTTCGGTGGCGCTGTCGCCATTGACCAAGAAGAAATGCCGATGGTCAACGTAATGCCATCTTCGGTCAAACTCAGTCAAATGGTTGATGGTGCAGAGTCTTTTCGCAAAAGAACTGAAGAACACCCTGATGCGAAAATGAAAATATCCAAAGCTGCGCTGAAATTTATCCAGCCTGGCGACTGTATTATGTTAGATAACAGCAGTACATGCTGGTTTCTCGCAAGGCAAATTCCAGACATCGATATTACGGTGGTCACGAATTCCGTCAAAATTATCCAAGCCTTAGCGTGCCGCGACCGAGTTCGTGTTATTGGGATTGGCGGTGAATATTCAGAACGCCATGATGACTTCCATGGCCCGATTGCAGAAAGCATTATTCGTAGCTTCCAAATTAAAACCTTATTTTTATCATGCCAAGGTTTTAATATTGAAAATGGTATTCGTGATGGTAGCGAAATAAACTCAAAACTAAAAAACATTATGTTGCAGGTCTCTGAGAATACCGTTTTGCTCGCAGATAACAGTAAGCTTGGGAAATATGCATTTAGCCAAGTTTGTACATTCGATGCTATTAACGTACTCATTACCAATAAGCTGAATGATACTAATTTTCAAACGCAATTTCCGAATTTGAATATTATCGAGTGTGATAAGTAATTTATTAAAATATAAAAAGCCCGTAACCGTGATGTAAGTAAAATAATAATTGTTAATTTATTTTCTGTATTAAAAAAGTGCAGGGATATTATGTACCCATAATTCCTAGCACCTAATTATAGGCATACCTAAATTCGATAATACCATTGACCCTACGTTGATGAGATAGCCGACTTTAGTATCCATCTACACTAAGGAATACAACTATGAACATGAAGAAGCTAGTTTTACCTTGTTTAATGAGCGTTGCACTGTTTTCAAATGTTGCGATGGCTGAATCTCAAAAAGCACAAAAACCATTTACTATGGGCGTTGTGGTGAAAGTCGGTGGTATTCCTTGGTTTAACGTGATGGAACAAGGGATTACCGAAGAAGGTAAAAAACTCGGTGTGAATGCATTCCAAGTTGGTCCAACAACCGCTGACCCTGCGGAACAAGTTCGTGCAATTGAAGATTTAATCGCGAAAAAAGTGGATGTGATCGGTGTCGTGCCAAACGATGCAAAAGTGCTTGAGCCTGTACTGAAGCGTGCTCAAGAAGCGGGTATCAAAGTTATCACCCACGAATCACCAAACCAAACTAACGCAGACTGGGACTTCGAATTACTCGACACCCAAAGCATGGGCGCTAACCATATGAGAGATATGGCAGCCTGTATGGGTGAAGAAGGTAAATACGCCATGTTTGTTGGTAGCTTAACCGTTCCTCTGGTAAATGAGTGGGCAGATGCCGCTATTGCTTACCAAAAAGCCAACTACCCGAAAATGCAAATGGTCGATGACCGTTTCGGTGTCGCTGAATCCGTTGATGACTCAATGCGTACCGCTAATGACCTGTTATCTAAACATAAAGACCTAAAAGGCATCATGTCATTCGGTTCACAAGGCCCTATCGGTGCGGGTCGTGCTATCGATAAACGTCGTAAAAATGCGGAAACTTGCGTATTCGGCACCTTTACCCCAGGCCAAGGCATCAAATTACTGGAAAAAGGCGCGATTGATGGCGGCTATATTTCCAATCCAAAAGTGGCAGGGCAAGTTTTCGTTCAAGTTGCGACCGCAATGATGAATGGCGAAGAGATCAAAGATGGTGTTTCAATCGGTGATATGGGTGAAATTAAAGTCAGTGGCAACACAATTTTAAGCGATAACCCAGTCAACTTGAATATTGAGAACACCAAAAAACTGGTTGAAGTCGGCCTGTAATTACTCTCTATAAAATGTCATATAAAACAAAAAAATAAGATTTACCCAGATTTTAAATTTTCTGTTTTCAAATCGTTCGAGTTGCCCCCAATAGCGCGGTAGCTCGAACGCTGAAGAACAAGCCAACACCAATTTATTTGCAGTAGGAATTGTACTTATGACAACCACCTCAAAAGTTGACAAATCCGATCCACTCATTACCTTGCGCGACCTTTCCAAAAGCTTTGGCGGCCACCGCGCGCTACGCAATATCGATTTGACGCTCAACAAAGGTGAAGTGCACTGCTTAGCAGGCACGAATGGGTGCGGGAAGAGCACACTGATCAAAACCATTAGTGGCGTCTATGCCCCTGATGACGGAAGTAAAATTGAGATTGATGGCAAAGGCTATAACCGTTTAACGCCAGACAAAGCGCGTGAATTAGGCGTGCAAGTTATCTACCAAGATTTATCGTTATTTCCGAACTTAACCGTTGCGGAAAATATCGCTTTTGAGCTGAATCTCAAAGGCTATTTTGGCTGGTTTCGTAAAAAACAACTGCGCGAGAAAGCATTAGAAATCTTAAATGAGCTGTCTTTTTCCATCAATCCAGACACCCCCGTGCAGTTTTTACCTATCGCCCAACGCCAGCAAGTGGCAATTTGCCGTGCATTAGTTGCAGACGCACGTCTGGTGATTATGGATGAGCCAACGGCGTCATTAACCCGTACTGAAGTAAACCAACTTTTATCTACTGTTAACTATTTAAAAGATAAAGGGATTACAGTTGTATTTGTTAGCCACCGTTTGGAAGAAGTAAAAGAAATTTCAGACCGCATTACGGTTATCCGTGATGGGCAAAAAATTGGCACATGGCCAGCTGAGGGCCTCACTACCCGTAAAATTACTGAACTCATGACGGGTTTAGACATCGTCCATGAACGTAAGCCACCGAATAATGCCGAAGACCGCCGTTCAGTGTTAGAGCTGAAAAACTTAAGCCGTGCGGGGCAATATAGCGATGTATCACTGAACTTAAAACGCGGTGAAGTACTGGGTTTATGTGGGTTGTTAGGTTCTGGTCGTACCGAGCTCGCCTTATCACTGTTTGGGATCACCCACCCAGATAGCGGTGAAATGAACATTGAAGGCAAGCCCGTTAAATTAAAAAATAACACCGATGCGATTAAACACGGTATTGGTTATGTGTCTGAAGACCGCCTGACATTAGGCGCGATTCTGCAGCAATCTATCGCGGACAATATGGTGATTTCAATTCTGGATCGCCTCAAAACTCCACTGCATTTAATCGATGAAAAACAGTGCCAAGACATTGTGCAAGAGTGGATTGCCGACTTAGACATCAAAGTCACTGACCCGAATAACGCCCTCTCGACATTATCTGGCGGTAACCAACAAAAAGTGGTACTGGCAAAATGGATTTTAACACGCCCTAAAGTGTTGATTTTAGACTCGCCAACTGTTGGGGTCGATATTGGTGCAAAAGACAGTATTTATAAACTGATCCACCGTTTATCCGGTGTCGGTATTTCCATTTTGTTAATTACCGATGAAGCCTCCGAAGCTTATTACAACTGCGACCGAATTTTACATATGAAACAAGGCTCTATTGTCAAAGAAATTGTGACGGATTCCATCAATGAGCAGCAATTGGAGGAAATCATCAATGGCTAATTGGCAAAAACTTCGCCCCCAATCTGTTGAAGGTTGGTTAACATGGGTCATCTTGATTATGGTGGTTTTCTTCACCACCATGAGCCCGCAATTTCTGACGATCCAAAATTTACTCGACCTGAGTGAAAGCTATGCCGTCACCGGTATCTTTGCTTTAGGGTTATTTGTTGTTTTAGTCACGGGCGGAATTGATATTTCCTTCGCTGCGGTGGCCTCCGTCGTTCAATACGTCATTGCCACGTGGCTGCTGCAAGGCTTTATTGCCAGCCCTGCATTAAGTATCACGCTGGCAATTATCATCGGGATCACTTTCGGCTTAATCAACGCGATTTTAATTTACTCACTGAATGTGGTGTCGATCATTATCACTATCAGTATGCAATCACTGCTATTCGGTATGTTGATGTGGCTAACCAACGGGCACAGCATTTATGACCTGCCTGATTGGTGGGTCGACCCTGTGACTATCTTACCTTTCGAGGTAGACGGGGAATATTACCAAATTGGCTTACCACTAATTGTCATGTTGGGGATCGCCTGTTTAACGTGGATTTTAATGAACAAAACCCACATTGGCCGCCAACTTTATGCAGTAGGAGGTAGCCAAGAATCGGCATCTCGTATCGGTATTCGGGTATGGGTTATCTACCTGTTTGCGTACGGTTATCTCGGTGCAATGGCAGCCATTGGCGGCATGTTGCAGACCTACCGTATGAGCGAAGTTGTTCCAAGTGCCCTCGTTGGTGGTGAGTTAGATGTGCTCGCAGCAGCCGTATTAGGTGGCGCTAGCTTATCTGGTGGGCGCGGAAGCGTTATCGGTACGCTGATGGGAGTATTCCTCATCGGTATCTTGAAAAACGGCCTTAACCTGATTGGTGTCTCAAACTACTTCGTCAATATCGTCATCGGTATGGTTATCCTCATCGCGATTTCTATTACCCATTATAAGAAACGCAAAGAGACGGACGTAGGTTTTGTTTAACAGGAATATCACCATGAAAAAACAAGCTTTTTTTAAAATTGATGGCTCTGTTATCGGACTGCTTTCAATCTTTGTACTGGCTATCGCGGCCTTCAGCATCGCTATGCCGGGGCACTTTTTCACTCAAAATACTTTTTTGAGTATTACCTTCCAGCTCCCAGAGTTGGGCTTACTGACATTTGCCATGTTCGTGCCTATGTTAAGCGGTGGCTTGAACCTTGCGATCATCAGTACTGCCAACTTAACAGGGTTGTTTATGGCGTGGGTGTTCATTAATTACCTCCCCGTCGATGCAGGTACTGGCACGCAGATTATGTGGCTGGTGATTGCATTAGTGGGCGCAACTGTGATTGCCGTGATTATCGGTAGCTTAACAGGGTTAATGATTTCCCATATCGGTGCCCACCCTATCCTTGTGACCTTAGGGACAATGACCATCATCAGCGGCATTGGCGTATATCTAACCAAAGGCGCGGCGCTCAGTGGGATGCCACCGATTGTACGCGCTATCGGTTCTGATACCGTCTTTGGTGTACCGATTGCCATGATTATCTTTATTGTCACCGCTATTTTATTGGCGCTGTTCTTAGGCTGCACCCGCTTAGGCAAAAATATCTACATGAGCGGCAGCAACATCAACGCAACGTGGTTCAGTGGCATTCGAACTGACCGTGTAATGATTGCGATTTATACCATTTCGAGCCTGCTGTGTGTGCTAGCAGGGCTGATTATGATGGCGCGCTTTAACTCGGCGCGTATGGGATACGGTGATTCTTATTTATTACTGACCATCCTTGCCATCGTATTAGGCGGAACTAACCCATTCGGGGGAGTTGGTAAGGTGAGCCGTGTGTTCTGTGCGCTCTTGGTTTTGCAGGTGATTGCAACGGGTTTAAGCCTGCTCGGTATCAGCTTGCACTTTAACCTTGCGGTTTGGGGTATCACCTTAATCTTGGCGTTAGCATTCAAATTCTTTAAAGAAAAATGGAGCGCCAAACGTGCTATGACCCGTAACCAAAAACTCAATAAAGCATCGTCACAAAGTTAAATTTTTCAGGGAGATTATTATGCGCAAGCATCCGATTGGAATTTACGAAAAAGCCTTACCGAAAAACAGCAGCTGGTTAGAAAAGTTAGCTATAGCCAAAGCCGCGGGATTTGATTTTGTTGAAATGTCAGTGGATGAAACTGACGAGCGCCTTGCCCGATTAGACTGGAGCCAAGCAGAACGCTTAGCGCTCGTCAAAGCCATGCAAGACACTGGCGTTCGTATCCCAAGCATGTGTTTGTCTGGTCATCGCCGTTTCCCGTTTGGTAGCCACGATGAAGCCACCCGCTTAATGGCATATACCTTAATGGAAAAAGCCATCAAACTGGCTCAAGACTTAGGTATCCGTACTATCCAGTTGGCTGGATACGATGTGTATTATGAAGAACAAGATGCCCAAACCATTGCAAATTTTGAAAAAGGTATGCAGTGGGTGAGTGAAATCGCCGCCGCTTCCCAAGTGATGTGTGCGGTGGAAATCATGGATACGCCATTTATGAACTCCATTAGCAAATGGCAAGCATTGTCCGACAAGATTCGCTCGCCATGGTTCAGCGTTTACCCTGATGTTGGCAACCTAACGGCTTGGGGCAATGATGTGGAGCAAGAATTCACAAAAGGTATTGAACATGTTGCGGCCATTCATTTAAAAGATACTTATGCCGTTACAGACACCTGCAAAGGGCAATTTCGCGATGTGCCATTTGGTGAAGGCTGCGTCGACTTTGTGAATTTATTCAAGCTATTAAAACGTCTAAATTACCGTGGTACTTTCTTAATTGAAATGTGGACGGAAAAAGCGGATGAGCCACTCGTCGAAATTATTAAAGCACGTCAGTGGATGGAAGATAAAATGCAGCAAGCGGGTTGGAACAACGCGTAAAGGAGCCCAAAATGAGCACATTTTTTATGGGTGTTGACCTCGGCGGAACCGTCATTAAAGCGGGGATCTACACGCCTGAAGGCCAAGAAATTACCGTTGCTGAGCACCCGTTTCCAACAGAAAGCCCAGAGGCGGGCTTCAGCGAACGGAATATGGACGAACTATGGCAAGCCGCTTGCCATGTTATCCGTGATGCCATCAAAAATAGCCGTTTAAATGCATCCCAAATTGCAGGGGTCAGCTTTTCTTCACACGGAAAAGGCCTGTACTTACTGGATAAATATGGCAAGCCTGTTCGCAAAGGGATTGTGTCCTCAGATTCACGGGCTCAAGCCATTGTCGATGCATGGCATCAAAATGGTACCGCAGACAATGCTTATCCGCTGAGCTTACAGCAGTTGTGGGCTTCCCACCCTGTCGCATTATTGCGTTGGTTAAAAGAAAACGAGCCCGATAACTACCGTGATACAGGCCATGTTTTGATGGTGCACGACTATATTCGTTACCGCCTAACAGACCAAATCGCTTGCGAAGAAACCAATATTTCAGGCAGCCAACTGTTTAACCAAATCCAATCAAGTTATGACCCTAAGCTTTGCCAACTTTTTGGCATTGATGAGGTGAATGATAAGCTTGCTCCTGTTATCAATTCCGCAGAACTTGCAGGGACGGTGACACGTCAAGCCGCTGAAGAATCCGGTCTTGTGGAAGGAACTCCCGTATTTGGTGGCTTCTTTGATGTGGTTGGTGCGGCATTAGCGTCTGGTGTCAGTCAAAAAGACAAACTCAGCGCCGTTGCAGGGACATGGACGATTTCCACCCGTGTTTTCGACGAAATTGTTCCCTCAGACTACCCGTATGTTTGGAGTAAATACTGTATTCCAGGCACCTATTTTGTCCACGAAGGCAGCCCAACATCAGCCAGTAATTTAGCGTGGTTTACCCGCCATTTCTTCAACCAACGCTTGCAAGACTATGACGAGCTGAACCATTGCGTCGCTGAAGGGGCAACACGGAAAAATGACATATTATTTTTCCCATGGCTGTACGGCTCGAACTACCACAGTAACTTACATGGCGGGTTATTAGGGTTGAGCTCACACCATACCGACGCTGATATTGTGTATGCCATTTATCAAGGCATCGTGTTCTCGCATTTACTGCACCAAGACCGTATTGTAGGCCTTGATAATGCCACTGAGTCCATCCGTTTCACGGGAGGGCCAACACAATCACCACTGTGGATGCAAATGTTCTGTGATGCGAGTAACTTGCCGCTAGATGTTGTGAACGTGCAGCAATCAGGCTGCCAAGCTGCGGCACTGTGTGCTGCGGTAGGAACGGGGTATTATTCAGGTTTTGATGCGGCGATTGCCGCGAGTACGCCAAAAATCACCACATACCAACCTAATGCGCTAGGTCACCAGCAATTACGTGATAAATTCGCCCGTTTTAAAGCAGTCGCGGATGCATTGAGTCGTCATTAAATACACAAAAATCATCAAGGCAGCGCTCAATGTCAGCGCTGCCTTTTTTGTTCAATTAATCCGCAATAATTTTTGTGTTAAGGGTTGCAGGGGAAAGTACAGTATCCTGCGGTAAACTGTCATATTTCACAAACTCATCTCTTGGGAAAACAAACACATCGATGTCTTTTTCAGGTGTGATGCTGTCCGCGACAATGCTTTTTGCTGGTGATGTCAGGTTCGTTTCAACCCCTAGCCAAGACGCAAAGTAATCAAATAAATTCCACTCACTTAATGTTTCATCACGGAATTCACGCTGTGTATCGTCCGAATTCATCACCACTAATGGAATTTGATATGCCCCTTTCACCAATTGGCCGTGGCGTAGATACAAGTTGCCTTCTTTAATGAAGCCTTTATATTCTGCTTCCAAAGCCGCAACGTGTTGTTTGTTCGCTTTCACTAAACCTTGTCCATGGTCAGCAAAGTACAAAATAGAGAATGGATTTTCGCCATTTTTATTGTTTTCTTGCAAAATGTTATACACATCACCAATAAAATCATCACTGAGTTTTATCCCTGACACATAACAATTCACCAGGCTGCCCCATCTAGTATCAAACTGTTCAGGGTTGATGTTGTAATTCTCTTTGATAAGCCCACATGCGCCTTTTGGCCAGCCATCATGATGTGGCCCCCACATATGCACAAAAATCACTTTTTCTTTATCTGACGGGTTATTTAACGCGGCTTTAAAGGCAGGCAGCATTTTGAAGTCATTAGTCAGTTTATTGACACTGTCATCAACCGTGAATTTCTCTTGCACAAACAAGTTGTCAAACCCAGCTTTGCTGTCCCTTACCGGTAAAAAATAATTGGCTTTTAAAAAGTAATTTGTGAAGCCGATTTCATCGTCTCCAAAGCTACCGTTATTACCAATATAATAGGTTTCATAGCCCGCTTGGTTGGCAAGGTCAACAATGGAATTATTGTTGTAGTACGGCTTTTCGTGGTGCTCCGTGATAGTGCTAAGATCATTTTTAGCTAATGCGCGCGTCAGTGTTGGCACGGTATTTGACGCAGCGCTGATAAAGTGGTTAAAAAAACGGCCATTGACTGAAGACAAAAACGGCGTGTTTTCTAATGGATAACCATAGGTGTGCATATAGTTTTTATTGGTACTTTCCCCGATGATGACGACTTTTACCTTGTATTTGTCCGCATTTTTCTTGGTAATTTGAATATCCGTTTTGCTATTCACGCCATAACAAAGGTCGGCGTTGGATTTTGCTGCTTGTATTAGTTCAGGCGTACATGCTTTGGTATAAACGCCTGCATTTTCGGTAGTACTCGCCTGCGCCCATGAAACGGTAGTCAGTAACAGCGTGCTGTAGAGTGTGGTGGTATTGATTAATTTCATCTCCAGATCCTTCATTTTTATCGTTTATTTTTTCTATACTGGTGAAGCAAACTGATAAAATTTTTTCCATAGCGCTTTTCCATAACTGTTTTCCATAAAAGAATGCACCAAAATTTCATCATTCAATTAATATATTGAAATAATATTTCATTAAAAGCGCTAGGTTGAGAAATTGGGATGCAAGTAGCAATAAAAAATATCTAAAATGGAAGAAAAAAAGAGCTTGTTAGTGTTACTACCGCCTTTAACCATCTTTTAATTTTCTTATTAAACAGTTAATTACTAATTTATAACCGCCCCCTATTGGCAATTTCCTTCGATTGCATTCATTACATGAAGAGTTGTGATAGAGATCGGTAATTCAGCGTTTGCCAAGCACGGATTAGTGATACAGCTCCAAGTTTCCATTTTCCTCACTAGAAATCAAAATGGAACCGATTCCATAATAAGTTATTCGCAGTGGCAATAGGGTTTATCCCCCCAAGAAGATAGAGGAAAGTCATGAGCAAAGAGATTATTGTCGTCACCGCCGCCTACGGCGCACAAACCGTAAAACAACTTGGCGGCCAACAAGCTTTATTTGATGCTATTCAAGGGGCAAACGCGGAGGGTGCCGAGATCCGCCAAGAGTTATTACTCCCTAACGATAACCTTGATGATATCGCTAACGGGCTACAATCACGGCAGCTCAGCGCAGTCTATTCTGTGCCAGATACCTTATTTCAGCATCATGCACCGATTGAAATCACAAAACTTAAGCATTATTTGGATGATGCCAAAAAATTGAATGCCCGTTTCCTTAAACTCTCATTAGGTGATCTACCAGAACATTATGATTTAACGGATGTTATTAACCTACTTAAACATTATTCCCCCCAGTTAGTTATCGAAAATGACCAAACTGAGGTTGGTGGGCACATTGCACCACTCAAACGCTTTTTTGTGGATGTCGTGGAAAAAGAGCTGCCAATTAAAATGGCATTCGATATGGCCAATTGGCACTGGCTCGGTGAAGACCCTGTCGTTGCCGCGCAGCATTTTGCCCCTTTGGTCGCTTATATCCATGTCAAAGCCTGCCAGTTACGTACGGATAATAAACGCGTTGCTGTTGCCCTTGATGATAGCGACGGGTCATGGAAAGCCGTCTTAAACTTACTTCCTAGCAACGCTTCCCGCGGGATTGAATTCCCGCTTGAGGGTGATGACCTGCTTACGGTAACTGAACACTATGTTTCTCTGTTAAAGGAGATTTAATTCATGAAAAATCAATTAGATGTTGTAACCCTCGGCGAAGCCATGATGATGTTTGTGGCAACAAATACGGGCGAGCTCCATGAAGTTGAAAGCTTTGTCCGTCGTGCCGCAGGCGCAGAGCTGAATGTGGCGATAGGCCTTTCCCGTATCGGCTTAAAAAGTGGTTGGGTAAGCCGCCTTGGCAATGACTCTTTTGGGCGTTTTATTCAAAGTACATTAGATAAAGAACACGTTGATCATCAATGCGTTAAATTCGATGGAAATTACCCAACGGGTTTTCAGCTCAAATCTAAAGCTGAAAATGGAACCGATCCCAAAGTGGAGTATTTCCGCAAGGGCTCAGCGGCAAGCCACTTAGAGCTCACTGATTTCAATGAAGATTATTTTTCCTCTGCCCGCCACTTGCATTTAAGCGGTGTCGCCGCAGCGCTTTCTGCCACTAGCTATCAATTATCGCTATATGCGGCAAAATGGATGCGAAATGCGGGAAAAACATTATCTTTTGACCCTAACTTACGCCCATCATTATGGCGCAGTGAAAATGAAATGGTGGCGCAATTAAATCAGTTAGCCTTTCACGCCAATTGGGTCTTGCCGGGCTTAACAGAAGGGAAAATTCTCACCGGTTTTGATCAGCCTGAAGCCATTGCCGATTTTTATCTATCCCAAGGGGTAGAAGCCGTTGTCATCAAAACAGGTGAGCAAGGCGCTTATTATAAAACATCGAACAATCAGCAAGGTATCGTCCCTGCTTACTTAGTCAAAAATGTGGTGGATACCGTGGGCGCTGGCGATGGCTTTGCCGTTGGGGTTATCAGCGCGCTTCTTGAAGGGTTATCTTTACCTCAAGCCGTTGAAAGAGGAAACTTTATCGGTGCGAGAGCTATCCAAGTGATTGGTGATAGTGAAGGCTTACCGACGAAAGCACAGTTACAGCAAGAAATGATGGCATTTTCCCCCTCAACTACCGCAGACGCTACGTGCTAAGAAGGAATAGATTATGACAACCAGAGCTCCTGCGATGTCGCGTTGGTGGCGCATTATGCCAATCGTGTTTATCACCTACAGCCTTGCCTACCTCGACCGTGCTAACTATAGCTTTGCCGCCGCCGCAGGGATTAACGCCGACTTAGGGATCACCAAGGGGATGTCCTCCCTGCTCGGTTCCTTATTTTTCTTAGGGTATTTTTTCTTCCAAATCCCTGGGGCTATCTACGCGGAAAAACGCAGTGTCCGCAAACTGATTTTTGCCTGTATTTTCTTATGGGGCATATTTGCTAGCTTAACGGGAATGGTCAGCAACATACCAATGTTAGTGATTATTCGCTTCAGCTTAGGGGTCGTCGAAGCCGCGGTTATGCCCGCGATGCTTATCTATATCAGTAACTGGTTCACCCAATCCGAACGTTCCCGCGCCAACACTTTCTTAATTTTAGGTAACCCCGTGACGGTGTTATGGATGTCCGTGTTATCGGGTTACTTAATTCAAGCCTTTGGCTGGCGTGAAATGTTTATTATTGAAGGGGTTCCCGCGGTTCTATGGGCCTTCTTCTGGTGGCGAACTGCCCGTGATAAACCAAGCCAAGTCAATTGGTTAAGTCAGCAAGAAAAAGCCGATTTAGACAAAATCCTCAGTGATGAACAGAAAAATATCAAGCCCGTACGCAATTACCGCGAGGCGTTCAAATCCCGTAACGTTGTATTGTTGTGCGCACAATATTTCTGTTGGAGTATCGGGGTTTATGGCTTTGTGTTATGGCTACCTTCGATTATTCGCGGTGCATCAAACTTAGGCATGGTGGAAACAGGCTGGCTCTCTGCGGTGCCATATCTTGCCGCCACGTTGGCGATGATTTTGGTATCATGGGCTTCAGACCGTATGCATAACCGCAAATTATTTGTCTGGCCAATGCTCTTAATCGGTGCTGTGTGCTTCCTTGGTTCTTACATGTTAGGCAATTCGAATTTCTGGTTATCCTACACATTACTGGTGATTGCGGGTGCCGCCATGTACGCACCTTATGGCCCATTCTTTGCGATTATCCCTGAGATGTTACCGAAAAACGTCGCAGGGGGCGCAATGGCGCTGATCAACAGCATGGGTGCCTTGGGGTCATTCTTCGGCTCATGGTTTGTCGGTTACCTCAATGGTGCCACAGGCAGCCCAAGCGCTTCCTATATGTTTATGGGTCTGGCATTGTTAGCCTCAGTGTTCTTTACGCTAATTGTCAAACCCAACCAAGAACCGAGCAGCGGTTCCGCTATCGCCAAACACGCTTAATAAGGGGCAACCATGAAAAAGAATATTATTTTGTATAAAACAATCCCCGATACCCAACTTGCGCGCTTACAGCAGCAATTTAATGTCACTGTTTTTGATGAAATTACGGAAGAAAACAAGGCAAGTTTCCAGCAAGCGCTAAGTAGCGCAGAAGGCATCATTGGTGCAAGCTACCCAATTACAGCAAAGGAGCTCGCCCTTGCACCACAGCTAAAAGCAGCATCAACCATTTCCGTTGGCGTTGACCAGTTTGACATTGACGCAATGAATGCACGGAAAATTGCCTTGATGCACACCCCCAATGTGCTCACAGAAACCACCGCAGACACTATTTTCACCTTAGTACTTTGCAGTGCCCGCCGTATCATCGAAATGGCCGAAATGGTGAAAAACGGCCAATGGACCAAAAGCATTGGCGAAAGTGATTACGGCAGTAACGTGAATGGCAAAACCATCGGAATTTTAGGTATGGGTCGCATTGGCTATGCAGTCGCGAAGCGAGCCAATGCAGGCTTTGGCATGCCCGTTCTCTACTATAGTAACCACGAACATGTAGAGGCAGAAACCAAGCTCAATGCCCAACGTTGTGATTTAGACACCCTACTAAAAGAGTCTGATTTTGTTTGTGTCGTGGTGCCATTACTGCCATCCACTGAAAAACTGATCGGTAAAGCCGAACTTGCGAAAATGAAACCGAGCGCGTTTTTAATCAATGGTTCTCGCGGGAAGATTATTGATGAAGCGGCGCTAATAACCGCCTTAGAAAATGGCACGATCCGCGGCGCAGGCTTGGATGTATTTGAAGTTGAACCACTCCCTACAGATTCTAAACTGCTCACCTTACCGAATGTTGTTGCCCTGCCCCACATTGGTTCTGCCACCCACGAAACGCGCTATGCGATGGTAGAATGTGCGGTCGATAACTTAATTGCCGCGCTAAACGGTGACCTTAGCGAAAATTGCGCTAATTTAAGCGCGATACAAGCACACTAACCTCTATCGATAATACAAAAAGAGGGGCCTGCAATTCCCCTCTTTGTTCAATTCTATCCTACAATGTGGTTGAATTTCTTACCACCAGTTCCCCATGGAATAGGTACTGTGTTGGGGCTTTTTCAGGGTTTTCCAGCTTTTCTAATAAACACTCAACGGCTTTGTGGCCCATTTCAGCGGTAGGTTGCGAAACAGAGGTGATCCCTTGCCCGGCAAAGGCTGCCCATTCGAGGTTATCAAAGCTGAGAAAACCAATATCTGCCCCCCAACGTAGCCCTTGTTGGTTCATCACATAAGCAAGTTGCAAGGTTAACACGCCATTTGCCGCCACAATGGCTTTGCGCATACCGCGGTGAGACGTACAAAAGTTAGCCACGATGGAATCTAATTGCGCGGGGTCTGGTAAGGTAATTTGGTGAAACTCACCTTTAACTTGGCCTTGCTGGTTCAGTAAGCGTTGGAAGGTTTGCAGGCGCTCTTTACGCGCGCTGTTATATTCGATGGGTTCAGTCACAAAGCAAATTGCCTCAAACCCTTGCTCTATCAAGTGGCTAAATGCCATTTCAGCCGATGCAGGGTTATCTAAACCGACCATATCACACGGGAAATCCTCGATTTTTCTATCGAGTAACACAAAGGGCAATGTGGTTTGCTTCAGCACATCAATAAATTGTGCGTTTACCCCCGCAGAATTGATAATTAGCCCATCAACGCGGTAGCCTTTTAATAACTGAATAAATTGGCATTCCAGCTCAATGCTATTGTTTGCATTGCACACCACCGTCATAAACCCTTGCTTGATGGATTCTGACTCAACACCTTTGAGCACTTCCACCGAAAATGGATTTCCGATATCGGCAATAATCAACCCTATCAACCCGGTACGGCCATGCTTTAAGCTACGCGCCATTTGGTTTGGCCGATAATTCAGTTCTTGAATTGCCGCTTCAATACGTTGGCGCATGTTATCCGACAGCAAATGGAATTCACCGTTTAAATAACGTGAGATACTGGTTTTCCCTGCCTGTGCTTTGGCAGCCACATCTTTGATTGTTGCTACTTTTTGAGTTTTCGGTGCCATCGCGCGCGTTTTTTCCATGTGCTGAAAAGAAAGGCTAATGCCTTATCTTACTCGAATTAACAGCGATTTACTTGCCATATTCATCTAACTTGCTGTTTTAGCCACTGAATAAAAATATCGGCTTTGGGGTTACGTTTTTCATTTAGCATCGCAAAATAATGGCGTTGCTGGCACTTGAGTGCAATATCCCCAAAAGGCATCACCAACTCTTGGCGCTTAATGCGTTTTTCAACCAATTGCTTACGCCCCATCGCCACACCCGCGTGGTTCATCGCCGCCACAATCGCCAAGTCTGAACGGTCAAAACACAGGTTCCGACGGTGAGGAAATAACGATAACTGGTAGTGTTCGCTCCACGCTTTCCATTCATCATAGTCGGAGTTGCTGCTCCAAGCCTGCCTGTCATGCAACAAGGTACAGTTTTTGAGTTGATGAATATTGTCCATCAAATCGTGCTGTTTGGCATATTGTGGGCTGCATACAGGCACAATAGATTCCGGCATTAAGTCTTCACAATACAAATTAGGCCGCGTGATATCATCGTAGTAAATCGCGACATCAATACCATAACCACGGAAATTAACGTCATCATTCCCCGTCAATAAATTGAGCTGAATGGAGGGATATTGGTTAGTAAAACCCGCAATTTTGGGGATAAGCCAGCACTGGGCAATAGAAGGCCGTGAATACACCGTTAATTCCCCTGAAATTTCTTGGTTTTTAATATCCAGAATTTCTTGGTTGATATCATCCAAGTTTTTACGCAGGGCCCAATAAATTCGCTCACCGTCTGCGGTTAACTCTATACGCCGATGAAAACGCTCAAATAATTTAAACCCTAATTCCTCTTCAAGGGTATTAATTCGGTGGCTGACCGCACTGGGCGTTAACGCCAATTCTTGGGATGCGAGGGCAAAAGAGCGATGACGAGCCACCGCTTCAAAAGTATGTAAGCGAGAAAGCTGGTGGCTCGACAACCGTTTATGCCATTGAATAAAGCCGGATTGCTCAAAGGGATTATGATTAGTTGACATCGAACCTCCTAGGTCAGTCCTATATTTTTCCAGAATAACGCGTTTAACATGAATTGTTATGATGCAAATCGATAAATCATCCTTTTTTATGACCAACATCACGTCATTGAGTTAATTTAATTCATCTAAGACTTAAGTTTCATCGTTTGTCACCCCTGCGTATTTATTATCCAATAGAGGCACAACAACAAAATGATTAGGGGTAGGATATGGACTCTACAATGTGGATGCTCGGCACGCTGGTTATTAGTATCTTGCTGATCATCGTTTCGATTATTAAATTTAAGTTTCACCCTTTTTTAGCCCTTTTACTCGCCAGCTTCTTTGTCGGTATCTCCATGAAAATGAACCCATTAGAAATGGTAAATGCCATTGAAAATGGGATTGGCGGTACACTCGGTTTCCTCGCAGCCATTATCGGGCTGGGGACTATCCTCGGAAAAATGATGGAAATCTCGGGGGCAGCAGAACGTATAGGTGTTACCTTACAAAAAAGCCGCTGGTTAACCCCCGATGTCACGATGGTGTTAATCGGTTTAATCTGCGGTATCACCCTGTTTGTTGAAGTCGGTGTGGTGTTATTGATCCCACTGGCGTTTTCCATTGCCAAAAGAACCAATACATCGTTATTAAAACTCGCCATTCCACTGTGTACCGCACTGATGGCGGTGCATTGCATCGTACCGCCACACCCTGCGGCGCTGTTTGTTACCAATGAATTAGGGGCAGATATTGGCACGGTGATTGTTGCTGGGCTTGCTGTGGGGCTTGTGGCTTCGTTAGTAGGCGGGCCATTATTCCTAAAATTTTTAGGTGAGCGCTTACCGTTCAAAACCGTACCAGAGGCATTTTCTGACCTCGAAGTACGTGACGAAAAAGATTTACCTTCTTTAGGTGCCACATTATTTACGGTTCTACTGCCAATCATTCTCATGTTGGTCAAAACAGCTGCTGATTTAAACATGAGTAAAGACAATCAGTTATATACCTTCCTACAGTTTATTGGTAACCCAATTACCGCCATGTTTATTGCTGCGTTTGTTGCTTATTACATGCTGGGTATTCGCCGTAACATGGGCATGAGCGTATTACTCAGTAAAACCGAAGAAAGCTTTAGTTCGATAGCCAATATCTTACTGATTATTGGTGCGGGCGGTGCATTTAACGGTATCTTAAAAGGTAGTGGACTGAGTGATTCCCTTGCGCTGGTGCTGTCTGGTATCGACATGCACCCCATCTTACTGGCATGGTTAGTCGCCATTATTCTGCACGCAGCAGTCGGCTCTGCCACCGTTGCTATGATGGGCGCCACCGCCATTGTGGCACCGTTAATGCCAATGTACCCACATATCAGCCCAGAAATTATGACATTAGCCATTGGTTCTGGTGCGATTGGTTGTACTATCGTCACAGACTCTCTGTTCTGGCTGGTTAAACAATATTGTAATGCCACCTTGGCTGAAACATTCCGTTTTTACAGTGTCGCTACCCTTATTGCATCCCTTGTTGCGCTGGCAGGCACCTTTGCACTTTCATTTGTGATTTAAAAGAGAGTAATTATGACTCAGATAAACGTGAATAAGTTAATTGCTGACTACCCTTTAGTTCAGGACTTAATCAATTTAAAACACGTGGCGTGGTTTAACCCTAATGCCACCACCACAGAAGCGGGTTTACCTTATGTGGGACTGACCCTTAGTGATGTTCAAGATGCCGAGGCGCGTTTAAGCCGTTTTGCTCCATACTTGATGAAAGCATTCCCAGAAACGCAGGCTACTCAAGGTATTATCGAGTCTGATGTGGTGGCAATCCCCAATATGCAAACCGCGATCGAAGCCCGTTACCAAACGCCAATCACCGGGAAAATGTTATTAAAGAAAGACAGCCACTTGCCAATTTCAGGCTCGATCAAAGCGCGTGGGGGGATTTATGAAGTACTCACCCACGCCGAAAAACTGGCACTTGAGGCAGGGTTGTTATCCATTGATGATAATTATGAAGTTCTATTTTCCGATAAATTCCGTCAATTCTTTAGCCAATACAGCATCGCAGTAGGCTCAACGGGTAACTTAGGGATGTCTATCGGCATTATGAGTGCCAAGTTAGGCTTTAGCGTCAGCGTGCATATGTCTGCGGATGCGCGCCAATGGAAGAAAGACAAACTACGCTCACACGGTGTGAATGTCGTTGAATATGAACAAGATTATAGCATTGCCGTTGAACAAGGCCGCAAAGAAGCAGAACAAGACCCGAACTGTTTCTTTATTGATGATGAAAACTCCACGACCTTGTTTTTAGGCTATGCCGTCGCGGGGCTACGTCTGAAAAAACAATTTATAGAACAAGGTGTTATTGTTGATAAAGACCATCCGCTGTTTGTCTATCTACCTTGCGGCGTAGGCGGTGGCCCTGGTGGGGTTGCCTTTGGATTAAAATTGGCGTTTGGCGATGCAGTGCACTGCCTATTTGCAGAGCCGACGCATTCACCGTGCATGCTTTTGGGCGTCCACACTGGGTTACACGATGGTATCTCTGTGCAGGAAATTGGTATTGATAATATCACTGCAGCAGATGGCCTTGCTGTTGGCCGTGCCTCTGGTTTTGTGGGGCGTGCGATGGAGCGGTTAATCGACGGGTACTACACCCTTGATGACCCAGAAATGTATAACCTGTTAGGGTTACTCAACCAAACAGAAGCCATCAAATTGGAACCGTCAGCCCTAGCGGGTATGACAGGCTGCGTGCATGTCACACAAAACACCGATTACCAGCAATCTAAAGCGCTCAGTGCGCAGCAGATGGCAAATGCCACTCACCTCATTTGGGCAACAGGCGGCGGCATGGTACCAAGTAACGAAATGGAAAAATATTTAGCACAAGCCAAACTGAGTTAATCACCCTTCCCCCTTCAAAGCTTTGGAGGGGGTTTTCATCAATTACTGTCCTGGTAGTGGGACTAAATCACTTTCAATATAACGCCTTACCAGCGTCGCTAATGCCACCAATGAATCCATGTGTGTTCTTTCCCAACCATGGGAACTATCGAGTGCAAAACACGCCAACGCTGCACGAATATCCCACCCTGCATCAATTGCCGCCGCACTGTCTGAGCGGTAATGTTTAAACGTATCGCGAACGTGGGGAATATCGTATTGCTGGCACAGTTGCAATAAATGGCGGGTAATTGCTAAATCAAATGGCCCTGTTCTATCGCGAAACGCGAGTGTCAGTGAATCATCGCGCGTTGCTTGGTCTGGCCCTGATACCGAGTTATCTATCGCCAATAATTCTTGAACTTGCGGGCCAAAGCCATGGGTTCCTCCAATGCCGACTTCTTCAGAAATCGTGAACATCATTTGGCAAGAAACCGCAGGCACAACCCCATCATCCACCAGCGATTTCAGTGCAGCCAACATCACGGCACAGCCTGCTTTATCATCCAAATGACGGGAAACAACAAAGCCGTTATCAATAAATTCAGGCTGGGCATCTACCGCAACAATGTCTCCCACATTTAAACCGTGAGATTGTAGGTCAGCAAGGTTATAGCAAGGAACATCTAAGCGGATTTCAAGGTTATCCCAATCCGCCACTTGAGTATCAACTTCGGTGTTGAAGCGGTGCCCTGACGCTTTTAAAGGTAAAATTGTGCCACGGTATTGGTGGTCATCACTAAATACCGTTACCCTTGCCCCTTCTGCAAAACGCGCAGCCCAAGTACCCGTGTTGCGTAGCGCTAAGCGGCCGTTTGATTTCAATTGGGTGACCATGGCCCCCAGCGTATCCAAATGAGCGGCCAGTGCACGCTTGGGTTCATCCCATCCCAACGTAATGTGCAGCACCCCACGGCGCGTATACTGCGGCTTGAAACCTAATTCAGCCAGCCATTGGTGCGTCTGTGCTACCGCTTTGTCGGTCATTCCCACAGGGCTCGGTGTTTGTAACAATGTGCGTAAAACATTCGCTAGATATACGGTGTCGATCATGATGATTACCTATCTTCACTTAAAAAACGTTCTTGTAAGGTGGCCTGTAGAGCCAACATGGCGTGTTCTGCATAATCCATGTGTGCTTCCATGACGGCTTGCACTTTTTGAGCATCTTTGCGGCGCAAGGCTTCAATTAATTGGTATTGGTATTCAATGCCTTGGCGTCTATCAACCGGTTCAGGTTTCAAATAAATGTCTTTACAGACGGCCAAATCTTTCAGTAATCGCTGAAGGAAATGGCAAATAAACACCAATAGCACGTTGTCTGAATAGCTTGCGACAACGGTGTGGAAATCCAACTCAGCCATCCGTTGCTGCCAACGTTCGTCTTCGTCCGCAGGTTCATGGTCGTAAATCGCCATGGTGTCATACAGTTTTTGAATTCCCGCGTTATCGATATTTTCCATCGCACTGACCGCAACAACAGGTTCCAATAATTTTCGCAGCGTGTAGATATCTTTAATGGAAATATCCCGCGTAAATAAGTAGTTAGATAACAAACTCATGGCACGAGATTCCGTCATTGAATCAATAAACGCACCGCCTCCTGGACCTGTTTTGGTTTTTATCAGTCCTTGAACTTCAAGGGATTTTAACGCTTCCCTGACAGTACTTTTACTCGCGCTATAGCGCTCGATCAGGTCTTTTTCTTGGGGTAACCGATCACCGGGGCTGAGATTGTCTGCCATAATGGTTTCTTTAATGGCATTCACAATTTCATCTGTCCGTTTAATGCGAACCGGCTCTATTGCCGATGGCTTCTCGATGCTCATAGCTGCTCTCAACAAGTTTTAATAGGAACGAATACGTGGCGCACTCGATAATAGGTTTTGAGTATACGCATTTTCAGGCGCCGCAAATAGCTGACGAGTTTCGCGGCACTCAAGCAAATCCCCTAAATACAGCACGGCAACCCTGTCAGCGATTGACTCCACGACGGCTAAATCATGGCTAATAAATAAATAGGAGAGTGAAAACTGCGCTTTTAACTCTTCCAACAGCAGTAAAACTTGGGCTTGAACGGACACGTCCAAAGCACTTACAGGCTCATCAAGCACTAAGACCCGTGCATCTGCGGCAAGCGCCCTAGCTATCGCCAAGCGCTGAGCCTGCCCACCTGAAAACTCATGTGGATAACACGCCAGTGAATCCATTGGCATATTGACGGCTTCAAGTAATTGTACCAATCGGTTTACGCGTTGTGATGGAGTCATCTGTTTTAAATATTTCAATGGAACCGATAAGGTTTCCCCAATGGTTTTACGTGGGTTTAGCGAGGCAACTGGGTCTTGAAAAACGTATTGAATCGCTTGCCCAAAAGCTTTCGCACCCTGCTTTTGCCACTGTGCCTTAGTTTGCCCTAACACCCGAATGTCCCCAGAAGTGGCGCTTTCCAGCCCCACTAAGATCCGAGCCAGCGTACTTTTCCCAGAGCCACTTTCACCAACAACCGCCAGCGTTTCCCCTTCATACAGTGACAATGAAATATTTTTCAGGGCATGGACTTCCCGCCCCTTGGGATGAAATAGGCTACGAGGCTGGCCAAACGTTTTCACTAATTGATTCACTTCAATCACGCTGTTCATGGTGCCTCCTGCGCCGTTTTTAGGACTTTATCTTCGGTTTCATTGCGATAAAGCGCCGCCACTTGCGTTAAAAATTGACGGCCTTCACCCAGTTTTGGAACACTGGCAATTAGCCGTTGCGTATACGGGTGTTGTGGTTGTTGCAATACCGTTTGAGTCACGCCTGTTTCCACAATTTCCCCTTGTTGCATCACCGCAACACGGTCGCAAATTTGGTTAATCACGGCAAAATCATGGGTAATAAACAACAGTGCCACACCCCGTTCGCGGCGTAGTTTGTTCAATAATTCTAAAATTCTCGCTTGAACAGTCACATCCAGCGCCGTTGTCGGTTCATCCGCAATGATAAGCACAGGGTCGTTAGCTAGCGCCATGGCTATCCCCACCCGCTGGCGTTGCCCACCTGATAACTCATGGGGATAAGCACTAAACCGTTCAGCGGCATCAGGGATCCCCACGCTATCAAGGAGTTCGATGGCTTTCGCTTTTGCTACTTGGTTGGATAACGCCTGATGAGCGGTGATAGCCTCTTGAAGCTGTACACCAATCGTAAACTGCGGGTGCAAGGTCGTTAGTGGGTCTTGAAAAATATACGACACCCGCGCACCACGTCGCCGTTGCATAATAGAAAGCGGCAGGGACAGCATCTCTTCATGTTCCACATACACCCCACCCGCCGTAATAACCGCAGGGGGTGAAGCCAGCAACCCCATAATGGACAGCGCAGTTACGCTCTTGCCCGAGCCACTTTCCCCAATTAGCCCCAGGCATTCACCTGCACCAACGGTAAAACTGATCCCTTTGACAGTTGGGCGCAGCTGGTGGCCTTGGCGAAATGCAACCGCAAGGTCTTTCACTTCCAGCACGGCCTGACTGCCGTCTGTTTTAGCGGGGATATTCACGCGATCCGTTTGGGTCATAGGTTGTGAGCGGTGCAAAGCCCCTGATTTTAAACGTGGATCGAGAATATCACGCACGCCATCACCCAATAGATTGAAGCTGATGACAATCAGGAAAATCATTACCCCCGGCACCAAAGCCACATGAGGTGCCACAAACATTTGCGCGCGCCCTTGCCCTAACATCGAACCGAGATCAGCATTCGGTGGCTGTGTGCCTAAGCCTAAAAATGAAAGCCCTGCAGTTTCTAAAATCATCCATCCAATGGTTGTCGACATGGTAACAACGATAATTGGCAGGACATTGGGTAAAACCTCGGTCAATAGCACCTGTATATGGTTTTTACCTGACAACCTTGCTGCCTGAATAAAATCCCTATCACGCAGTCCAACCGTTAAGCCGCGAATATTTCGGGCAAAAAAGGGAATATTAACTAAAGCAATCGCATATAACGCATTTAATAAGCCCGGCCCCAGTACCGCCACAATGGCCAGTGCCAATAAAATATAAGGGAATGCCATCAGCATATCGATACAGCGCATCAATACTGTGTCGGTACGGTGCCCAACATAACCAGCAATTAAGCCAATTAGTGTGCCAAAAACAGCAGCAATCAGTGTGGCAGAGATCCCCACCATCAGTGACACCCTCGTGCCCCACAATAAGCGCGATAAAATATCACGCCCCAAGTGGTCAGTACCCAAGATATGCCCCGATGAAAAAACCGGTAATAGGCGGTTCACTAAATCCGTTTCGTCTGGGTTATCCAGCGGTAACCAAGGCGCGAATAAGGCAAGTAGCATGATGACCGTTAAAATCATCAAACCAATCGTCGCAAGGCGGTTCGCCAGTAGTAGCGAGCCAATAGATTGTCGATGACGATGTTGAATAATCGGTGTTGTCGCTTGGCTCATGATTTCAACCTCGGATCTAACATGGCTTGCAGGACATCAGCAAACAAATTGATAAACACGTAAGACGCCGCTGCAATCAAAACGCCCCCTTGAACTAAGAATAAATCTCGGGTTGCCACAGCTTTCACCAACATTGCCCCTAACCCCGGCCACTGAAAAACGGTTTCAATATACACCGCGCCACCAAACACAAAGCCCGCTTGAATACCAATCACAGGGATCACTGAAACCAGCGCCATACGAAATGCATGGCGGAAAATGACTTTGCGTTCACTGAGGCCTTTCGCCCTAGCCGTTCGAATAAAATCGAGGCGTAAAACTTCCAACATGGCCGTTCGCGTTAAACGGGCAATCACCCCAGTGGCAACGAGTGATAGCGTAATAACGGGCAACACGAGGTGATGCAATAAATCCCCTAAGCCACCGCCTTGCCAAATGTCGTACATCCCTGATGCAGGAAACCATTGCAGTTGAACGGAGAAAACCATAATCATCAATAAGCCAATCCAGAAGGATGGCATTGAAATACCGAGTAAAACTGCTAAGGTGATGAACCGATCGCTCCAACTAAACTGGCGAATAGCCGAAATGATCCCAGCCAATAACCCCAACACCGAACTCAGTAGTAAGGCACATCCCCCCAGTATTAAGGTTGCCGAAAAACGTTCTAATACTTCATCAACCACAGGGCGGTTCAGGACAAATGAGCGGCCAAAGTCCCCTGAAATTAAATTTTGCATCCAAATAAAGTACTGTTGATATAACGGCTTATCTAAACCGAGCTCGATTTTTACGCGTGCAACATTCTCAGGTGTTGCCCAAGGGCCAAGGAGCGCTTGAGCGGGGTCACCGGGGATCATCGCCATGATCAAAAAGACAATTAGCGTCAAACCAATCAGTATGGGAATGGTCGCTAAAATGCGCTTTAAACAGTATAACCACATCATTTTTTCCCCATAAAATTAATCTTTGCGAACATCTTTAAGTAATAAATTAAAGTTCGGCTGTAATTTAAAGTATTGAACATGATTATTTGCCACGGCGTTTTGCTTCCAATTGGCAACAAAGAGCCAAGGCGCATCTTGATGAACAATTTTTTGCACTTGCTGATACAGTGCGGCGCGTTCCTCAAGGTTATTGGTGACTCGCGCCTTATCCAGCAAGGCATCGAGTTGCTTGTTACTGTAATAGCCCGAATTAAACCCGCCTTTATCAGGCCAAGATGCAGAATGTAACGTTAAGAAGGGCAAGGTATCTGGGTCATTGGTCATCCATGCCATCTCCGCCATGTGTGCCTCTTTTAGCCCCGCATTAACTTTCGACAGATAGGTATTCCATTCAAAAGTTTGAATTTCTACCGATAACCCAACCGCCTTTAAATCAGCTTGGATTGCTGTCGCCATCGGAATAGGGTCTAACATGCCCGAGCCGCCCTCTGTTACGTAAAACACAATTTTCTGCCCTTCTGCCCCTGCCTCTTTGATTAGTTCGCGGGCTTTTTCTGGGTCATAAGGGTACGCCGCGGTTTCTTTATCAAATGCCCAATCGAATGCTGAAGGGATCGGACCTTCCGCTACATCCGCAGAATCCTGAAGGATATACTTGACGATATTTTGCTTATTCACTGCGTAGTTCACCGCTTGGCGAACACGCACATCATCAAATGGAGGTAAAGAGGCATTTAACATGCTGTACCACACATGGGGGCCCGTCGCTTCGTAGACATGAAAGCGGCTATCCGCAGCAAAAAGAGGAACGTTATCAGCAGGGACTTCAACCATGGCATCAATTCCCCCAGACAACATCTCCGCTACGCGAGTATTAGCGTCAGTAATTGGGCGGAAAACCACGTATTTTAGGTTCGGTTTACCGTCCCAATAAACGTCATTGCTGGATACAACCACTCGTTGGTTTGCCGTCCACTCATCGAACTTAAAAGGCCCTGTACCACTTGGGTGGCGACTAAAATCTTTGCCGTATTGCTTAATCGCAGCAGGTGACACAATCAAACCCGCGGGTGTGGCTAAATTCGATAAAAAAGGTGCGAAAGGCTCTTTTAACGTGAATACCACCGTCAAATCATCAGGGGTATCAATCTTGTCGATAGCAGAAAAGAAAAATGACAGCGGAAATGGCCCAGTAAAATAATAAGGGTGCTGGTTGTCCAGCATGCGTTCAAATGTGAATCTTACGGCTTGCGCATTAAATGGGCTGCCATCATGAAACCGAATATTGTCGCGTAACTGGAACGTATAAGTTAGCCCATCATCACTGACGTCCCATGATTTTGCGAGAGCAGGTTCGAGCGTCAACGTACCATCCGCATTGCGCACTAACCCTTCATAGATATTGACTAAAATCCGCGAATCATTCGCTGCCGTTGCCACTTGCGGGTCAAGGGATTGCGGTTCGGCAACCTGCCCTAATAGCAGTACGTCACTGTACTTTGACGCCTGAGACGGTAATGAAAATAAAGAAAGCAGTAAGACACCCGCTATCCACCTACCTAAACGCATTCTCATACAACCTCCCCTGTGCTGCCCATGTCATTTTTGAAATGTGATTTGTGTCAATTTTGTTAATTATTTTACATTTTTCTCTATTTATGATGATAAATTATGTTTCTAGCAACAATTTATAATGATAAATTTGATCAATGTCTAATTTATGAGGTGCAAAATGACATTTTCAATCGTGGCGCGTTGCCCACAAACAGGAAAAATGGGTGCAGCCACGGCAACAGGCGGCCCTGCGGTTGGCGCATTAGTTCTGCATGGTGCAAGCGCCGCAGGCGCAATCGCGACACAAGCCATGACAAACCCCATTGCGGGCTTAAGGGGTATTGCGCATTTACAGCGTGGTTTCTTGGCAAGTTCATGTCTTGATACATTGTTAGTTGAGGATGAGAGCCCCGAGTTACGGCAATGGATTATTCTCGATCATACTGGTAATAGTGCCGATTGGACTGGGCAAGCTTGTTTGCCTTGGTGTGGAAGCGTGTCGGAAAAGAACCTCGCCATCGCAGGTAATATGTTAGTGGGTGAACAGGTTATTAGTGCCATACATCAGAGCTATCAAAAAAATAGCAGTCTTGAGCTTGCTGATAGGCTTTTGCTCGCTATGCAAGTAGGGGCAAAGTCTGGTGGGGATTATCGTGGCATACGTTCTGCCGCGCTAAAGATATGGAGTAACCGCCAATATGCCGATATTGACATACGCTGCGATTGGTCAGAAAACCCCTTAGTCGAACTGGACATTATCCTCCAACAGGTTCGTGCCGAGGATTATGCTAACTTTTTCGCTCAAATTCCCACAGGAAATGAATATATCGCTAATAATTGACCTCAGTACGGTGTATATCTACTAATAAAGTAAAATAACTGAATGGTATACACCCTATTATTAGATGGCTATTTAATAATCTATTTTATAGGTATTTAATATCTTTATATTTTTGTCGCGAATAGTTTCAAATCAATATTATTAATTAATAGATTTATTAATAATATTTACTTAAATAATCCAATTTTTAATATCACTATATTTTTCTTATATATTTTACATTCTGATACATCTGATGATTTGCTCAAATAAACACCTCGTCGGTTATATTTATTTTTGGCCGTAAAATACATTATTTTAAATTCACTTCAATTATTAACCCTCGTAAATATTAGGTTATTTATTTTTTATAAAAAAATAGAAAAAAGATAAAAACCATTAAGTTTCATGATTATAGATAAAAAACAAAATCTAAAGTCAAATCATTACGCCGATTTAGCGTATCTCCATTCGGCATTCAAACTTGATGTTTAATTCGCCAAGAGTTGAGTAAAATTAGCGCAGAGAAGCCATTGAAAATGGTGTTTTTATATTATTATTTCCACCAGATGACTTAACCTATATTTAGCATTTTCTTCTGCTATTCATTATTTTAACTTGTTACTGAATTAATACTAAATAGCACAACTTAAGCACAATAATTAACTTTACACCTGTACACATTTAATGACACTAATATTTAAAAATCATTAATTAGCTAATAGATAATTTTGAAGAATCTCCGACAAACCCTTTACAGCACTGACCATACCAATTTACGCCAACATTCATTTCATCGACTTTTATTAACAAATGCTACCCCTACTTAACAATTTCAAAATATATGATAAGATCATTATCTCAATTTGAAATTATTTACTATATAAAAAACAAGATTGTTATTGAGGTTATAGATGAAAATCTCGAGAAGAAAGCTATTATTAGGGGTTGGTGCTGCTGGTGTTCTGGCAGGGGGTGCAACAGTTGTTCCGATGATCCGTCGTGAAGGCCGTTTCGAATCTACACCATCGCGCGTACCAGCTGTTGCTGGCACTGAAGGCAAATTACCTGAGTCTGCAGATGCAGTCATCATCGGTGCTGGCCTTCAAGGGATCATGACCGCAATTAACCTTGCTGAAAAAGGTCTGAATGTTGTTATTTGTGAAAAAGGCGTTGTCGGCGGTGAGCAATCAGGCCGTGCATACAGCCAAATCATCAGTTATAAAACCTCACCAGCGATTTTCCCTTTACACCACTACGGAAAAATCCAATGGCTCGGTATGAACGAAAAAATCGGTGCTGATACTAGCTACCGCGTTCAAGGCCGTGTTGAAGTTCCTTCAAGCGAAGAAGATTTAGAAGTTTCAAGAGCTTGGATCAAAGCTGCTTCTGAAAACCCAGGTTTTGATACGCCATTACGTACCCGCATGATCGAAGGTACTGAACTGGCAAATCGTCTGGTTGATGCTCAAACTCCATGGAAAATTGGTGGATTTGAAGAAGACTCAGGTAGCCTTGACCCAGAAACTGTTACCCCTGCAATGGCGAACTATGCAAAATCAATCGGTATCCGTATCTATACCAATTGTGCAGTACGCGGCATTGAAACAGCAGGCGGTAAAATTTCCGATGTTGTGACTGAAAAAGGCGCTATCAAAACCTCTCGTGTCGTTCTGACTGGTGGTATTTGGTCCCGTCTGTTTATGGGCAACTTAGGTATTGATGTTCCAACACTGAACGTTTACCTGTCACAACAACGCATCTCAGGCGTTCCGGGCGCACCAAAAGGTAACGTCCACCTTCCTAACGGTATTCACTTCCGTGAACAAGCTGATGGTACCTACGCGGTTGCACCACGTATCTTTACCAGCTCTATCGTTAAAGACAGCTTCCTGTTAGGACCAAGATTCCTGCACGTATTAGGCGGCGGCGAATTACCATTAGAATTCTCTCTGGGTAAAGACTTATTTAACTCCTTCATGATGTCGACATCTTGGAACTTAGATGAGAAGACACCATTTGAAGAGTTCCGTACGGCAACCAATACACCAAACAACGAGCACTTAGATGGCGTTCTGGAAAGACTGAGAAACGAATTCCCAGTATTTAAAGAGTCTAAAGTGGTTGAGCGTTGGGGTGGTACCGTTGCACCAACGGATGATGAAATTCCAATTATTTCAACAGTCGAGCAGTACCCAGGTTTAGTCATCAATACCGCAACAGGTTGGGGTATGACTGAAAGTCCTGCGTCTGGTCGCTTAACGGCTGAATTGTTAATGGGCGAAACACCATTTATCGACCCAACGCCGTACAAACTTTCTCGTTTTAACTAATAAACGAAAAAGTCGCGTTTTTTTTTACTGGGATCTCTCTGTCAATGGAATTAGACTAAACTAAAATTTAGTCTTAAGTGAAACCGATAGATCCCGTTTACTTTGATAATGTTAAGGAGTTTACATGCGCTATAAAACTTTATTGCTTTCTCTGCCTTTGATTTTAGGTGTAGCGAGTGCGAATGCAGCTGACGATGTTAAACGCGTTCCAGTGAAAGGATTCCCTATCTCTGAATCAGTAGAAATCAGCGCGGGCAACCTTATTTTCCTAAGCGGAAAAGTACCTTCTAAAATCTCTGCAGATGCAAAAGAAGGCGTTTTAGAGTCTTACGGTAATACCGAAGCACAAACTATCAACGTGTTAAAACAAATCCAAGCTAACCTCGAAGGTATGGGCTTGACGATGAACGACGTTGTTAAAATGCAAGTATTCTTAGTTGGTGGTGAAGAAACTCAAGGGACTATGGACTTTGCTGGCTTTATGGCTGGTTACAACAAGTTCTATGAGTCTGAGAAAGTCACTAATCTGCCAGCTCGTTCAACTTTCCAAGTCGCTAAACTGGCTAACCCAGCTTGGAGAGTGGAAATTGAAGTGACAGCGGTTCGTCCTGCTGCAAAAAAATAAGTTATTCTAACGAATAACGAATCAATAATGGGGCATAGCAATATGCCTCGTTATATTTCCCCCTCACCCTTTCCTCGCAATACTTTTTCATTGTCTTTCACAGACTGTCATCATGATTTCCGCTATTTTATTGTTTTAATAAAACCATGTTATGCTTCGATGATGAACAAACATGTCAAAAAGCATAAAAAGTCCCGGTAAAGGCGTAATATGATCAAAGAATCTCTCAAGATACACGGAAAAAAACAGTTTGAAATCAAGCAAAAGGTTTTGTTCCCACGCAAATCTAAAGAGGTTCGCTACCAAGTTGAAACGTTTTTCTTTTTGCCCTCATCATTACAAGTTAACCCTGATTTATATGCCCCATCAAGCCTTCAGCGTAGCCTTAAAAATTATATTCGACTCAGCCCACCGACGGTAAAGCTCTCATCCTTACCAGAGGAAAATGGGGAGATAAACGAGTTAAAGCGCTGGCTGGAACAGTATGACCCGTTAAGCCCACCTTCTCTGGACGAATATGAAAATAAACTGAAGCGCTATGCGCTCACCATTAAAAGAACGGTGCGTATTAATGTCAAAATGGTGAGCCAAAACCCACAACGGCAGACCGCGGAATACCTGACAGATCTCATGGCCGATATTGGGAAATGCCTAACCGCGTACCGTGCATTGCTCCCTCTCGCAGCCAAAGTAGAAGAAGCCATTCACTCCAATGCTTTTTCCTATTGTGATGAATTTATGACTTACTACACCATTAATTACTTACGTGATTTATTGGCTGATAAACAGATACCCTTGCGCGAAGAAATACGTCATTTTTGGTACCAAGAAATGCGTTACTTGAAGAAAAACTATCCTGACTGTTTTCCAAGTGATGAAACGGATGTCGAGCTAGTGACCTATAGGCGCAATTTATTAAAAAAGTATATTAATCGTTATCTCTATTTAGAAATTCGTCATAAGCGCGGTTTACCACTGCTGTTGCATTCTATTTATGGTATTGCGGCCGCAATCTCGATGATCTTTGCCACCCTGATTGCGTTCCTATGGCAGGGAAAATATGGTGCGCTAAGTGCCAACCTCTTTTTAGCGATGGTCATTGGCTATATTTTCAAAGATAGGCTGAAAGAAATTGGTCGAGAACAACTGTATCGCGTGTTCCAAAAATGGATCCCTGACCGCCAATTACGTATTTACCGTGAAGGTGTTAAGGCCCCAGTGGGGGTATGTAAAGAGTCTTTTCGGTTTATCAGTGAAGGCATGCTCTCCCCCGATATTCGCGAAATGCGCCAACAGTCCCACTGGGTGAATTTGGTCAACGTGCAGCGCATGGAAGATATTTTGTATTATCGCAAGGACGTACTGCTGCATAACCGCCAAGCGGTGTTTGAAAAGAACCAATCGTCGATAGCAGATATCACCCGCTTTAATATTTCGGATTTTTTAAAATACATTGATATTAGCTATGAAGAATTAACGGTGAATGACGAAGAACCCGCCATGATTGGTGAAAAGGTCTATCACATTTACTTATGCCGCCGCGTGACAATGGATAAAAAGACCTACAATGAGCTAGCGCGTTTGGTGGTAAATGCAGATGGAATTAAGCGTTTAGAAGTGCTTCAATCGCTGGATTTACTAACCACCGATGAAGATATTGAACTTTCAAAGCCATAATTTTATGGCTTTTATCCCCTTAGCACATTACACATTACACATTACACATTACACATTACATAAAAAATATTCTAACTAATTTAGGTTGTAGCAAGGCGGCAAGTGAAGCTAATCCCTAGGAGCATACAAAAGTATGTGACTAGGGTTGGTGAGCGTAGCCAACACAGCTACAGCCTATATTAGGACGAATATTTAGTAATAGAGGGCGATGAACTGATTATCAACCTGCTTAATCTCAACTGGCGTATCAAAAATATCCTCAATAATATCGGATTTCATGATGTCTTCTGGTTTGCCATGATAGGATAAACGGCCATTTCTTAGCGCCACAATATAGTCTGAGTAAACAGAAGCAAAGTTAATATCATGGATCACTAAAATAATGGTTTTCCCTAGCTCATCTGCTGCGCGGCGCAATAACTTCATCATGATCACGGCGTGCTTCATGTCGAGGTTATTTAAGGGTTCATCTAGCAATACATATTCTGTATCTTGGCACAAAACCATCGCTACATAGGCACGTTGGCGCTGCCCGCCCGATAGTTCATCTAAATAACGGTGGCGTAAATCTGATAAATTCAGGAAAGACAGTGATTCGTCAATTTTCTGTTTATCTTCAAGGTTTAAACGCCCTTTGGTATAGGGATAGCGCCCAAAACCAACTAATTCTTCCACTGTTAAGCGGCTCGCAAATTGATTTTCTTGGCGCAGGACAGATAAACATTTAGCTAACTTATCACTTGGCGTTGTCGAAACATCTAATTCGTTGACCTTAACATAGCCGCCTTCATCTGGTGTCAATAAGCGCCCAATAATCGACAGTAGCGTTGATTTACCTGCACCATTGGGCCCAATAATCGAGGTGATACCGCTATTTTTGATCGTTGTTGTGACGTTATCTAAGACCTTAGTATCCTGATAACTTTTCGATATCTGACTAATTTCAATCATACTAAAACCTTCTTAACACCATATAAATAAAGAATATTCCGCCAACAAACTCAATAACAACGGACAATGTTCCCGCCATATTTAGACCATATTCAAGGACGAGTTGCCCACCAATCAGCGCGATAACACCTAATAAGAAAGAAACAGGCAATAAATAGCGATGCTGGCTGCTACCACTGATAAAGTAAGCAAGATTTGCCACCATCAATCCTAAGAAGGTCAGGGGCCCAACCAATGAGGTTGAAATAGCCACTAAGATGGAGATCAGCAGTAAAATAACCGTGACTTGCTGGCGATAATTAATCCCTAAATTCACGGCATTGGCTTGCCCTAATGCTAAGACATCAAAGCAGTAACGCATCCGCCATAGCAGGACCCCAACGACAACGGTAATGAGCAAGGTAAAGAAAATAAGCTCTGGCGTCCCACGCGTGAACGTCGCAAACATGCGACTTTGTAAAATGGAAAACTCATTTGGGTCCATTAAACGCTGGAGTAACGTTGCCACACTGCGAAATAAGGTGCCCAAAATAATACCAACCATCAAGACAAGGTTGATATTCATTTTCACAGAGACAAATAGCCAGCGATAAAGCAGAACCGAAAACAGCACGAGCAACGTCGATTCCAACAGGAATTTACCGATATTTAGCAGCCATGAAGCGGGGAAACTGTCAGTATAAAAAATAAAGACGGTTTGCAGCAAGATAAACAGAGCCTCAAGCCCCATAATTGATGGCGTCAATATTTTGTTATTTGCGATAGTTTGGAACAATACCGTCGATGCCCCCGCGGCAAATGCCACTACAATCATGGTCAACACGATATAGCCACGATGCGGCAGAATATACGCAAGGTTATTGCCTAGATTGATTGTCATATAGAGCACAATGGATAGCAGCGATAGGGCCAGCAATATCCATATTCTTTGCAGCGGCGTTAGCCCTTTTTTAGGTTTTGCTAACGCAATTGCGGAGTTAACTTTTTGCATAACGTTGCTGCTTCAACAGTAAATATAAGAAAATAACCGCACCAACTACCCCGAGAATCACACTTGCAGGGATTTCAAATGGATAACGGATCAAGCGCCCAATAATGTCGCACAGTAAGACTAAACCGCCTCCCGCAATACATATCCACGGGATGGTTTTACGAATGTTATCCCCCATCACTAAGCTCACAAGGTTTGGAATAATTAAGCCAAGGAAAGGTAACGCGCCGACTACAACAACCACCACACCGCTAATCAGGGCTATAATGGATAAACCGATAGTCATGACTTTACGGTAATTGAGGCCTACGTTAATGGAAAACTCACGGCCCATACCTGCGACAGTAAAGCTATCTGCAATCCAGCAGGCAATTAACGTTAGGATGCCCACCAGCCATAGTAACTCGTAACGGCCTTGAATGATGCTTGAAAAGTCACCACTCATCCATGCGCCAAGGGACTGAAGCAAATCAAAATAATAGGCTGTAAAAATAGTTAGCGCGCTGATAACCGCACCTAACATAATCCCCACTAGTGGCACTATCAACGCTGATTTTAGAATGACACGGCGCAATAACACCATAAACAGCATCGTACCAATCAATGCAAAGCCACTGGCAACCACCATTTTGGTCATAATACTGGCGGCTGGGAACAGGATCATCACAACCAATAAGCCTAAACTAGCAGATTGTGTGGTCCCCGCAAGGGAAGGCTCAACAAAGCGGTTTTGGGTGAGTAATTGCATGATAAGCCCTGCAACGCTCATGGCACTGCCGGCTAGAATTAAGGAGACGGTTCGAGGAATTCGGCTAATAAAAAAGATGTCTTGCATCTCTGGGTCGGTGAAAAGCGAAACGGGTGACACGTCACCCGCTCCTACAAACAAGCTTAATACCGCTAAAACCAATAACGCGATAATTCCACAAAAAAGATAAAGCGTTTTCATTGGTTATTTTGCTTGGCTCTTCTCTAGTGCAGTATTGATATCATCCATTAATTTGGAATAGGTTTGGATACCGCCTGCGATGTATACCGCGGTTGGGTCAAGGTAAGTAATTTGGCCTTTTTCCCACGCAGCTGTTTTTCTCACTAATGCGTTATCGAGAACTTCCGCGGCAGGTTGTGCATCAGCTTTGCCAATTGCGCTATCGCGGTCAATCACAAACAGCCAATCTGGGTTTAATTTCACCAGTAATTCAGCATTAACAATGTTACCGTGACGGCCCGTGTTTTCTTCAAAGACATACGCAGGCTCGAAACCTAACACGTCAAAAATAAAGCCAAAACGTGAACCTGGGCCGTAGGCTGAAATTTTACCGCCACTGACTAAAATCACCATTGCTTTACCCGCAGTCGGTGCTTTAGTTTTGATACCGTCAATTTTGGTATTGAAATCAGCAATCAGTTTTTTTGCTTCTTCTTCTTTACCAAACAGGGCGCCAAGCTCGTTAGTACGCTCAGTTAAGCTGCCAATAAAGTTTTTATTGTCGATATCTAAAGAAATTGTTGGGGCAACGCCGCTCAGTTTGTCATATGCGTCACGGGCACGGCTACCACCTAAAATCAGGTCAGGTTTTGCATTACTTAGTGTTTCATAAGCGGGTTCGAACAGGGTTCCGCCGTTGACATATTCAGAGCCACTGTATTTGGTTAAGAATTCAGGAAAGCGTACGTTGGTTTGTGGAACACCTGCCACTGGTGCACCTAATGCATCCATGATGTCCAGTGTTTCCATGTTCATGACAATCACTTTCTGTGGATGGCGAGGAATTTCAGTTTTACCTTGTACATGTTCAATCGTAATGGTTTGTTTCTCTGCTGCTTGGGTTGTTTCTGGCGTTTCTTTTGTGTTATCACAACCTGCTAAAACTAAAGCAGATAACAAGGCAAGACCTGAAACTAATGATTTTGCAAACATCTCATTTCCTCCATCCATCTATAAAAGTACTAACGATAAAATACCAACGTCTCGAAGAGGGGGGTATCTTACACGTTATTAAGCGCTAATGATATTAGTTTGCATTTGCATTTGCCCAAAAGGTGTCAGAACGCACAAAATCACCAATTTTATAAATGGGTATCAATCAAGATAAAGCGTTGAATGGGAATATTAAAGAAAATCTTTGAAATGATGGATAGCCACTGCCCTAATGTTGGGCAAAAATAAATAGGCTGAGCCTTCAACTGCATGTGCTTTCTGACAGTTCGATTACAACGAATGACAGAAATTATAATCCCAGCCTATTTATCATTAATACCGATTTAAACGCTCATCAATGAATGTCATCTAGTTGCCCATTTTCAGTAAGCTGCGAGCTGACATCCTCAAGGAACCAATCAATAGGCGTTCCCATCAAAAATGAGAGTTTAAACAAATGGAATAGGTCAATTTTGATCTTCCCTCTTTCATAACGAGAGATTTGTTGTTGGCTTACACCTAACAATTGAGCCAGTTGAAAGCCGGTATAACCCAGCTCTCTGCGTTTCTCTAAGATCCTTTGACCGACCATATAATGGATTTTTTCACTGCCGTTTTCTGAATACATATTTTCACCATTTATTAAGGTACAGTTAAAATAAGAGCTGCCCCACCTCTAAACGAACCAGGTTGAACACGTCCATTAGTGCCTAATCTCGCTTTAAGTTTTACCGTACTTGAACCACCCGCAGGAACATATAAACTGTAACCATTTTCACCGGGTGTGTTGTAATTACCTAAAGTCAAATTAGCGTATAAACTACCATCTGAACGTAAGTTTTCTCGGCTATTAGTCCCAGAAACCCCTGTGGCAATCACTAAGACACTCATCGATAGGTTGCAAGTGACGCTAACCGTCACCTCTCTGGTTTGCCCCGCTAATTCTGCTTCACTCACTGTGCCAAAGCTAAGATCTGGGATATTTTCATTGATCTTACAAGCCCCCACCGGTGGCGGAGCAATACCGCACAATGATCCATTAATCAACGACCCCTTTCCTGCAAAGCCAGCACTTGGTTGGAAAAATATTCCTACACACTCCTGATTACTATTTAAAGATTCACCAACGTGTTGAGTGCTTCCTTTGAACGGTAAAGGAAACTTATCTAAAAAAGCTTGCCTAACTTCTCGCATTGTTCTTAAGTTTGTTACGTTTATAGCCGTATATGTTGGTGACCCAGGCGTTCCAGATGATGTATGCTTATGATTTATAACAGCGTAACAAGGACTATAAATACATTCATTTAAGACATATGGAGGATAATCATCCCAACGATCTATATTAAAATAATAGGTTGCGTTAGCAGGATTCCCTGTAGACGATGTAATATAAGAAAAAATTGCCGCTGATGCAGATGATGAAAATATGACTGCACCGAATAACACTGATAAAAGCACTTTCATAGTAATTCACAGCCTTATTATTCATAATCGAGTTTAAACGTTGCTACCGCACTGTACGGCCCAACCTTAATTGACTTATTTGCAATCGCGTCTGGCTCACCTTTTAAATAAGCGTAAAAACGTAATTCGTTTGATCCGTCTTGTAAGGAGGTTTTAGCGCCCTTATCTTCCATTTTCAGTGGTGATTTATCCGCATTTTGTAAACCAACTGCAAACCCAGAGGCTACACTGCCTGCTGATAATGCGAGAAAACCAGGTAATGCTAAACTTGGTGTCCCCGAGAAACTAACTTCTACCCACTTGCCTATACTGGTATCGCAATCCGCCAATTTAATAACAAACTCTTTTCCTTGAGTCTCTCCATAGGCGTAGAAGTTTTTTTCTGGCGTATCAAAAAACTCCATCACAATACTTTCATCCCCAGGCAAAATCGTACAAGGTTCTTCCACGAGGTTACCTGTGATTTTTAAGTTATCTGGTATCGCTAATGCAGCACTGGTATTAATAAGTAAAGCAGCCGTGACCATACATTGAATTAATCTATTCATTATTGGTACTCCGCTAGCAATGTTCCGATTGCGGTAAATGATCTTTCTGGCAATGTCGTTCCTAATCTTTTTACAGGCACAACCTCTAAGACAGGCGGCTGACCATAACTAATCTTTAGGGGTTTATTTATTTCGAAACCAACACCATTTTGTGTAATGCGCATACCGAGATCTCTAATCTCTGTGCTAAGTGCTGACTTATCAAAATCGGTTGGGTTCCCTTTAATCGTCAACATGAGATCCCAGCCCTTTAGGTTGTCATCGCACTTAAGCGCATAATTAATGGGTTTCGTAAAATTAACGCCATCAACCTTATGTAAACCAATATCTTTATATTCAACTAGGTAGACTTTATCCTCAAATACTGTACACGGTGGCGGAATAAGTAGAGTGCCAGTAAATTCAACATTATCAGCTGCAAATGCTATGCTGGCTGGAAATGCGAATAAACTCATTATCAGAGGAAGTTTTTTCATTATTTTGTGCATTATCCATCTCCTCACTGATAGTCAAGTTTAATTGTAACGCCAGCTTGAAAAGGGCCACCGATGTTCAATACTTTCGACATATCACGAACAGGCATAGCGTGAAACTGAGGTGCGTTAGGGTAAACAAACTTCACTTCTTGGTTTAGTCTCAGGCGACTTCCGTTATAGGTAAATCCAACACCTAAGCCAGAAATGTTCGTTCTCACTGCGCGGGTAGGATCAAAACCCGCAGGATCCCCCACTAACGTCATTTTCATTTGTTCTGTCGGTCTTTTGTCACACTCAATATTGTAATTAATGGGCTTACTGTATGCGGCACCGTCAATACGCGTGCTCATGACTTCCTCAAAGTCCACCTTAATCACTTTATCGCCATTAATTTTACATGGCGGAGGTGCGAGTACGTACCCTGTTATCGGCACGATCACCAGACCTGGAGTTGCACGTGTATTTGATAGCGGTGTTATACGTGATTCAGGTAAATCTGCGTATGACGCTGATGCAAACAGCACTCCAGCGAGACATGATGTCAGCAAATACCGCTGCTTATTAAAATCAATCATAATCCACCTTAAAGTCCATTACCGCGCTGAAACTTCCTTCCGTGAGTTTTTCGGGTGTTCTCACTGGTGTGACAAAATAGTGAAGAGAGCCTTGAGGTGCATCGAGGAATTGTGGACGACCTTGGCTACCAAGCCGGATATCTTCTCCTTGAGCATCAGTAACTTCCAAGGCTAGACCAGATACCCCTTTGACACTTAGCATTTCAGGATAGTGTTTATCGGATACCGCAACAAAAGAAACAGAAATAACAGGTTGAATAGCATCCCATGTTGGTGTATCCGTTCTGACATCCCGTAATCGGCTTTGAGTCCGAATACAATTGTGGAATTCTAACTCGAATGAAACTGGCTCAGCTCTATCACCTGGTTTGCGCAGTGAAGAAGAAGGGATCTCTCCCAGAGACACTTCTTGGCGCATTGACTTCGTCACATCCATAGCACAAGGTGCTTCTGTCATCATGCCATTGACTGTCAATGTTCCATGTAAACCATCTATATCAAATGAGTCAGCGCCAGCTGTAAATATGTGAGCTAAACCGAATATGATAGCGTTAAACAGGAGAGTCCTTTTCATACGTTAAGCTCCGTTATTAGTTTGTCGCGGATTCAACTTTACAAGTCGTACCGGCACAGCTAAACGTCAGCTTTGGTCGGCCGCCGTAGTCGTTAATGTAGGTTAGAACAGGTTTTGCTCCCATCGCCCCCGCACTACCTTTAAGCATTCCACTCGCTTTCGGTGATACCATCAGCGGCTCAAATTGTCCGACTGTGTCGCCCCCAATTCTCGAGCTTGCATCCACAATAGTGACAAAATAGGCTGTTGGGTTATTCACCTCATAAGCATCACCTTTGCGTGTTAGAGTAATCTTTTCTTGCCATGGATTTTCTAAATCAGTACGTGTGGCATATAGCGCTTTTGGCCGATAAAACAATTTAATACGTGTTTGTAAGGCAATTTGTAATACGTTCGGCTCTGTACTGCGAGGTGGAATTTCACGTAGGTTAAAATAGTAAACACTCTCTCTATCCTGTGGTAAGCGTGCAACATCAGGAAGGGATTGAATTTTAACTTGGCTACTTTCACCAGCCTCTACACGTTGTACTGGAGGTAAAACCGTTAAAGGTGACTCAACTTTATTACCATCAATATCCTCAATCCAACCTTGCGCAAGATAAGGTAACTCCTTATTTTCATTTTTAATATTTAAACTGATGGTTTTATCACCACCATTAAAAACAACGCGCGTTCTGTCCAATGCAATAGCTGCCAGAGCTTGGCCACACAAGACAGCAGATAACGTGAGGGTTGTTGTAATAAAAGCAATCTTTTTAATATTCATAATTACCAACTCTTTAAAAAATCAAATAACTCGGGTTACTCAAATAAATCAACATTTTGAGCAAGCTCCGGTGGCTTCAATAACCAACGCTGACTCGGTGCTACCCCTTGTTGAATCGGGGCTGGGACCACTCGCTTAGCGGGTTGACCAACAGGTACATTTTTCGCTGGGATAAACCCTATTGCTGCACTTGGATTATTTGTACATGGCAGTAACAGTGAGTTGAAATCTGCTGTTTCAATATTTTCAGGTATTTGCACCTGACACTGAACACTGCCATCCCAATGCACATCTAAAACTTCATTCGCTTTTACACCTGAGAGATAAATAGAACCGTTATCAGTGACGATTCCCATTTCTCTATTTTTGTCATTTCTTACCGTTGTACCAAACGGAGGATGGCTTCCATCCGCTAATGCCAATCTCACCATAACTTTTAAGCCTGCTAACACTTCAAACTCGCGATAAGCAACTGCTCCTTCCGTTAAGGTCGCTTGTTGAACCGTACGTAATGCTTCAACATTATCTGGGAGTTTATTAACGTCAATTTTGGTGCTAGTTCGGTAGTAATCACTCACATCTGCAATGACCGCTTTCCCAAAACGGTTCGTGCTCGTTGTAGGGCCAAAACCTTGTACAGGTACGCCAGAAGCACCTTCAGTGCTTAGCATGATTCGGCTTCCACCTGGTGAGTTAATACGGTGCAATGCAGCGCCATAACCCGTTACTGTCGCACCACCTTGTAAAGAGAATGCGGCTGATGATGTGTCTCCATTGATATAACTGGTACTGGCTGTCAGGTTTGCCATATCTGCATCGCGGTTATAGTATGCATCGATAGTTCCACGACCACGGGTACTCACCCCTGAACCTACTCGATAGGTACTCTTATCATCAATACGGTCGTAGTAACTGACGGTATGTGAATTACCATCTTTTGAAACATAATTGCTGTAGTTAATGGTCGCTGCATCCGCCCAAGGCATAGACAGGTTCATATACATACCGTCATCATTTTTACTGTTATCAAACTTGTTGCGAAATGCCGACAAACTTAAACTGATGTTTTTAAAGCGACCAACATCAAAATATTTCGCAATAGAAAGGTTGTAACGTTTTGTAGCTGGTCTATTCCAATATGTTTCATGGTTATAGTTGAGATATGCCGTTAAATCCGCACTCGTAAAGTATTTATTAAATGTAATGGTATAGAGCTCTTTACTATTATCGAATGTGGCACCTCTATAGCGGCGGTCTAAGTATTGATTCATACTCATAAAGTCACGTTCAGAGAATCTGTACCCTGCGAATGTCACTTGGCTATCATAATCTTCGAAGCGTTTTGAATAACTTAAACGATATGAAGCCCCGGTATAAATTTTGTCTTCCGTTTTAAGTTTTGCGCGTGATTCAGTAACATCAAAAGAAATCGCACCAAAAGCCAGTAAATCTCGGCCTACACCCAGTGATAATGCGTTATAGTCACCCGCCGCAAGTCCACCACCAAATAGAGACCAACCGTTAGATATACCCCAACTAAATTCGCCCATGGCGAACCCTTGTCCTTCGGTTTTATGATCCATATTATTTGGGCGACCGCCCGCTATTTTGAACAGCACAGAGCCTGGGCGCGTTAAATACGGTATTGAAGCCGTATTCATTTGGAATTCTTGTACCGAGCCATCTTGCTCTTCAACCCGTACATCCAACTTACCGCTAACCGCATCACTTAAATCTTGAATACGAAAAGGCCCTGGAGCAACTTGGGTTTCATAAATGACACGTCCTTGCTGAGTCACAACGACTTTTGCATTTGTTTTTGCAACGCCAGTAACTTCAGGTGCATAACCACGCAGATTTGGTGGCAGCATTCTTTCATCAGAAATTAAGCTTGCCCCCATATAGCGGAAAGAATCAAATAACCCCGAACGTAAAAACTGCTCACCCATCGTCAATTTGGCGTTAAGTTCTTTTACAGCTCGATATGCGTAATATTGACTCCAATCCCAATTTCTATTGGTCGATTGCCCACTAGTACGATTATAACTTGCTTGCCAATCGGCTCGAACACGCCATGCACCTAAGTTAAAGCCTGTTGTACCGTTACCTGTCAACGAGTGCGTGTTTGCAGAATCGGTTGGCCTTTTAATGTTAGCATTCAAGTTATAGTCAAAAATTAGGGCTGGCACCCCTTCGTCCCAACGTGACGGAGGATCCCAATTGTCAGAGGTAAATTCGACATATGCCTGCGGGACAGTAATAGAAATCGTTTCTTTTGGTAAAGAACCATTTACTGTCATGCCAGGTATGCTTTCTATATTTAAGCATTGACCATTATGTGTAAATTTTACCTGCTCTTTCCATTCGCTACGTAGGGCTATATGATCAACAAGTTCTGGTGTTAAACATGGTTCAGTCATGCTTTCATCACCAACAATTGGCATATATTCAATATCGTAAATAGCGGCAAGATCACGGTTATTTAAATTGATTTTAAATGGATACGTTCCCGGCATAACATAACCTGCGCGAGAGAATTCACTTAAAGAAATATTACTTTTATCCTGAAGGTCTAAAATATCAGTATTAAACTCAATACTATCATTATTCGCATTAGCTAAATTAATATGAGCAATCGCAAGAAACACCATAGTGGCAACAGGTGTCAAAAAATAGCTTACTGAGTTATTAGATACTTTATTTTTACTTTTTAATAACAGAGCCATAATAGTCCCTTAGTAATAACTCAGTAATAATCCATCTTAAAACGGATAGTGGTCTGATAATTTCCTGGCTTTAAACGTTTATTATTAGATACAACCCGAACGTTATAATTTAGCGTGTTTGATCCCGGCTTAAGTGCTAAGTCAGGCATCGCTTTACCAGGTATTGCAACATTTCCATTAGAATCAGTGATTTTTACTGATAATCCATTTGCATGCCCGAAAACATCAAAATTACGGCCATCAGTTGGACCATCAAATGTAATATTAAAAAATTGCCAATTAGGTTTTCCAGGAGTAATCGGTGCTAGAACACAATTGATAAGACGAATAGAAAAGTCTTGGGTCTGACTTTCTCTATCTTGTATTATCTGGCTAATCGGTACAGTCGTTATATTAACTGATTGATCTCGGCTATCTGCATCAATCGCACAAGGGGCTTCAATAATTGAACCGCCCATGCTAACCGTTCCATCTATAGGTTTCAGCGCCCGAGAAATTTGATTTTGTGCACTAACTATTGGGGCAAATATCATTCCTGAAAGCACCATGACAATTATGCCAAAGTGATTCATAGCGACTCCATTTCAACTTAATAACCAATTTCAATTCATTAAAATTAGTGCCCATACATCCTTGTACGGGCAATACCAATTACTGGTAGCTCAGAGCAAATGTTGCGATTGCATCAAACTCACCTGGTACAGCAGGTTTGTTTGTCGCATCTGCATCACCTTGTAAGAATGCAGTAAAGCGCAGTGTGTTTGCACCAGTGAACAGAGCTTGAGATGGAGACTTAGCACCTAAGTCAATTTTGTCACCGTTGACGTCAGTGATAACAATACCTGCGTTTTTCGCAGTACCAGCGATAGCTAAACCACCATTAACAGCAGTACTTGGTGTACCTGTGAATGTAGTTTGTACAGTTTTCAGGGTAGTGATATCACACTGTTCTAACTCGATGTTAAAAGGACGAGCAACACTTTTACCGCCGCCGTTTAATGCTGTAGTTGCGATAGCACCCATCTTAACTTCGAATGCTTCTGCTCCTGGTGGGATTGAGCAAGGAGCATCAATGATTGAACCTTTAAAAGTTACAGTACCTGAACCTTGGTTTGCAGCAGCAGAACCAGCAACAACAGCCAGACCTAAACCTAATACTAAAGCAAGTTTATTTAATTTCATTTTATACATTTCCATTAGATAAAAAGACGACACAAATTAAAATAACGAGTTATTATTAATCTGATTATTTTAATTTTTTCTTAAAATATGTTTGGTTAGTAAACATTAAGGATTGATACTAATAACAATCTTATTTATCAAACTCCGTTAATAAACTAGATAATTAAACAATGTATCAATGCGAAGCCATTATTATATCTCAATTTAGTTATGTCAAATCACAGGAATAACCAAACTCTTACTCGTTAAGTTAGTGAAATATATATAATAAGTACGAACTCAACTCAAATAAATACTCCGATATAGGATAATCAAGAGAATAAAACCCAATAGATACGAGGTATTTTCATCAAAAGACAATAAAATAAACTCATTCATCATTAATAAAGTTTTTTATACTCATAAAACGGGTTCTTATTAGTGAAAAAAAATCCATTCTTTAAATGTTTTTATTTTATTTCAAGTATATTTAATTAAACCTCAATTAATCATATTTCAATTTTAATGAGAAATATCTCAATTTTTATTTTTAAATAATGTCATAATGTTTCTTATTTTACCATTTGTTACATTTAACCATACGATAAACAGTCCCGTAGAAATAAAAAATCAAAACAAATACAATTAGTTAAATTATAAATTAAATAATTAATTAATATAATTCATGTTACCCAACAAAAAATAATTCTACAACTTAGTAAAGAATGGAAACAAAAAACAACCAATAACAAATTGATGATCACTTAAAAAAATTAACAAACAAAACCCATTTCAACATTAGTAAATTTATTTCAAAACTTTTCAAAAAGTAATTATTGGTAATTTAAATGATTAAAATAAATATAAACAACCGTGTTGATCATCACAAAAATGCAAGTAAGAAAACCAAATTTTCATTTTTAATTCTTTAAATGAATCACATTTTCATTACCAAACTTTTTGGCCATCTGCAAAAAACAAAATATCCCAATTAAGAGTAAGTTGTTTATTAAGTTCGGCTCGATAATTCACCAATTGAAATATCATGCCATGTTACCAAGTTCTCATTTAACTTCTAAGTAAGATCACGCATTACAAAATAGGTATTTCTATTACTCAGAAATTAATAATGATTAATGGTAAATTGTAATTCCTTTATTCAGCTAAGCTCTTGCTGATCTATAAATCCCCTCCTTAGCTTGCTAGAAGAAAAACATTCGCTACTACCATTATTTATGTGGGGAAAAAATGCCTCTCTTCGCTATTGTGGAATACCATTCCGAGTCTAAAGGTGATGTGAATGAAACATAAATTTATCGAAAAGAATACGATAATGGACTATTTCAGAGATGGCATGAGTGTGATGTATGGCGGTTTTATGGGAATAGGCACCCCTCCTACACTCATTTCACTTATCTTAGAGTCTGGTATAAAAAACCTAACACTTATCGGCAGTGATACCAGTTTACCCAATATTGGTATTGCACGCTTAATTGAAGCAAGGCGAGTTAAACGAATCATTTGCTCTCATGTTGGGTTATTACCACAAGCGGCAAAACAAATTCGTTCAGGAAAACTACTTGCCGAATTTATCCCACAAGGCACTTTAGTGGAACGTATTCGCTGTGGCGGAGCAGGTTTAGGCGGTTTTTTGACACCAACAGGAGTGGGGACATCAGTTGCAAATGGAAAACAATGCTTACACATTGAACATCAAGACTATTTACTTGAGCTTCCCTTACGTGCAGATTTAGCGATCATTCATGCAGATAAAGGCGATAAAGCCGGCAATCTCTCATACCGCTTAACAGCTCGCAATTTTAACCCTCTGATAGCTCTAGCAGCTAATACCGTCTTAGCTGAAGCCAAACAATTGGTGAATATTGGCGAACTTCCCCCTGATTCGATTATGACCCCTGGCATGTTAGTGACAGGCGTATTTCAAGGAGAGTCACTGTGGAAATAAAAAACCGTATTGCCCGTCGAGTAGCACAAGAGCTGCACGATGGCGACATCGTAAACCTTGGCGCAGGTTTACCAACACTCGTCGCACAATACCTTCCTGATAATATTGACGTTTTATTTCACTCTGAAAATGGCATACTTGGCCTTTGCGATAATAGCCTTGACACCCAAGACCCCGATTTAACAAATGCTGCAGGGCAGCCTTGCTCTATTATTCCAGGGGGCGCGACCTTTGATAGTGCATTTTCCTTTTCCCTGATTCGTGGAGGACATCTCGATACATGCATACTAGGCGGCCTTGAAGTTGACCAACAGGGTAATTTTGCCAATTGGATGATCCCAGAAAAAATGAAACCCGGTATGGGAGGCGCGATGGATTTAGTAACAGGGACAAAAAATGTAATCGTCGCGATGGAACATTGCACTAAAGCAGGTAAAGCGAAAATCGTGCGCCAATGTCAGTTTCCCCTGACCGCAGCAAAATGTGTCTCCACCATTGTCACTGAGCTAGCTGTTTTTCGGTTTATTGATGGGCAGCTGACTTTAGTTGAACATACAGCAGATACAGATATTGCAACGATCAAAGCCTGTACTGAGGCTGAGTTTGTGGTTGCTGATGGATTACAAAAAATGCCTTAACACAATAATTAAAAAAATCAGCTGCTTTAAGAGCAGCTGATTTTAATTAATCGGAGGACACCGTTTAGAAATACGTTGGCATCTCTTCTTGCACCGTGTATTCATCATCAATCAGGTAAATCACTTTCCATTTATCAAAAGTAATACAGGGGTGTGAAGTCCCAAAGACTAAGATGTCTCCTACTTGAAAATGGCAACTTTCATCAAAAGATAAAATGGCATGTTGATCCATTAAACCAATCGTTTTTGCATTCACTCGTTGAAAAGAAAGTCGTTTACTATCACGATAGTGTGCTATCGGTTGGGGTAACCCAGCATCAAATGCGACATCCCTTTTACCAAAATTAACAATTGCCCGCCCATTCTCAGGAACTGACTGTACTAATGCAACAATTTCCATTGCAGGCATCAAGTCACCCTCTAGCTGACAAGCAACACTGTCTCTGGCTTTGAGGGCTTGTTGAGCCTCATCATAAATGCCATGGTCATGTGTAATATAACAACCAGGGCGAATGACAAAGCGAAAAGGCTTTGAAAAAGTAAACTCAGCCATTTTTTTACTTACAAGGTCATACCAAACCGAGCCTGCCCCTGTGAGTAGTACCTCATCCTGACACCTATCAAATGCCCCCAAGCTATCGAGTTTTTGGCTCGTCGCTAAGACTCGCTGTAAAAATTGCCGCACCTCATTAATGTCTTTTTCTGCATCATCACTATGAATAACACCTTCATAAAATTCAATGCCAGCGATGACTAAAGAAGGCAGCGCTTTTAGCTCTTCAGCTAACGAAAGAGCCTCATCTTCTGTACGGCAACCACAACGTCCACCATTCACACCCAGCTCAATCAGAATATTCAACCTTTGGTTTTCGCGGGAAAAAACCTCGGCAAGTTGTTTCGCATTTTGAAGGCTATCGACGCAACAATACAAGTTAGCCTGATGGAGTTTAACCAGCTCCGCAAGTAACCGAATATTGGTTTTACCAACAACCTGATTAGCGATTACAATATTCTTAATGCCTGATTCTATTGCCACTTTTGCCTGATAAGCTGTTCCAACACTCAATCCCCACGCGCCTTGTGCGATTTGGCGTTTGAAAATAGCGGGGGTCATCGTCGTTTTACCGTGGGGTGATAACGACACGTTCGCAGTATTCGCATAAGATTGCATCCATGCAATATTATTCTCTAACTCACGCTGTTTCACGACCACAGCGGGTAAACATACATCTTCGTGAAGAATATTTATTGGCAAGTTATCTAAATTAGGCAACTTCGTCGACTTATGCTTTATCGCTTCGAGAAAATTATGATTAGTCATTTGAATCTCTCAATTTGAACATTTATTTACTTTTCGCGGTATTTTCTCTTTCGTGAGTAATGTTTTCTAAAACTTCTTCACGGCTGAGTTTATTTTTTGGTGTCACTAAGGTCACAACCACCGCACAAACCAAGCTAATTAATAATGCTGGGATTACTGGGTTACCTAATTTTGCTGACCATTCTGGTGATAAGATAATCGTTAACGATGTTGAACTTCCTGCCACCAGCGCTGCAATACAACCTTGCCAGTTAAAGCGATGCCAGAATTTACCTAATAACACTGTGACACAGAGACCTGACATAATCATTGAAATCATTTTAGTGATATAGCCAATAATGTCATTTGAGGTTAATGCGAATACCAGTGCGAGCAAGATAACGCCAAGTAAGAAGATCCGAGATAAGTTAATGGCTTTCTCTGGTGGTGGCATTTTCCCTGTCACCATCGTATAGATATCACGTAAGATTATCGAAACACCTGCGATGGCATCTGAGCTACCTGATGACATATTGGCTGACATACCTGCAATCAATACCACCATTGCCAGTACATGCGGTAATGCATTGGTCGCATATAAGAATGCAAAGCTACTATTTTCTAAATTAGGTTCCATCACATGAGTTGCCATACCGATAATTGCAGGCAAGAACGAGAACCCCATATACAAGACGCCAGTAATAATGAATGATTGACGAATCGCTTTTGTTGATGCCGCTGAATAGATACGCTGGCGATATGACGGTGTCGCCAAAACACCGATGCCAATCACGATAGCAAGTGAGATTGCCGGTAGCATGCCAAGCTTACCAACCCCAAAAACAGTAAACGCTTTCGGATCCGTATTTTGCACCACAACATCCCATCCACCTACGTAGCTCACTGAGGCGACGGCAAGAATAATAAACCCGAGGAATAAGACGATAGACTGTAAGGTATCAATCCATGACACGGCTTTATAACCGCCAATACCTACATAAAATACAAACCCAACAGCAATAATTATCTTCGCAACCGTGATATCAATGTCTGCAGCCCATGCCAAGTACAAGCCACCACCAAGGATGTGTGCGCCTAACCAACCAATTGATGCTAAGAAAATGAGTATCGCAACTAAGTTTTTAACTAAACGACTTCCGCCTGTGTAGTAGCAAATCTCCTCACTCATGGTCATAAAACGATAGTTTCTCACTGGCGCAAATAACCAAGCCGTCAGTAAGATCCCCGTCGCTCCACCGATACCATATAACATACCGGTCCAACCATTTGAATAACCAAAACTCACTGCACCAATACTTGACCCAGTTCCCACCATCGTTCCGACGGTAGACCCTAAAGTGAGTAACATCGGTAATTTTCGACCACCAAGAATGAAGTCTTCACCGGTCTTTTGATGCCTCGTTACATACCATCCAATGAACATCATCACGAACGCATACAGCAAAAACCACATTAAGAAATTATTATGTTCCATAATAGCCCCCTATCGTCTCAGCGATTAAGATTTGAACTTGCTGTTAAAACAGGTGATGTCCACTTCAACCATGCAATCAACCACAAGGTCTGCGACAAAACAGACTCTCGCTGGTGGATGCTCCGCAAAGAATTGCTGAAACACTTTATTAAAGGACTGAAAGTATCGAGCATCACTCAAAACCACTTTCATATGCACAATATCTTGGCGCTCAAAGCCCGCGTCCTTCATGATGTTTAAACAGTTTTCGATAGCCAGTTTTGATTGCGCAATAATGCCGCCATCAATCACTTCGCCATCAACCATCGGTGTTTGCCCTGATACATATAACCAGCCGTCCGCCAGCACAGCTTTTGAAAAAGGTAATGATTGCCCACCAGTCCCTTTTGAACCTTCAATGCCAAATCGTTTAATCATTATTATTTCTCTCTTTTATTTATTTCTTTCTAAGAATTTACCTGCTCTATCCCCAGTCATTTCTTTTGCGGTATAGGTCAGAACACCGTTAACAAAAACATATTCAATGCCATCTGCTTTCTGTTTTGGATCTTGGAACGTCGAGGTTTCATTGATTTTTATTGGGTCAAATAAGACGATGTCTGCAAAAAAGTTTTCTTGGATAAGCCCTCTATCCTTCAACGAAAAACGCTGAGCCGACATACCCGTCATTTTGTAAATCGCGGTGGTCATTGGGAACAGTTTTTCATCACGGCTGTAGTGGCTAATAACGCGTGGAAATGTGCCCCATAAACGTGGGTGCGGATTAGGGTCACGAGGTAAACCATCTGAGCCCACCATGCTGCTTGGGTGCTGCAATACGCGGCGAACATCGTCTTCATGCATTTGAAAATAAATAGCACCCGCAGGGACGATTTTTTCCGCCACTTGGTAAATATCGATATTCCACATTGTGGCAATATCTTTCAGTGTCTTACCTGCAACATCTGGGAATGGCGTTGACCAAGTCACTAAGATGTCATAATCATCAGTGACTTGTGTGATATCTAAATTTGAAGAGCCTGCTCTATAGGGGTAGCAATCACAGTTAATATCTTGCATTGCTTGATATTTTTCGATTAGCGCAAGAGTCTCTTTAGTGCGTCCCCAGTTTTTTGCCCCAGCACACTTATGGTGAGAAATTTGCACTGGCACTTTTGCATGACGGCCAATATGAAAAGCTTCATGCATTGCATCAATTATTCCGTCATATTCGGTACGCATATGCGTGGTGTAAATTCCTTGATACTCTGCTAATAATTCAGCCAACTCACAGATTTCTTCTGTGGATGAGTTGATGGCATTACCGTAAGACAACCCTGTGCTTAACCCTAGAGCTCCCTCATTTAATGCAGACTCTAAAACTTGCTTCATCTGTTCGATATTGCTCTGAGTCGCAGGTTTTAATAAATCCGAAACACAGTTATTTCTTAGTGTGGTATGGCCAATCAATGTTGCCACATTTACGGTCGGCGCAATTTCATTAATTTTTTGTTTATAACTGGCTAAATCAGAAAAATTAAATTCGTTTAATTCTCCCAGCAAATTAATTGGGTCAGGTACTTCATCTTTTAACGTAGCGCATGCTGCACTAATCCCACAGTTACCCACAATAATGGTGGTAACACCCTGTGATGTTTTTTCAATATATTCAGGTTTATCTATGACAATTAAATCATCATGTGTATGAACATCAATAAACCCTGGGGATAAAATCAATCCTGAGCAATCAATTATTCTTTCAGGTTCTTCGTTAATATTTTCAGCAATTTTAATAATTCGGTCATCTTTAATTGCCACATCGCTGATAAATTCATTTTTCCCACTGCCATCAATAACAGTGGCATTTTTAAAAACATAATCGAATTTCATTTTAATATCTCTTTTAAATTAATAATTTTGATTTTTAAATGCGATATATGCAGATATAAATGCTTTCGCGTTTTCTCTGGTTTTCTCTGGTGTTTGGCTTACTCGATAAAGGTCATTCCCAAGCCCTGCGCCATAACAGCCAATGCTTAGGTACTCATGTAAGTTTTGTGGCGTTACGCCACCAACGGCATAAATAGCTATCTCTTTAGGGATCACTGACATCAGTGACTTAACGTAGTTGACTCCTAGCGGTGCAGTTGGAAATATCTTTAAATTACAAGCTCCTGCATCAATCGCTGTAAATGCCTCAGTGGCTGTTGCACAACCTGGATATATTTCCATCTTGTTTGCTAAAGATGATTTGATCACCGAAACATTAATATTCGGCGTAACAATAATCTTTGCATCCATTGCCGCTAATTTTTCAACATTTTGTTGATTCAGGACGGTCCCTGCGCCTATTTTTAATTGGTTGCCATAATGTTGAATAGCCAATGGAATGCTTTTTTCCCATTCAGGGGAATTCAATGGAATTTCTATATATTTAAAACCTTCCTCAGCCAGTATTGAAACATGATCTAAAACTTCTTCGGGTTTAATTCCACGCAATATTGCAATTAAAGGAATTTCATTTTCAAGATTCATACAATCACCTAATAACAAATTATTAAAAATATTTATTTATATTCTGTGAGGTTTAATATTGAAATTGCCCCTAATCCAGAATACGGCTGTTCCTTTTTATCTTTTAATACGCTGATTTCACCCGTGAAATAACTATCATTTTTAATTAATAATTGAAGAGCATTCGCTAAGATAGGTTTTCCACTAATTACAATTTTTATATCGTTCGTCACACATAAGGCTTGGCTGTTTTTTATCGCAAGCAAATCTGATGCTAAAATTGCACCTAATAGAAAACTCGATTTTTGGTCAAGTGTGGCCTCCGTAAAAAGGTCTAATAACCTGACTGAAAAACAGCTCCTCGCGATCCCCACTTGCTGGCTTAACCTTGCGCCTTTTAGCAAATATTCATCGTCGAGTTGTTCGGCAAATTGATGCGCTAATGAGCTTGCGAGTATCGTTTGGTGTGTTAACGTATCGAAAATTTCGCCTGCCATCGTGGTTGCCAGTGCAATCACATTTTTATTGTCATCAATGCGAACAAACTTTGAATGCGAACCAGGTAAGATAACCAACGAAGCGCCTAAATCTGGCTGCTGCGCTAAGATACCGAAGATCTCAACTTCTTCACCACGCATTACATCCATACTTTCAATAGAATCAAACGTTAACTCCGTGGTTTTATTTTTAATGCCCGGTATAAAAATGATAGGCTTTTCGCTAATGCCATTTATTACACACGCGCTAACCTTTTGTGCGAGCTGCTTCATCGAAACTGGCGTGACTTCATGGGGCAAATGGCATAGCCCAATTTCTGAAGTAATCATGCCCGACGCTACCAAGCGATAGTTTTCCCTTTCTTCATCACTAAATTTTGCCAAAAGCTGTGCCAAAAGCGTTTTTATTGATTGAATTAAATGCGCATTACTTCCATTTTTCGCACAATCCCGAATCCCGACTTCCGCGCTCAGCTCCCCCACAACCGCATTGTTTCGCCATGCTCTCACGCGGGTATTTGTTGTCCCTGTATCAATGGTCACTATCAACATATTTATCCCTTTAAAATAATGGAACGCCGTTCCTTTTTAAATAACATACATTAAAATATAGGAATGTCGTTCCGTTTTTATGAAAACGACGATCGAGATCACAATCAATAACGTAAAGATATGACTTATCAATTAATTACAAATTACCTGTCTTTACGCACAAAAGTGGTGAGAGTAAGGAGAAAATGGAACGACGTTTAATTCACATGAAATTATGCGTACAATGACCCCAGCGAAGGTAAGGAGCCAACAATGACGAAAGACAGCCAAGCAAACTCATCAAACATTGATAGAGTACTGACCATCCTTGAAGAAATAAGTAATCATTCCGATGGAATTTCATTGGCAGAATTGGTTAAAAACACAGGGATAGCCAAAACAACGGCGTTTCGGATATTAGAGACGTTAAAAGAACGCCAATATGTCAGCATCGATCACCTTACAGAGCGTTATAACCTTGATTTAAAAAGCCTTGAACTCGGAATTAAAGGCTTAATGAATGTTAATTTAGTTGAAGTTTCAATTCCTTACTTAAAAACGCTATCCAGCTCAACATTCGAAACCTGCTTTTTGGGAGTCTATAACAGTGGGCATGTGGTGTATCTGTATAAAAGCGAAGGCACCCTATCGATTCAAACAACTGCAAAATTAGGGGCAAGGTTACCCGCCTATTGCACAGGGATTGGGAAAGCGCTTTTAGCGTTCCAGCCTTTGGAAGAAATTGATGAGGTTCTAGATAAACCACTGGTGAAATTCACAGAAAAAACCGTTGTCGATAGAATGAAGCTGTATGAATTGTTGGCCGATATTCGTTTGAAAGGCTTTTCTTTAGATGATGAAGAAAACGAAGAAGGGCTAACGTGTGTTGCAAGGCCAATATTCAACTACACCGGCAGTATTGTTGGGGCTATCAGTGTTGCAGGCCCGACACACCGTATGTTGCCCAAAATAGACAGGGTCAATGATGAACTTGCCCATGTTTGTTTGCTTATTTCTCGCCGCCTTGGCTATATCGAACCCGCCGTCAGCAAATAAACATAAAAAAACCCCATCTAACATGTTAGATGGGGTGCCAAAATAGCCATATTTGTTGTTTACACAAGAATCAATTACACAAGAGCAATGTACTGGCTCACTTCCCTGTGAAACCCGAACTTAGTGGCGATTTCTCACCAACTGATACCGACGACTTAGGTATTCGATAGGTGCACTCCAAATGTGCACTAAACGGCAGAATGGGAAGAGTAAAAATATCGTCATCCCCAACACGATGTGTAACTTGAACACGATGCCAACGCCTTCAAGGTAATTCGATGCGCCCCAATGGAATGTCACCACAGACTGTGCCCAGCCCACTAATTTCAACATTTCACTGCCATCCATATGTTGCGCAGAGAATGGAATAGTGAGTAACCCTAAACACACTTGCACCACCAGCAATACCATAATCATGATGTCACCAAAGGAAGATGTCGCGCGAATACGTGGGTTAGTCAGTCGACGTTTCAATAACATCGCCCCCCCAATTAACATCATCACCCCCGCGGAACCGCCCCCAATCATCGCCATCAACTGCTTGATATGCATTGGCAGGAAAGATTCATACATCCAATGTGGTGTTAGCATCCCCAGAAAATGGCCGACAAAAATCCCAATAATCCCCAAATGGAATAAATTGGATGCCAGACGCATATTCTTTTTATCTAACATTTGGCTTGAACCCGCACGCCACGTGTATTGACCGTAGTCATAACGCAGCCAGCTGCCGACAATAAATACAGTGCCAGCAATATACGGGTAGATGTCGAAGAAGAATTGATTGAGAAAATTCATTTTTGCACTCCTACATGGCTGCTTATGCCGAGATCCAAGTATTGTGGCGTGACGGCATTAGCAAAACGGTGTTGATGGGCGGTGACTTCCCCACCGCAGGTTTTCTCATCTGCAAAAAACTTCACTTGCTCCTCTTCCCACACGGCATCAAGGGCTTGAGGCGTGTCATCCCGCGCTTCTGATGCCACTTTTTCGCTAAGCTGCTCAGTGGCAATTTCGCTATTGGATAGCTCGAGTAATATTTCAAACAAGCTCGCAAAGCGGCTTTCACGCTGTTTTAATCGCTCCCCTAATAATGCTAAGATTGGCGCGATATCGTGCAAGCCCCCCACGGTTTCTTGTTGTGGTAAAACAGTGAGATACTCCAAGTAAATGGGCAAATGGTCGGGCAGCTCTTTGCAATCAATTTGCAGGCCATGTTGCTGGTATTGCCCCATTAAATCGACCATCGCTTGGCCGCGGTCGCGCGATTCCCCATGAACATGTTCGAATAACAGTAACGATGTCGCGCGTCCTCTATCAAATAGCTCACAATATTGCGCCTGCATATCCAGCAAGTTTTCATTGAGATATTCACGCACAAACATCATCAGTTGAACCGCGCGAGTCACGGGTAATTCATCCGCCTGCTCTAACGCTTCGATTAACTCATCACGGTGCTGCCAAAGTGTCTCTGAAGGGTACTCTAACAGCCGAGAAATCACTCTTAACGTCATCATAGTGTATTCTCCTGAGTCGTTTTTGGTGTCACATCAATGGCATCAATACGTCTGCTATTAAACAGGTTGGTTTTGCTATCGCTACCATGGCAGCCATCACCAAAACTAAAGCCACAGGCTTTGGCTTCAGGGAACGCTTCACGCGCTAATTCACGGTGGCTGGATGGGATTACAAAACGGTCTTCATAGTTAGCAATTGCCAAGTAACGGTACATTTCTTGGGCTTGCGCTTCCGTTAACCCCACTTGCTCTAACGCACTGGTATCACACTGGTTTTCTACAGTTTCAGCACGTTTATAATGGCGCATCGCTAGCATGCGTTTTAGCGCTAACAGCACAGGTTCCGTATCCCCAGCGGTTAATAAATTAGCGAGGTACTGCACTGGAATACGCAAGCTTTCCACATCAGGTAATACGCCATTGTTCGCCAATAAACCCGAATCAGCGACAGATTGAATTGGTGACAAAGGTGGCACATACCACACCATCGGTAATGTGCGATATTCAGGGTGCAGTGGCAGCGCTAGCTTCCACTCCATCGCCATTTTATACACTGGCGATTTCTGGGCAGCGTCGATCACACTTAATGGGATCCCCTGTTTTTGCGCTTCTTCAATCACTTTAGGGTCGTGTGGATCAAGGAATACATCGAGCTGGCTTTGGTACAGATCCGTCTCTTTTTCCACACTCGCCGCCGATTCAATTTTATCGGCATCATACAGCAACACACCTAAATAACGGATACGCCCAACACAGGTTTCCGAGCAAACTGTTGGCATGCCGGATTCAATACGTGGGTAACAGAAAATACATTTTTCTGACTTGCCGCTTTTCCAATTAAAGTAGATTTTTTTGTACGGGCACCCTGTTAAACACATGCGCCAGCCACGGCATTTATCTTGGTCAATCAGGACAATACCGTCTTCAGAGCGTTTGTAAATCGCACCACTTGGGCACGTTGCAACACACGCGGGGTTCAAACAATGTTCACACAGGCGAGGCAAATACATCATGAATGTATTTTCAAATTGCCCATACATCTCTTTTTGGATGTGCTCAAAGTTTTTATCTGCGGCACGCTTAGCAAATTCGCCACCGAGGTCATCTTCCCAGTTAGGCCCCATTTTCACGTTGCTCATCCGTTCGCCTGTGATCAACGACCGTGGACGCGCAGTTGGCACATGTTTGCCTTCTTTGGCATTTTTTAAATGGCCATAGTCATAATTAAATGGCTCATAATAATCATCCAAGGCAGGTACATCAGGGTTAGCAAAGATTTTAGACAGTACGCCGACTTTGTTCCCCATGCGTGGAACTAGCTTGCCTTTAATGGTGCGGATCCAACCGCCCTTCCATTTTTCCTGATCTTCCCAGTGATGGGGGTAGCCGATACCCGGTTTGGTTTCGACGTTATTAAACCATGCATATTCAACACCTTCGCGACTGGTCCAAACATTTTTACAGGTCACTGAACATGTGTGGCAACCAATACATTTATCGAGGTTTAACACCATGCCGACTTGAGAACGAATTTTCATTATGCTTTCTCCTTTCCGCTCAGGGTCTGCTGATAGGCATCGTTTTCCCCATCCAGCCAGTCGACCTGTTTCATTTTGCGAACAACCACAAACTCATCACGGTTAGAACCCACGGTTCCGTAGTAATTGAAGCTATAGGCCAGATGGGCATAGCCGCCAATCATATGGGTTGGTTTCGGGCAAACACGCGTTACTGAGTTATGGATCCCCCCTCGCTGCGCCGTAATTTCTGACCCTGGCAAATTGATCAACCGTTCTTGCGCGTGGTACATCATGATCATGCCATCAGGGATCCGTTGGCTGACGATCGCTTTTGCCGTCAATGCCCCATTACTGTTAAACGCTTCAACCCAATCGTTATCTTCAATACCTAACTCGCGGGCATCATCCTCACTTAACCAAACCACAGGGCCACCACGGCCGAGCGTCAACATCAATAAGTTGTCACTATAAGTGGAGTGAATACCCCATTTTTGGTGTGGCGTCAGGAAATTCAGCGCTTTTTCAGGGTAACCGTTGGATTTTTTACCCATTAATGGCTGAGCCGCACGCGTATCAATTGGCGGGCGATATACCACAAGGCTTTCACCGAAGGCACGCATCCATTCATGGTCTTGATATAACTGTTGACGCCCACTGAGCGTACGCCAAGGGATCATCTCGTGAACGTTGGTATAACAAGCGTTGTAAGAGACATGTTCATCTTCTAAACCTGACCACGTTGGGCTGGAAATGATCTTACGTGGTTGTGCCACAATATCGCGGAAGCGAATTTTCTCATCTTCTTTGTAGCGGGCTAAATGCGTATGGTCGCGCCCTGTGACTTTGCTTAGCGCATCCCACGCTTTCACTGCCACTTGCCCATTGGTTTCAGGGGCTAAGGTTAAAATCACCTCGGCAGCATCAATGGCAGTGTCAATTTTAGGGCGGCCTGCATTGGCACCCTCTGGCTGGGTTTTGTTCAGTTTTTTCAGGAAATCAACTTCATCTTGCGTATTCCAACTGATGCCTTTCCCGCCGTTCCCTAATTGGTCCATTAATGGGCCAAGGGAGGTAAAACGCGCGTAGGTATTGGGGTAGTCACGTTCAACACAAATAATATGTGGCGCCGTTTTTCCGGGGATCAGCTCACACTCGCCTTTTTTCCAATCTCTCACATCAAAAGGCTGTGCCATTTCCGCTTTACTATCATGCTGGATCGGCAGTGTGACGACATCAGTTTCTTTGCCGAGGTGACCGACACTGACAGCGGAGAAGGCTTTGGCAATACCTTTGTAGATTTCCCAATCACTTTTCGATTCCCAAGCAGGGTCAACCGCAGCGGATAACGGGTGAATAAACGGATGCATATCCGAGGTATTCATATCGTCTTTTTCATACCAAGTGGCGGTCGGTAAAATAACGTCCGAGAACAAGCAAGTGCTCGACATCCTGAAATCGAGAGTCACCACTAAGTCCACTTTCCCTTGTGCCTCTGTATCTTGCCATTCTACTTCTTCAGGTTTGACGCCACCTTGTTGGCCTAAGTCTTTGCCTTGAATACCATTTTCAGTACCCAATAGATATTTCAATAAATATTCATGGCCTTTCCCTGCGGAACCCAATAAGTTTGAACGCCAAATAAACAGGTTACGTGGGAAGTTTTGTGGATCATCTGGCTGTTCTGCCGCAAAACGAATATTGCCGTCTTTCAATTGCTTAACGGTGTAATCCACTGGGGAAAGCCCTGCATCTTGTGCTTGTTTAGCAATATTGATTGGGTTGACGCTTAACTGCGGTGCTGATGGTAACCAGCCCATTCTTTCTGCACGCACGTTCATGTCCACTAAACTGCCGCTGAATGCTTTTTTATCGGCTAAAGGTGAGAGTAACTCTTCCGTCCCGACCGTTTCATAACGCCATTGGCTTGAATGGTTATAGAAGAATGATGTGCTGTTCATATGGCGTGGTGGACGCTGCCAATCAAGACCAAAAGCCAGTGGTGTCCAGCCTGTTTGTGGGCGCAGTTTTTCTTGTCCAACATAGTGTGACCAGCCGCCGCCACTTTGACCCACACAGCCGCAGAAAATCAGCATGTTGATAATGGCGCGGTAAGTCATGTCCATATGGTACCAGTGGTTGATACCTGCCCCGACAATCACCATCGCACGGCCGTGGGTTTTCTCTGCGGTATCCGCAAATTCACGGGCGATACGAATGATATTTTGACGGCTTACCCCAGTGACTTTTTCAGCCCATGCAGGGGAATACGCTTTCATATCATCGTAATCAACAGCACAGTTTTCATCACCGAAACCACGGTCAATGCCGTAGTTAGCAAGCATCAAATCATACACGCTAGTAACCAGTGACTCGCTGCCATCGGCAAGCTGAATACGTTTCGCGGGTAATTTGTGCAGTAAGACGTCTTTCAGTTCAACGCTTTGGAAATGTTCGCTTTCTAAGCCGCCAAAGTATGGGAAGCCAACCTCAACAAATTCATCGTGCGTGTCTGCAAGGCTAAGTTGCATTTTGACCTCGTGCGCATCTTGCCCAGCACGCGGTTCTAAGTTCCACTTTTGGCTGTCATCCCAACGGAATCCCATCGAACCTTGAGGTGCACACAGTGCTCCGGTTTCTTCATCAATCGCGATAGTTTTCCATTCGGCATTTTTCTCTTCGCCTAAAGAATCAACGAGATCTGAAGCACGCAGCATACGCCCAGCAACATAACTGCCGTTTTCATGCTTATCGAGCATTACCAACATCGGCATATCGGTGTAGGTACGAACATATTCACGGAAATATTCTGCTTCACGTTTGACGTGGAACTCATTGAGGATGACATGCCCCATCGCCATCGCCATCGCACTGTCTGTCCCTTGTTTTGGGTTCAACCAATGGTCGCAGAATTTGGTGATTTCTGCGTAATCTGGCGTGACTGCAACCGTTTTTGTTCCTTTATAGCGGACTTCAGCAAAGAAGTGAGCATCTGGCGTACGGGTTTGCGGGACGTTCGAGCCCCAAGCAATAATGTAGGATGAGTTATACCAGTCCGCGGATTCAGGCACGTCCGTTTGCTCGCCCCACGTCATTGGGGATGCGGGTGGTAAGTCGCAGTACCAATCGTAGAAGCTCAGGCAAGCACCACCAATGAGGGATAAGTAACGGGCGCCTGATGCATAAGACACCATCGACATCGCTGGGATTGGTGAAAAGCCAACAATGCGGTCAGGGCCAAATTCTTTAATCGTCGCCACGTTAGCAGCTGCAATTAACTCGTTCACTTCCTGCCAACTGGAGCGCACAAAACCACCGCGACCACGGGCTTGTTTGTAACTCTGTGCTTTTTCTGGGTCACTAATGATGGATAACCACGCCGCGACAGGGTCTTGGTGCTCCGCTTTTGCATCGCGCCATAATTTCAGTAAACGCTTACGCATCATCGGGTATTTCACGCGATTTGCGCTGTATAAATACCATGAATAACTGGCACCACGCGGGCAGCCACGTGGTTCGTGGTCAGGTAAATCTGGGCGAGTGCGTGGGTAGTCTGTTTGTTGTGTTTCCCACGTCACAAGGCCATTTTTGACGTAGATTTTCCAGCTACATGAACCGGTACAGTTAACACCGTGAGTAGAACGCACGACTTTATCGTGCTGCCAGCGGCTGCGGTAACCATCTTCCCAATCACGGTTAACATTGAGCTCTTGCCCATGACCGCCTGCGAAGGTATCACCCAGTTGCTTAAAATAACGAAATCTGTCTAAAAACTTGCTCATTCGGATTGCCTCCAAAGAGACGGCGACCGCCGCCGTACATTGCTTAAAAAGGGTTTTTATTGCTTGTTATTATTTGTGAGTACGCCCGTAGACTAGCCACGTGATAAACACACAAGAGAGATAAAACACAAAGAATACTTTCATGGCATCAGCGGGCGAGCCCGTCAGGGTTAAAGACGTCCCAAAGGCTTTTGGAATAAAAAAGCCACCAATTGCACCAATGGCAGAGATAAACCCGAGTGCTGCCGCACTTTCTGTTACTGCTTCTTTTTGTGCTTCTTGCTCTGAAGCACCTCTTAATAAAGCTTTGTCCATGGTTAATTTACGAAAAACCACAGCGATCATCTGGAATGTGGAGCCACTGCCTAACCCTGCCGTTAAGAACAGCACCATAAACACGCCATAAAACGCGCCGAAGGAGCCGCCTTGGCCGTTTTCTGGCAAGGTGAAGAACAGCAAACCTGAAAAAATGGCCATGGCGATAAAGTTAAGGAACGTCACTTTGACGCCGCCAAAACGGTCAGACAGCATGCCACCGAGTGGGCGTGCTAATGCGCCAAGGAATGGGCCAAAGAAGGCAAATTTCAAGATGACAATATCGGGGAACTGGGTTTTCGACAGCATGGCAAAGCCCGCGGAAAAACCGATAAATGAACCAAATGTTGAGAGGTATAACAGGCTTAAAATCCACAAATGTCCACGTTTCAAAACAGGAAGCTGCTGTTTTAACGAGGCTTTATTTGCTGCCAAATCGTTCATGCCAAACCACGCCATCACCGTAAAGAACAGCAAGAATGGCACCCAAACCCACGCTGCATTTTCCAACCACAGCACTGAGCCATCAGGTTGAACTGCTCCTGTTCCCCCTGCAAAAGCAAACACACCTACGCCGACAATAAACGGTGCGACTAACTGCATTACGCTAACGCCTAGATTGCCTAAACCGCCATTTAAGCCCAGCGCGCCACCTTGACGAGCTTTCGGGAAAAAGAAACTGATATTCGCCATGCTCGACGCAAAGTTTGCTCCCGCAAAGCCACAAAGCAGGGAAATAATCACAAAGATTTGGTATGGCGTTGTTGGGTCTTGAATCGCATACCCCAGCCAAATACACGGAATAATCAAAAATACGGTGCTAATTGCCGTCCAACGACGACCACCAAAGATAGGAATAACAAAAGAATAAGGCACACGTAATAATGCGCCTGAAACAGAAGGCAGTGCGGTTAATAAAAATAATTGATCAGTGGTAAAATTAAAACCCACTTTATTTAAATTAACGGCAACCGCACTAAATAACATCCATACACAGAATGCGAGCAACAAACACGGAATCGAAATCCACAAATTGCGCTTAGCAATTCGCTGGCCTGTTTGCTGCCAAAATTGGCTTTCTTCAGGCCGCCAATCCTGAATAACGCCTTTTGGCTGTGCAGCAGTATGATTAACACTCTCTCGTTGAGACATAACTCACCCCGATAAATACGATTTTCTGAACGCAGTGTGTGGCGAATAAGCCGGCGTGAAGCTGATCTAAATCAAGGGAGATTTAAATCAAATTTGGCGCAAAAATCAGACTGCCCACCAGGGGGGTATTAGGGGTATTTTTATTTAAAATATTGAATATAAAGAAATAATATCATCTATTAAAAACATTTATTGGTAAGAATTTTAGCAAAAATACTCAGTGAGATATTAGGGAGTAATACCGAAGTGGCATATTCAATTTTGCCTAATAGAGGAACAATAATAGCGTTATAAAAAATATTGAATAATGATGCAATAGAATTAAGGATTATGTATGCCAACTGCGAACCGTCGATTTTCAATCATTAACCAAGTTATTGGCTTAATGTTATTGATTGCCGTACTCGGTATTATTGGCATGACAATTTCCAACCAAATGATTATTAGTGTGCAAGGGAACGCTCACGCAATAAATAAATCAGGGTCGCTAAGAATGCAAAGTTATCATTTGCTTTCATTAACACCACTCAATACCTATTCAGATGTTTATCTGAATGAACTTGAACGTGATTTATTAAGTCCTGAATTAACCCAAGTGGTCGAAATTGAAAATTTAACGAATCTATTTAGCGAGCTTCACCAATATTGGCTAAACGATTTAAGACCTGCGCTAGCAAAAGCGACTTCCCCCAATGATGCACGTTTTGAAGTTATCACTTTTGTTAATAAAATCGATGAGTTAGTAAAAAGTATCGACGAAAAAACAGAACGTAAAATGACCTATGTTGCCATGACACAAATGGTGTTTATCGGCCTCGTGTCTTTATTATTACTCTTCACCATTTGCCATTTTAGGAGAAAAATTTATTACCCTTGGCTAAAATTGTTAAATATGGTGAATGCGATCAGTCATCGGGATTTTAGCCAACGTTATCCGACGTATAAAAAACACGATGAGCTTAGCGCTCTTGGGCAAACATTAAACCAAATGTCTGACGAATTAGCGCAAAGTTATCACCAATTAGAATCTCGCGTCGAAGAAAAAACGGCAGACTTACAGAATAAAAACAAAGTATTGCTGTACCTGTATCAATCAAATCGCACCTTGCATTCCATCGACCCACTGGCGGTACGACTGGAAAAAGTCTTGGTGGAGCTGCAAAACCTAACCCCTCTTAAAAATATTAGCTTGCGGCTATATGAAGAAAATAACGATACCTATTTTCATGACATCCACTGTGGTGAATTTCCAGTCCCTGAAACCGTGGAACATCCAACAGTGTTATCGTGGGATATCTCTGATAATTTACACCGCTATGGGGTTATTCTAGCCGAGCTCCCAATAGATAGGCCTTTATCCGATGAGCAAAATAATTTAGTGCTAATGTTGGTCAAACAAATCACTGGCATGTTAGCAATGGCGCACCAATTAGAGCAACAACAACAATTGCTGATTATGGACGAGCGTTCGGCAATAGCCAGAGAACTCCATGACTCTATTGCCCAATCGTTATCATGTTTAAAAATGCAAATTAGCTACCTGCAAATGCAGCCAGAATCATTGCCCAATAAACAACAAGATTTACTCAATGAAATGCGCAATGAAATTAATTCGGCTTATAGCCAATTACGTGAATTATTAACCACCTTTAGGTTAAAACTCACTGAACCGGGTTTATTACCCTCTTTGGAAAGTACTATCAGTGAATTTAGCCAACGTGTTGGCTTTGAAATAAACTTAGATTACCAACTGCCAGCAAAAAGTATTTCGCCTCACCAAGCAATTCATATCATACAGATAATCCGAGAAGCCTTGAGCAATATTCTCAAGCACGCCAATGCAAATTGGTCGCAAGTTTCGTTATTCGAAAATTCAGGCGTTATCACCGTCACCATTGAAGATAATGGTGAAGGTATTCAACCTCAGCCCACAAAAAATAACCATTATGGGCTGATTATCATGAGGGAAAGGGCTCTGAGCTTAAACGGGGAGTACCAAATTGCACCTCGCATTCAGGGGGGAACGACAGTCAGTGTCACATTCCCTCTCGCTGTGGCTTAATTAAATTGGAGTTACTTGTTGATGGAAAGCAAAAATATCACGACTGGGCAATCCACTATTTTACTCATTGATGATCATCCGATGCTGCGTAACGGCGTTAAACAGCTGATCAGCTTAGAACCAACATTGCAGGTGATAGGGGAAGCTGATAATGGCGAAACAGGCATTAGACTCGCCGAAGAATATGACCCCGATTTAATCCTATTAGATTTAAATATGCCAGGAATGAATGGGTTTGAAGTTCTCAGTAATTTGCGCAGCCGCGAACTTTCTGGCCGCATTATTTTATTCACCGTCTCTAACTATGGTGAAGATTTAATTAATGCGCTAAAGCACGGTGCTGATGGCTATTTATTAAAGGATATGGAACCCGAAAAACTGATTGTTGCATTGAAAGAAGCCGCCAGTGGTAAAATGGTAGTCAGCCCAACGTTAGCCTCTGTTTTGGCCGAATCATTAAGAGATAACCGCGCATCGACGGATCATAATTTAACAGCACTCACTCCAAGAGAAACCCATATATTAGATTTAATCTCACAGGGTTTATCCAATAAGCAAATTGCTAATAAATTAACTATTACGGAAAGTACCGTTAAAGTACATGTGAAGCATTTACTGAAAAAACTCAATTTAAAATCGCGTGTTGAAGCTGCGATTTGGGTTTTACAGCAAAAGTAACCTACCGACTTATTAGGTTAATGCATCTAGCCATGGCTGCTGTTTTGGGTAACGTCGACGGTAGCCATGCATTGCCACGGACAATTGAATTAAATCAGTAAATTTTGTCGGGTCGAGCCCCGTTTGCTTTTTGATTTGTTGTAACCGATAACTTAGCGTGTTGCGGTGGATGCCAAGCTGCAAAGCGGTATTCCCTATTTCACCATTTTGCGATAAAAACAGCTCTAACGTTTCTAACAAGCTTTCCCCTGAGTCATGCAATAAAATCTTGTTGCAAATATCCAAAAAGAAATTAAATAAGTAACTGTTTTCTAACTCATTAAACAAACAAAATGAGGCCATTTCTTTAAATAAAAAAACCTGTTTCTCAGGGACGGTTTGGCGACCAACATCAATCACTGAGCGCGCAAAATGCACTGCATCACGCACATGTTCTTCGCTATCTGCTTGCACGCCAACACCAATATAATACTGGCTCAGTTGGCTATCTAAAATAAAATGTAAATTAGGGATAAACGATTCATTTTGATAATGTTTTGAGGGAAATAACATCAACACTTCACGACTATTGAGCAAGAGCACATCACTTTTTTCCATCGCCGATAATTCGGTAATAATGGTATCTAGAATTTCAGGGCGATATTGAATAGCTTCAATATTAATAATCACTGGAATAGTCGGTAGCGAAAACGAAAAACCAGAATTATGCAGCTTTAATAATGCACTTCGCCCCTGAATGGGCGTATCGCTTTCAATAAACTGTACAAATAACATATCCCGCAAACGGTGCTGCCAATTAATACTACGGCGTTCAATCTCTTGCTTAATCAATAGTTCTGCGGTGAGAATGGCGAGCTCTGCATAACGCTGAATAACCACAGGGTCGCCGCTAACACCAATCACTAACTCCACCTTGTCTGCCACAATAATCGGGTGGTTAATCCCCGGTGCAACATTGGAATATGCGCGCGCTTCATTTTCATTGTAGATGGTGATCCGTTTGCCGCAGCGGATCACCTCCACTGCGGCTTCATGAGTTTCACCAATACGTTTTTTTTCACCTGAGGCGATAATCACGCCCTGACTGTTAATCACATTGACGTTGTGATGGATTATCCCCATTGCACGCGTGACAATATCATTGGCTAATTTTTCAGTCAGTAGCATGTTACCGCCTCATCTTATTGTTTTACAAACTTTTTTTGGCTTGATAATACCGTTCTTAGCAAGTTTTCAGCGGTATCCGCCAAGTAGCGTTCTCCGTTAACCATCGCTTGCTCTAAAGAGACAGGGCCAGGGCATAGTGACCACATCGCGGTGATACCGTGTTGGTACAAGATTCGGCTATCTTCGCTGTATCCACCGCATAAGGCGATTGTAGGCACACCATAACGACTTGCCATGCGGGCAACACCGACAGGTGCTTTACCGTTAGCACTTTGACTGTCCATTCGCCCTTCACCAACCACCACTAAATCTGCTTGTTGTATATAAGCTTCTGCCCCCAATAACCCCAGCACAAGGTCGATACCTTTTTCGAGCTTAGCATTCACGAACCAACGCAGCCCAGCACCTAGCCCTCCAGCCGCCCCACTTCCCGCCTCAGCTGAGACGTCTTTCCCTAACGTGTTCGACATTAATTGGGCATAGTGCACCATACCCGCTTCCAACAGGTCGAGCATTGCACTATCAGCACCTTTTTGTGGGCCATAGATATACGTTGCCCCATTCTTACCCAGCAACGGATTTTCTACATCACAAGATACGTTAAATTCAACAGCCGCTGCACGAGGGTCAAACTTATCCAACCCAATTTTTGCGATATTAATGAGATCCTCACCATTTATTGGCGAGCTCATTAATTGATGATTTTTATCGTAAAATTGAGCACCTAGTGCTTGCGCAAAGCCCGCCCCGCCATCGTTTGTTGCACTTCCGCCAATACCAATAATAATGCGGTTGCACCCCAAATCGAGGGCGTATTTAACCATTTCCCCCAAGCCGTATGTTGAGGCTTTTTCGGCATGGCGAAATTCAGATTTGACGAGCTCTAAACCGCTGCATTGAGCCATTTCAATAAAGGCGGTTTTTCCTTCCAACACTAACAACCGCGCATCAACTTTGCTGCCATAGGGCCCAGTACACGTCAATATGTAAGGCGTTACACCAGATAAAATCGGACTATGCTCCAGTGACTCCAACAGGCCTTCTCCGCCATCAGATATCGGCAATAATGTCATATCCAAATCGGAGGATACACGCTTGAAACCCTCAGCAACTGCTTGGCATGCAAGCTGTGCTGAGCAACTTCCTTTAAAGGAATCAAGTGCGATAACAATTTTCATGTAGACTTTCCTATTGTAAATGCCAATGTTGGGTTATTTCGCTTGTACCGATGCTGGTGCGTCCACTTTCTCACTGTTGCTCATACCGTTGGTGTTCACCCGAGAAGCAATCAACGTCCCGATAACGAGTAAGCCAACACCAAACCATAATCCAGAGGTGGCTGTACCTGTATAATCTTCAAAGAACCCTAAAATAAATGGCCCCAAGAAACCGCCAAACAACCCTAAACAATTCAGTAATGCCAAACTTCCTGCCAGCATACTACCACTCATATAAGTCGGTGGGAGTGAGAAAATAATGGATTGCACCACGAAGAACATAAAGGCAGTTAAGCAAAAACCAATTAACCCAACCACTGGACCACCTAGAGCACCTATTACCAGACCGACAGCCATCACCGCATACCCTGAAACTAAGATACGGGATGAACGACGAGGCGTATTGGCTTTTCTTGCCACAAAAATACCGCCAATGGCCGCTGAAATCCAAGGAATTGCCGTTAATAAACCAATTTGAATTGGTGTTAATTTGCCGTATTCACCAATGATAGTCGGTAAGAAATAACTCAAGCCGTATACTGAGAATTGGTGAGTAAAATAAATCGCAACAATCATCATAAATGCTTTGTTTTTAAACGCTGCTTTTAATGAGAATTTGTTATTGCTGACGCTGATACTATTTTGGTCTTGTTCGTGCTTATATTTAATATAATTCCGATCGTCTTCATCTAACCATTTTGCGTCTTCGGGTTTATTTGGTAAAACAAACCAAACAACAAATGCAAGAATAACCGCAGGTAAGCCTTCAATCACAAACATCCACTGCCAACCATGGAAGCCTAATAAGCCATCCATACTTAACAATAAACCACTTAATGGCGCACCAATAATATTGGCGAGACACACACCCAATAAGAATAACCCCGTCGCTTTAGCCCGTTCCTCTTGGCTAAACCAGTAGGTCATATACAGGATCACCCCTGGATATAAACCCGCTTCTGCCGCCCCTAATAATAAGCGCAGTACATAAAAAGACGTTGGCCCTGTGACGAATGCCATCGCGGCCGATAAAAGCCCCCACGTGATCATGATCCGTGTGATCCAAAAACGCGCACCGACTTTTTCCATGATCAGGTTACTTGGGATCTCAAGAATTGAATAAGTCAGGAAAAATAACCCCGCACCAATCCCGAATGCGGTTGCAGATAATCCGAGGTCAATCGACATCGCATTTTTTGCCATACCAATATTGGTACGGTCAATAAAGCTAATAATATAAGCCAAAATCAATAACGGCATCAGGTTGCGATATATCTTTGCGTTGGTCTTTTTACCCTGTGCCGCATAATCTAACTTTGCATTTGTAGAAAACATAGATAAGATCCTCATGTTGCAGTGAAACAGGTTCGGTGCTTCATAACGTTACCAATACCTGTTGTTATTACCTCAGCAACAGCCCGACGCCCCACGTCGGGCTTTTTGCTTGCAGTATTTCTTATTCTCTTTCGAACAACATTGATATCCCTTGACCACCGCCGATACACATCGTCACTAACCCTGTAGCAACCTGACGGCGTTCCATTTCGTACATTAACTTAACCGGTAGAATTGCCCCACTAGCCCCAACTGGGTGACCCAATGCAATCGCACCGCCATTCACATTGACCCGTGAGCTGTCTAATGACAAATCATTCATAACAGCTATCGCTTGAGCAGCAAAAGCTTCATTTAACTCAATCAAGTCAATGTCTTTGACATCCATCTTCAATTTTTCCATCAAGCGGCGTGTCGCGGGTGCAGGACCAAACCCCATAATCGCAGCTTCACAGCCTGCTACCGCCCAATCCACCACTTTCATTCGTGGTTTCAGCCCACGTTTTTCGGCCTCTTCGCGGCGCATCATCACCAATGCCGCTGCACCATCATTGATCCCTGACGAGTTCGCTGCGGTAATCACACCATCGGCTTTAAATGCAGGGCGCAATTTCGCGAGTTTTTCTCTTGGTGTGTCCCGAGGGTGTTCATCCGTATCAAAAATACGCGTCCCTTTGCGCCCTTCTTGAATTTCAATCGGCAGAATTTCATTTTTAAAATAACCCGCTTCGATAGCTTTCAATGCTTTTTGCTGGCTATCCCATGCAAAGTCATCCATTTCTTCGCGGGAAATATTAAATTGCTCCGCAACATTTTCCGCCGTCATCCCGTTGTGATACGGGCCTTCAGGCCAAGTTAAAATCGATGTCAGCCCATCTTCTAAAACATCATTGCCCATACGGTAGCCATAACGCGCTTTACGCAAGTAGTACGGCAACATGGTCATATTTTCGGTTCCACATGCCACAACCACATCCGACTGCCCTGTTTGCAGCAGCATCATGCCATCTGCCAGCGCTTGTAGCCCCGAGCCACATTGGCGGTTAACGGAGTAAGCCGTTGTTTCTTTTGGTAAACCTGCACGTAATTGACAGATCCGTGCAATAAAACCGCTTTCTGCTATTTGCCCCACGTTTCCGACGATCACTTCGTCCACATCTTCTGGCGCGATCCCTGCACGTTTTACGGCTTCGCGGATCACTTCAGCCCCTAAATCGTGTTGGTGCGTGTTCGCAAAACTGCCACCCATGGTACCAATCGCCGTTCTTACACCGCTAACAATCACAATATCATTTGCGTTTTTCATTCTGTTCTCCTACAGCACCATGCCGCCGCCAACGTTAATCACTTCGCCATTGATATAGCGCGCTTTGTCTGACGCCAAGAACGCCACACATTGCCCAACGTCTCGTGGATCACCTGCAAAACCTGCTGGGATTTTGCTGATCATGATGTCCCACACTTTTTCAGGCACACCACGGGTCATATCAGTATCAATAAACCCAGGGCAGATAGCATTGACGGTGACGCCTTTACGCGCCAATTCGCGACAAGCCGTTTTCGTTAAGCCGATAACCCCTGCTTTTGAGGCCGCATAGTTAGCTTGTCCCACATTCCCTAACCAGCTCGCTGAAGAGATATTCACAATACGGCCGCTGCCTTGCTCGCGCATCAGTTTGGCTGCTTCTTGCATGCAGTTAAACGTACCTTTCAAGTTAATGTCGATAACCTTATCCCAGTCATCGTCACTGAGTTTATGTAACATGCCATCACGGTTGATCCCTGCGTTATTCACAATCACATCAATGCCGCCAAAGTGTTCTTTGGCTTGGGCAAACAACGCGTTGACTTGTTCGCGTTTGGAAATATCACACGGGATAAACACGGCTTCAAAACCTTGGTCCTGTAACTGTTTTGCGCTTTCTTCGCCAGAGGACATGGAGAGGTCAGAAATCACGACTTTGGCACCTTCTTCTGCCAGCACTTGTGCGATAGCAAAACCAATACCTCTTGCAGAACCTGTGACGATGGCAACTTTGTCTTTGACTAACATAAATAAATCCTTCTTTAATATTGAAACTATAAATACGAAACCAGACCAAAAGGGGCTTCTTCAAATAATGAAGACGACATCACTTTCAAATCAGGGGAGATTTCTGGTACGAAATCCATATGGGCAAGAATGTCACGCTCAAGGTCAATACCCGGGGCGATTTCAACCAACACAGGCACTTTTCCACCCAAGGTAAATACCGCGCGTTCCGTGACAAAATGCATGGTTTGGTTAATCTGGCGTGCCACATCTGCGTTCCAAGAAATCTGCCTAACGTTGTCCACCAACTTGCGGATATCTCCTTCACGGATAATCTTTAACTGCCCATTTTCACAGCGAATATCTAACCCTTTAGCGGTAAATGTTGAGCAAAAAACCACGTGACGCGCATTCTGTGTGATATCAATAAACCCACCTGCTCCCGGGCAGATATTGCCAAGTAAAGTGGCATTCACATGGCCGCTGGTATCCATTTCCCCTGCGCCCATATAGGTGATATCTACCCCCGCCCCGTTGTAGTACAGCATTTGGTCTTGGTGGCTGATCATCGCGGACAGGTTGCGGCCAATACCGAAATCAATCCCACCCGCTTGTACACCGCCCCAAATACCCGACTCCACTGTGATATCAACGCGTTTGGTGGCCTCTTCTTCTTGAATAATTGAACCGATGACATCATTCGGGATCCCTGTCCCTAAATTAATCACACAGTTTTCAGTGAGGTAACGACAAGCGATACGCCCAATCAACTTGCGAATATCGAGCGGTAATGGTGTGGTTTGCTGTACAGGCGTGCGAATGTCACCACACAGTGTTGGGTCAAAGAACCAACTTGAAGACTGGCGGTGGTCTTCTTCTGGGTTATCGCAAATCACAATGTGGTCAATAAAACTGGCAGGAACAGTAACGCGTTTCGGGTGCAAAGTGCCTTCTTCCACGCAATATTTCACCTGAGCAATGACTTTCCCACCAAAGCGTTTTGCCGCTAAAACCGCATGCAACACTTCCAACGACATGGCCTCTTCATCGGTGGTCAAATTGCCTTTGCTGTCTGCATGCGTTCCGCGGATCACCACAACATCCAGTGGAATTTCGGGGTACCACAGCCAGTCTTCCCCTTTGAAATTCACTTTTTCGACTAACGGTGGCAGCGCTAGCGTTTTCGCATTCATACGACCGCCTTCGAGGTCAGGGTCAATAAATGTCCCTAAACCGACTTTGGATAAACGACCGGGAAGGCCCGCCGCCATCGCACCATATAAATGCACCATTTGGCCTTGTGGTAAGCAGTAAGCTTCAACCTCATTGTCATTAATCATTTGCATCCAGCGCGGGGCTAACCCCCAATGAGAGCCAATAATGCGTTTCACCATACCTTGGTGAGCAAAATGTTGATTACCGCGAATACGGTTACATTGCCCCGCGGCATGCACTAGCGTTAATTGTTTCGGTGAACCTTCAGATAAAAAACGCTGTTCAATGGCAGACAAAATAGATTCTGCTGCGCTGGTTAATGTCATTCCCACAGTACAAATTGTATCGCCATCATTAATTAATTCAGCGGCTTTTTGTTTAGAGATAAACTTATTATTCATGATAAAACCTACCTAAAGGCTAATATTTCATAGCCCTTTATTTGATGAATTAAAAACGAATTAGCTGTTAGCTATTTAAAGAGTAATATCGTTGTTTTAAATCTTTCTTACTTATTTTTCCATTCCATGTTCTTGGAAAATTACGGGTAAACATAATTTTCACAGGAACTTTATAATTCGGCACACGTTCTTTTAGCCATTCCATAATTTCTTTACTGGTTAAGCAAACTTGGCTTTCTGGAATAATAAATGCGATAGGTTCTTCACCATAAATCGGGCTTTCGATTGGGATCACTGCGACTTCATTCACACCGGGGTAATTAGAAATTAGATCTTCCACCTCAATGGAATAAATTTTTTCACCACCTCGGTTAATCATATCTTTAATTCTGTCTTGAATATAAAGAAAGCCATCGTCATCCAGATAACCGATATCCCCAGTAAAAAACCATCCATCCTGAAATGAAGTCGCATTCGCAGGGCTATCAGGCCAATAATGCTGGATCACAACATCCCCTTTGACCCAGATATTGCCCGTTTTATTGGCTGGTTTTTCTTCACCTTTTTCGCTTCTAATCGCTACTTTTAGCCCCGGAATTGGTGTCCCTGAACTGGCTTTTTTGGGACTATTTCGAATATCGTCTAAATATACCGTTGCAGGGGATGATGTTTCTGTTAAACCATATATCGAATGAATAGATGTTTTAGAAAAAATATATGAGAGCTCTTTAATGGTTCCTTCATTTAAATGCCCCGCACCACAAGCAATCATTTTTAATGAATTAAATCTTTCTAGATTAATGCTTTTATTTTCTTTTATTTTTTGGATTAATAAAATAAAGACTGTTGGTGAACCATGTAAAAAAGTAATTTTTTCTTTTGCTATAGTAGAAATCATTTCTTTAGCATTAAATTTTTTATGCAGGAAAATCGTTCCACCAATATGAATAAATAAGGCCAAAATAGCAGATAGCCCAGTAATATGGTAAATCGGAACCGCTAATATTGTTTTATCATTTTCAGTCAGTTTTAACGTTTGTTGGTAGGCGCTAATGGCTGACAATATATTTTTATGCGTAATGACCGCGCCTTTTGGTGCACCCGTTGTACCTGAGGTGAAAATAATGACGGCAGGGTCCTCTTCACTAACCTGATTAACAAACATCATTTCATCTGCCAGTGCTAATGCTTTCCACTGGGAAAGGCTCACCCCTTTCGCACTTAATGCGCCCAACCACGGCTGGTAGCTATCATCCCAAAAAATGGCATCGGCATTAATTCGTGCAAGGTGTTCTTTACCTTCAAACTCCTTCATTTTGGTGCTTAACGGAATAACCTGAATACCCAGCCCCACCGCTGCATAAAATAGCTGGCAGAATTCAATGGTATTTCCCCACCCCAAAATAATACGGTCACCTTTTTGTAGTTGCAGGGTCGATGTTAGCCAAAACATCGTTTGGTTGACCTTCACCAATAACTGGTGATAACTCCAATTTTGCTCTTCAAAAACAATGGCCACAGCATCAGGCTGTGTGTTTGCCCTGTTTAGTAGGCTTTGATAAATATTTGAATTTGACGCAAGCATGGGCACACTCCAACCAACGGGTATCTCTTATTGGTATTCAATGTATAAAATGCCCCTTATGAAATTAGTGCCAATGTTCACATATTGTTCACATCCTTTTTTGAATTGAGTTAGTTATTTGCACAACCCATTTGTTAAATATTTTTTGCTTAAGTGTCATATAAACGTGCTATTTTGATTTCAACGATAAATATTTACCTTTAGTTACCAACTTAATGTTTAAGATATAGATACCTAAGGACAATTCTTTAATTAATGATTGTGCGTATTAACAACCCTCCCATAGCCTCTCCAATTGGATTTTATGCAAAGATAACCCCAACTCTGTTTAAGTGTGTATTTCATCCACTCTGTGCCGTTCAGATCTTGAACAGATCAAAAACCGATAAAAAAGGTGGCGAATTGACGGCGAATTGCTACAGTGGAAGCGTTAATAATGGGATTATTGAAGCAGATCCTTCAACACGATTAAGGAGATAATCAATGGCAGATACACCGTATATTCCACCCAAAGTATGGCAATGGCAGCAAGGTAATGGCGGCAAGTTTGCCAATATCAACCGCCCCGTTTCTGGTGCAACACACGAAAAAGAACTCCCGATTGGTAAGCACCCACTACAGCTTTATTCACTGGGCACCCCTAACGGCCAAAAAGTGACGATTATGCTTGAGGAGCTGTTAGCGCTGGGTATTAAAGAAGCGGAATATGATGCTTGGTTGATTAATATTGGCGAAGGTGACCAGTTTGGGTCTGGCTTTGTGGGTATCAACCCGAACTCGAAAATCCCAGCATTGGTCGACAGAAGCGGTAAAGACCCCATTCGCGTGTTCGAGTCAGGTTCGATTCTCACTTATTTAGCAGAAAAATTTTCTGCCTTTTTACCAACTACCCAGCCTGAACGCGCTGAAACGTTATCTTGGCTGTTTTGGCAAATGGGCTCAGCCCCTTTTGCGGGAGGCGGCTTCGGGCATTTTTACGCCTATGCCCCTGAAAAATACGAATACCCAATCAACCGATTTGCCATGGAAACCAAGCGCCAGCTTGATGTGTTGGACAAACGCTTAGCAGACAATAAATACGTGGCAGGTGATAATTACACCATCGCCGATATGGCCATTTGGCCGTGGTATGGTGCTTTAGTCAAAGGCTGGCTGTATGACGCCGCTGAGTTTTTATCAGTGCATGAGTACAAAAATGTCATTCGCTGGGCGGATGAAGTGTATGCACGCCCTGCGGTACAACGCGGTCGCCGCGTCAATCGCTTACAAGGCGACCCCGCACAACAAGTGCGCGAACGCCACGACGCGAGTGATATAAGCTAGTCGGTATCATCAAGGTGGCATAATGCCACCTTGAATTCTTTGACACTATTCTCTGCTATAACGCCCCTGCACCCATTGTGCGCACAGCATCAAGCTTAAACTGATCAACACGGCAATGCAGGCCATCGCCATACCACTGCCGATGGAGCCTTGCTCAAACTGCCGCCAGACAAAGATAGATACCGTCTGCATTCCTGCGGGGGCGAGCAACAGTGACGAAACAAGCTCCCTCGATGCCACGGCAAACACTAGCATCATCGCTGCCAGTAAACTGGGTAAAACCAATGGGAACAGCACCAAACGTAATGTCGTTATTGCAGATGCGCCGTGTACTCGCGCGGCATCCGCTAAACTACCACCAATTTGAGTGAGCGCTGCGTTGCAATAGCGAACAGGGTATGGCAACAATAAACAACTGTAAGCAAGCAGTAAAATGCCCCAAGTATGGTATGGCGTAACAGGCCAAAATGGCTGGTTCCACGCTAAAATCATCCCTACCGCAATCACGATCCCCGGAATGGAAATAGGTAATAAAGACAAGGCATCAATGATAACGGCCCCACGAATACGTTGAGAAACTACCAGCCACGCAGATAAAAAGCCTAAAACGCCCGTCAATACCGCTGTTGCACTCGCTAATGACACGCTGGTTAATAATGCCCCTAGCGCTTCTGCTTGGGAGTCTACCAAGCCAGAAAAATGCCTTAGCGTTAAATTATCCCATGCTAAACCGCCTGAAACCGTCGATGAAAATGCCGTACCAAACATGGCCAATAGCGGCATCCCGACAGCTAAAAAGCTCACCACCGCAAATACCCCGACAACAGGCCAACGCCATACCCCTAGGGAACGCGTCACCAACGCCGCGGCTTTCCCTGTCGTCGTTGCCACATTTTTCCCCGAAACAATCGAGCGTTGTAAGGTATAAGCAAAAATTGCCACACTCGCCAAAATCAGTGATAACGACGCTGCACCGGGCAAATCAATCGGCCAATCCGCTAAACGCTGTTCAATATCGGTTGTGAGTACGCGGATCCCATTCGGTGCACCGATGGCAGCGGGAATACCATATTCTTCAATCGCTAAGGTAAACACGAGCAATAAACCAGCCGCTATGGAGGGCAATGATAACGGAAGGGTCACACGGAAAAAGGCCTGCCAAGGTGGCGCCCCATGCACCCTCGCCACATCAGCAAGGCGGTTACCATTCGCTGCCATACTGCGTGAGACCGCAAAATATAGCACTGGAAATAAATTCAGCGCCATAATTCCCATCATTCCCCCTAAGGAAAATATTACGCTTCCAGGGCTAACCCCAAATAGCTGTTGGGAATACCCATTTGGCTGCAATGTCAGCATCCATGATAAGCCTGCAATATAAGGCGGGATCAAAAATGGGATCAGAAAAAGTAAGTCCCAAACCTTGGCAAATGGAAGGTTAAATAAGCCACGTAAAGCCCCCAAAGGAATCGCTATCACTGCACTGATAAGTGCAACGCCGACGCCGAGCAATAACGTATTTTGTAATAACTCGGGTAGTTCTGGCTCATTGAAAAGATGAATAATCGGTTCAAACGGTTGGGAAAACAGCCCTTGCCCTAGTTGTGGAAACAGCGCCTGTAACACAATAAAACACAGTGGGATAACCACTAAAATAACTAGCGCAATCACCACTATTAAAGGGAGAAAACGAATTTTTATCATTAGAAACAACACTCCTGCTGGGTAAGAGGCCTACCCAGCGGTTTGCTAATTATTGCCGAGAAAACTAACGGAACAAGGCGCTTAAACGCGAGAGAACATCGCTACGCTCAGCGCTGTCTGTTGGCGCTTCTGGCAATAATGTGAGTGTTGAGAAATCAGGGCGTTTCCCCGCAATATCTGCACGGGCAGGCATCAGCCATGCATTGGCAACGATTTCCTGGCCTTCAGGTGATAATACATAGTCAATAAACGCTTTCGCTTCATCAGGCTGTTTACTGCTTTTTAAAATCATCATTGGGCGCGGAGCTATTGCGGTGCCACTACTTGGGAAAATGACCTCAATGGATTCACCATTGGCGATGCTACCATAAGCCACGTAATCCACCGCACCAAACACCGCGGCTTTAGCCCCTTGTAAGACTGGGGTTAACGCCTGCGCATTTGGCCCCGAAATCACCATACCATTGGCTTTTAAATCAGCAAAAAGCGCCCACGCTGCCTCTTTTTTTGCGTTCTGTAATCCTAAAACTAAATCCAACGATGCCCCTGATAATGCAGGGTCTGGCATCGTCACCTTATCTTTAAATGCAGGCTGCGCTAAATCTTGCCAATCCGTTGGTTTTGGCGTGCCACTTTTGCTGTTCCACACAATACCGAGGGCTGAAATCCCTTGGGCGACATAATAAGGCGTTTTAAAACGCGCGGGGACTTGCTGTACATTTGGGCTTTCATAAGGCAGCAGCCAGCCTTTTTGTTGTAAATCAACCGCGGTATCCCATGAAGCGGAAATCAACACATCCGCTCGTGGATTAGCTTGTTCAGCCTCAAGCCTTGCCATCACTTTACCCGTTGTGGCTTGGAATACATCCACTTTCGTGCCTGTTTGTTTTTCAAACCCTGCAGCCAGTTGCTTAGCCATCGCGCCAGGCCCTGCTGTATAGACGGTAATGGCTTGAGTTGAAACAGAAAACAATGCACAGGAAAGGCCAAGACTCATGGTAATACCCTTTAGTGAAAAAACGTGTTTTGCGGTTAACTTTTGCATGGAATTTTCTCTCTTCATAAGGTCGTCAAACGGTCAATTTTGCCATTTCGCATATGGGCGATTTGGTGTGCTAACGTATTGGCTTCAGCGGGATCGTGAGTGACATACACCGCAGTAATTTCCAGTGTTCTCAGTAATTGCGCCATTTCCTCACAAAGGGATTGGCGCAGTGCGATATCGAGGTTGGAAAGGGGTTCATCGAATAACAAAATTTCAGGTTCAGCGATAATGGCTCGAGCGAGTGCGACCCGCTGTTGCTGCCCACCGGATAAGTCCGCAGGTTTTCGTTTGGCAAAATCTATTAACCCAACACGCTCAAGTGCTTGAGTCACGCGAGCTTCAATCTGTTGCCCTGCAACGCCCCGCATTCTCAAGGGAAACGCGACATTCTGCGCAACGGTCATGTGCGGCCATAAGGCATAATCTTGAAATACCATGCCGAGGTTGCGTTTCTCTGGAGGAACGAGGTGATGGGCGCTTGCGACAATATTACCCGCAAATTGGATAGTGCCATCAGTGGGTTGTAATAAACCCGCCAGCAGCTTGAGCAAGGTACTTTTACCGCAGCCAGATGGCCCCAGCAGCGCTAAAACCGTGCCTTTTTCTACCGTTAAGTCGATGCCATTAAGGACATACTGTTGTGAAAAAGCCTGTGATAAATTTTGTATTGCGATCATGGGTAAGTCACCAGCCGTTTGCCTGAAAGGCGAAATAGCCGAGCACTCACTCGATGAAGAGAGAGCATGTTGCATCATCTTGGTATCCTCTTTGGGATTTAATCGTTGCCGATGATGCTACGGGGGGAATACGTCAGATTGATGAAGGTTTTATGAATGGAAAATGACAAGCGAATAAATTAACTTAATATTTAAATATTAATTTAACAAATATAAAACATTCAATTTGATTGAAATCACAGATTTAAACTTATTATTTAATAAAAAAATTAAATCTAAAATTTATTCCCTAAATATCATCTAAAAATAACATAAATTGACGCATTAACGATGCGTGCAATCACATAAAAGCACCTTTATTGAAAACAAATCAACAATCGACCACCCTATTGATGAATGCTTTTTAAATGGATTCTATTCTGTACTCACTGTTGCTATGCTTGCTACACCATAAAAACAAACCAAAAAAATCAATCAATTACAGGTTAATAAAATAATTTATTTGCCATGGGATTTATTTTCTTTTTTTAGCTAATTAATTCACATCCATAAAATTTAAATTATAAAAATTTTATTATTAATTTTTATAGGTACTCCAATTAATTTTAATTAAAATGAGGTTCACCTAATATGTCCAGTAAAGAAAAAGACAATATTTTATTAGATTCCGAATATGAACATGTTCCCGTCCCCCTCGAACACCGAAAAAGTTTTGCCTCAGTTTCTGCTGTTTGGTACAGCTTCCCTTTAGTATTAACCAGTGCGGTTATTGGTGGCGTTGTCACTGCTATGTTAGGGTTTAAAATGGGCGTTACCGCTATTTTAGTGGGTAACTTATTATTGTGTTTGGTGATTGGCTCATTGAGTTATTTAGCAGGGAAAACAGGGGAAAACTTCGCTATCTCCGCAAAAAGAACCTTTGGACAGCGCGGCTATATCGCGGTTTCAGGTTTGCTTGCCACCGTTGTTATCGGCTGGTTTGCATTAATGGTTGGCCTCACTGGTGATACGATGTTTCGCTCATTTGGGCAGGACTTATTACTCATGACTTTGTTAGGCGGAGTGCTGTATGTTGGCGCGACGTTTATTGGCATTAAAGCCCTCGCCATTTTGGGGTACATCGCAGCACCAATGTATTTGATTTTAGGGCTAATTGCCGTTTATATCGCCATGAAAAGCGGTTCATCAGATATTATTAACTACCAACCGCTGGCAGGGGCTGGGGCATTATCTTTTGGTGTCGCGGTTACCATGATTTTCTCCACTTTTACTGATTCTGGCACCATGACCGCTGACTTTACCCGTTGGGCAAAAAACGGTAAACAAGGCTTTCTCGCGGCATTTACCGCCTTCCCCATTTCCAAGTTTTTCGCAGAAGTGATCGGCGCAATTATTGTGGCAACAGGCGTGGTCATGCACCCTGAAGTGACGGGGGGTGATTTCATCACGATTTTGGCAAATTCAAGCCCGCTGCTTTCTGTGCTCGCGATTATTTTTGTGTTTGTTAACTTGGGCGTGGGTTGTACTCACTGTTTATACAATGGTGCAGTGGGTTGGTCTCATATTACCAAAGGTAAAATGAGAACCTTAACCATTATTCTGGGTGTCATTGGGATCATTGTTGCAGTGACTGGAATTTGGAATGCTTTCCAAACATGGTTGAATTTACTGGGTTTAATTGTGCCGCCAATCGCTGCCATTATTATCATGGATCAGTTAGTACTCAAGCGTAAACATGATAAAGAAAAAAATTGGCAACCCTTAGCATTCGTTTCTTGGATACTCGCCTCTGGCATTGCATTAATCGTGAATGCTTACGCACCTGAACTTTCTGTGGTGGTAGCTGGGTTAGTTTCTTCCTCTGTTATCTACTTTATTGGTCATCAATTTTCAAAATAATGTCTAATGTTTGGGGGGGTATTTGCTCCCTCAATTTCTTTTTTCATTTCAATTTCATTCCGTCTCCTCTTTCTAAGACGTCCTTCAAAAAACCATAACTACATGAATATTAATATCTTTTATTGATTAGATTGTTTTCATCTAACTCATCCCTATCTTTTATTTGACATTCATCACATTTCTAATTACTTTAGCGGTATAGACGTCTAGATATCCATTTTTGGATCTATGATATAACCAATTCATCCAAGGGGATCAGCGTGATAACACTCAAGAATGTCAGCAAGATCTACAGCCGCAATAAAAAACAGACCGTGGCGGTTGATAACATCAACCTCAATATTGCCGCTGGGGACATTTTTGGCATCATCGGTTATAGCGGGGCGGGCAAAAGTAGCCTCATCCGTTTGCTTAATCGGTTAGAAGACACCACCAGTGGTGAAGTGATTGTTGGGCAACATAATATTACCCACAGTGATGAGAAAGCAGTTTTGAAAATACGCCAATCTATTGGCATGATTTTTCAGCACTTTAATTTGCTGTGGTCACGTACAGTGCGGGAAAACATTGAGTTTCCATTACAGATTTCAGGGTTCGATAAAAAGAAACGTAAGGCACGTGTTGATGAATTAATGGCATTGGTTGAGCTAACAGATAAAGCTGATGAATACCCATCCATGCTCAGTGGTGGGCAAAAACAACGGGTGGGTATCGCACGCGCCCTTGCCAACAATCCCGATGTTTTATTATGTGATGAAGCAACGTCTGCGTTAGACCCAAAAACGACGCAAACTATTTTGCAATTATTAGCGCGTATTAACCGCGAGTTGAATATCACTATCGTATTAATTACTCACGAAATGCAGGTCGTCAAGAGTATCTGCAATAAAGTGGCGGTCATTGATAAAGGCCGTATTGTTGAGGAAGAGTTGGTCAGCCAAGTATTTCATAACCCACAACATGCAATTACACGGCAGTTTTTATCACAAAGTGAGATTGCGACAGATAACCAAGAGGATTTAAAAACAATATTGGCTGATGGCCCAATTATTCGCGTCGTTTTAGATGAAGAAAAGCAAAGTCACTATTTACTGTATGACCTAATTTCGCAATTTAATGAGCCGATTAAATTGGTAAAAGGTGCCTTTAACCAAGGCGCTGGCTTTTTATATCTGCAATTTTTACCTGAAACTGAAAAATTAACGGATGCCGTTGAGTATCTTAAAAATAAAAGAAATATCGTTGTTGAGGTGATTTAGTCATGGATGAAATACAGCGCTGGGTTAGTGGCTATTTACCCTATTTAAAATTACATGTTTTGGGCATTGAAACCCTCAACACGTTATATATGACATTAGTCTCTGGTGCGTTATCTGGCATCTTGGGGATTTTAATTGGTACCTTTTTATTTTTAACTGCGCAAGAAGGTAAAAAAGAAAATATTGCGGTTTACCGTACGCTTTCTTTTATTGTGAATATCTTCCGTGCTGTTCCGTTTATTATTTTAATCATTTTATTATTCCCTGTGACCAAATGGATCGTCGGCACTATTTTAGGGATTAATGCTGCGCTTCCCGCCTTGGTAATTTCAGCAAGCGCTTTCTATGCAAGGTTAGTTGAAATTGCCTTACGTGAGGTAGATAAAGGGGTTATCGAAGCCAGCCAATCCATGGGGGCAAAACTGCACACTTTGATTTTTAATGTGTTGATACCCGAATCGTCCCCTGCTTTGATCTCTGGTTTAACGGTCACGCTGATTTCATTAGTGGGTGGTACCGCTGTGGCGGGCGCGATAGGTGCAGGCGGGTTAGGAAATCTGGCCTATTTAGAAGGCTTCCAACGTAGTCATATGGATGTCGTTTGGGTCGCTACATTAGTGATTTTAGCCATTGTTTTATGTATTCAAGTTATAGGAGACACCCTAGTTCGGTGGATTGATAAACGTTAATAACATCAACCTAGGCCAACAAATTATTAATTTTATCTACACTCAGCTAATTAGGAATAACAATATGAAATTATCATTATTAACGCGTTTCGGGGCATTATTAATTACCAGTTTAGCACTCACTGCTTGCCAACCAGACCAACAAGAAAAAAGCAATAAATTAACGATTGGGGCATCTTCAACACCCCATGCGGAAATATTAGAATTCGTCAAACCGCAACTCGAAAAAGACGGGATTAATTTAGATATCCGTGTGTTTAATGATTACATTATTCCAAACCAAGCACTGGCAGACAAAGAACTGGATGCAAACTTTTTCCAGCATGTGCCATATTTAAATAAAACATTAGCAGACCACCCTGATTGGAAACTCGTGTCTGTTGGGGCTGTGCATATGCACCCATACCGTTTTTTCTCGCAAAAACACAAAAGCCTGCAAGACTTGCCTAATGGGGCAAAAGTACTGAGCAGCAATAATATTTCCCAACATGGTCATATTCTAAAACTGTACCAAGATGAAGGTTTAATTAAGTTACGCAGTGGTATTGACCCTGATGATGCAACCATTGACGATATTGTTGAAAACCCACGAAATTTACAATTTTTATTTACCTATGATGCGCCATTAATGCCGCAAATTTATAAAAATGGCGAGGCAGATGTCGCCTCAATTGATAGCCATTTTGCGATTAATGCAGGTTTGGATTTAACGAAAGACGTCATTTACAGTGAACCTGCGGCTAACAGCAAATTTGCTAACGTGGTGGTGACACGTGAAGATAACCAAAATGACCCGCGAATTACAAAACTGATGGCTGCACTGAAAAGTGATGAAACGAAGAAATTTATTTTAGATAATTATAAGGGTGAGGCAGTACCCGTTCCTTAATTCCCCTACTCTATTGATTAAGTTGAATGAAATCTTTTAGTTAAACTTCATTCAACTTAATCTTATTTATAAAGCATATCGATGATCACACTGCTCTTCATCACACCTTTTTCAATACTCTGAGCCTGAGCATAAGGCTTTGCATAAAAACTAATATCAAACTGATTATTATTATTCGCACTGAATCGGGTATTCGTCCCAGATAAATCAATAGGTGTTGCATCTAACCACGATAAATAAATACCAACACCTGATAAATTTGTTTTTAGTTCGCCGCCTATCCCATTATTAAGGGCACCTTGGCTACCTGGCCGAAACTTAATATCGATATGACTGGGTTTAAAACCACTTTTTTGGCAATCAACAATAAATTGTGTCTTTACCGCAGGTTGCTTTCCTGCCAATAAATCGCCTTCATTAATGACTTTAAAATCAACAACTTTGTTAAATCCCTTTCCATCATTAATGTCGCAGGTAATATTCACGATATCGAGTGAAATTTTTAATATTGTATCGGGTAATACCTCATCAGAAAAAACGTAATGTGAATAACCAATCAGAATAGTGGCAATTAAAGAGGCTGACATCTTTTTATTCATATTATTATCCACATTAAATATATTTAATCTTAATTGTAATATGTGTATTCCCACTGCCTAAATTAACAGACTGCCCACCAAGCGGTAATACAACAGGCTTTATCTTGATTTTTACCTTCATCAAAGACGCGCCTATTTTTTTAAAAAAGAGTTCTTGTCCCATAGGAACCCCCGAGCCAACGGTACCGACTTGGTCATCTTCCCATGAAACAAGATAACCCAGTGTCGTATTTTTTGAGCCAATATACCCCGAGGAAGCCATTGTTAAATGGGGGTTTGCCGGCTCAAACCGTATTGATATCCGCTGCGGCTTAATCGTTCCTGTGCAATCTAATGAAAGTATCGAATGCCCTTCAATTTCACCCGATAAGATCGTTGCAGCATCGAGAGATCCAAAACTCACATCATCTACAGTTGCAGGTAAACAAGTCGCTATTCTCACATTCATACTAAACTGCGATTGAATTGTTTCACCAACAATCGATGTTTGCTTTGGCTCTTCACCATAACTTGGTGGCGCACTGAGTATGAAGAAACCAGCAAGCAAAATAGACCTGAACATAGTTGCCCTTAACTAATTAAATGTCAGCTTAATATTCAAAGCCGTATTTGCTGCCCCCGGAGAAACAACATCGCCCAATGCGATAGGCTTTACTTTAATTGGCACACTGAAACTTGCCGCTGTGGGCTTAGTGGTTGGCGTAATCACAGTGCCATTAATCGCTAAAGCGGTATCGACTGGCTTAACCGTAGAACTTCCCCATTTTAATTGGTATCCAACCGTTGAATTCCCTTTTGTATTTATTATCCCATTAGCCACATCTTTCACGCCATCCGCTGCCGTAAACGCTAACGTATAATTTGCGAGCGTTGTATCGCAGGTCACTGTTAAGGTCATCACTTTATCTGCCACAGTTCCCTTTTTGATATCCCCCGCAGCTTGGTCACCAAAAGCCACATCCGCAACGCTTGCACTGCAAGACGCTTTTACGGTCATGCTTAAATTTGATGTGACGGTTCCACCAGTCACATTAGAGGCAAAACTGGTCGCGTTAGCAGAAACAGAAAATAGAAAGCCAAGAGAAATAAATAACGTTTCCTTTATCATGATTCACTCCTTTTAATTTAATTTCACATTAATCGTTAATGCGGTATTCGCTAGCCCGGGAATGGGCTGCGTTGATAAAGCAACAGGCTTTACCGTCACAGGGATCGTAAAGTTATTGGTTGTGGGTTTTGAATTAGGGGCAATTGCTGTGCCATTGATCACCACCGCACTATTAATAGGCTTCACCGTGTTATTTCCCCAGGTAAATTGATAACCAACCGAGCTATTATCTTTCACATTAATAATCCCAGTCGTTGCGTTGTTTACCCCGTCTCTACCTGAAAAACTTAAAGTGTATGCAGGGAGCACTGCATTACAGGTAAATGCAATATTGATTGTTTTAGCGGCAATCGAATTCGCTCTTACTGAGCTCGCTGTTTGCTCTCCAAAAGCTACATCATTGACAGAAACTGCACAGGAGGCATTGTTTATCAGTGTCATCGATGTCGGTGCGCTAAAAGCCACAGTTTCTTTTTGCAATGTCAGGCTATTTTCACCAATTCGCGAATAAAAATTTCGGGTTAACATATAGGTTGGGTTAACGGTTGTTTTTCCTGGAGGTGGCTTCTTTTGTAAATAGACAACACCAGAGTCTGTACTGCCACCAGGTCCCGATAAGTTGGTATAGCCTGTTCCGCTTGTTTTGTAATCAGCCAGTAATAACCAAACCGTATTCCCACAACTTCCCGTTGAACGAAACCTTAAATAACCATCCGCCGAGTTTTTATCTACCGTTCCCCGAGGGCAGGTATTTGGAGACGCACCAAATTTATCAACGATATAAATAAAGTTTCCTGTTGTATTTCCTGCCCCACTTGATGCCCGTAAACATTGCCCTGCAAACGTAATTGGCGCTCCAGGATTCCCAAAGGAATAGAGTTGGTCACCGACTTTTTTATTCGTGACATCAATTTGCGCTGGAAAGTTATATTTCAACGATAAGCTTCTACACCGTGCAGCAGAGGCATCGAGGGAAAAAAGAAAAACCATTAATGCGATGAAATAATAAGGGTTTTTATTCATGCTAACGTCCTTAGCGAAGCTCAATAACACGCCGAGCACCGTAATCATCAATAGCCTCAACAGTGACTTTCCCAGATAACGATTTCTGTAAATTCACTTCACTGAAAGGGGGGAATAAACTCATTGATTGCTCAATTTCTTTTGATAAAGCCAATGGACGACCATTCACGGATACTTGAGTCAGTGCAAAATAATAGGGTGTTGGGTTTTTCAACACAGAACCTGAATACGTAAGGTTTTTCTCTGCATCTTCACGGGCCTCAGCGAGTACTTTGGGGCGATAAATCAGTTTCACTTGTGTATTCAAAGCAACAGCAAGGACATTACCTTCATCAGCAGAAGCAACAGGGGGAATTTCCTGAACATTTAACCAAAACAAAGACTCTTTATCTTTGGGCAAAATATCATTCACATAAAGTAAGCGAATTAACTGTTTTTCTTCACCCGCAATTTTAAATAAATTAGGTGCAGGTATAAAAAAAACATCAGTGCCACTTAAATTATCAACCCAAACCTGACCACCATAGGTTTTATCGCTATTATTCTTTACTTCAATAGCAATATTTTTACGCCCTTCATCATAGATAAACCGCGTTCCATTCAGAGTAAATGCAGAATAAGCATTTACGCAGGTAAATAACGATATCAATATAATAAAATGTGATACCATTTTATTAATTACATTCGACTTCCATAATTTTATTTTCATTTGATTCTATATTTTCCAAATTTAATGTACATACCTCATTATCTGAGGAAGAAATAAAAATATTTTTCGGCTTGTTGAGTAAATTTAAAAGCAACACTCCACCATTAGAAACAAACCCGACATATTCATTGCTTTCTGTTCTCGCCGAACTGCCCGCTGAAACAAATTGACCGTCTGGTTTCTTCAGTCTTAAAATATATCTATAAATCGTGGAGAATTTAAACTCACGATAAATAATTGCCTTATCGGTTGGCACAAACCCCTGTACGGAATCCAACAACTCAATGTCATTAGGAACTTCTTCTGTATTGATTTTTAAGTTATTTTCAACATAAGGAGATATCCCAATGACTGTATTACCATTTCTATCCGTGGGGGGGGAATCATTAAAGGTAATATTTTTAATATTGCTAATATTCGCAATAGCAACTGTATCGCGACGAACATTACTCAATAACAATCCCGTTTGCTGAGTCGCAAGTAAACTTCCTGATGCATTTATTGAACCTGTTGTTTTATTCTCATTTTTCGAAATTGCGAAGCCCGTATTAACAATATCTTGATTAACCCCGAAATAAGCGGAGTTAGACCAACTTTCACGGTCTTTATTTGTATTTACACTATAGTTAATTTTCTCATTAATATTACCCGCAACACCGGAGTTAAAACTCGATTTATTTCTACGGTCATAAGTCACCGAGTTTGTCCAATAATGGTTTTTATCAAATAAACTAAATGGAATATTCACACCAACAGATAAAACATAGTTATCACGGTCATAATCATTTAACTTCTGGTAATCTGCCGATACAGATAAATCCACACCTTTCAAAGTTGTGTTGTAGGTAATATTCGCACCAACTTCATTATGTATTTGACTGCGGTATGTTTGAACCCAACCTGAAACACTGACAAAACTATTATCAAAGTTCTGCGATAAGATAGTTTCATAACGTTCTTTACGATTACTTCGATGATATAACGCGTTTGAGTTAAACTCATTAAAATCAACATAGTCTTTACCTGTATAACGGTAGGCTAATAACTGTAAATTTGTATTATTAGACAATGAATTAGCGTATTTAAGCATATAACTAATCCCAGACTGTCTAGATTCTGACATGGTTGGGGTTTGCTTTTGAAACGTGCTAACAGCTGTATTTAAGTTAAATGAAATCGCCCCAAATTGCCCTAAGTCTTTACTCGCGCCTAACCCTGCACTTTTATAATCGTTATGCAAAATACCTGCGGTATGAAAGGTAAAGTGAGTGAGTCCATAATCAAACGCACCAAGAAAAAACAAACGGTTTTCTCGCTTTCCCGTAACCTCTCTTTCTCCTACTGCGACGTTATAATTAATCTCATTGGCACGCAGTAAAGACGGAAGCGTTGCAACAGGGTAATAGCGAACTGTTTTTGTTCCGTTATTTTCTTCAACTGTTACCGTAATATCACCATTGCTCACTGGTGATATGTCTTTTAACTGATAGGCCCCCGCTGGAACCACTTGTGAGCTTAAAATATACCCATTTTGCGATATGGTAATTTTTGCATTCGAATTAACAACACCAGAAATAATAGGGGCATAGCCTCGCATCTCCCAAGGACGCATATCCCTTTCTGAGCGTAAAGACAGACCATAAAAAACAAAATTAGGCAAAATAGATAAAGACGTTAACGTCTTACCGACAATAAAACTGCCTTGTATTGGCTTAATTGCGGTGGATATTGTTGCTTCAGACGTTTCAGTACCTGAATCATTAAGATAACTACTGCGGACATAGGCCACCCACCGACCAACGTTAGAATATAAATCAAAATCACCATAAACTTGGGTTTTTGCAGAAGACGTTTTTGATATATATCCTGAATAATTCACCTTAATGCCTGGAATACCATAATCCCATTCTTGCTGGTTTTTAGTTTCATCCAAAGCGATTTGAGGCACACTAAAAGACAAGGTCTGCTTTGCGTTATCAAATACAACCTCGGCACCTGGGTACTGACTAATTTTGTAGCAGTTTCTAGCCGAATCAAAATTATTTGCAAGCAAAGTCAGGTTAATAGGTAATGATAACTCTGAGATCCATTCTGAGTTTAAGCATAAGACCTCTTTATCCTCTGGTAAAATAATGAGTTCTTTTCGATTAACAGAGCGGCGATTAAAAATGACTTCAACAATATAATGACCTGCGGGGTACTTAACACTTTCATCAAAAACGCTTGCAGCTTGCGGTTGAACTCCTCCATGTAAGAAGTCCATATTTAAATTTGCATCTGCGTAAAATGGACTTACTAACAGGGATAACATAAAAGCATTAATCGGTTTTAAACGCATTGATATTATCCATAGCTATTTGTAAGTTAAAATAAGGGTCAAAGACCCTTTTTATTTATTAATATTAATTACTTATATGCTACGGCATATGTTGCGCTTGAAATCACTGTACCTTCAGTCACAGTTTGGCCTGTCGTCGCTAACATTCTTGCTTTGAATTTCATGTTCCCAATAGCATCAGTACCATTACCAAAATCAACGGTTTGGCTGTTATACGTGACATCTTGGTTAGGCGTTGTCGAGTTGGTGGCTGTCAGTTGGATTGACACGCCATTCGCAGTCCCTTTCATGTTTGCAAGGCCTGAGTTAGTAAACCCTGCGCTCTGCCAACCCACTTGCCCACTGGTTTTTTTCAAGCATTCATCAGTACGTGGGACTAAATCAAACTCAACATAATCACCGTTTTTATCTGTTGTAGTCATTTGACCTAGATCGATGGTTGATTTAACTAATCCACCCACTTCTGTATCGATATCACAGGTTTCTGATGTCACTGCGCCAATGAACTGAACTTCACCGGTATTAGCAAAAGTATATCCACTGAATAGCACGCCACTTACCATTAATGGTAATAATAATTTTTTCATTAAATAACTCTCCATATTTGTACACATAATAATTTCTTAATTAACAGTCAAACTACGTAATCATATTTTAAATATTAGGCATTATCATTTAACTCATTAAATGATAAAAACTCTTCCCAAGATACATCCAGTATTTCCAATATGTCATTTAACATTGTAACGGTAATGTTTGTTATTCCATTCTCATACCGAGATACTTGCTGCTGACTTACATTTAACATAACGCCTAAGTCCTTCCCGGTTATGTCCATGCGTTTTCTTTTATTTCTAATAAAACATCCGATTTTTTTATTAAAAATATTTGGTCTTATAAAACTAGAGTGCTCATTCATTCCTACCCCCTATTTAATTATAAAATTCAAATATTCAACATAAGTAGGATTTCGCATAATATATTGGCACATGATATTAGAGTAAAAACGTTTGTGCCGATCGATAATATAACATTGATAGTTAACATCTATCACATTTGAATATTTGATCGGGAATACCGATCACAAACACAAGCAGAATACAAGCAACCGATTGATAATAAACAATTACTTTATTTCTTAACAATATATTTAATGTTATATTTTTAATTTTTTAATTACATAATTTAACATATAAATTGATGTTTTAAATTAATTATGAAATATAATATTACATATGGTTACATTTATTTTTATATAGAAACAAGACAAAATAATAATATTTCAATAAAATAAAAACAGCATTAAACCCATATTATCCATTATAAAACAACAATATTTTCAAATAAGAAATTTAATAACAATAAGATATCCAACTAATAACTCATTTTATGGGTAATATTAAAACAAAAAAATTAACTTATTAAATGAGTATATTTGACTTAAGTAGAATGAGATAGTGATGTATTTATTCCATAATGAAAACAAATTAATTTATTACACGAAGATTAATATAATTAGTGATTACCATTTTATTAAATGATAATCACTAATAAAACTACAATTTACCCAATAAAATAACAGTACAGAAATCAAAATTTACAGATGTACCCCGACATACCGTTGATAACGTGTTGGTTTTAGTTTGGTTAAATCCACCAGCACCAAACCATCGATGCAATCATTGAATGATGGGTCTGTACCAAAATCCATAAATTGCACGCCACCGGGCTCACACAGCTCAGTGTATTGCTTATAAAGCGTCGGAATAGAACACCCGATGTTATTTAATAAACTTTTGAGTTTCACCAAGTCTTCTTGGTAATTATCACCGGCGAATTGCGCCAACACCTGCGGTAAAGAGGCTGGATAGGGTTTGTGGGATTGCACCATTGACTGTTCAGCAGAAAAATATAAGCGGTAAAATGTGATCAATAAATCACGCGCCGCAAGCGGCATCGCGCCCGAAATGGAGACGGGCCCAAATAAATAACGGTATTGGGGATATTTCGCTAAATAGGCCCCAATGCCTAACCACAGATAATCCAGCCCGCGTTTCCCCCAATATTTTGGTTGAATAAAACTGCGTCCTAGCTCAATACCTTGAGCAAGAATGGGAAGCATGCCTTCGTCATAGTGGAATAAACTAGAACTGTAAATCCCCGTTAACCCTTTGGTTTCAATTTGCTTTTCTGTGGGGATAAAGCGATAAGCGCCAACGATATCGAGCTCATCTTCATCCCATAACACCAAGTGATAATAATCGTCGTCATAGCTATCTAAATCGCGGCGTTTGCCAGAACCTTCCCCTACTGCACGAAACGAAATCTCACGCAATCGTCCTAATTCACGTAATATAGGCGAGCGAACTTCTTGATGGCGTTGATAAAGGTAAATGGCTTTGCCATCTGGTGATGTGCCCAAACGCTCGCAAGCCGCTAAGGCTTTTTTCAGTTCAAGTCGGTCTTCAGGTAAAGCAATTGCCGATTCACTGGTAAACAGGCCATCTTTGCCTTTTCCTAATAAATAAACATGACGACGAAAACGTTCAGCTAATTCGTGGGCTTTGGTATGGCCATCATACCAATGACTAAAAGGGATCCGCCCCCCAATACAGATTTTGAGTTTTTTGCCCCGCTGTTTGAACATTTCCCTGACCAACATCAACGTGGACAATGGCTTATAAACCAGTGAGGCAAAATAAAATAAATGGCTATTTCGCCCCTGAATATGGATTGGCACAATCGCAGCCCGTGCTTTTGCCGCTAGGCGTAAAAAACCCGTACGCCAGTGATTATCACGAATACCTTTACTACCGAGCCGCGAAACTTCCCCCGCAGGGAATACAATCAATGCCCCGCGCTTGTCCAAGTGCTGCTGCATTGCTTCCACTTGCTGGCGATTAGTGCGGTTGTTGATATTATCGACGGCAATAAACAGGCTTTTTAGTGGTTCAATATAGTTTAGAAACTGGTTTGCAACGATTTTCACATCAGGGCGTACAGTTGCCACGGTGCGTAATAACGCCAGCCCATCTAGTGAACCTATTGGGTGATTTGCTACCAAAACAACAGGGCCTTCTGCGGGGATATTTTCTAAATCACCATCAATTAATTCACAGCGAATATTGAAATGCTCAATAACTTGTTCGATAAGATCCAACCCTTTCAAATGGGGGTAATCTTGGGCAAATTGGCTAAATTCTTTTTCGAAAAGAAGGCGTTTTAATACATTGCGTTTCCATGCAGGTGGGGCTTGATGTGGGTATATATCGTGGAGTAAGGCATCGACACTAAACATCATGTTATCTCCATCCGAGCTGAGTTACTGCGAACTTAAGTCAGATGCGTGACAACATGATGGCGGTTTTATGACAAAATAATGAAGCGATAGAAAACTAAGCCTGCTGGCGAGTTGCCGCTAAAACAATTTCACGGATACACACCGATTGCGGCTGTTGATAGGCAAAACGGATGGTATTGGCGACATCCTCCGCTGACAACACAAGGCCCCCCATCTCTTTTTTCCACTCTTGATAGCCCGATTTAATCCCTTCATCCGTCGTGTGACTCAGCAGTGCAGTTTCAACCGCCCCTGGAGCAATAGTGATCACACGAACATTGTGCGGGGCAAGCTCTTCGCGTAAATTTTCAGAAATACCGTGAACAGCAAATTTAGTACCCACATACGCCACGTGGTTTGGAAAGGTTTTTCGCCCTGCAACTGAACTGATATTAATAATGGTGCCACTTTTACGCGCCACCATACCATCAGCAACCGCATAAACGCCATTCAACACACCTTTAATATTCACATCCACCATGGTATCCCATTGGTTAGGGTCTTGATTTGTGATGTCACCTAAAAGCATAACGCCCGCGTTATTTATTAGGCCATCAACCGGGCCAAACTGCGCCTCTGCTTCTTTAACGGCATTCACAAAGGCAGTTCTATCCGTAACATCTATAGACTTACATAACGTATTAGGTAAATTTAATGCCCACATTGGTTCAATGCGCCGTGCCAGTAATAAAAGAGCATGCCCTTCATTAGACAAAATTTTTGCCGTGGCAAGGCCAATGCCTGAACTCGCACCAGTAATCACCACTAATGATTTTACGTTTTGCATATTGCATCCCATATAAATTTAATTGATATCTAAAACCATGGACAGACTATATTTCATCCGAAAGTTACATTAAAATGGTTTATTCTTCTCACAGACATCAAAAAAATCTATGGATTATCGCCAACTTCACGCCTTTATCGCCGTTTTCGAGGAACGCAATATCACCACGGCTGCGCGGCGGTTATTCCTTACACAACCTGCTCTCTCAGCGACGATCAAAACGCTGGAAGATAGCTTAGGCACTCAGCTGTTTAAGCGCTTACCAAGAGGCGTTGATGTCACTGAAGATGCACGAATTTTATACCCGCATGCACAACGCATGGTGGCTGAGCTAGACACTCTGGCAAACAGCTTTAAACGTGAAAAACACCGTCAGCCTCTGCAAATTGGCATTGAAGAGGATATCGCTAATCAGCATATTTGTGCGTTTCTCAAACAGGTTCAAGACCCTGATTTTCATTTATTAATTGCCTTGGAGTCGGGTTGTAAAGGGGATATCCGTCTTGCTTGCGAAGAAATGCGTTGTGAGGATGAGCTGTTTATTCCACTGGTTAGTGAACCATTTGTTTTAGCGATGTCACCAGAGCACTCACTCGCCAGTAAAAAGGCCATGACATCCGCTGATTTACACGGGTTGTGTTGGGTTATGTGCCCTGAACTTACTTGGCATCAGCGCTTTTTACCGATTTACGGCGCGACGGCAAACTCCCCTTCCGCCCATGCCAGCACCTTTTCCCTCGCGCTTGGCCTTGTCGCGCTCAATTTAGGTGTGGCGATCGTACCGCAGTCCCTCGCCAGTGAACACGCAAATATCGTTTCCTGCCCTTTGCCTGCCCATGCACTGTCACGGCGTATCGGCGTGTGTTATGCCATCCAGTCATTATCCTCCCCTGCGGTAGAGCAGCTTATCAACCATTTAACTCGTCAATAGCCGTCGACACTTTTGACGATCACGCTGTTCGCTAAACAGTACAACACGGCGCTAAATACATCAAAAACAATAAATTCAATCAGTTAGATATCGATAAATTTACCTTAAAAATTGGCATAAACCCTGCATTAGCTTAGGTGTTAAGGCGGCAATGACCGCTACATAAAAACACAGGAGCAATGTTGATGGAAAAAGTCATCACCGTCTGCCCGTATTGCGCCTCAGGCTGTAAAATATACCTGAAGGTGGAGAACGGGAAGATCATCGGCGCAGAGGGCGCAAATGGTCACACCAATGAAGGGGAGCTCTGCCTAAAAGGCTATTATGGCTGGGACTTCATTCACGATACGAAAATCTTAACGCCTCGCTTAAAAAACCCGATGATCCGTCGTGAACGTGGTGGCAAGCTCGAAGTGGTTTCATGGGAAGAAGCAATTGAGTTTGCCAGTTCTCGGTTACTGGCAATTAAAGAAAAATATGGCCCTAAAGCCATCATGACGACCGGCTCATCCCGTGGCCCGGGTAATGAAGCCAACTTTGTGATGCAAAAATTTGTTCGTGCAGCGGTCGGTAGCAATAATATCGACTGTTGCGCGCGTGTCTGACACGGCCCTTCGGTTGCAGGTCTGCAGCGTTCGGTCGGTAATGGCGCCATGAGCAACTCAATTGTCGAAATTGAGGATACCAAATGCATTTTTGTCTTCGGTTACAATGCCGCAGACTCACACCCTATTGTCGCTCGCCGAATTTTAAAAGCGAAAGAAAAAGGGGCTCAAATTATTGTTTGCGATCCGCGTTATATTGAAACCGCGCGCATTGCAGATATTCACTTACCTTTGAAAAATGGGTCAAACATTGCGTTACTGAATGCGTTTGCCCACGTGATCATCGAAGAAAACTTGTATGACAAAGCGTTTATTGATGCACATACTGAAAAATTCGAGGAATATCGCACCTTAGTCGCCCCTTATACCCCTGAATCAGTCGAAGAAACCACGGGTATCAAAGCAGAAGACATTCGCAAAACGGCCCGCATGTATGCCAAAGCAGAAAGCGCGACGATTTTGTGGGGCATGGGCGTCACCCAGTTCTATCAAGGTGTTGAAACCGTTCAATCCCTCACTAGCCTTGCGCTACTCACGGGGAATTTAGGTAAACCGCATGTTGGCGTTGGCCCTGTTCGGGGTCAAAACAACGTACAAGGCGCCTGTGATATGGGTGCACTGCCAAATACCCTGCCGGGCTACCAATATGTGTCGGATACCGCTGCACTGGAAAAATTCGCTCAATTCTGGGGCATTGAAAGCATGCCCACAGAGAACGGTATACCCCTGAGCGAAGTGCCTCACTTTATTGATGAAGGTGTGTTAAAAGCTCACTATGTGATGGGGGAAGACCCACTACAAACAGAGCCTGACCTTGCCACTATCCGCCGTACTTTCGATAAGCTCGAGCTGTTGATTGTCCAAGATATCTTTATGACCAAAACCGCGTCCATTGCCGACGTGATTTTCCCGGCCACGTCTTGGGGGGAACATGAAGGGGTGTATACCGCCGCTGACCGTGGTTTCCAACGCTTCTATAAAGCAGTTGAGCCTGTCGGTGACGTGAAAACAGACTGGGAAATCATTAGCTTAATGTCAACGGCCATGGGTTACCCAATGCACTACAACAACACCAAAGAAATTTGGGATGAATTACGTGAATTGTGCCCGATTTACTATGGCGCGACCTATGAAAAAATGGCGGACTTAGCCTATATTCAATGGCCGTGTAAGACATTAGACAGCCCCGGCACGGAATATTTGTACGAAGGTGGTCAATTCGACACGCCAAATGGCAAAGGGCAATTCTTTACCTGTGATTGGCGCCCACCGATTGACCAAGTTAGTGCAGAGTACCCGATGGTATTAGCGACTGTGCGTGAAGTGGGTCACTACTCTTGCCGCTCAATGACGGGTAACTGCAAAGCCTTGGCAGCATTAGCGGATGAACCTGGTTTTGTGCAAATCAATACCGCAGATGCAAAAGCGTTGGGGATTAAAGACCAAGAGCTGGTTTGGGTGGCATCACGGCAAGGTAAAGTCATTACTCGAGCCAATATCAGTGACCGACCTAATAAAGGCGCGGTATATATGACTTATCAGTGGTGGATTGGTGCCTGTAATGAGCTCGTGGCAGAAAACCTCAGTCCAATCACCAAAACCCCTGAATATAAGTACTGTGCGGTACGCGTTGAGCCTATTGCGGACCAACAAAAAGCCGAGTATTTCGTTGTTCAGGAATACACGGGGATTAAACGCCGGCTACGCGAGGCAGCAGAAGGCCTTTAATTTGCGTTAAATAATCAATTAAGCCAATGGTCTTCATCAAACCATTGGCTTTTTTATTTGGTTAACTAATAATGTGTACATTAATAAAATATTGATAATTTGTTATTTAGTCTGATTTCAAAAAAATTAAATAATATTTGAATAAATTTAATCGCAGTAATGACCTTCAAATATAAATAATAATTAATTTCATTAAGGAAATTATTATTTATTTTCATGTTACTATCCATTGTATGAAAATAACGATAATCAGCCTGATAAATATAATCAAAAAAATAAAGAATTAGAATAAATCCTGAACTGAGATCCCCAACCGCTGCATGCGTGATAACAATGTGGTGCGTTTTAACCCTAAGCGAGTTGCAGCCCCTCTTGCCCCAGCGACCACGCCGTTTGTCGCCCGTAGCGCCGCAATAATGCGATCCCGTTCTTCATCATCACTTTCAGGGGCAGCGGTTTGCATACGTTTTTCTATGGCGCTGGGCTTTTCAAAAGCATTTTTAAGGCGTGAAGGCTTTGGGATATTCAGTTCATGCAGCTGTAAATTCAAGGTATTTCCACGGGTTAAAATCACCGCTCGCTCAATCACATTTTCCAACTCACGGACATTACCCGGCCATGGGTACAATGATAGCTGCGCCAGCGCCTCACGGGGAATACACTCAATTTTACGGTTCATACGCTGCGCAATTTTTTGCGTAAAATGGGTGGCAAGTAGCGGAATATCTTCAGGCCTTTCACGTAGCGGCGGGATAATAATCGGGAACACATTCAGCCGATAATACAGATCTTCACGGAACTCACGCTCATCCGTCATACCCTTTAAGTCACGGTTCGTTGCCGCAATCAGCCGTACATCCACAGGAATAACTTTGTTGCCACCAATACGTTCTATTTCACGCTCTTGCAGCACACGAAGTAATTTTGGTTGTAATTCCAAAGGCATATCGCCGATTTCATCTAAAAATAGCGTGCTTTTATCCGCCATTTCAAAGCGGCCAATGTGCGTGGTGGTTGCTCCCGTAAACGCGCCTTTATCGTGACCAAATAAGTCACTTTCCAACAAACCAGACGGAATAGCTGCACAGTTCATTTTAATAATTGCACGGCGATGTCGGTCACTTAACCGATGAATAGCGCGGGCGATTAGCTCTTTACCTGTTCCTGTTTCCCCTAAAATCAATACGGTACTGTCGCTACGCGCCACCAAATCCACTTGGTCGAGCACATTACGCATGGCGGCACTTTGAAAAATGATTTCACTAAAACTTTCGTTGCCATGAATTTGTTCATTTAGCCAAAGATTTTCATTTTTCAAACTGTCTTTTAGGCGAGTAATTTCGCCATATGCCGCCGCGTTATCCACCGCAATAGCAAAACGCGCCGCAATCTGTTTGAGTAAATTGCAGTTATCATCAGTGAAAATGCGAGTATCTTCATGGGATAAAACTAAAACACCAAGGGGTTTATGGTTAAATGCCAACGGTAATAAAAACGTCTCTGTCATTCCTTGGGCACATAGGTGCTGGTACAGTGGGTCTTCGGTTGATTGGTCAAGGGCCAAGCGCATAGACTGATTACTTTCAAGCACTTGTGTTAAATCAGGGTGTAATTCATTTAAGTGGTATTGGCTCTTTTCGACAGGTTTTCCGCGGCGGTGATGGCTTGAATAACAAAGATATATTGCCGAGCTATCATTATCACACAGAGCGATACTAATTTGGCTAATACCAAAAAAGCGGTAAATTTCCCGGGAAACTTCGGCAACTAATCCATCCATTTCTAAATGTGATAAAACGGAATTAGTAATATCTACCAGTATTCGATATTGGTCGCGTTCATGGCGTATACGTTCATTGCTTTCAGTGATCCCCACAAATACCCCATTCTTTTTAATCATTTCCTTGAGATGTTATAAACACTCAAACTAATGGCCATTGATATAATTAAACATCAATACGACACCAAATAAGATTATTGTAATGACTCTAAAGAAAAATAATATCATTGTCTGATTTAACTTTGATCCAATCCCCTATTTTTACCCGGTAAATTAAATTTCAATATATACAATTATATAACGAATCAATATTAAGCTTCGTCATTATTGTCGAAAGCGTGTCGAATATATTTATTCTCTACAAATGTAGCGCCTAATTATTTATTAATATATTGATTTAACTAAATTTAATTATTCCATCAATTTGGCACGATCCATGCTTATACCTGAGTATCTAAATTGAAAACAAGTACATCGGAATGTTGAATGTATTGTCATCATCTATTATTCAGGAGAGTAGGATGAACCGTTTCATCATTGCAGATCCCAAAAAATGCATTGGCTGCCATACTTGCGAAGTCGCGTGTGTGGTGTCCCACCAAGAACAAGAAACGGGGATCGCTACTGTCGTCAAAGATGAATTTTTCCCGCGTATTCATGTATTAAAAGGCTATACCGTCAGTACGGCGGTGGTATGCCGCCAATGTGAAGATGCCCCGTGTGCCAATGTGTGTCCGAATGGCGCAATCAGCCGTAAGGACGATTTTGTCTATGTTAACCAATCAAAATGTATTGGCTGTAAAACCTGTGTCATCGCCTGCCCTTACGGCACCATGGAAGTGATTAGCCGCCAAGTCGACCAACAAGTGACCGCCCTCAGTACCATCCCACAATACCGCGCTGAAGCCCATAAGTGCGATTTATGCCATACCCGAGAAGGCGGCCCTGCTTGTGTGGAAGTGTGCCCAACCGAGGCGTTGATGGTTGTCGATAGAAACCGTATGGATGAAATCGTTAAAGAACGCCGACGCCGTGCTGCCTTTGAAATCCCGCCGGATATCCTGCTGTAAGGAGCGTGCCATGCATGAGGTTGCATTATGCCAAAATGCCTTTGAAATCATAGAGCAACACGCCAAGCAAAACCATGCCCAGCGCGTCACAGGGGTGTGGCTCGAATTAAATGCGGTCTCCTGCGTCGAAGAGTCAGCGGTGCATTTTTGCTTCGACATTATTTGCCGCAATACCCTTGCGCAAGGCGCTACGCTCCATGTGTCTACCGTACCTGCGCAGGCACAATGCCGCGATTGCCAACGTACCGTGCAAATCACCCAATTTGAAGCGGGCTGCCCACACTGTGGCAGCCGAAACTTACACGTGGACAGCAGCAGTAGCATGCAGGTCAAACAAATTGAAGTTGAATAATATTCTATGTAGGAGTTTGTTATGTGTTTAGGCATCCCCGGAAAAGTGGTCAGCGTAGGCGAATCCCCGATGGATACCGCCCAAGTTGAAGTTTGCGGCGTCAAACGCGATGTGAATATTGCGCTGGTATGTGAAGGGGAAACTGCGGCAATGATGGGCAAATGGGTGCTTGTCCACGTGGGCTTTGCGATGAGCATTATTGATGAGCAAGAAGCGCACGATACCCTTGCCGCACTCATGGCGATGGAAGAAGTCGAGGAAGATGTAGGCTACTTTTTACGGGGCAATGCTTAAACCGAGGACAAATCGCAGCGCCTCACCGCACTGCGATCCGCCCTTAGGGACAGAGGCTCTTGCCTAAAATGGCTTTAATTCGAATAAAAATCAACCATAAAAGATAAACAGCCCCTAGGCGTTTATTCTCCCTCAAACAGGGTAAAACCGCCTAACCCTTGCCACTGAGGTAACGCGGCATACACTTGCTGCACTGCCGAAATCACCCTCTCATTCATTGGCATATAAAAACCCACTAAGTCCGGCTGAATACCCAAGAAAATAATCTCTTCGATATCCTCTTTTAATTGGTCGATTAAAAAATTTAAAGGCAAATTATGAGTACTCATGATAAACATTTCAGCGATATCATCGGGGTCAATAATTCGTATTTCACCCGGTGCTAAGCCAATATCGGCGGCATCCACAATCAACAAGCGCTGGGGTTTTAATGCACGCACTTGGTGAGACACACTTTCAGGGCTGCTCCCGCCGTTAATCGCCTGCCAGCCATCAATCGGGTTGGCTTCCATTAAATCGAATAACATCGGCCCTGCACCGTCATCCCCCATCATGCTATTCCCAACAGCCAACATCAGGTTTTGTACAGAGGGTTGGTTTGATTCGGCTAATACCTTGTTTTCAGCAAATTCATCACCTAATGATGGGGAACCTTGTCGAGTGGTATGCCCCACGCCCTGCCGTTTCACAATCAAATAAATCGCGGGTTCCCGCTCAATTTCGCCGAGAAGCTGAATGAGCGTTTCGCTCCACGCTTGGTAAGGGGACTGCGGGTCTTTAGCAAAACCATCTAATGCCAGCGCCAACATATTGGTGTGGGTCGAGTCGATATTAATTTCACCAAAGGTGATTAAGCCTTGTAACTTACGACGAGCCTCCCCCTCAGGTAAGGCTTGAACCCAAGACTGATAGCCCGCTAGCGAGCAGACTAGCTCGGTTTTTAGGCAATCAATCATCCCAACGTGGTGACCTATCGCCAACGAGTAATACATCACTTGCTGGGCATCTTCTGGAATGTCATCGTCACTGTCGACAAACTTTTGGCGCAAAGACCAAAAAAAGACTTCGCCTTCCGTTGGCGAAGGGCTAGCCGAAGCTGGACTAGTCATGAATGCCTCCTTGCTTCAACACAGCGACTAAACGGTTAACAATGTCACGCAAACGGGGGTCTTGATCTTCGTTGAGCCACGTTTGTAATGTGCTTTGAACTTGGGCTGGGCTCGCGCCATCTAATAAGGATAAAAACCGGTCGCTAATTTCACGGCCTTGGTAATAACCCGCTTGGCGGCGCGCTTCACGTTCGATCATCACCCGAGTAGCGAGCGGAATTGATGGCAATATCAGCTCAACACGCTCATCCTCGGCTTCATGGTGGTCTTGCGCTGACAATTTTTGCTTCAGCAACCCCAGAGCCACGGCAAAGCCATAAATGGTCGCCGCAGGGGTTGGCGGGCAGCCAGGGATCCACACATCGATAGGCACGATGTGCTCGCTACCGCCCCACACGCAATACAGATCATGAAAAATACCGCCACCACAACCGCACGCCCCATAGGAGATACAAATTTTTGGGTCGGGTGCGGACTCATAAGCCCGTAATGCAGGCATGCGCATGGCGCGAGTGACCGCCCCAGTGAACAGCAAAATATCTGCGTGGCGAGGGGAGGCAACCACTTTGATACCGAAGCGTTCTGCGTCAAAAACGGGGGTAATTGCTGAGAAAATTTCGATTTCGCAGCCATTACAGCCGCCGCAGTCAACACGGTACACATAGGCGGAGCGCTTGATGTCTTTGAGCAGAGTACTTTTCAGCTTAGCCACTTGCTCATCCAATTGGATAGGCTGGCTAACGTGATGATTAATAGGAATATCTGGCAGACTCATTATTTACCTCCCTCAATGTGCAGGCGGAAATTTTGGCGGCCATTGTTCAGCAAATTATTTTTTTGTTTACAGGATGGGCAGGTTTCATACATCGGGCGTAGCGCTTCAATACCGCGTTCTTCAATACCTGACGCCACCATTAACGCCATCGCGTAATCCACCGATTTTTTAGGGGCGAATGCTTCGCCACATTGGCGGCAATGTTGTAAGCGAAACGTGCCTTTCATATACAAATCAGCCTTGTTCATGACTGCCGTTTCGAATTCTTCCGTTAAATGGATGGCGCGAGTTGGGCACACTTCTTCACAACGGGCGCAGTAGATGCAGCGACCAAGAAATAGCTGCCAACGACGCTCACCGCTTGCTAAGTCAGTTTCCATGGTTAACGCATTAGCAGGGCACGCGGAAATACAGGCGCCGCAGGCAATGCATTGCTTCGGGTCATATTCAGGCTTACCGCGAAATCCGTGAGCCACTTCGAGGGGCTTGAACGGGTATTTCACCGTCGCCGTTCCTGCATGTTGAAGGGTTTTAAACAGTTTAAACATAATATGCCCTCCGCCTATTTCATTATCGACGTTTTACGGTCGATGCTGTGCTGCTCAAGTTCTTTGTATGCCACGGTTTTGGCTTTGCGTTTTTTCACGTCCACCAGCGTCACACGGTCAGTACAAGAGTAACAAGGGTCAAGGCTACCAATAATCAGCGGCGCATCGGAAACTGTATTGCCTTGCAACATATAGCGCAGCACTGGCCAGTTGGCATAGGTCGCCGCACGGCAGCGCCAGCGGTACAGTTTTTGGTTATCCCCTAACATGCTCCAGTGGACATCCTCCCCGCGCGGCGCTTCCGTATAACCCAATGCAAATTTATGGGGCTGATAGGTAAAGCCTTCTGTAAGGATTGGCCCTTCTGGCATGTTATCCAGCGCGTATTCAATCATCGACAAGGAATCCAGTGTTTCTTTAATGCGTACCATCACCCTTGAATACACATCACAGCCATCAAGGCTGAATAAGGTTTTTGGTAAGTTGCCATAATCGGCAAATGGATGATCAAAGCGTACATCGCGTTTAAAACCGCTCGCGCGGATCATCGGCCCCACAGGGCTGTAATCACGGGCAATTTGTGGCTCTAAACGCCCTACGCCGACAGTACGTTGTTCCATATTTGGCGTGCTCAGTAACATATCCACCAATTGGGTCACATCACGGCGCATCTCCTGCACCAACTGAATGGTTTTCACACGCTGTTCTTTGAGGAAATCACGGCGAACGCCGCCAATCAGGTTAGTCCCATACGTTTTACGTGCGCCAGTTAGCAATTCCGCCATGGTCATGGATTTTTCACGCACGCGAAAAAACTGCATAAACCCCGTGTCGAAACCGGTAAAGTGGCTCGCTAAACCAATATTCAATAAGTGACTGTGAAGACGCTCGACTTCTAAAAGCACGCTGCGAATGGTGTGCGCACGTTGCGGCACATAAATACCAAGGGCATTTTCCACCGAAGAGGTATATGCCACGCTATGGGTAAAACCACAAATGCCGCAGACACGGTCAGATAAAAACGTGACTTCGTTATAGCCCATACGGGTTTCTGCCAGTTTTTCCATCCCACGGTGGACATAGAACATACGGTAATCCGCATCGACAATACGCTCGCCATCAACGAATAAGCGGAAGTGCCCAGGTTCATCGGAGGTAATATGCAGCGGACCAATGGGCACAACGCGGCTTTGGGTTTTGCTGTCGTTAATAAACTCGTAGGTTTCGGTATCTGTGGTTGGCGCTGGGCGTTGGCGATAATCCATGGTGTCTTTACGAAGCGGGTATAAATCCTCTGGCCAATCATCAGGCAGTACTAAGCGACGTTCATCAGGTAAGCCAACGGGGCGCAGCCCGTACATATCGCGAATTTCGCGCTCCCCCCAGACGGCCGCAGGGACACGCGGCGTCACAGAGGGGAATTCTTGGGTTATTGGGCTAACAAAGGCTTTCACCGTCACCCAACATTTCTCCCCTTCTTCCATGGAAAGCGCGTAATACACGGCAAATTGGCCATTGAGTGGGCGTTCATCATTGCCCCATAAAACTGGTAACCAACCGCCACAGCCGTAGTAAAGAAACTCCACCACCTCAGGTAGTATATCCGTTTTCACGGTAATGGTGAGCTGATTAGCGGTCTGCCACTCTTCATCCAGCACCGCATGGGGAAATTTCTCGCGCACTTGTTCCAGATAGCCAACGCCTTTGCGAACGCCTTGAAGGGTATCTGTATAGTTCTGATAGCTCACGTTATTTCTCCTGCACTGATGCGGTAGAGGTGCTAACACCCCACGGCCATTGGTAATGTAATTGAGTTGATTCTGTTGAGGCTGCCGCGCTATCGGTTAATACAATGGTGGCGGCATTTTCGAGTAAGCGGCTAACCGATTGTGGAATGTGGGTTCCCATCACTAACATCAATACGATGAGAATTGCCATTGGCAAGGTAGTTAAAATACCCAACTCACCACGAGACACACAGTCGGGTTGCTCACCAAATAAGGTTTTCGAAATCATGCGCACCAATCCGCCTAACACGATAGTGATCAACACTAAAACCAGCAGGGTTAACCAGAAATGGTTAGCGGCGATCCCCGCCACCACTATCATGAATTCGCTGAGAAAAATATTGAATGGCGGCATACCGCCCAAAGCCAATGCGCCGCCGGCAAACACCACTGCCGTAAATGGCATGGTACGCAGTAAGCCTTTCACCACGGTGATATCCCGCGTGCCATATTTCAATAAAACGTTCCCTGAACCGCAGAACAGCAAGGTTTTGCCCAAGCTATGGTTCAAGGTATGCAGCAAGGCCGCTAACACCCCTAATGGGCCACCAATCCCTAGTGCCACCGCAATTAGCCCCATATTTTCCACACTGGAATAGGCCAGCAGGCGTTTCATGTCTTTTTGCACTAAGATGAAAAACGCGGCAACGGCCACAGAGAGCAAACCAAACACCAGCAACAACGTTTGAGTGAATTCGCCACCAATCGCGGAGGTCACGATAATGTAGTAGCGAATGATGATCAGCAGCGCGCAGTTAAGCAGTACCGCAGAAAGTAACGCAGAGGTTGGGCTTGGCGCTTCACTGTGCGCATCGGGTAACCAAGCGTGCATTGGGAACAGACCCGTTTTGGTACCAAAACCAATCAGCACAAAGACAAATGCTAAGTGCATCAAAGTTGGGTCGAGCAATTCCGTGTATTTCAGCACTTCGGTCCAGAAAATGGCGAGCTCTGGGTTTGGCATCACATTGACCGCATTGGCGTACACTAAAATTGTCCCGAACAGGCCAAATGCCACGCCCACGCTACAAATAATGATGTATTTCCACGCTGCTTCCAGTGACGAACGCTGCCCATAAATACCCACTAAGAACGCCGAGCTCAGTGTGGTTGCCTCCACTGCCGCCCACATTAAAATCAGGTTATTACTGGTGATCACCAACAGCATGGTAAATAAGAACAGGTGGAAGAAACCATAGTAATTACATAGGGTTCCTACACTGATCTCCCCATCAGCCACTTCATGATTCATATAGCCAATGGAATACAAACCCGTTAAGAAGCCGACAATACCTAAGATGGCGAGAAATAACCCAGCTAGGCTATCGAGGTGGATCCAGTTCCCCGCCATCAGCAAATCACCGACCTCGCTGATGGTATTGACCATCCACAGTGACAAAACCAACAGCGCCACAATGCCGACGGTATGCACCAGTGTAACGGCAGGTTTTGCACCGCTGCCCAGCAATTGGCACGCAAAAGCCAAAAGTGAAATCACCAGTGGCGTTGCCATTAATAACGTTAACAACATACTTTGACTCATCTCATCACCCCTTCAGCGCGGTCAGTTGATCCACGTTCAGTGTGTTGAGCGTGCGATAGATTTTACGCGCCAGTACCGCCATGATAATCACGGCGAAAATCGCATCGGTGGCGATACCAATTTCCACCAGCTCAGGCGCTTTATAAGCCAGTAGAGCCAAGGTCAAGTGAGAGCCGTTTTCCATCAAGCAGTAACCAAACGCCTGTTTGAGGATATTGCGCTGCGTGACGATGCACAGTAGACCTAACATAAAGTGACCGAGGGAAACCGCCAACGCAGGTTTTAGCTCCGTGGCAATCGGTAATTTGATAGGCTCGACCACAAACCAGCACAACACCACAATCACTGCCGCGGCTAACATCAACCATGCAGGGCTGATCACCCCGCCATTGGCTGACGGGTCTGACAGCTTACGAAATGCATAACCTAAAATCACAGGGACTAAAATCACCTTGGTGATAAATGCCGACCCCGCCCACATCGCAAGTTCAGGGGCATGGAGGGTCTGGGACAAGGTGCCAAAAATCGCCACTAACACCAGCGATTGCAAGGCATAGAACCAGCATGAGGTCACAGGGCGCTTCGCCCCGATAACCAACAGCGAGGTGATCATCATCAATCCCGCTAAATTATTCACAATCATGGAACCAGTCATACTTTCTCTCCCTTAATTGAGCCAGATGACGGCTATCACGCTCGAACCGAAGGACATCACGATCAGCAAACCAATCACCCACTGCATTGCCCATGGCACAGCACTGCCGTTTGCCACGTCTTCACTTGGCTCACCGGGCACCACTTTGCCGAACCAGTACAGTAGCCATGCAAAGCTAGCGACCGATTCAATCAATACCAGCACCATAATTGGCGTTAAGATCCAGAAGTGTTCAGAAAGGGCGAAGCCTGCCGCGAAGATAGGGAATTTGCTGAAGAAACCGTTAAGCGGTGGTACCCCAGCAATTGCCAGTGCGGCAACACAAAAACCAACACCCAACAGTGGGTAACGTTTTGCTAAGCCGCGTAAACGTGGCAGCATCCGTGTTCCGCAGCTATAGCTCAGCGCACCTGCAACGAGGAAGAACAAGCTTTTGGCGAATGCGTGGTTGAAGATATAGGCGATACCGCCTTGGAAAGCTTCTTTCGACCCAAAAACAGATAACGACAGGGCAAGGAAGATGTAAGCCAGTTGAGTGATGGTTGACCATGCCAGCAGGCGTTTCATGTCTTTTTGTGGCAGGTACATCATAAAACCATACACCAGCGTGATAACTGCCATCACCACACCCACCCAGCCAATGATTTCAGGCACATGATCCGAGGACATCAAGCTACGGGCGAAGATATACACCCCGACTTTCACCATCGATGCCGCATGTAAGTAAGCACTCACTGGGGTAGGTGCTTCCATGGCATCAGGCAGCCACGCTTGCAGAGGCAGTTGGGCTGATTTCCCCCACGCAGCGAATAAAATCCCACCAAACACAATCAAACTTGCAGACTCATTGAGCTGACCAATGGCGTTCAGTGCAAATGTCCCTGTGTTGATAAATAAAGTGGCCGCGGCTAAATACAGCCCTAACGAACCAATATGGGTGATCAACAGCGCTTTCATCGCACTGCGTTGGGATTTTTCAGTTTGGTAATAACCAATCAGTGCCCAAGAGCATCCACCCGTAATTTCGAAGAAGACTAACTGGCCTAAAATGGTGGACGATAGCACTACACCAGCCATTGCCCCGATAAATATCAGCAAGAATGCGTAATAACGACGAGTCGGCCCATGGGCGTGCTCCCTGTTCCCCTCAGTTAAATAACCCGTTGAATACAAACAGATTAAAAAACCTAAGAACACGACTGCAAAGGCAATCAACGTGCTAACGCCGTCAATGGTAAAGCCGAATAGCGCGACATCGCCTGCTTGGATCAGGGTCAGCGTAGTGGCAACTTTACCACCGGATAAATATAGCCAGCCGAGTATCCCCGTACCGATTGAAGCAATCAGTGCAACAACGGTGCTCAGCCACGGTGCCATACGAGTGGGTAAGCTACTCACCAGTAATGCGCCAATAAAGGGAATAAGTAGCGTGGCGAGTGCAATATTTTCTAACATGCTGTGTCGCTCCTTATAGGCCAGTGAGGTAAAAAACGAATCCAAGTGCCGCAACACCGAACCCTAACCACGTCACATGGTGCGTCAGTAAAAAACGCCCACGCGCCAGACTGTTTTCCACCAGCGACGCCAGCACAAAAATCACCAGTAATTTCACCAGCAACAGCACTAACGCAATCAGCAAGCTGCCCACCGTCAACACACTGGCATTACCAAATGGGAAGAAGATGGATAAAAACAGTACCGCCACAATCACTTGTTTGAGGCCAATGCCCCATTTCACCAATGCTAAACCTGAACCTGAGTACTCCGTTAATGGCCCTTCTTGGAGCTCTTGCTCTGCTTCTGCCACATCAAACGGGATTTTCCCCATTTCAATAAAGGTGGCAAAACCACACGCTAACAAGGCTAAAAAAGTGGCGGTGGGCGAAATCCAGCCTTCATTCATCACCGAGCTAATAGTGCCGATATTGGTTGAGCCGGCAATCAGCGCCACCACCAATAGGCCAAGGAATAAAATCGGTTCGACTAACACCCCAAGCGTGAGCTCACGGCTTGCCCCAATTCCTGCGAACGGGCTACCCGTGTCCAAACCTGAGAGTGAAAAGAAAAAACGGAACAGCGCAAAAATGTACAGCACGATAATTAAGTCACCCGCCCCGCTAAACAGTGAGTTCAACGTGAAAACGGGCAAAGCCATCGCCAACAGCAGCATGCTGCCAAGCAGCACATAGGGCATGATGCGAAAAATAGCTCCTGAGTCACGTGGCGCAACAGATTGACGTTTTAGCAGCTTGGTAATATCGCGATAATCCTGCCAAATACCGGGGCCTTGGCGCGAGTGCATTTTGGCGCGAATTTGCCGTGAAATACCGGTGAATAACGGAGTTAACAGCAGCAAAATAACGGCTTGAATTACGGCAAAGAGCCCCATCATCAATGTCGGTGTTTCTTGAATTGTCATGGTTTCTCCCCTTACGCCGCTATCACGACGAGCAGCACCACTAACGCAGCAACGACATACAGGCAATACAACCTGAAGTCCCCGCCTTGTAAGCACTGCATGCGCTTCGCAATTCGATTAATACAACGGACGAACGGATAAATAATTTTTTCATCCCAGAAAGGCTCAACTTTCCCCGCCCCTGCTTTCGTGACTTCTAAGGTTTGCGCCAACCGTGCCGATGGGTCGAGTTGCTCACGCATACGGTATAGTGGCGCAAACATAGAACGCAGCGGTTGAGTAAAGCCCCCCGCAGACACTGACATGTCTTTTTCCCACGCGTAGCCACATGCCCACGCATCGCCTTTGCGGCGAAAGCCCATTTGTTTGCCTTTGAATGCCAAGTAAATAATGAACGGAATAAGCGGTAAGGTGAGCAACAGAACGAAGGTCATCGCTGGGGAGATCATCGCTTGTGCCGCGCTATCTGGCATGAGCATTGCCCCTTGAGCAACAGTAATATCCGTGGCGCTAGTTAATGACATCGCCACATTCGCCAATACAGGGGCTATCACACTGGCACCCACACCTAAAACCACACAGATAGCCGCTAAAATCAGCATCGCCGCAGTCATTGTCCAAGGCACTTCCCGCGCTTTGGTAGCTTGTTCGCTACGCGCGCCGCCACAGAAACTGACCCCGTACACTTTCACAAAACACATCGCCGCCAATGCTCCTGTGATGGCTAACATCACAATAGCGATAGGGCCACTGATACGCATGATGAATGTGCCTTCGTGGCTCATTGAGAAAAGAGATTGATAGGTGTACCACTCACTGACAAAACCGTTTAAAGGCGGTAATGCTGAAATCGCCATACAGCCGATTAAAAAGGCGGTTGCCGTCAATGGCATTAGTTTCGCTAACCCGCCCATTTTCTCCATATCACGGGTATGAATACGGTAAATCACCGCTCCAGCCCCAAGGAATAGCAACCCTTTAAATACCGCGTGGTTGAGCAAGTGGTAAACCGCACCGAGCAGGCCAATAGTCGCCAGTACTGGCATGTTATTTGCCATACCGACCATGCCAACACCGACGCCCATCAAGATGATCCCGATGTTTTCAACGGTATGCCAAGCCAGTAAGCGCTTGATATCGTGCTCTGCCAGCGCGTACATGACTCCAAGGACAGAAGACACCGCACCAAAGGCCAAGACCACTATGCCCCACCAGCTTTGGGTTGCGCCTAACAGGTCGATACCCACTTTGATGATCCCAAAGATACCGATTTTCACCATCACCCCTGACATCAAGGCAGAGGCATGTGACGGTGCTGCGGGGTGAGCTTGCGGTAACCAACTATGTAATGGGAGCATCCCTGCCTTGGCGCCAAAGCCAAAAAATCCCAATAAGAACACGACCGATGCCATGGTTGGTGAAAGCGTGAGTTGACGGAAGGAATCAAAATCTAAGCTGCCACTTTGCCGCCACATTAAGAAGAAGGCTATCATGATAAGAATCGACCCTGCGTGGGCAATAAAGAAATACAGCAGGCCAGCGCGAATCGATTTGTCGTCTTGGTCAGCAATAACCAGGAACCAAGACGCGAGTGACATCATTTCGAATAAGATAATGAAATAAAACGCATTATCCATTACCACCAAGGCCACCATCGAGGCGATAAACAGATTGAGAAAGAAGCCCATGCTCCACGCACCACGTCCATAATATTCTTGAACATAATTCAGCGAATACAGGGCGCTGACGGTGACCAACAACGAAATCACCATCACCATAAAGGCGGCTAAGCTATCCATTCGCACCACAAAATGGGCAAAGGGGAATGGCCCTTGTGCCATATACGTCAGCACTTCGCTGTTCATTAAAACGGGAATGGCACTGCATAACCCCAATAAACCACCGATAATCGCCGAAATCCCCGCCACATAAATGGCAATTTTTTCTTGGCGCTTAAACAGCAGCGAGGCAAACCCGCCGACGGTATATAAGGCAATTGACCACAAAAGTAATTGAAGCGCTGTCATGTTAGAGGTTCTCCTGCCGTGAGACAAAAATGTCGAACTCTGGCGGCATCGCATCGACAGACGCATTGCGGCGTTTCGCACTTTCGTTTTCCAATTGGTTTTCCTCAACCAGATGGAGGGCATCGGTTGGGCAAACCTTCACACATGCAGGGCCATCTTCGCTAAAATCACATAAATCACATTTCACGGCGATATTGCGAATACCCGCATTCCACGCTAAGAATGGGTTCATGGTCGGCAAGCTGTCTGGCACATCGAGCAGCATTTCTTTTGGCACATATTGCTCAAAGAAATCAGGCATATCGACAGGTTTACTGCCCGAAGGCGTAATCGCCCCAAACGGACATACTAGGCCGCAAAGCTTACAGCCAATGCACAGACTTTCATTCAACACGATCATGTCATTTTCATGTGTAATCGCATTCACTGGGCACACCCGCGCACACGGTGCATCATCACACTGACGGCACAGCATCGGGGCGGTTAGCTCTCCTACTTTCACCACACTTAGTCTCGGATGTGATTGTAATCCCTGTGCTTTATGTGTTTCTGAGCATGCAGCCATACAGGTATTACATCCGATACAGAGTTGCGGGTCGGCAATCACAAAGCGATTCATTCGCCTTACCCTCCAATCAAATTGGTCGAATTATTCATATTGATGGAGTTGTATTAGCATATTTCATGCCAGAAATAATATTGTTATTAATCAAATTGTTATATTTTACGTCATACCTTTTCGACAGTAATGACGATAAGGTGGAAACAAGGCAGGAAACTTAATATAAGGAGGGTAATAATAACTATTTGAAATATTATCACATAAAAACCAGTCTGATTTTTTCAATTTAAATGTAAAAAAACAAAATATAAACCTGTAAAAATACTTATATTTTCATTTTTTAAAACTAATCGCTAAAACTGAGGAAAATGGAGTGACAAATAATAAATGTGATCTAATTCTAATAAAATACTATTGGATTTATTATTCAGTTATTTATAAATCTATATATATTTATTTTAATCATTATTAACGTAAAATACGGATAATTAAAACTGATTAATGGAATAAAAAATGACTGACAAGATAGAAATTTTCTTAGACCTGTCCTCTTCACTAAACAATCAATTTATCGACATTGAGAGCCATCAAAATCTACAGATTGACAGTTTTAAACAGATTGATAATTTATTGACTTCATTTAAGGAGTTTGCATCTAAAGAAAACATAATAAATAACGTTTATGATAGCCTTTATCTAAAAAGAAAGAATAATACCATTTTTATCCATGGTGAAAGAGGAGCGGGTAAAACAACGTTTCTTCATTCTATTTTAGCTAAATACAAATCTGAAAATAAAAAGTTCATCTCTTTACCCTTAATTGACCCTACTCTCGTTGAAACTCACCAACATATATTAATCGATATTGTCACCAAACTCACTAACCTAGTTAACAACTCTCTAACCTGCTGTAAAGACGAGAATAATCATCATAAATTTAGAGAAAGCCTTGAAAAAATGGCTAATGGGTTAAAGCTTTTATCATCTCCAGACGATAAAATTCGATACGATGCAGCTAGCTTTTTAGAAGCTGCAATCAGCAAATCATCAAGCGGCCAGTCATTAGAGCAGAATTTTCATGAGTTTATTGACACTATAACTTCAATACTAGGCTGTGAACTTTTAATTATCGCTATTGATGATGTTGATACCAAAACAACAAAAGCAAAAGAAGTTTTAGAAGTGATTCGCTGCTATTTAACCCATCCTCAGCTTGTTATTTTACTTTCTGGAGACTTAAAACTTTACAGTCATATCGTTAAAAATACCAAACAAGAGGAAGTTGCATCAAAAACAATGTCTGATAATGAAGACATGCTCGTAGAGCAACTAGAACAGCAATATTTACTAAAATTATTACCTGTAGATCAACGAATTAATTTAAAAAAACTTAGTGATATAGAAAAAACTTATCCTATAACAATTCGGCATAAAAATGCAAACCCAACATTAAAAATTAGAGGACTTCTTGAAGATTTATTATTAAAATCATTACACATCAATAAACAGCACTTAAGCTCTCATATCGATTTTATTTTAAACCAACCCGTTAGAACAGTATTACAGCTTATGAGAAGCCTGCTTGAAGCAGAAGATAATAAAGAAAATAAAGAAAATAAAGAAAATAATCCTTCCGAGATTTTTAAACAAGCATTATATCATGGGTTTATTGGTTCATTTGTAAAAGAAAAAATGCAATTGGATAATATTTCCCAATCTTCACCCCATATAAACTCTATTTGTTTTGAACTGTTTAAATTACTCTATCGCCATGGTGAGTTAGAGACGGGATACTATGCAAGACCAGATAGCAATTACGACCAGTCTGGCTATAATGCCGCAAAATTGTATATTTCATCCGCAATTTCAAATGTGTTCTCTAGTGAAAAAAATGGTAACAATAATATTAGCAATGTATTCAAAATGATGCTCGCTGGGGGGGCAGTTTCAAATATTTATCTCACCTATGTTGCTAATAACTTAGAAGAAAAACATACTTTTGATGATTACCTTGATTATATAGGGCTTAACCGTAATGAAAGAATTACCAGCTTAGCAGCACATTTTAGCCCCATAATATTAGATAAGTATGACCCGGTGAAAAGTAAAGCGATCAAAGCAGGTGTTATTAGAACACCAAGACGAAAACCATCGACATTTAATGAAAATATATTTGAGAATTTGCTTAAGAATGTAGGAAATACATCAAACAAAAGAATTCCATCGCTAGAATCATTAGCTAAAAAGCATGATAATAACGATTGGGAATTTGTTGATTATGTAGCTGCAAAAACAATTCTTATTTCCTCTCACTATGCAACAACAACAACTGAAAATAGGGACTACATTTCAATCTATGGGCTTTTAGCATCTCTTGCAGAATTACTTGATGATAATTCAGATGCTAACTATACAATAGAAAGTTTAACACCAATTCAAACCTATATTTACCCTACGTTTCTTTCAGGAAAAGATACAGGTGATAAAGATGATTCTGATGATGATAATGATGATAGAGAAGTACAAAATAATTCTAGCAACCACTCAGCCAAGCTTGAAACATTAATTCAGGAGTGGAAAAAAACACCATTAAATATTGAAGTATCATCACTTTTAATTGGAAAAATATGGGCTAGATTAAACTACACTTTAAATCAAATATCCGAAAAATCAATTGAAAAACAGCAATATAAAATTAAAATAGAAAAAAAAGAAGAAACAGGAACCGAAACAAAAACAGAAATAGGAACAGAAACAGAAACAGGAACAAAATATGATATTTTATTAAGCGACTTATTTTCAAGATACGTATGGGGGTTAATAAACGCCACACTAATCGAAGAGTTCCGCTATAATAAGTCCTTAAGTAAAGATAAATTTGATGTTTTATCAAAAGCTAGGAATACAAATACAACACCTGATGAATTAGTGAAAAATTTAAAGTCAATTGAGTCGAGTAATATAAATTTCAAAGAATCTTTACCTATTACCTTCAAGTTAATAACATGCCCATTATTATGGCCATTTATTTCCAACACATCAAAAAACTCCACATTTGAAATAACACTTTATGAAGAAATAAAAAAAATATTTAAAACGGATCAAGAGTCAAAATTTCTCGATTCTTTCAATTCTTTCAATTCGGAGATTGAAAATAAGAACATTCTTCAATTAAGCATTGCCGCCCTGCCTATTATGGGCTGTTTCAAAAACTAATTTAGGGGCTAATATGTTTATTAACACGCATTTACTTTCAGAGCCTAAACTCTATGAAATGCTATGCCACACATTACCAGATATAATGTGTGGTTACTCTTTGATTAAAGATCATGCTCCACGTATCAAACAGATTGCTTATGCGAGCTGGCATCAAAGTAACTCTGTGCATATCGACCAAGTATTTCATCAACATTGGGAAAATTTAATCGCAAGAAAAGAAGAAGAAAAATCGCTTAGCCGTGCACTACTCAACCAAGTTGTTCGCTATCATTTTATCCCTGATAGACGATACATCGCAATCAAAACTAAACGCTTTTCAGAATGGCAAAATTGGCTCGCTGATCAATCGGGCTTACCTGTTATTGCTGCAAGGATAGAAAGTTTTGGCCTCTTAGAAAATTACCTTAAAAACCCGATAGAACGGCGCCTAAAACTCAAGGGCTTACTGGGTTTTAGGACGTTAGTTTCGCCTATCCACCCTTTGGTTGAAGACTATATTGAACAACATGGCTTAAATGAAAGCCATATGCATTTAAATGGCACGACGCCGTTAGAATCAATATGGCATTTTTCATTATGTCACCCAGAAACTATTCTCCATGACTTAGAATCTGAATACGAAAAACCTCGAGTCCAATTATTGTACTCTACCAATAGTGTTTTAAATCACCCTAAGCACTATGAAAAACTCCTTAAGATTGCACGAAGGCTACGCCAGTTCCTACTCGCGTGGGTACAATCACACCCACAACTCGATGTATATAGGGATTCGGTTTATCAGATATTAAAGAAAAATAATTTATCTTTTAATCAAGACTCAGTTTCTTTTTTCCTCGAAGAAAATTTCTTTGAGCAAGAAAATTGCTGGCAGCATATTGCTGAAACGGATCTTCATATTTCTATACTAGGAAAACTAAAAGAAACCCCTTCAGATACCTATGATATCTGTTATTTGCTCTATCTTTTATGCTTAAATAATTTTCAACGCATACTCGTACAGCGTAGCGATCAATATGGATTTGACCAATTCCAAAAATTTGCTGACGATGGAATACGAGAAAGTTATGAAAAAGATTATGTCGCACGATTTCACCAGCTACACGGTGCTAAAATAAATGGCCGCCCTGATCTAGCAACACTTGAAGGCCGATTTGCTCCCAAAAATACATTGGGAAAAAATGAGCAAATTATTAGTGCAATACTGCAAGGTTTTTTATCCTATGCTCAAGGGAAAAACTTACTAAATACTACTAGCAACTTGAATAAACTTGCAGAAGATGTGCTTAGCTACAAAAGACCAAACTTGAAACTCGTTGCTCATTTCATAAAGTTACCATGGAAGAAAGAAAGTGGTTACCATCATCACATTGTAAGACAAAAAGTGATGGAAAATGCATACATACTCTTCGAATTATTAAATAGTAATCCCAAGTTAAAAAATATCATTACAGGGATTGATGCTGCTGCAAATGAGTTAGAAACCCCCCCTGAAGTTTTTGCAGAACTATACCGCTACAGTAGGCGTAATGGTATGCAACATTTTACTTATCACGTTGGAGAAGATTTTGAACATCTTTTAAATGGCATTCGTGCGATATATGAAGCCATTATATTTTTAGATCTTGAAAATGGCGATCGCTTAGGGCATGCTACTGCAATCGGAATTTCGCCAGAATTTTGGATATCCCAAATGCCTGATAGCTTATTCTTAACTCAAGGTAGTTGGTTAGAAAACTTGCTTTTCCTGCGCTACATCTCTTTAAGTGATCCATCTGTAAATTTTTCACTTTCGCATTTAGAATCAGAAATCAGCCAGTTATCTTATAAAATTTTCAATAAAAATATCGCATTAGATGATTTACAACAATTCTTTAATTATCGAGGGCTTTCACCAGAGATAGTTCAAGATAAATTAAAAAATGCGAATATTCTTCATTTAGGATCAAAAAATGAAGAATATGATTTAGTTAAAAATATTGATAACAGAGTTCTAGGAATTTTAGAAGAACGTTGGTTCAGCAGAGATGTCATTAAACAATATGAGCAAAAAAAAGAATTTGAACTTAACGAAGTAACAAGTGAGATGCTGATTAAAGCACAACAGTTTGTTCAAGGAATCATCGCTGAAAAGCAGATTATAATAGAAACACTCCCTACCAGTAATGTTCGTATCAGCCATTATAATTCAATGAAAGAACACCATATTTTTCGCTGGATTCAGGTTCCAGAACGCATTATTGATGGAGACAAAAAAATGATTGTTTCTCTGGGATCCGATGATCCTGGCATTTTTGTGACTGATATGAGAAATGAGTTTTACCATATTTTCTCAACATTAACTGAAGAATATGGGTACTCCGAAAGAGATGCATTAAATGAAGCATCAAAAATAAATGAAAATGGCCGGATTTATCAATTTAAAGGGCCAAGTCACTCATACTCCCCCCCTGTATTTACCTTAGCTGAAAGATAATTTTGATATAGTTAGAGCTTAGTTTTTCTAAGCTCTAACTCCCCCTATTTTTACATCATTATTTTTAATTCACGCTTTATTTATTTCTTTATTTGATTCATTTTAAATATGCATTTAATTTGCAATAAATATAAAATCCGACTTAACTTATATTAAAATTTGTTAAATTTACTTAATTTATTTGAATTAACAGCAAAGTCATCATTAATGACCAGTCAGTAATAAATGATAATTTCAAATAAAAACAAAATCACCAAAATAAAAATAATCAATATAAATCATGCTATTATGGAAAACAAAAAACGATAAAAATATATTTCGCTCTTATTGATAGGTAAATCTTATTTCAACAATCGATTAAACCAATGGTTATCATTGATAAAAATCAAGAACCATTTTGCTTTATTTATCCATCATAGTCCGGCTGTAGAATTATATTAACTAAAAATATTTAATTATATTTGACCGCAATCTTCCAAGGATAGTGTAATGAAAAAACTTACTCGCATTACGGTCGCTGTCATATTTTTGCTTTTACTCGGTTATTTTGGGTTATCGGGATATGTGTGGTACCACGATGATCAACGAAGACAAAATAATGACATTCAGACATCTAAAATTGCAGAAAATAATCAAGTCCTCCAATTCTTTGCCGAAAAAGGATGCGATTACTGTCACACGCCGTCAACTGACTTACCTGCTTATGCCTCATTTCCAATTGCTAAACAACTGATGGAGTACGATATTCAGCTGGGTTATAAGTCCTTTAACCTTGAAGCTGCTCGCGCTGCGTTAATTGCTGGGGAACCGGTTCCTCAAAGCGAATTGAATAAAATTGAGTGGGTGATGCAGAACCACACCATGCCACCAACACGCTATGTCGCACTGCACTGGGCCAGTAGCGTAAGTGACGAAGAACGCGATAAATTACTTGGTTGGATTGCGAAGCAACGCGCAGAGCATTATGCCACCGAAGACACCGCGGCGGAGCACCGCAACGAGCCAATCCAACCCATCCCAAAATCACTGGACGTAGATGATAAGAAAGTGGCATTAGGTTTCCGTCTGTACCATGACGCTCGCTTATCTGGGGATAGCACCATCTCTTGTGCTCACTGTCACGCGCTAAACGCAGGTGGTGTTGATGGTCGTAAAACCTCTATCGGTGTTGGCGGTGCCGTTGGTCCAATCAACGCACCCACTGTGTTCAACTCTGTGTTTAACGTCGAGCAATTCTGGGATGGTCGTGCTCCTGACTTACAAGCACAAGCCGGTGGCCCACCATTAAACCCAATCGAAATGGCGTCCAAATCATGGGATGAAATCATTGTAAAACTGGATAAAGACCCGGTATTAAAACAGGATTTCAATGCGGTTTACCCTGAAGGGTTTACAGGCGACAGCATCACGGATGCCATCGCGGAATTCGAAAAAACCTTAATCACCCCAGACTCACCATTCGATAATTGGTTACGTGGTGATAGCACTGCACTGACAGCGCAACAGTTGCATGGTTATCAATTATTTAAAGAGAATAAATGTGCGACCTGCCACGGCGGCGTGATCCTCGGTGGTCGTTCTTTCGAACCGCTAGGTTTGAAGAAAGACTATGAATTTGGTGAAGTCACAGCACAAGACATCGGCCGCATGAATGTCACCTCTGAGGAGCGCGATAAACTACGCCAAAAAGTGCCAACTCTGCGCAATGTTGAGTTAACCGCTCCGTATTTCCACCGTGGTGATGTGGCAACATTAGATGAAGCAGTCAAACTGATGTTACGTTATCAAGTGGGTAAAGAGTTACCACAAAAAGATGTCGACGATATTGTCGCCTTCCTGAAGAGTCTAACGGGTGTTTACACACCGTATGTCTCACAAAACGAAGCGAAACAATGATTGATTGAATAATCTTTGCATAGCACCGCGGGCTTAGGCTACGGTGCTATTTTATTTGCCTCCCCCCGCTATTTTTATTATATTTCGAGCTGTGCATCTGCCATGCATCCATCCGCGGAAAGAGCATTGCTCAGGCTAAATAGCAAAATACACTCATATTACGACCCCTGCCTCAATGCGGATACAGGTAATTAAGGAGCTCGTATGCCAAAACTTCCTGTTGATAACGGGTTAATCAACCTGAATTTTTTTCGTAAAAAAGCCAAAAAACTACTGCAACAAATGAAAGCGGGGCAGGCTTCAAAGCAACGTTTATTGTTTGAACAAGTTAATCCTCACGCAGATCTCACTTTAGCCTCTGCACAGTGGTTGGTTGCCAATGAACTTGGCTTTTCAAGTTGGCCAAAGCTAAAAGCCCATGTCGACACCGTTTCATTTGCGGCGAATAACCCAAACTTTATTGCTGATAACGAAAACCAAACGGTTCATTGGCGCTGTGGTCATGATATCGAACATAAACTACGGGTAGCGGGTTTTACTGGTACATTTGTCCCATTTACTGACCCATTTTGCCTTGGCCCCGTCCCTTCTCTGCCTTTTGAGCAGTATCGTTCACTACGGACTCATACACTTAGCCAATATTTTTCTATTCCACTTAAGGACATTTACCAGCAATTTGATCAGGAGTATCATGCTCTGTCTCAGCTAGCGGAGAGTGAAAAGGTCGTTTTCTGGTGTGAGGCGGACCCGTACGATCAACTGTTTTTAATTCGTGTTCTCGCAAGCCTCAACTCGAATCATCCTCCACTTGAACTGATTGATATAGCGAGCATTCCTGGTGTTAAGCGCTTTGTTGGCTTCGGTCAACTTTCGCCCGATATTTTACCTTGGCTCTGGGCGCAACGCAGAACTATCGGCCAGACAGAAATTGAAATTGCCAAACAGCTCTGGGCGGCATTTACCAATGAAAACCCAACCGATTTTGCCAAGCTTGCACGGCAGCGTTACGCCACCCTGCCACTGCTTGGGCCTGCATTATTCAGAATGCTACAAGAGTACCCCAATAACCAAACAGGGCTGTCCCTCACGGAATCCCTGACACTGCATTATCTTCGTGATAACCCCGGCGCTACCCTCGAAGATACGTTTAAGGCCCTTGTCGATCACCTTGAACCACTGCCATTTTTAGGGGATTTGATGTTTTATTGCCTACTCAAACCTTGCTTAATCGGTGCCTCACCACTATTAACATCAAACAACCAACAGCTCTCTTTTGAAAAACAACCTTTATCTCTCAGTAAGATAGGTGAAAACGTACTTAATGGTAGTGCTTATGCTCTCGACTATATTGAGGTAACGCGGTGGGTAGGCGGTGTCAGTTTTTCAGGGAAAAAGTCACATTGGACGATAGATAACGAGCAAGAATTGGTTTGGCGCTTGGTTTAACGGTACAAAAGAGAGAAAGCCAAAAATTTGGCTTGAGGTTGTTGACAAAGCAGGATAAAAGCGTGGTTTTTCCTGCTTTGTGTTATCAGCCGAAAATCAATGAGTTGATTTTCCTCGTCTATTTTCAAAACCAATCCAACCTGCAGTCAAACCTAATCGGTTTGTCAGCAGTCTGAAGCCAAATATTTGGCTTTCTTTTCAAGCATTACTCAGGTGCATTCCCTTTGTAATACACGGTTTTTTGCATAACGGGTAAAGATAATTGTTTTTGGATTCCAGATAGCGTTTCTTGCGTTAGCATCGCAAGCCCACGGTAAAAATTGCTGTTGGCTTTTGCGGCTAAAACATCAAGAAAATGCGCCGACCAAGGTAGCAAGTGCCTCGCGAGCAATTCCTCAAAGTCATTGCGCCTATCTTGCTCCGCTAGCCATGCGGCTAACATCAAAATCAAACCGATATGGTCTTCTGGCTCTTTTTGCGTTGTGGCAGGTTCAATACCTTTTGAACGCATCCATTGGCGCAGCTCAACGGTGGAATCCCCAAAAATAATATTTTCTTTATCTAACCACACAGAACCCCAAGGCGGTGCAGGTAAGGCATAGGGGCCGATGAATAACCGTTGCCATGCTTCATCAAGTGGCTCATTTTGTTTTGTTGAATCTGCAAATAATGCGTTAATTTCACTGAGTGACGCCAACGCAAATGGCCACTCTTCATGCCATGTCGGCTCTCGCAAAATCGCGATAAGCTCCGCGTTATTTTCACTATCTGGGGCAAAATAAAGTAAAGAACCCAAAACCCGCCCTGTTACTGCTACGTGTTCAAGAAATTGCGCATCATGCATATTGATTGTCTCTGCGTTTTCAACGTAGGGAAACCAGCTCCCTACGTTGAAATGTTTTACCGATTAGGCGACTGCCATTCCTACTGTCATATGTAGACCATAGAACAGCCCGCGTCCAATTAATTCACCGAACAACACCAATAATGTGCCGATAAACAAACTGATAACGGATGGTTGGTTTTGCTTCATTAGCGGTATAATCCATAACATCAAACCAAGGCTTGTTGCTACTAAACGAACCATTTGCAGCGTACCAAAATCGGGAACTAACGCACTCGCGCTTTGCACTGACGTTGCTATCAGCGCAATTTTACCACTTTGCACCAACACTGATGCAATCGTAACCACATACGCCACAATGCTAATCAGTGCCAGTCGTCCACTGTGACAAGGGAACTTCGCGATACGTAATAACAGCGTGCCGAGTATAGGCCCCACCACAAAGGCCGTCATAAAGAAGCCAATCGTGGTATGTGGCGTGTTCCATGTCGGTACGGTGCTTATCATATAGACACGTGTCATGGCCCAGACAAATAACATCCCCATCGCCATCGTAACCAGCAACCAAATTTTGCCGAGTCCTTCAGGCATTTTTTTCAGCGCCGCCAGCAGCCACCATAAGCCCCCTAATGCAAAAAAGAGGGAGCCAAACAGCACTTCATTACTGAGTGACGATGAAAAAACACGGTTCATTGAGTTGAACGCACGTAGCGGCGAGCCCATATGCATCATGGAAGCCAAGAACCCTAGGCCCATCAGCACCCACAAAGCCAGCATCGCATTCACAATACGTTGCTTTTGTGTTTTATCATCTGTCGATAACCACGCAAGTCCCGTGACAATCAATGCGCCCGCAATACTTTGCCCTAATACCGTAAACAGGATCAGCGGCCATTCGTGTAATCCGTTGCCCATCTTATACCTCCCTTGGGTTAGCTAAGTGGCCCGTGGTATCGTTCACTGGGCGGCTATTGGCATTCGGCTTAATGACAATATTCGGTTTGGTATAATGCGCTTCTGGCAATGGCGCGATTTCTGCCAATGTGCCATAGGTTTTACGTAGCTCTTCGATTGGGCCAAAATCCAGCGCACGTAGCGGGCAAGATTCGGCACAAATCGGTTTTTTCCCTTCTGCGACACGCTCATAACAGCCGTCGCATTTTGTCATGTGCCCTTTTTCGGCATTAAACTGTGGCGCACCATATGGGCAAGCCATGTGGCAGTAACGGCAACCGATGCAAACACTTTCATCCACCACCACAAAACCGTCTTCACGCTTATGCATTGCGCCACTTGGGCACACTTTGACACACGCAGGGTCTTCACAGTGGTTGCACGAAATTGACAGATAATAGCTGAACACATTTTGGTGCCAGACGCCGTTATCTTCTTGCCAGTCACCGCCTGTGTACTCGTAAATACGCCTAAAATTCACTTCAGGAGATAAATTTTTGTAGTCTTTGCATGCTAATTCGCACGTTTTACACCCCGTACAACGGGCTGAATCAATATAAAAACCATATTGTGTTGTCATGATTTATCCCCTCCCTATACCCGAGCTACTTCAACAAGATTACTATGCTGCGGATTGCCTTTGGCCAGCGGCGACGGGCGCTGCGTGGTTAAAACGTTAAGGCTTCCCCCATGGTCTATCTTGTTTTCATCTGGCGCATACCACGCTCCTTCCCCCATCGCAACAACACCTGGGATGATCCGTGGCGTCACTTTGGCATTGATATGAACTTCACCACGGTCATTGAAAATACGCACCATATCGCCATTTTTGATGTTGCGACGTGCGGCATCAATCGGGTTGATCCACATTTCTTGCAGGCAAGCGGCTTTAATCACATCGACGTTGCCATACGTAGAGTGAACGCGGGATTTATAATGGAAGCCACTTAATTGCAGTGGATATTGCTCGGTCAGTTTGTCCTCATGGCTTTCAAAGCCCGGGGAATACATCGGGATAGCCGAAATTAAGTCCCCCTCTTCAAGGGTCCATGTTTTGGCGATATCCGCTAAGCGGTCAGAGTAAATCTCAATTTTACCGGACGGGGTATTTAATGGGTTCGCTATTGGGTCTTCGCGGAACGCTTTGTGTGCCACGACGTGCCCTTGCGGGTTCATTTTTTTGTAAATCCCTTGCTGCTGGAAAGTTTCAAAATCAGGTAACTCGGGCAGTTTTTCCCTTGAAACTTCATATAAATGGCGTAACCACTCTTCTTGCGTACGTCCTTCTGTGAACTTATCTTCAATCCCCATACGGCGGGCAATTTGCGTACACATTTCGTATACAGTTTTACTTTCAAAGCGTGGCTCAATGGCTTGGCTGGCAAAAATCACATAACCCATGTTACTGGCAGCACCATCAAGGCAGAAATCCATTTGCTCAGAAGCCGTGCAATCAGGCAGAAGAATATCTGCATATTTTGCTGATGAGGTCATGTGGTTATCAATCACCACAATCATTTCGCATTTTTTATCATCCTGAAGAATATCATGGGTCTTATTGATATCAGAGTGCTGGTTAATCAAGCTGTTACTGGCGTAGTTCCAAATAAATTTAATTGGCACATCCAGTTTGTCTTTACCACGAACCCCATCGTGGGTTGCTGTCATTTCAGGGCCGCGTTCAATGGCATCAGTCCATAAGAATACGGAAATGCTGGTTTTTACTGGGTTCTCAAGGGTTGGCATCCGCTCAAAGGGGATATCGTAATTTCCTTCACGCGCTCCTGTGTTACCTCCGCTAATCCCCACGTTTCCTGTTAAAATCGGTAACATGGCAATCGCACGAGCAGTTTGCTCGCCGTTTGAATGGCGCTGTGGCCCCCAGCCTTGGCTAATATAAGCTGGCTTCGCACTACCGATTTCTCGCGCGAGTTTGATAATTTTATCAGCTGGAATACCGGTAATTTTTGCTGCCCATTGAGGCGTTTTTTCAATGCCATCATCCCCTTGCCCTAAAATATAGGCTTTGTAATGGCTATTTTTTGGTGCATTCGCAGGGAGCGTTTTTTCGTCATATCCAACGCAATATTTGTCTAAGAATGGTTGATCAACCAAATCCTCCGTGATCAACACATGGGCAAGCCCCGCCACTAATGCGGCATCAGTCCCCGGACGAATTGGGATCCACTCATCCTCGCGCCCCGCGGCGGTGTCAGTATAACGAGGGTCGATAACAATCATTCGTGCATTGGAACGCTCACGCGCTTGCTCTAATTGGTAAGTGATCCCCCCGCCGCTCATTCGCGTCTCCGCAGGGTTATTTCCGAACAAGACTACCAATCTAGAATTTTCGATATCAGAAACGCTGTTACCCGCGCCACTGCCGTAGGTATACGGCATTGCGCAGCTAATTTGTGCTGTACTGTATGTACCGTAATGGTTTAAATACCCACCGGTGCAGTTCATTAAACGTGCAATTGGCGAGTTCGCAGGCGGCCATGAACGCGCAACTGTGCCGCCCAATGTCCCTGTCCCATAATTTAAATAGACCGCTTCATTGCCGTAATCTTTAATAATACGTTTAAGGTTACCGCTAATGAGGTCGTAGGCTTCTTCCCAGCTGATCTGCTTAAATTTCCCCTCACCACGCGCACCAACACGCAACATTGGGTATTTCAAACGGTCAGGATTATACACACGGCGGCGCATAGAACGGCCACGCAAGCAGGCTTTGACTTGGTGCTTATCACCATACACGTCATCCCCCGTATTATCGGTTTCAACGTATTTGATTTCGCCATCCACCACATGCATACGCAGCGGGCAGCGGCTTCCGCAGTTAACGGTACACGCACTCCAGACAATTTTTTCTTCCGGGGTTGGCGCCACTTCATTGGCATTGGCGACATTGCTAAAAGGTAAACTTAATGCACCGCTAGCAAGCGCAAGCCCACCCACAGTACTGGTTTGCATTAGTTTTCGACGGCTGATCTCCGATTGGAGTAACCCATCAGATAATGCTTTATCCATATCTGCCTCACTTAACATTGCTTCTTAAAGTTATAAAATAATTTTTGAAATTTATTTTTGGTATTTTCACTTCTCTGATTTCAATCGTTATTTTATAGCGGGCATATAGATGGGTATTGTGCGTGATCAATAATGTACGACAAAAGTAAGAAAGATAAACTTGAATTAAAACTTAACATTAAATGTTTTTGTTTCAACAAGTTAAATATAAACTGTATTTTTTAAATTTAGTGCATTACAAATCAGAGTTTATCACTAGATAAACAATCACATTATTCCAATGTGGCCAATTTATTCGATACATTATTCCTGTGCTTTAAAATTTAAATAACTACCAACAGTTGTTTTTCTAATATGGTTTTTTATTGAGAGAATGGTCTTAAGCTATTTAATCTAGCTAACTTAGCAGGGCAAAAAAAGAAAAAATTGTAAATTAAAATTTATACTCCGTATGTTGGAATTTAAAAAATCGGGGTGTTAATTCAATTACCTTTTTAAATAAATCATCATAATACCCTATTTATTTTAGATATTAATATTATATAAAAATAATTTCTAGCCCCTCTTATTTTTGTAACCGTCTAAAATGGTTAAAGATAATTTATTAATTCTAATCAGTATACTAGTGTTGGTTCAACGACTGGATTTGTTAATTTTATGGGCATCACCTATGCGAGTTTAGCAAGCAAATAGCCTATTTTCCCTCACATTTAAAGGCAGGCTAAAAAATCATTTTGCAGAGACAAAATTTTAGTTAATTAGGCTTTGATTGCTGAGTTAGTAGACAATAAATGAATTTTTATTCTAACCATAGAATAAAATCATTATATTTATCTAAAAACTAATGTGTTAGGTTGTGTAATTTAGATATGATTGGCTTTTTCTGACTAAAATGGGAAACGCTCATGTCCACTCGTAAATATTTAACTCCCCAAGAAATATCTCGACTTTTAGCTGCTTGCCGTTTGTCTCGACACCCCGAGCGTAATTCTTGCTTAATTTATATGAGCTTTATACATGGCTTGAGGGCAAGCGAAGCCCTATCGCTAAAACTATCTGATCTTAACTTAGAAAGTAAAGAGCTATATGTGCATCGTTTAAAGAATGGCTTTTCAGTGAATCATCCACTTATTGATGAAGAAATTCCACTTATTAAAGCTTGGTTAAATGTAAGGCGTACATGGAAAGGAGAAGAAAGTCAGTGGCTTTTTTTATCAGAAAGAGGGACAGCCATGACTCGTCAGCGCTTTTATCAACTGTTTTCACGACTCGGCGAGTTAGCTAAACTGACTTTAGGTATTCATCCTCATATGTTAAGGCATGCATGCGGTTATGCATTAGCGGATAGAGGTACAGATACGCGTTTAATTCAGGATTATTTAGGACATACCAATATACAACACACTGTACGATATACGGCAAGTAATCCAGCAAGATTCCGAGGGGTATGGTGAACAAAAACCGACTAAAAGAGTTGTCAAAATGCACCAAATTGACAAACGTAATGAATTAGGTGCATCTTAAGTTAAATGAAAATACTCGTCAAATACGTAGCGTGTAAATAACGCTATGTATATATTACTAAAATCAAGCGAGCTCCATTATTAAAAATCATTGAATTTGTTAATTTTTTCACTTTTTAAAACCCTTCATAACTCTCCGCTCTTACACACTGTAATGTTTTGAAATATTTACCTTGAATCATTTGACCAATTATTCCTTAAATAAAGAATTAAATGAAAAATAAAAATCAATATTGGATATATTATTCTAGACAAGCATTACTATTGTCAATTTGGTGCATTTTGACAACAGTTAAACAACCGTTAATAGGTGACTCATTTATTTCACGGAGAGAATTTTATGCAATCTAACTTATCTCCTAAGGAAATTGTTGGGAGCAATATACTTAGAACCCGTCGAGCAAAAGGGTTAAGTGGTTCTGATCTAGCTGATTTACTTTTATGCTCACAACAACATGTGTCACGTATTGAGCGTGGAGTTATTCGGCTGCATTTAGAACAAATTCAGCAAATTGCTAGCTCGCTTGATGTCGATATTAATTATTTATTAGATGGCGTTGGGTTTCAAAATAGCTCAATAAATTATATCCATAATATGGAGTGTTATTTTAAATCTGAAGGGTTATTTTCCCTATCTAGCCAATTTCTAAAATAGGATTGACATTATGTTTAAAATTACAAAAACACAAAAAGTTAATATTATTGTTGGAAAAAAAATAAAAAAATATAGAAAAGAGATGAAATTAACCGCCGAGGAGTTAGGACGATATATTGGTGTAAGCCAACAACAAATTTCTCGTTATGAATTAGGGACAAACCATATAAACATTGATTTTTTGGCTCAGTTTTCAGAGTTATTTAAGGTACCGATTCAAGTTTTTTTAACAGACGACTAAATATATTTTTTTGATTTTTACTATTAATTAATAATTCGATTTATTTTTAGGATTTGATTTTTTAATCAAGTCCTCGGTTTTTGCTTTTTCCAGTTCATTGCAAATAGAGTGTCTGCAATGAGCAATGAAAACTGACACTCATACTTTATTTAACAAAAACATAGGACTTTATATTCATGAAAATGAAATCTATTGCAATGGCAACTTTTATGGCTCTAGGATTAGCTTCTGCAGCAAATGCTGCTGATCAAGGCCACGGTAAAGTAACGTTTAAAGGCGCTATTATCGATGCTCCATGCTCAATCTCTCCTAAATCAAGCGACCAAACTGTTGAATTAGGCCAAATTTCTAACATGGCATTAGTTGATGGTGGTAAATCAACTCCACGTCCATTTGAAATCGCTTTAGAAAACTGTGACATCACTAAACTGACTAAAGGCGTTCAATTAACCTTTAGTGGTGCAGCTGCATCTTTCGATAATACAAATAAAACATTAGGTATTGTTGGTACTGGTGCTGGTGCTGGTGTTCAGATCACTAATGGTAGCGGTAATGTGGTGACTTTAGGAACAGCTGCACCATTCCAACAAATTCAAAATGGTAATAACACCCTGAATTTCGCAGCTTACTTAAAAGGTAATGGTGGCGATATCAGTACGATCACTGCCGGTGACTTTAGCTCAGTAGCGGATTTCACTCTGTCTTACGAGTAATTCATCCTGAGCCAACAAAATTCATTTGTTGGCTCATTTCGACTGAATTGAGTGTAAGAGAGGAAGCAATGAATAATTCGATAACCTTTGGAATGTTTTCATTGATCTTAAGTTTAAGCCTGTTAACCGCGGCATCGACTGCAAAGGCTCAAGGCTCAGTGAATATGAATGGAAGCATTATTGAAACAGCATGTGCTATTGATGTCGGCAGCCGTGATCAAACTATTGATATGGGAAGTATTGCACTGACTCAAATTCGCCGTGATGGGCAAGGACCTGCTCGCCCTTTTGTTATCCGATTAGTGAATTGTGTTCTTGAACGCCAAAATCCTGATAAGCCGAATTGGCAATACTTTCGTATAACATTTGATGGTTCCCATGATAGGGGGTTATTTGGTGTTAACGGACAAGCTCAAGGTGTTGGATTACAAATTCAACGTGAGGGGGATGGTGAAATTGCCATACCAGGCCAAGGAATGTCCGTAAATTTACTGACGGCAGGAACAAAAGATCTCACCTATCGGCTGCGATTGGTGGCAAATAATCGCCCATTAGCATCAGGTCAATACCACAGTCAACTACGTTTCAAACTGGATTATGAATAGTCGGTTCCTCTCATAAATGAAGATCGCCTTTAACAGGTGAGCTTCACGAGCGAAATGACATTACGGATAAAAGAACGCAAAAGAAGGTCGAGATGATGACCCTGAATTTCATTCACACGCCTGTGTTACGGATAACTCGGCCTTGCAGATTAGGGCTTTTAGTCGCATTGGCTATTAGCTTTGGTGGTCACGCATCCGATATTAAATTTAATATGGATATGCTAGACGTCAATGATCGTAGCAATATTGATTTAAGCCAATTTTCGCGCCCAGGTTACCTCATGCCTGGTGAATACAGTTTTACGGTTTTCTTAAACAAACAAAGCATGCCGGAAGAAACTGTCTTTTATTATGCACCTAAAGATGAATCGGATGAGAGCCTCCCTTGCCTGAGTCCCACTTTAGTTGAAAAGTTCGGTATCAAGCCTGAATTGATGTCAACATTAAAGTGGTGGCACGATGGACAGTGTTTATCTCTTGAAAGCCTACCAGGAACTGAGGTTAAAGCCGATCTTGCGACTTCTGCTATGTATATCAGTCTGCCGCAAGCCTACCTCGAATATACCGCTGAGAATTGGGATCCTCCAGCTCGCTGGGAAGAAGGGTTACCTGGCGCACTGTTTGATTACAACCTCAATGCCCAAGTCGGACAACAAACTCGTTCAGGACAACAAACCAACTACAGTACCAGCGGTAATGGTGTTGCTGGTGTTAACTTGGGAGCTTGGCGTGCTCGTGCAGACTGGCAAATGCGTATTGATAAGCAACAAGGACAAAGCACGACTACGTCTTTAGATTGGACTCGCTATTATGTCTACCGAGCCATCAAATCATTAGGCGCAAAACTCACCTTAGGTGAAGATTATCTAACCTCTGATATTTTTGATAGCTTCAGATTTACAGGGCTTAGCTTGGTTACGGATACCAATATGCTACCGCCTAATCTACGTGGGTATGCTCCAGAAATTACTGGGGTAGCAAAAAGCAATGCAACCGTCATCGTAAGCCAACAAGGACGAATTATTTATCAAACTCAAGTTGCTGCAGGCCCATTTCGTATCCAAGACTTGAACGATGCATTAGCTGGGCAAATCGATGTTGAAGTTAAAGAACAAGATGGCTCAACACAGAGCTTTACGGTAAATACTGCAAGTGTTCCGTATTTAACACGACCTGGACAACTGCGCTACAAATTAGCCGCTGGACGCCCAACAAATTGGCGTCACCATGTGAGCGGCGATACGTTTGCAAGCGGTGAGTTCTCTTGGGGAGTTAACAACGGCTGGTCACTCTATGGTGGTGGAATTGGCGCGGAAAACTATGCATCAGCGGCTATTGGGGTTGGTCGCGACTTAATGGTATTTGGCGCATTATCATTCGATATCACTCATGCTCGAGCGCATTTAACTAATTTAAGTGATGTGGGAAATAAAACGTATCGCGGTAGTTCATACCGCTTAAGTTACTCAAAACGTTTTGATACTTATAACAGCCAAGTGACATTTGCGGGATATCGATTCTCTGAACAAGGCTTTATGAGTATGTCTGAGTATTTGGATGCTCAGGAAACGGGTGCTCGTCAATACAATAGCAAAGAAATGTATACCATTTCTTATAACCAGCAATTTTCAGAGTTAGGGCTCAGCGCATTTATCAACTATTACCACCAAACCTATTGGGATCAGCCAGATAATGACCGCTACAGCATTTCATTAGCGCGTTATTTTGATATTGGTAAATGGAAAAACCTTAGCCTCAACTTGACTGCGTATCGAAATCGTTATCGTGAAAGTAATGATGATGGTGTATATGCCTCGCTCACAGTGCCTTGGGGAGAAAAAAGCTCTGTTAGCTACAACAGTAGCTGGGATAAAAATGATAACTCACAGCGTGTGAATTACTACAGCACTATCGATGAAAGAAATAATTACCAACTAAGTACGGGGTGGGCACGTTCAGGTGCACTCGTGAGTGGCTATTACACCCATCAAGGAGATTTAGCACAGCTCAATGCAAATGCAACTTACCAACAAGATCGTTATCGGTCAGCGGGATTCTCTTTACAAGGTGGCTTCACTGCAACGGAAAAAGGTGCAGTACTACATCGTAGCAGCCAAATTGGCGGTACTCGCATATTTGTTGATACCGATGGTGTACCTAATATCCCATTACGTGGTTATGGATCTATTGTACGTACCAACCGCTTTGGACAGGCAGTTATTAGTGATGTGAATAGCTATTACCGTAATCAAGTTAGTGTTGATTTGAATGCATTGCCAGATGAAGCGCAAGTCTCCCAATCGATAAAGCAAGGTACTTTGACCGAAGGAGCGATTGGCTACCGTCAATTTGATGTTGTCGCTGGAAGCAGTGCAATGGCGTTGTTAAGGCTGTCGGACAATAGCACACCGCCTTTCGGAGCAATTATCTTAAACGGTCGTGGCCAGCAGGTCGGTATGGTGGGTGATGATGGAAATGCTTATCTCACGGGTTTAAATGCAAAAGACACCTTGCAAGTCCGCTGGGATGACCAAGTGCAGTGTGAAATAACACTCCCTGATACCTTGCCTGAAGATGAATATTTGCAGGCAAGCTGGTTATTACCGTGCCACAACCCAGGAACAAAAGCAGCATCGCCAGCAACCATAAAGACGCAATCAGCCAGCCGTGCATTAGACGCTGTGCCGAAGGCATCAGAACTCGTTGTGCCCGTTATTGAAAAAACAGTTCCAAAGGAATCAAGTCGTTGGTTACAAAAATAATAAAAATGATGGTATGCAAAAACGGTGAGTTCTCCTTAACCCTAGAAGATAACAATATGATGAATAACATGATGAAAAATAAAATGATGAATAAAAAAAATGCCCATAGAGCAGCATTTGCATTGGTTGGAGTTGTATTAACTTCAGCAACGCTATCTTCTGCTCAAGCGGCGGTTGCATTAGACAGAACTCGAGCGATTATTACGGGAGATGAAAAATCGATCAGTTTAAATATTAGCAATGAAAACAAACAATTACCTTATCTCGCGCAAGGTTGGGTGGAGAATGAAAAAGGTGAAAAAATAAGTGACCCATTTACGGTATTACCACCAGTACAGCGTATTGAGCCTGGTGCAAAAAGCCAAATAAAAATCCAAGCTCTGCCAAGTGCCGCTTCGCTACCGCAAGATAGAGAATCAGTGTATTACTTTAATTTGCGAGAGATCCCACCGAAAAGTGATAAGCCCAATACACTGCAATTGGCATTACAGACACGTATCAAATTGTTTTACCGGCCGAAATCAATTATTCCAACACGTGAACAAATGGATAACCCATGGCAAGAAAAAGTGACTCTTACGCGCCAAGGTAACCAATATACGATTAACAACCCAACCGCATATTACGTTTCTTTTGTCGATGCAGTACCAAGTAAAAATGGACAAACAGTCACCGGTTTTGAGCCAGTAATGGTGGAACCAAAGAGCAGTAAAGTACTAAACGTCAGTGCAGATACATTAGGCAATAAACCTGTGCTGACCTATATCAATGATTATGGTGGCCGCCCAACACTGTCATTTACATGTCAGGGAAATAACTGCCATGTGGTGCCTGAAAAAAAATAGACTGATTTGAAATGCGTGATGAAATAGCAGGAGAATATCATGACAAACACAAGCAGGATGCTCCGTTATGTGGGCTTAGGAAGTTTAGTGCTGAGTTTATTCAGCAACGTGGCGGCGGGAACAGCCCTAAATAAAGTTGATAGCTGGGATGTCGACGGCTCACATGGCACGCTATATGTTCATGGAGCCTTGACGGAGAGTGCTTGTCGCTTAGCAATGTCATCAGCATACCAAACGGTTAATTTGGGGACTGTGGGAACAGGGCAGCTTCAGCTTATAGGGCAAACAGGTAACCCAGTTGCGATTGAACTACGTTTAGAAGATTGTCTAAGCGGTGAAAGCCGTAGCCGCACTATGCAGGGAAATCTTTTGTGGAGCCAGCAAATGCCAGCAATGAAGATTCGCTTTTTGGCTCCTATAGATATTCAAGACGCTCGCTTGGCTGCGGTTGCAGGTGTTCAAGGGATTGGTCTGCAATTAAGTGATGCTACGCGTTCACTAATTAACTTAGGTGAATACAGCACACCACAGCTGGTTTCACCTGGACAAAATCAATTAACTTACTATGTGACACCAGTTCGTACCTCTGCTCAACTAAATGCTGGGGCTTATCAGGCGTTAATTAGATTTCAGGTAAGTTATGAATAGGGGCATGGAGATGAGAGGAGCTTATTTTCTTACGATATGCTTTAAAACGCTAGTCCTAGCAGGAGTGTTTCTCTTCGGCGCACTGATTTTACTAAGTTTTTCTCACAAAGCTATCGCTGCTAATTTAACCACGAATATTCAAATTCGTGTAACAGTATATGGTGAGCCAGAATGTACTCTTGGCGGTGCAACAACGACTTCTGTAGATTTTGGCGATATACATCAGGCTAGAATCGATGGCACTTATGGTCGCTCACCCATCAATTACAATTTGGTATGTAATGGCTTATATAAGAATGCATTAAAGATGACGCTGAGGTGGACGGATAGACAAATCAATGGCGAATCATCAGTAACAACGAATCTTACCAATTTAGGTATCGCTATTTACCGTGATGGGACTCGGTTGAGTAATGGTGCAACACTCAATTTTAATTATGGGAATTCGCCTGCTTTATATGCCGTCCCCGTTAAACCTACAGGGGTAAATTTAACATCAGGTGGTGATTTTACTGGCAATCTTACGATGGTATTGGATTACCAATAGGATGATATCAATGAAATTATTCCGTTATCTTCTCTCGGTCTGCATGATGCTTAGCCTATTTAGCCAAAGCCAAGCAGCAACACTTGGTATCCAACTAAAAGGTCGATTATTGGTGACACCGCCCGAGTGCATTTTGAATAACAACCAACAAGAAACTATACATTTTGGCGATATATTGCTCCCGCGTATCGATGGAGTTCAATACAAGCGCACTGTACCGATGAGACTCAGCTGCACAAATCTAGTGAAAAACGCTATAAAGCTCACGCTTGTCGGTGATGGAACATCATTTAATAGCAATGGCGCATTGAAAACGAGTAACCCAAAACTAGGGCTTTCTTTTTATGTGAACAATGCTAAGCAAGTTATTAACCAGCCCTTCAATGTGTTATATACAGCGCTGCCAACCTTAGAAGTTGCTCCGGTAAAAAATAGTGACGCCAATTTTACGAATACTGATGGCGGATTTTTTACAGCGCTGGCAACACTGAAAATTGAATATCAGTGAGAATGATTATGTGGAATAACAATCAAATTAAGCATTGGATGGCAGGATTTATAATGGTGATGTCCATATCTTCAGCGCAGGCAAATTGGGCATTTGATGGCACGTTAATTATTCCCCCTGTATGTCAATTAAGCCATGACGACCCTATCAAAGTTTCATTTGGTAAAGTTGGTGTACGAAAAGTCAATGGTACCGCTTTCAAGCAACCTATTCCCTTTCAACTAGATTGTGTTGGCGATATGGCTCAACCGTGGGATATCAGCTTAATATTCGGAGGAACACCCGCAGGGAATGGATTTGATAATGCGACATTAAGAACGGTGACACCGTTGAATAATGGCAAATTAGGAATTCAAATTCAGAAAAATGGACAACCCCAACCATTGAATGAAGCTTTTTTGATTAATGCAGCTTCTCTGCCATCCCTTTCAGCGGTTCCGGTTATGCGTTCGGGAAGCGAACTCGTCGGGGATAATTTTACTGCATCAGGCACGTTAACCATTATTTTTGAATAGGAGGCGGCTGTCATCACTATGAATATTAAACGTAATATGAGCTTTGCCTTTGGCTTATGGTTTTTGGGTACCACCATGGCCTTTTCTGCAAATGTGGAATTTGATGGCACGTTGATTGAGGATGCTTGTGATGTTTATCCTGGCGACGAATCTATTGAATTAGATTTCGGCACAATAGTTGATAAATACCTGTATCTGAATACTCAAACAAATAGCCAACCTTTTACCATTCGATTAATTAATTGCGATTTAGCATTAGGCCATGAAGTAAAAGTCACATTTATTGGCGCAGAAAGTTCGGCTTTGCCTGGTTTGCTAGCGCTAGATGCAGGAAGTCAAGCATCCGGAGTGGCAGTTGGTATTGAAAGTATTTCTGGCACAGCTATCAAAATTAATAGTGGTAGTTATACCCAAGGGTTGTATACCGGAAATAATAATGACCTAAGATTTCAAGCGTATGTAAGGGCTGAGCCAATTCCATTGCAAAATAAATCAATTGTGCTCGGTACATGGGCTGCAAGCGCCACGTTCAAATTAGATTATGAGTAAATCATTATGTCTGCTAAAAAAATAAAAATACATGGGATATTAAATACAGGTCGTTTGAGTATTTTATTATTAATCATCGCACTAACGTCTCTATTTCCATCTCGTCCTGCCAATGCAATCGCATATGTAATGCCTGTGAGCATGACCTCTGGAGCCTGGCCCCGCGTTGAGATGGACATTCTCTCTTGGAGTGAAGCAAGTGGCGTTACTAACCCTTGTTATGGGTCAACAGAATGCTGGATAGGCCCTGATGTTTTGTACGCATCTGGTGCACCGTCATTGAGTGGATCTTGCTTAGATTATGGTAACTGTATTCGAATTAACCAATATCGAACAGCAGAAGAAGTTGCTGCTGCTTTCCGTAGTGCAAAAGGTATCCCTTATCGTGCATCATTTGTCATTGATAGCCCAAATGCAACTTGTATTGGATTATTCTATGTTAACCATAGACCAACTGCGGGTGTTAGGAATGCAATCCAGTGGCCTGGTAGTGTCTGCGGTAAAATTCCACCTACAAATCAAACATGCAGTATTTCTTTACCTTCCTTTGTTGATCACGGGGCAATTAGCAACACAAGCCTAAATGGTAAGACAAATTCAGTTTCTGGCAATATCGCCTGTACACAAGCTACAAATATCAATTTATTTGCTCGTTCAACAACAGGTGAGCGTTATGTATATTTAAATTCGACGCCTAACTTTTATTCAAATCCATTAATTAACAATCAAAGTGGTTGGAATGGCGCCAATATGAATATTTCTGGAAATAATGCGTCGAATCCATTTACATTTACGTCTGAATTACATGCATCCGGAACGGTAACCCCTGGATATTACACTGGTAATGCTGTAGTCATCATTGCATTTAATTAGTTAATCAAAACCTTAAAACGCAACCATTCACCAACTTGATATAAAAACAGCGTATTCCACTTCAAATACGCTGTTTTTATCAAAAAAAATTTAGTCACCTTCATTCCAGCGATATATTTATAGATTTAGCTTTTCAAGACTAATAAAAATCGCCAAAACTGTAATCAACTTATTATTGTTCTCTACAAATTTCATTCTTCATTTTTATTATTGAATTATATATTCTCATTAGTTGCTTTTACTGCATCTAAAGTAATAAAACCTTATATATCTGATGTCGGTTTAGTCAGATTGAAACCCACAAAATTTAAAACAATGATATTTACCCCAAAAAACGAATTAGACCACAAAAAACTAAAACGGACAAATCTAGAAGACTGAAAATGCGAGAAGAAACTTGTAGACACTGGGTTTTAGATACAACGTCTCTTGATATTTTTATGGTGCGAAGGCCGGACTCGATTTTTATATGCAATACATTGTTTTTATTTGGTATAAATTTACAGAGAATTTTTTGTATACTTAAATGTATACTCAGTGGTTTAAGGTTTGAAAAATGAGTTACTTAATTCCATTACTGCCTTAAATAAACCGTCATCATAATACCACCTTTATTCTGTATATTGGAAACAATTCAAAAAAACAGTTGAGCACAAGACAACTTAGCTCCGAACAAAAATATGTTTATTATTAATGTGATGCTAGCTGAGTAGCTAGCATCTTCAACCTCTTTTCAATAGTATTTTACTAAAATATGCCTCTTCTATTTAATCGTATTTTAAGAAACACTAGTCTTTTGACATTCCGATACTTTTAAGAGATTTTTTATCAAATGGAATACAGTTCTTCGCTAATTCCTTTAATTCATCACTCACTTTTTCATCTTCTTTTTTATCAAAAAAATAATTAGACAGGCTATTCCCATAAGACGTGACTATATTTTTTGGGCATACTAAATTAGTTTCCCCAAATGAATACATAGATATACCCTCAATAGTAAATCTATTGCTGTCTTTTATAGCCCGTTTGTTCCATAAGTCTAATTCAAACAATTCTTCAGGGTATTCATTTTCATTCACAATATATGTTTTGGGACTCTCATTCTTTATACCTGAAAATTTCATTGTTGCATTTATAATTATAGAAGGAACAGATGGAACCAGAATTGAGATAATGACAATGAATAAAATCAAACATCCTGAAATAGAAGTAATAATTGAAAACCAACCTTTTTCATTCATACTTCTAAAATAGATAAAACATGGAACAACAGAGTTAATGATAATGAATTCAAAAATAAAAAATAAATATACTAATTGTATCCAAGTACTCTCACCATTAGATTTAAGACCTTTTGTTACCAAATAAAAAGATAATGAATAAAAAGTCAATATTAACAAAAGCATAAATGGAAATACCACATATATTTCTATTTTCTTCCATATAGCTTTCGATGATTTTTTGAATGATAAATCTTGACTTACTATTTTTTTAAGTCCTCTATAATAAAGAGTCCATCCTGTAAAAATCAAAACAAAAAGTAAAAACAAATTGAGATGAAAGCTATAATAGTCATTACTGAAAAACAACGAAACTATAAAAAACAGATTAGCTACTGTTGCTATTACAAGAAAAATCCTCACATAATTCAACCTAACTTCATTATATTTTAATATATACTCATCATCTTTATTTAAAAACATAATTATATTAATAGATGGCAACATGAATATGAGCATTATTGAAAAAAATGAAATAACAAGAAAAAATGCAATAATGAAAAGATTTTCGGTAGAAATTATTGAATTTAAAAATAAATCTAGCCATCCTATTTTATTCAAGTAAAACCAATTTGCCATCAATGCCAAAAAGGATATAAATGTAGATGATGTTAGAAACAATGTAATTACTTTCTGATAACGCTTCATACTAGCTCCTATAAAAAATAAAATTTTGATCCTTTATAAAAATAGTCTACCCCAATGAGCTTGTAGGATAGACTATTTAGTAATAATCTAATATTAATTCACGTCTCTTAAAACTCCAGTCAAGATATTCGAAAACACTCATACATCTTTTCTGTCATTACCCACAGCGCCTTATTCAACTTGATATCCCCATCAATACCATTCACCGAACGAGTACGAGCACGCTTGCCTTTAGCATTTTTACCAGATAACCCACCTTTAATTAAATTCTCCTGCAAACGTTGATATACCATCCACAGATCATCTTTCTTATCCTCCCAGCGACGGGGCTGTAATACTTGTTCCTCGGTAATAGGTTGATGTTCCTCACCAAAACGATATGTCAGAGCCGCTTGTGCCAAAGCTTGCTGTGCTGATGGTGGTAACATGAGAGATTGCATTTGTTCACGCTTTTCAGCCACCGAATCAAAGGTTTCCAATACTTCATAAGCCCCTTCAATCACCTTGCCTACCACATCGCCTTTGTGCGGTACACGCACTTCACCAAACGTATCTCCACAAACTAAACCATTTTGGCATACTGATCTAAATAGCCCCGGCAACATTTGATAGCAACAAGATCCATCATGGCTATTTAAAAGAATAATTTCAGGTACTTGTATACCAGTGATTTGGTCATGCCGTCTGAGTCGTAACATGTGCTTAGTATGCTCTCGGCGACTGGTATCACGTACACGAGTCTGACAAGCAAAGAACGGGTAGAAGCCTTCTTTTTGAAGGCTATCCAATAAAGTAATGGTTGGTATGTAAGTATAACGTTCACTTCTTGATTCATGTTTTTCTTCTGAGAAAACACTGGGTACAGTACGGAACAGTTCTTCAATCGTTAATGGGCGGTCGCGACGAATACTATTCGCCGCACCAAAGCGGGAAGCTAAACGAGTCATAATGAATTTCCTTGAAAATAAAGTCGATAGGTAAAACAGAAAGAGTGAATTAAGTAGAATTTAATCGATTAGATGGAAAATGGCTGAACTTTCAGAATGTTGGATAGCGTAGTCACGAAGCTGATAGAAACGCTCTACGAGGGTGTCACTTTCCGTTTGAAATGACCATAAGCTGTACATCATCAAACATACAGCAATGCCCGCTGCTTCACAGCTAACGTTCTCTTCATTGACATTATGCGGATTGAATAGCGTAAGCTCCTCTTGATTTAAATCGGGATAAATAAAAGTGCCGCCATTAGATAAAGTGCAATATTCCCAATACCCGCCGTGGTAATCCTCACAAAACTGGCCCATGGTGGTAAAAATCACCACTTCAAAGTTTGAAAAGCCTTTAACGTTGCCAAAATGGGTGTGCCAGAAATCTGCGCGTTGGTGGTTGGGAACTGATGTCATTGCGATTGTGTCAGTATTCATAAAAATAACCTTGATATTATTGATATTGAAGGGAATAAAAAACGGCAGACTTAGCTGTCTGCCGTGTGTCTGTTGATATAACAAATGGCGAGTAAATCGAAGGGGCTAGTGTGCTTTAAAGAAGGTATTCAGCAGTTTATCCAGTGCTCCGCCGAGCAAATCAGCACAGACCAATATTGTGCCTAACCGTGCTGCCTGTATTTCTTCGTCTGAATACTGCCCCGTTTGAGCCATTTTTTCGGCAATGGTTTGTTGTGCATATTTTGTGACGTAGACCAATGACACAACACTGGCGGTGGTGGCCATGAGTTTTAAAATTGACATGTTTTTCCTTAACGAAAAAAGCCAACCGTGAGGCTGGCTTAATGTAAATTAATAATGAATGGTACGTTATTGTGGACCTGACCAACCGTCACTCTTTAAGCTCAAGAAGGAATCACATCGGGCTTCTCCCACCTTACAGATGCGGGTAGCAACAGACTTCGGGGGCCACTTTTGATTACCGGTATATTCCAAGCCGTTATTATCGGCACAGACAATTTTTAACCAATTTGCTGCTGCACCTTGATTGTAATAAATACTGCTGACACAGGTCATGGCGGTGGGGGCGGGTTTATCTTTAGTTTGTTGGTAAGAGCCATAAGGGTAAAGCTCACCGTGTGGATAAATGGGGTAGTAAGGGCGATTGGATTTATCATTTAACGCCTTTAACGTTTTGCCATAAGCCGGTGTGAGGTAGTAGGTGTAGCGGTCGGGTTGAATTTCCCCGCGTAACGGGACGGCCTGAGCAGCTGTACTGACGGCGAGGGTCAGTAACAGACTGGATAATAGGGAATATTTGAGTGTATTTTTCAATTTGAATAATGCCTTTAGTCATGTTGTAAATGAAGATGTTGATAGAGCAACCTTGCCACAGATGCGAAACTTACATATGGTCAACACAGTCTTGATAGTCGGTATCGGCGAGTGCCTCAGCGAGGCCTTTTGCCGAGAAGGGTTCGGAATCAATGGGTAAGGATGTAAATTGTAAAGTGTCGGTGTCTTTCGTTTGCTTAAGCGCATGGAATAAGGCTTTATCGGGTCCAACCGTATTTTCAAATGCGCTAGGGAAAAAATCATACGCGGTATCGTTGATACGCAGCTGCATGCCTTGAACGAAATAATCAGAGCCCACGGGCTCCGTAAAATCCGGCGTTTTCAGGTGGACACGAAACGCTTTATTCGTGCAGGTTAACGTGAGGGTTTCACCTGCTTCATTTTGCGTGTTAAGCTCCCAAGCCATCGCGGTACTGCCATACCAATCGCCCCACTCTTCATCTAAAATCAGACTGTGAGCAGCAGGCGATAAAAAGAGCAAGGTACTGGTGATAAAGGGCACTCCCCACTTAAGTGGGGAAGGGCGTGTTTTTAATCGATGCGTCATTGTGTCTCCTTGATGATTAAGTTTGATGGGGATGCAATATCCCCTTGATGTATTGAAAGTGGGGTAAAGCCTGTATAAAAGCACGCTCCGTCATGCGTTGTAACAAGGCAGTGTCCGGCTTAAAGTGCCGCGCACTGAGCCCCACATCACGCAGGTGTAACAACTCAACCGCATGAATAAGGCCATTCATCACGCCGCAGACATACCAATGCCCATTAAAATAGGTGAGCTTATACGGTGCGACCCAATGAGTGGTTTTTCCCCCAATCTCATAATGAATAAACCGGTTATCCAAAATAGCTTGCGTGATTAAAGCAAAACCGCCATATACCGACGGTAAGGCTTTAGGCGGTGCGTGATAGACCACATACGGGGAGCCTTGCGCGTGCCGACTCAGTAATAACGACAGCAATTTGCGGTCAAGTACCGGAAAAAGCGGTGTAATATCCGTAATCTGGGCAAACTGCAAAATATCACTGTCGGTGCGTAAGGCGGATTGTCCGCCTGCTAGGCGATAGCCTTCCTCCTGTTGTTCAATGTCCAAATAGACCAAACGTTCATGAAAATCCCGCTGTATGGTGCGCAGGGATACATTAAATTCAGCCGCTAATACTCGGGGTGATAAAGTTTCTCCTTTAAATAAATGGGTCAGGATATACGCCAGCCGATGAACTAATCGGTCATGGCGAGGTGACGGTTGTGCCATATTCGGTTTCCTACCAGCGATAACACAAAAGGGCTTAAGCGTTGGCTTAGGCCGGTGAAAGGGACTTTTGGCGCAAATACGCGACAATGATGCAAGCGGGTATCGTGACGCGGTACGCGGGACCGGCAATGTCGGCAATGAGCCATGCCGAGGTGAGGGTTATTCCAATAGGGCCTGCTAAGAAGGACAACGCACGATTTGCTGCAAACAGGGTGCCCCACGTTGCTACGCCACCAAGCAGCTCGATGATACTCATGGCAGCGACCGTGGCAATTTCGAGTGCCGCGAATCCGGAAGTGCGAACAGCAGCTTGTAAGGCTATCATGACCAATTGCGGAGTGGGATTGGTGAGATTCAGTTGTAAATCGTGAGCAAGGGTACGGAGCTCTTCTTCACTGAGCTTATCTAAGCTTTTCTCCATCACCGTCATTAACAGGTTCATTTCCAGCGTTTCAATGTCGCTTTTGGGATTAAAGTTAACCTTCAGCTTTTTACAGACATCAAGCAGTATTTCACGGTATAACACGCCTTTATTGCCGCGTACGGCACTGACTAAACTGTTGGCTCCAAAGGTTTGCAGCTCAGCACAAATGTCTGTCCAATAACGCTGATGATTAGGGTAATAGAGTTGGTATTCCGGTTTACGGGTTAAACGCTCACTCCAGCGTTTTTTACCGTCTTTATGGTCATGCGTCAGAACGGAAACTAAAAGGCTTAAGTCGTCATTATTGCAGTGGGCAATAAAAGCTAAATCAGGGTCAATACGGTATTTAGGCATAATGTTGGTTCCAATGAATTAAGGAGCCAACAGCGTAACAAACCGACCGGACAGGGTATGTCGCGTAAAAAATTATTTTCAGAGAAAACTATAAATAGTAAGGTCAAAGTGTGTCAGAACTAAAAATAATCTCTTTCACCATTAAGAAAATAGGTAAAGATAATCATTTGAATTGCATATTCAATACTGTGATATAGAAGCGAAAAATAATGGAATAAAATGAATGCTTACCAAGACTGATAATGAACTAACCCACATAAAGAATAATAAGTCTTGCATTCAAATCAATGAATGCAAAAACTAAATCACTGGAATATTTTATAGGATATCTTTATCTTTATCTTTATCTTTATCTTTATCTTTATCTTTATCTTTATCTTT
>NZ_JBEBNT010000005.1:0-214687 GCF_040396775.1 Providencia sp.
TCCGACCGCTCGGTTCGTAGCCGAGTACTCTATCCAGCTGAGCTACGGATGCATAATCTAAAATGGCGGTGAGGGAGGGATTCGAACCCTCGATGCAGCTTTTGACCGCATACTCCCTTAGCAGGGGAGCGCCTTCAGCCTCTCGGCCACCTCACCATATTTTAGTTACACACGATTTGTTTTTTCAAACATCTCGTCTCTGTGTGGCGCACATATTACTTTCCTAGACTTAGAAGTCAAACAATTTTTCCAAACTTTTTGCATTCCGCAGTCTGTTTGCACATTTCACAAGCAAGATGATTAGTTTAACACCGAAAAAGAACTTTTTCAGCCCCTAAATAACTTACTTTATGAATAAAAAAGAGAGGGATAAAATTGGTTTTGAACCAAAAAATTATTAGCTCACTACCGTTATATGGCGTAATTATAGGCAAAATTTAAAGGAGGGTTGTAAACAAGGCGTCGTCTTACTCAACTAAATAAGTGAACGAAGCAAATAAAAAGTAGTTTATGGAACTAATAAATTTGAAATGATGGTAAGACAAGCGTCCATTCTTGCTGTGTGATCAATCATTGGACGCTTATTCATTATTATTGATTATCTGGTTGAGTCTTTTCGGCCTGGATCCGTTGATAAATTTCTTCACGGTGAACAGAAACTTCTTTTGGGGCGTTAACACCAATACGAACTTGGTTGCCTTTAACACCCAATACAGTAACTGTTACCTCATCGCCTATCATGAGTGTTTCACCAACTCGACGAGTCAGAATAAGCATTCTTTGCTCCTTGAAATATTAAAAGAGTCGGGTCTCTAGGTATCCCCGCTATTGTCCATCACACACCGTGAAAACGTAAAGCAATGACATTCACCTAAAGCATTGATGCCATCAAGGCAAGCATTCTAATTATTTACAAGCAAAATATAGCACTACAAGCAATACATTAACAATGCCGCAACAGATTTAAAGTTGCCTTATATTTCTACAAGGCAACTTTAGTAAGTACTTACAGTCGTGATTCAACCCACTCTTCAACACTGGCCATCGCTGCAGGTAATGCATTTACATCAGTACCACCTGCTTGTGCCATATCAGGGCGCCCACCACCTTTACCACCTACTTGCTGTGCAACATAAGAGATTAAGTCACCTGCTTTAATTTTAGCAGTCAAATCATTAGTCACACCAACGATCATACTGACTTTATCACCACTTGTTGTCGAAAGCACGATAATCGCTGATTTCAACTGGTTTTTCAGATCATCAACCATGGTTCTCAATAGCTTAGGATCAGTATCGCCCAATTGATTCACTAACAATTTGACGCCTTTCACATCTTTTGCTTTGCTGCTTAGTGAAGCACTTTCTTGAGAAGCTTGTTGATCTTTTAGTTGCAAAATCTCTTTTTCTAGCTGACGAGATTTATCCAATGCAGATTTCACTTTTTCAACAAGACTATTAATATCACCTTTTAATAGATGAGCGATTGCCGAAAGTTGTTCTGATTGATGATGAACACTTTCAATCGCCATTGCACCTGTCGTCGCTTCAATCCGGCGAACACCTGCCGCTGTTCCTGATTCACTCAAAATACGGAACAGACCGATATCACCAGTACGGCTCGCGTGAGTACCGCCACATAATTCAATTGAAAAATCGCCCATGCTCAGTACCCGAACACGTTCTTCATATTTTTCACCAAATAATGCCATAGCCCCTTTCGCTTTCGCCCCCTCTAAATCCATCAACTCAGTTTCAATTTCTGAGTTTTGACGAATTTGTGCATTGACGATGTCTTCAACTTGACGAAGTTGCTCTTGTGTCATGGCTTCAAAATGTGAGAAGTCAAAACGCAGGTACTTGTCATTAACAAGAGAGCCTTTCTGAGAAACGTGATCGCCCAGTACTTGGCGTAATGCCGCGTGTAATAAGTGCGTTGCTGAGTGATTCAAGCGAATAGCATTACGTCTTGCGCTATCAACCACGGCAGTAATACGGTGGTTAACTACTAATGAACCTGATTCGACTTTACCGATATGACCAATGGCTTGACCATACTTTTGTGTGTCTGTCACATTGAAACGCGCATTGTCATTATTTAAGAAACCAATGTCACCAACTTGACCACCTGATTCTGCGTAAAATGCAGTTTTATCAAGGATGACTAAACCTTCTTCGCCAACATTTAAGCTATCAACAGGTTGACCATCTTTATACAGTGCAGTGATAGTCGCTTGTTGTTCATCATATTGGTAACCAGAGAACTCACTACGCTTATCAACTTTGATTAATGAATTATAGTCAGCACCGAAACCGCTAGATTCTCTCGCACGACGACGCTGGTCTTCCATTGCGCGTTCAAAGCCTTCTTCATCAACTTTAATATTGCGCTCACGGCAAACGTCTGCGGTTAAGTCGATTGGGAAACCGTAAGTATCATAGAGACGGAATGCGGCCTCACCATCAAGGGTATCGTTTTTTAAAGATGCCAATTCTTCATCTAATAATTGTAAGCCACGCTCTAAAGTACGGGCAAACTGCTCTTCTTCTGTCTTAAGAACTTTTTCAACCATGGCTTGTTGACGTTGAAGTTCTTCCGCTGCTGAGCCCATTACGTTAATTAGTGGAGCCACTAATTTATAGAAGAATGTTTCTTTAGCACCAAGCATATAACCATGACGAACTGCACGACGAATAATACGACGCAGAACGTAACCACGGCCTTCGTTTGATGGAATAACGCCATCACTAACAAGGAAAGCACAAGAACGAATATGGTCAGCAATCACTCGTAGTGATTTATTTTCCAAATCAGTTGCACCTGTTGCTTTCGCTGCCGCTGCAATTAATTCACGGAAAATATCGATGTCATAGTTTGAATTGACGTGTTGCAATACCGCAGAGATACGCTCTAACCCCATTCCTGTATCTACAGAAGGTTTTGGCAGAGGTTCCATGGTGCCGTCTGATTGACGGTTAAACTGCATGAAGACGAGGTTCCAGATTTCAATGTAACGATCGCCATCTTCTTCAGGGCTGCCTGGAGGGCCACCCCAGATATGATCGCCATGATCATAGAAAATTTCAGTACAAGGACCACAAGGCCCTGTGTCACCCATCTGCCAGAAGTTATCTGATGCATAAGGTGCGCCTTTATTATCACCGATACGAATGATGCGCTCTGCTGGAACACCAATTTCTTTATTCCAGATATCATAAGCTTCATCGTCTGTTGCATAAACGGTGACCCACAATCTTTCTTTTGGTAGGTTAAACCATTCTTCGCTTGTCAGTAATTCCCACGCAAAGCGAATTGCATCGTGCTTAAAGTAGTCACCAAAGCTGAAATTACCTAACATTTCGAAAAATGTGTGGTGACGAGCCGTATAGCCTACGTTTTCTAAGTCGTTATGTTTACCACCTGCACGCACACAGCGCTGTGCAGTTGTCGCTCGGGAATATGCTCTCTTATCCAGACCAAGAAATACATCTTTGAACTGGTTCATCCCTGCGTTTGTGAACAATAGTGTCGGGTCATTGTTAGGCACTAGCGAACTGCTGGTGACCACCTGATGACCTTTTGTATGAAAAAAGTCGAGAAACGCTTGGCGGATCTCAGCGGTGCTTTTACTCATATTTATCCCGATATCAAGCTGGAAACAGAATTATGAATTGTTGAGATGGCGTGTAACATCACCTCTAATCAACTCTCCGATTAAAAAGTGACTGATAAGATAAAGTCTCTTTGTATAGAAGTAAAATTATAGCTACATCCATTCGTGGCTTTCATTGTAAAGCGTCTAGATATTTTCTGAAAGTATGTTTATACCTCTGGTCAGCGTATTTTTCCACAGAAAAACTGTTGAATAAACGATTATTACGATTGGGAAAAATAAAAAAGGCGCTACCCAATAAGAGCAGCGCCTATAATCTAATGACTAATCAACTGACTAGCTAATAATTAAAATTCTTCTGGTGTTTCTTCTTCATCAGAACCACTGATAAAGTCCGTTGCTGCGCTGCTAAATTCACCAGTATGGTTGAGTAACATTTCACGTAATTTTGTGTCAATTTCATGAGCAACTTCAGGATGTTCTTTTAAGTAAGTCGTTGAGTTAGCTTTACCCTGGCCAATTTTATCACCGTTATAGCTATACCAAGCGCCTGCTTTTTCAATTAGCTTGTGCTTAACACCCAAGTCAATTAACTCACCAAAGGTATTAATCCCTTCACCATAAAGAATTTGGAATTCTGCTTGTTTGAATGGTGCCGCAACTTTGTTTTTTACCACTTTAACGCGTGTTTCGCTACCAACGATTTCTTCACCGTTTTTCACTGCGCCAATACGACGGATATCTAAACGAACAGATGCGTAGAATTTCAGCGCATTACCACCCGTTGTAGTTTCTGGGTTACCAAACATCACACCAATTTTCATACGAATTTGGTTGATGAAGATCAGAAGCGTATTGGAGGTTTTTAAGTTACCCGCTAATTTACGCATTGCTTGGCTCATCATACGTGCAGCAAGACCCATGTGAGAATCACCAATCTCACCTTCAATTTCTGCTTTCGGGGTTAATGCAGCAACGGAGTCAACGATAATCACGTCAACAGCACCTGAGCGAGTCAGTGCATCACAGATTTCAAGCGCTTGCTCACCTGTGTCTGGCTGGGAACACAGTAAGTTATCGATATCAACACCAAGTTTTTTCGCATAAATAGGATCAAGTGCGTGCTCAGCATCGATAAACGCACAGGTTTTACCACTGCGTTGTGCCGCTGCGATGACTTGCAATGTTAGGGTGGTTTTACCTGAAGATTCTGGACCGTAGATTTCAACAATACGACCTAATGGCAGGCCACCAGCACCTAATGCAACGTCAAGCGATAAAGAACCTGTTGAGATGGTTTCAACATCCATTGAGCGGTCTTCACCAAGACGCATAATGGAACCTTTACCAAATTGCTTTTCAATTTGACCCAGTGCCGCAGCCAGTGCTTTTTGTTTGTTTTCATCAATAGCCATGTTTACTCCCTAAGTGCAATGGCCTTGCCACTGCGAATAAAACGATTGAATTCGATTTGTTGGAACTAAGTATACTGTATAATCATACAGTATCAAGGAAATTTTTAATTTAACAGACTCAAAAGTATTTCCAGTGCATAACCTGTTGATTGTAAACGCACTTGATTTCTATCACCTTGAAATACACGATGCCGAGTGGTGACTGACACTGTGCCATCAGCCTGTTTTTTGGCAAAACCAAACCATACTGTACCAACGGGTTTGTCTATACTACCGCCTCCAGGGCCTGCAATACCACTGACTGAAATCGCAAAATCGGCAGCAGCTTCTTTTAATGCCCCTGAGGCCATTTCCTCAACCACTTGTTCGCTAACCGCGCCAAATTGTTGTAAAGATGCATCTGTCACACCAATCATTTGGTGTTTGGCTTCGTTGCTGTAAGTGACAAAGCCACGCTGGAAGTAATCTGAGCTCCCAGAAATATCAGTCAGCACCTTTGCAATCCAACCACCAGTGCAGGACTCTGCGGTAGTGATTGTTTTACCTTGAGCTTGAAGCTTTTTCCCAATCTGAATACTTAATGTTTCGAGTTGCTTCTCATCTATCATTACGTAATCCACCATTTACATCATTTTTTACGAGCACGATCCCAAATCCATAAGCCGGCAATCGCGATCGTGAATACTGCACCAAAGCCAATGCCTGCATTCACTACAGATAAACCGCCCTTAATTGCCAATGAATACAAGCCTAGCATAATCAGCATCGCACTGTTTTCACCTAAATTTTGAACTGCAATAGCATTCCCCGCACCAACTGTTTCTTTACCTTTCTCTTGCAGTAAAGCATTTAGAGGAACAACAAATAATCCGCCAAACACCCCTAAAACAATTAAGATAAAGTAGGATGGAATAATATTAGTTTGCAAGGAAAGTAACACCACCATCACACCGATAATAACCCCAGCAGGAATACAGCGGTAAACGGTTTTCAAAGTAATAAATTTAGCCGCAAGCCCAGCCCCTGCAACAATCCCCACTGCAACCATGGCATTTAAGATGGTTGGGGTTGTGTTATCTTGTAAGCCTAAAGCCACAGGTACCCAAGCAACTAATAAAAAACGCAATGTGACCCCGGCCCCCCAAAACAAACTGGTTCCAACTAGGGAAAAACGGCTTTCCTGATTCGCCCATAAAATACGGCATGCTTGAAAGAAATCAGTGACCAGCAATTTGAGATTCCAACCTTTTCCGGGTCTTGCCGCCGCAAGGTGTGGAATAAAGAAGTTAGCAATAACAGCCAGTGCATATAAAATCGCACATGTCCCTAACGCTAATAACAGATTGATATCAGAGAGCATTCCGCCAACAACAGAGCCCACTAAGATTGCCGCAATCGTTGAAGCTTCCATCACACCATTGGCTTTAACAAGGTTATCTCCCCCTGTTAATTCGCCTAAGATACCATATTTAGCAGGTGAATAAGACGCTGCCCCAATCCCTACCAGTCCATAACAAAGGAAAGGGTTTAACCCAAAGCAAATCCCTAGCGCCCCAATAAATTTAAAAATATTGGAGAACAACATCACGCGACCTTTAGAGAATCTATCGGCTACCTGCCCAACAAAAGGGGCTAGAACGATATAAGTAAACACAAATACCATTTGCAGAATAGGATGGCTCCATTCAGGGTAAAACTCAGCTTTAAGTTGCGCTAATATGGCAAATAACAGGGCATTATCCGCAAATGCAGAGAGGAATTGAGACGCTAAAACGGCTTTCATTCCTCGGCTCATCAACGGTAAATTAGGTGTAGTTTCTTGCATATTAGGCATCCTTTAAGGCCATTTGTTTCAGTGTGACAAAGTCCGTTTTGCCGCTACCTAAAATAGGTAACTCTTTTACCAAGCGGATATCACGAGGAACTGCGAGTTCAGTTAATCCTCGGCTTTTCGCTGCTGCCGATAACGCGCTTCTATCCAACTCTTTATCGGTAGTGAACAAGACTAAGGCTTCACCTTTACTGCTATCGGGTTTTGTCACGACGCCATGATTCGCATTTGGTGACAACGTGGCGACCATCTGTTCAATGCTTTCAAGGGAAACCATTTCCCCGGCCAGTTTCGCAAAGCGTTTAACACGGCCTTTGATAGTGCAGAAGTTTTTATTATCTAACTCAACAATATCACCTGTGTCGTACCAGCCATCTTCTACCTCGCCCTGCGCATTTTCAGCACTTGGCGTTTCAAGTACACCCGGCGCTTCAACACGTAAATACCCTTTCATGATATTTGGGCCTTTAAGTTGCAGTTTTCCGCCTTTTTCGATACCAGAAATAGGGATAATACGCGCTTCCATCTCAGGTAAAATTTGCCCTACCGAGCCTTCTTTAGCCGCCATAGGAACGTTGATAGAGACAATGGGCGCACATTCGGTCACACCATAACCTTCAAGGATACGAATACCGAATTTTTCAAACCAAATTTTCTTCGTTTTATCCGAAAGTTTTTCCGCTCCTGCGACCACATAACGTAAACGGGCAAAATCATATTGATGAGCAAAACGAGCATAATTTCCTAAGAATGTTGATGTACCGAATAACACTGTACAGTTCTTGTCATATACAAGTTCCGGAATAATGCGGTAATGCAGTGGGCTTGGGTATAGAAAAACGCGGCTCCCTGAAAACAGAGGGATAAATAACCCGACCGTTAAACCAAAGGCATGAAATAGAGGCAACGAAGACATAAAACGGTCACGAGGCGTAAAGTCAGCAATCGTTTTAATTTGCTCAACGTTTGCCATCAAACTGGCATGGCTATGCACTACGCCTTTTGGTGTTCCCTCAGAGCCAGAGGTAAATAAGACAATAGCTTCATCCGATGCTTTTCGTGGAACAATGGCTTTACGTGGGTTAAATAAGTGTTTAACAATCCATAACTTATCTTGCAAAGTTACAGTATCTTTTAAATCTTCAAGGTAAATCCAGTTGGCTTCAGGCACCTGTTCTGGAATATGAGTGAGGTTACCTTTCTCGAGAAATTGCCGCGAAGTGAATACCACTTTCGCTGCTGAAGCTTTCAGTGCATTACTAATCCCATGACTACCCGCTGTGTAATTCAACATCGCAGGGACACGCCCTCTCATCAATGCCCCAAAAATCGCTGCCGCCGTCACCGTTGCATTAGGCAGTAAAAGGCCAACGCGTTCGTTTTCGTGGGTATAGCGTTCAATGATACGCCCTACCCCTAGCGTTTTTTTCAGTAATGTTTGGTATGAGTCTTCTTTAAATGCGATGTCTTCAATACATGGCGTACGGCGACCAAAACGCTGCACACTGTCGATAAACTCTTCAACCAGCGTCACTTGTGGTCGGCAAGCCATACGTGCAGATTTCATAATTTGATAAAGATGTTCGCCTGCTAGCGCACGACGCTCAACCGATTTTGGTGCTTCTGGCATCGGAATAATTTGCGCAGGCAAAATATGTAACGTAATTTTCGGGAACCATTTTAGCGGAATAATGCCTTTCAAGCGCCCAAAGTGGCTACGCTCAGCACCCTCAATACGAATAGGGACAACCTTTGCTTCAGATTTGGCAGCGACAAATGCCGCGCCTTCATAGATTTTCATCAACGAGGCGTGTACCGAAATTCGCCCCTCTGGGAAAATAACAATTGGGCGCCCTTTGTCTACCTCTTTAACAAGGTGTCGAATCCCCAATGGATTCGCAGGATCAAGCGGGACGATATCAGCATAAGGCTTAAGGCGCTTCACCATTTTAGGTGTTGCAAAAGTTGAGTAAACGGCAAATACAGGTTTTACAGGGAGAAAAAGTGCAATCAAAACGCCATCGAGAAAAGAGACGTGATTAGGGGTAATCAAGCATTTATCTTGATCAAACGCTTTCGCATCACCAACAACTTCAACACGAAATAAAAATGTAAGGATGGCTTTGATTATTTTCACCAACATAATGAATGCCTATATTATGATTATATTTTTGTATGTTACCAAAATAGTGTTATGCCGTAATAACACTTATCTTACTGAACAAGGTGCTCTCCACTAGGGGTATAATCCGAAAACACCCAATATAAAAAGCGGCTGTCTATAATGAGTTTAAGATAAATCATTGAGTTGCGCGATAATTTCGTCAATCGGTTGGGTCGCATCAATAATGTGGTGGGCAGTCGCACGGTAGATAGGCTCCCGTTGCTGCATAACCTCTTCAATTTCTTCCACTAAAGATTTACCCGTTAGGCTTGGGCGTTGGTCTGCTTGAGGCTCAGCAGCAAGGCGCTTAGCGAGAACGTCAGGCCTCGCATTTAAATAAATAACCGTTCCGTTATCTCGCATTACGTGTTGATTTTCCTCAGCAAGGATAATTCCTCCTCCTGTAGAAACAACCACATCATCTTGTACAATTGATTTTAAGATTTCACTTTCTAACTGGCGAAAATGATCCCAACCATGCTGCTCAACGATTTCTGCAATACTTTTCCCTGATTTTTCAAGTATTAATTTATCTGTATCAACAAATTGGTAGCCTTTAGATTCAGCAAATAATTTCCCAATTGTTGTTTTACCTGAACCTCTTGGACCGATAATGTAAAACATTAATTTCTATCCCATCATCATGAATGCTAATAAAATTTAGCCACTCATTTGCTTATAAACGTTGCCAGATACGGCAAACCATAAAAAAGAAAGCCACACTTCACTTGTGTGGCTTTATCATTATTTCTTCACTTCTATGGGCGATTTAAAAAATCACCATAACCAATCCATTTGTAGGTTGTTAACGCATCCAGCCCCATAGGGCCCCGTGAATGCAATTTTTGCGTACTCACGGCAACTTCAGCACCTAGGCCAAACTGCCCACCGTCCGTAAAGCGCGTACTCGCATTCACGTATACAGCCGCGGAATCAACACACTGTACAAAATAATCTGCTTGGCTAATCGACTCCGTCAAAATAGCATCCGAGTGTGCGGTGCCATAATGACGAATATGGTCGATAGCCGCATCCACATCAGCAACAATTTCCACATTTAAATCCAGAGATAGCCACTCATCAACTAAATTTTCGGGTTTAACATCAACCACTTTTGCAGGGCCTTGCTGTAAGAATGGCATCGCTTGCTCACTCGCGTGCAACGTGACTTGTTGCTCGGCCATTTTTTCGCTGAGTAATGGCAAAAATTGAGCGGCGATATTTTTGTGGACCAGCAATGTCTCCAGTGAATTACAAGCGCTTGGGCGCTGTACTTTTGCATTAATAATTACGTTGATGGCTTTGTCAAAATTGACAGACTCATCGACAAAAGTATGGCACACACCAATCCCACCAGTGATCACGGGAATGGTTGATTGTTCACGGCATAGCTTATGTAACCCTGCACCACCTCGCGGAATTAACATGTCTACGTATCGATCTAATTTCAGTAATTGAGCCACTAACTCGCGATCAGGGTTATTAATCGCTTGTACTGCTTCTGCTGGTAACCCACTATTTTTCAGGGCTTTTTGAATAACACTAACAACTGCCAGATTAGTATTGTGGGTTTCTTTGCCCCCACGCATAATCGCAGCATTACCGGTTTTTAGGCATAAAGAAGCCACATCGACAGTCACATTAGGGCGTGCTTCGTAGATAACACCAACCACACCCAATGGCACGCGTCGGCGCTGAAGATTTAAGCCGCTATCAAGTTTGCTACCATCAATGACTTGGCCTACAGGATCTGCAAGTTGACACACCTTACGCACATCATCAGCGATATTTTTTAAGCGTTCAGGCGTTAACAACAAGCGGTCTTGCAGCGATTCAGTCATGCCGCTTGCTCTTGCTTGCTCCATATCCTTTTCGTTTGCCGCCAGAATAATGGCACTTTCTTGCTCTAATAAATCCGCAATTTGCTGTAATGCTGCATTTTTTTGTTTGGTGCTTAGCTGAGCTAATTGCCATGATGCAGCCCTTGCTGCTTTACCCATTGTTTCTAACATAATTAACTCACTATCATATCATCGCGATGAACAGCCACAGAACCGTGTTCATAGCCAAGTATCTTGTTTATATCTTGAGAATGTTGACCTGCAATCATTCTGAGTGCATCACTGTTGTAATGAGTAACACCATGTGCAAGGTCTTTCCCTGCCATGTTGCGGATGCGGATCACTGCGCCGCGAGAGAAATCGCCCTCAATTTTCTTAATACCTTTTGGCAATAATGAGCTACCTTTTTCCATAATCGCCAATTGAGCACCGTCATCAATGTACACATCACCCGCAGCTGGCGCACCGAAAATCCAGCGCTTACGGTTTTCCATTGGGTTTTTCTGCCCGTAAAAACGAGTTCCCACAGGAATATTTTCGATGACCGCATTAATGACATCAGGTTTATTGCCTGCGGCAATCACCACATCAATACCCGCACGGCCTGCAACATCCGCAGCTTGTAGCTTAGTCGCCATTCCACCCGTTCCTAAGCCACTGACACTACCACCCGCCATTTCCCTGAGTTCATCATTGATACCATACACTTCGGGGATCAATTTTGCATCTGGGTTGCTGCGGGGATCTGCATCATACAAACCCTCAATATCTGTCAACAATAACAGTTTGTCTGCATCCCCGAGAATTGCGGCAAGTGCCGATAAGTTGTCATTATCGCCCACTTTTATTTCCGCAGTTGCAACCGCATCATTTTCATTGATGACAGGAATAATACCGTTATCAAGTAATGCTTGTAAGGTATCCCGCGCATTTAAAAAGCGCTCTCTGTCTTCTAAATCTGCACGAGTCAGCAACATTTGCCCGATATGGATACCATAAATGGAGAATAATCTTTCCCACAATTGAATCAAACGACTTTGACCGACCGCCGCGAGCAACTGTTTAGATGCAATGGTAGCCGGCAATTCGGGGTAATTTAGGTGCTCGCGACCCGCGGCAATTGCCCCAGATGTCACGATAATAATACGGTGCCCTTTTTCATATTGCTGCGCGCATTGCCTAACCAACTCAACAATATGAGCTTGGTTTAAACGGCGCGAGCCCCCTGTAAGTACACTGGTACCTAACTTAACAACCAGTGTCTGGCTATTTTTCATCATTTTTCTGCCATTAGGATTAATAAAACAAAAGTAGGTATCATTTTTATCAGGAGAAGCGCGTTATGCCAACAGGCATAACGCAAAATTCAACAAAAGTTGGTTTAAAACAAATTTATGCGCTTAATTCCAGTTTTAATTCTGACATTAGCGGTGAAGGGAAGAGGCTTAACTCAAGGTCAGATAATTGCTTAGTGAGCTTTTGATGAAAAGAGATTAAATTCTTTTCAACAGATTCCGTAGTTACACTGTCTTTTAGTGCTTTAACCTGCCAACTACCATGCCCATTGTACAGCCCTAGATGATAGGTAAATTCAAAGCCCGCATCTGTTGCAACTAGCTTTAACCACCATCCCCAAAATTCACGTTTTTCAGGCGCTATGTTGGCATTCACACACACAACCAAACTATCAAATATATAACAACCCTTTAAGCATTGTTTTTCTCTTAAATACGGACCTATCGCTGCAAATTTCTTTAAATATTTTCCATTTGTGTAATCAGTCGGTAAAGCCATGTTAAGGATCTCCTTCTTGGGAAGATCCCTTTTTAACAAATGGGAAAAAATAAGCAAGTTATTAAATTATTTTAAAGTATTTTTGTTTTTAACCAATTCGTTGTTTCACTTAACGCTTTTTCAAAATTGGCAAATACAGGATGGCTTGGTAACATAATAACATCCGCATCCATAGAAGAGCGTTTTATCAGGTCTGCTTCCGCTTTCGGGCTATAAATATCATCTTTTAAGCTGACCGCCAACATAGGCACCTTACTTCTTCGGCCTAAAAGCCCCTGATTTTTCAAAGAATAACAACTAAGCTCATGGCGCAACGCAGAGCCATCAACTTGATAAATGCCTAAACGGCTGGCGAACACATCCAAAACCATTCGAGGAATATCTCGTTGATATTTCTCTTCGTGCAATAAACTGTGCACAATTGGACCTATTACCGCGACCCCTTTGATTTTTTCAGGGCACATATAAGCTAATCTTAACGCTATGTTTGCACCAAAACGCATTCCTACGATGCCAAAACGCGTATGGTCAATCCATGCAATATCATCAATTTGGCGGACAATTTGCTCATGTAACGTAGTCGTTTCTTGGGTAAGCTTGTATTTGACCGAATAACCAATGGATGGCATATCCAGCGTAAGCATTGCAATACCCAATGGCTCAAGGTAATCACGAAAATAGCGACAAAAATCAATCTGTAAGCTATCTAACATACCGCAGATCATTACGGTAGGATAAGGCCCTTGCCCATGAGAAGGGATATGCAAAAAGCCACAAACTTCTTTGCCACCATCGACTTTGAAAGGAATTTTCTTTAAACGGTATTGGGAAAATTTTGCGGCGCTATCATAGGCTTTATTCGCAAGAAGAATCGCTTGATCCGCTAGCTCGTCACCTTTGATAAACGGATAGGCTGCAATGCTATATAAATTTGCCGCTCTTAACCAGGCATTGCCTGCATCAATGCCTTGTTCAAACTCTAAAGCTTTTTGTTGCCAGTGCATCGCTTGTTGAGACCATTCAAAACACCAGTTGCCTGAACGGTTACCGATAACTGTATCGAGTTGGCTCTCATTACTTCGTGGCGCATTCGAAACCGCAATACGGCTAAGCACATCTTCAATTTCTAATGCATCAATTCCACGCCAAATCCACATCAAGCGGTTAATCATGCGATACCAGCCTACATGGTGAGAACCACTCAGCACACTGTGCTCTATGATCTGAGGCAGTGTTTGGGCGGAATATGAAACCAGTGTTGATGTTTCAACCTGTCTGATTTTAGGCTTAAATAGTTTTTCGGATAAATTTTGCTGAGTCATCCCAATTACCTGTATACCGTCGCTGAATGGAACCAAAAAATAAGGGGAATGCACATAATGCACTCCCCAAATTATATCGTGTTTGACTCAAAAATTTTAGGTATTAATGTGTTCTAGTAATCAGTAAAATCTATAAGGCTTTATAATTACAGTGTTTTTACCTAACTTTAAGTAGCAAACAGATTTATTTATCTTGTTCACACAGAGGCTTAACAAAGACAACGCCCATATCCCAAGGCTGCTCAATCCAAGTATCTTGAGGGATATCAACCACATAATCATCAACTAATGGACGACCAGCTGGTTTTGCGAAGATAGTCACAAAGTGTGCTTTTGGATACATATCGCGGATCGCTTGTGCAGTACCGCCAGTATCGACTAAATCATCAATGACGATAAAGCCTTCACCATCGCCTTCAGCGCGCTTGATAACAGTTAATTCGCGTTGATTATCATGGTCATAGCTAGAAATACAAACGGTATCAACGTGACGAATACCCAGTTCACGTGCAAGAAGTGCACCTGGAACAAGTCCACCACGGCTAACCGCGATAATACCGGTCCATTGTTCTACTGGTAATAAACGTTGTGCGAGTTTACGGGCATGTATTTGCAACATATCCCACGTTACGACATATTTTTCGCTCATATAATTCGGGTCCCGACTGCTGAGTAAATCTGAAATGTGTCTTGCGGAAAAAAGGTTGCGCGAGATTATAGTGATTCGGCGCGCTAAAAACCAGTAAAAAGCATCATTCGCCATCAATTATTATCATTTACACTGTCCATTATTCAAAAGAAAGTGTTATCCTGAGTCTATAAAAGAGGCAGCCTTTAATTCGAAACTTCAGGCTGTTAGGTCACAATTACAGCAATGTTCCTTTTAAAAATCGAAGCTGAAACTCGCGTTGACTGTCAATCGGCCGCTGTCTAGATGATTCAGGGGTTTTCCCTAAAGTAACCTAGAGTATACATCAGTATGTGACGAAGGTTTGTGAGTGCGGCCAACAACGCTATAGCTTGAAATACTACGGATATTTTCCCTAAATAGTTCAAGTTATAGCTAGGCGGCAAATGAACAAATCCAAGGAGCATACATCAGTATGTGACGCAGGTTTGTGAGTGTAGCCAACAACGCTATAGCTTGAAATACTACGGATATTTTCCCTAAATAGTTCAAGTTATAGCTAGGCGGCAAATGAACAAATCCAAGGAGCATACATCAGTATGTGACGCAGGTTTGTGAGTGTAGCCAACAACGCTATAGCTTGAAATATAACGGGAAAATCACAGGAGATACACGTGTCTGAACTAACCAAATTATCCCCCCAACCACTGTGGGACATCTTCGCTACCATTTGCTCCATTCCACATCCTTCATATCATGAAGAAGCTTTAGCAGCACATATCGTTGATTGGTCAAAACAAAAAGGCTTCCACGTTGAACGTGATGAAGTTGGTAATATTTTGATCCGCAAACCTGCGACTGCGGGCTACGAAAACCGTAAAGCCGTAGTGTTGCAAGCCCACTTAGACATGGTTCCGCAAAAAAATAACGATACTGTGCATGACTTTAAAGTTGACCCAATTCGCCCGTATGTGAACGGCGAATGGGTGACTGCTGAAGGAACCACATTAGGCGCAGATAACGGTATTGGTTTAGCATCTGCACTGGCGGTTTTAGCTGATGACAGCGTTGAGCACGGTCCAATGGAAGTGCTGTTAACCATGACCGAAGAAGCGGGTATGGAAGGTGCGTTTGGCTTAAAAGCAGGCTGGTTACAAGCGGATATCTTAATCAACACCGACTCCGAAGAAGAAGGCGAAATCTACATGGGTTGCGCTGGTGGTGTTGATTTCACAACCACTTTTGACCTAACTCGCGAAGCATTGCCACAAGGTTATCAAACCTTTACCTTGACTTTGAAAGGCTTAAAAGGCGGCCACTCGGGTGGTGATGTTCATTTAGGTTTAGGTAATGCAAACAAACTGTTAGCGCGTTTTCTTGCAGGCCACGCAGAAGATCTCAGCCTAAAACTATTAGAGTTTAAAGGCGGTACAGTACGTAATGCTATCCCACGTGAAGCACACGCCATTATTTCTGTTCCAGCTGGTAAAGTCGCCGATCTGACGGCACTAAGAACACGCTACGAAAGCATTCTGAAAAATGAGTTAGCCGCTGTTGAACCTAACTTAGTGCTGTTGTTAGATGAAACACAAAGCGACTTAAAAGCACTGTCTGATGACTGCCAACAACGCTTTGTTTTCTTCTTAAATGCGGCACCAAATGGCGTTATCCGTATGAGTGATGTCGCAAAAGGTGTCGTGGAAACCTCACTAAATGAAGGTGTGGTACGTATGACGGAAGATAAAGCAGAGGTCATCTTCCTCGTTCGTTCACTCATCGATAGCGGTAAAAATTATGTCGTTAACATGCTGACTTCTGTCAGTAAATTAGCGAAAGCTCAATACCGTGCAGAAGGTAGCTACCCAGGTTGGCAGCCAGATGCAGACTCTGCTGTGATGCACTTGGTGAGCGAAACCTATAATAAGTTGTTTGGTAAGATCCCAAATGTGATGGTGATCCATGCGGGCCTTGAGTGCGGTTTGTTCAAGAAACCCTATCCAGATATGGACATGGTCTCCATTGGGCCAACCATTCGTGGCGCACACTCACCAGATGAACGTGTTCATATCGCCAGTGTTGGCGAGTATTGGAAACTGTTAACTGCGGTACTAAAAGCCATCCCAGTTAAAGGTTAATCCACTGATATTGAATAGAATGCTCATCCTTGTGGTGAGCATTTTTTAAAGTTCAAGCAATAACTGCCGCTCTAATTGCGGACTTTGTAGCATGACATGTAACCCCACTAACCTGACCCCTCGCTTTAACCGACGATTTTCCCAAACCTGCTGTGCGAGTTGTACCAAATCTTGTTTGTTTAGAATGGGATACACATGCTCCTGTGTTGTTTGTTGAAAGTCATCAAACTTGAATTTCACCCCTTGGCGGGCAATGCGTAGATCAGGTTTTACTTTAGCTAAACGTAGCTGTAATTCATCATACAGTTTATCTAACAACAAAAGACAATCGCTCCATTGATGGATATCTTCGGCTAAAGTCCGTTCAACCCCCACAGACTTTCTCAGCCTATCTGGGTTTACAGGGCGCTCATCAATAGCATGGCAACGTTCCCAAAGAGCTTGGCCAAATTTCCCCATACTCTTAATTAATGTAACCACATCAAATTGCTGCACATCCGCACAGGTATTCAGCCCCATATCCGCCAATTTTTGAGCCGTCACTTTGCCGACGCCAGGGATCTTTTTTAATGGTAACGTGAGAACGAATTGATCCATATTTTGTGGCGTGATCACAAACTGACCATTCGGTTTATTCATATCTGAGGCAATTTTCGCTAAAAACTTGATAGGCGCAATCCCCGCAGATGCCGTTAGCTGCAATTCATCAAAAATTTGCTGGCGAATAGCCTCTGCAATCAATGTGGCAGAGCCATGTAGCTGAGTACAATCCGTCACATCCAAATACGCTTCATCAAGGGAAAGAGGTTCGATTAAATCGGTATAGCGCGCAAAAATCTTACGAATATGAATAGAGGTTTCTTTATACAGAGCCATACGCCCTGAAACGACTTTTAGATGAGGGCAAAGTCTCAGAGCAATCGCAGTCGACATCGCACTGTGTACACCGTAGCGACGCGCTTCATAGTTAGCTGTGCTGATAACCCCCCGACGATCCGCACTTCCCCCAACAGCAATAGGCACATTACGTAGGCTTGGGTCATCGCGCATTTCTATCGCCGCATAAAAGCAGTCCATATCAATATGAATAATTTTACGCACGGGTTCACTCACAAAAAACCAATCAACTGATTAAATATACAGTATTTTTATTAGCCACGCAATTAAGAGGCCCAATAATGCTAAACTCTATTTAGCCCCGAGCTAACCCACTGTAAATAAAAATAATTCATTTTATTGTCATATTTAACTGCCACACTTTACGGGCAAAAAATGAATAAAGTTAGTCTTAAAAATAGCCCTAACTGATTACAGCTTAATAAAAAAGTAATACAACAGACTGGCTTATTTCCCTCACAACTCGTAAAAAATTATTTTATGGATAATACATATGGCAATGATATCTGCATTAAAATTTAACCCTTTCGCGATCATTGGGTTGCTACTTCTGATCACTCAAAACTCATTTGCATTCACAACTCAAATGGCTTCACCTCAAATTGTTGCACACCGCGCAGGTACAGCAGATGCGCCAGAAAATACGGTTTATGCAATTGATCTTGCAAAGAAAAATAAAGCGGATGCCATTTGGTTAACCGTACAGCTCAGCCAAGACAATCAATTAGTGCTATATCGCCCAAGTGATCTTGATTCTCTAACGGACAAAAAAGGCCCTGTTTCTGCCTATTCCGCAGAGCAACTTAGCCATATCAATGCTGCATACCAATTTAATCAAAAAAATAACCAACAATTACCCTCAGTAACCACCACAATTAGCACACTAGAAACCATATTAAAAAAGTATCCAGACACCACCTTTTATATTGACTTAAAATCCCCTGACGCCAACCCAAGTACTCAAGCCAAAGCAGCTCTAGCGGTACTGGAAAAAACAAAAGCATTCAATCAAGTACGCTTTTATTCTACCAATACCGATTTCTTAACCGCGTTGAATCAGCTCTCCCCAAAAATTCACACGTTTGAAAACCGTGATGAAACTCGGACTATTTTGGCAAATAGCGTTATGAACCATCAATGCTCAGTTCCAGACACAAAACCAACCAATAAAGCAAATAAACCAGCCACTCGTTGGTATGGTTTTGAGTTACATCGTAAAGTTGAAGTTGTTGAAAAATATACGCTAGGTGAAGCTCGCTCACCTGCAACACTCTCATGGGATAAGTCAGCAATAGAGTGTTTTAAACGTGATGGTGACGCCTACATCATTGTCTTTGGTGTAAATAACCAAAGTGATTACCAATTGGCGAAAGAGATTGGTGCTGATGCGGTAATGGTGGATTCGCCGAAGGCTTTTATTCCGGCAAAAGAGAAGTAAACGTCCTATTATCAATTACATTGATCAACCTATTAAAATAGGTTGATCAATGTTTTTTTATAATTTCTACCCATTCTTAACCATTAAGTTTCTGAACTCAACATTTATAGTACTTATCGCTATAAGGTACGATTGCGTATTATCATTAAATGAAAAGAGGAAAATATGATTGAAATAAAAGTCACATTTGAAAACTATTTTGGTGAGGATTTACTAGAAGTCATGCTATTTCGCAAAATGGCATCTCACACAATCTATGATATAAAAGATAAAGAAAAAAAAATTGATATTGCAACATTTTATGCAATTGAAGGAGAAGATGAAAACTGGCATGTTCAATTATTGACCGCATCAGGAGAATATTGGCGAAGCGCAAGTCTTATTGAATGCAGAACAAAGAAGGAGGATGGCTATAAGATCATTCTCGGTGTTAATGGTGAATCAAAACGAGTATATGCGGCATTCTCTAGTTCAAGCTAATGCTCAGCTGCACTTAAAAAATTATAAAAATCAAAGTCTAATAAAAAATTTAGTATTTTTAACTATAAAAATTATTATTCACAATAAAAAATGCACACGATTAATACAAAGCCCCTATCTACTATTAAGGGCTTTATATATCAAGAATATTTCTAGCTATAGAATTCTGTTTTTACTTAACATCTTTTGCCGAGCTTCATCACGAGCCATGCGCTTTTTACGTGCATCACAAGGTTCAGGGCACTCACACACCTTTTCAACGCCAATGCTGCTTAAGCCGCCACAGCTACCTTGGATACTCTTACGTTTAATAATATAGCCCAACGACATTCCCAAAAAAGCCAGTAAAAACAGTGCAAAAGTTGCAATAAATATGTTTAGCATACCTTTAGCCTCCCAACGTTACTGTTTCTTCGTTAAAAATGGTTCGAATGCCTTAGTATAGCGCTCTTCAAAACCTTTATCTGTCTTAACAATCATAAAAACAGGGACATTCATTTTTTCAGCAAGGGTAAAACCAGCTTCTGGCCCTAACACATTTAACCCTGTAGATAATCCATCGGCACTCATGCAATTTTCAGCGAGTACAGTGATAGAGACCAGATTATGGGTAATTGGACGCCCTGTTTTTGGGTCAATCGTGTGAGAAAAACGTACGCCGTCTTGCTCAAAATAATTACGATAATCCCCTGAAGTGGCAATTGAACGGTCACCAGGCTCAATAATTTCCTGTGCGGTTTGACTCACACCATCCGTTGATGGTTTCTCAATGGCAATGCGCCATGGTGCTTCTTTGCCATTTTTACCTTTCGTACGCACTTCGCCACCAATATCGACCATATAGTCATTGATGCCTTGTGACTCGAGATACTCGGCTACAACATCTACACCATAACCTTTAGCAATAGAAGACAGGTCAACATATAGCTCTGGTATGGTTTTAATCAGATTGTTATCTTGTACTGAAAGCTTTTCGATTCCTACCCATGCACGGCGTTTAGCAAGTTCTTCATCTGAAGGTGCTTTCGTCACGCGGCCTTCTGGGCCAAACCCCCATAAATTAACTAATGGACCAACCGTCACATCTAAAGAGCCATCTGTTAGTTTATTAATCTCAATCGCTTTTTTCACCACTTTCGCAGTTGCAGCTGACACAGGGAAAGGCGTATTCACTTCCTTGAATTGGTTAAAACGACTTAATTCAGAGTCTGGGCGATAGGTAGACATTTGGTCATTCACTTCTTCCAAACGCTTATCAATTTCGGCTTGAATCGCTTCAGGTTTTGGTTCTGAAGAGTCAGTGACATATTTAACAGAGTAATACGTCCCCATCGTCTGCCCTTGTAGATTTTGTTGCTCTGGCCCACCACACGCCGTCAGAAACAGCGCAGCAACAAACAGTAAGATTGGGGTATAAATTCTTTTGTTCAGCATTATTTTCTCCGCGTCAATCATGAGCGCGTATTGTTAGGTTCGCTCAGACTATTAACACACTTTACATCGTCACCCATGCAGAGAATGTTCAAGTCAAAATATCTCTTAAGCCATTAATAACCAATTAAATAATTAGCAACTAACAGTATTTATATAAATGATAAAGAGGGAAGTATTTTCCCTCTTTATTTAATTAATGCTCGTACTTTACTTGGTAAGTACGATAAATCCAATAAAATTACTTAACCACCGAAATCATCCAGCAAGATATTTTCATCTTCAACGCCCAAATCTTTCAGCATTTTAATCACTGCTGCATTCATCATTGGCGGTCCACACATATAGAACTCACAATCTTCAGGTGCAGGATGGTCTTTCAAATAATTTTCATACAGAACATTATGAATAAAGCCTGTGTAACCGTTCCAGTTATCTTCCGGCAATGGGTCGGAAAGTGCCACATTCCACGTAAAGTTTTCATGCTCTGCAGCCAGCTCGTCAAAGTCTTCTGTGTAAAACATTTCACGAACAGAACGCGCACCATACCAGAAACTGATTTTGCGTTTTGAGTCTAAACGGCGCAATTGGTCAAAAATATGCGAACGCATCGGTGCCATACCTGCACCACCACCAATGAAGACCATCTCCGCCTCCGTTTCTTTCGCAAAAAACTCACCAAACGGACCTGAAATTGTCACTTTATCACCCGCTTTCAGTGACCAAATATAAGATGACATAATTCCAGGTGGAACATCAGGATTGCGTGGTGGAGGCGTTGCAATACGCACGTTCAGCATAATAATACCGTGCTCTTCAGGGTAGTTAGCCATTGAATATGCACGCACCGTTGGTTCTTTAACCTCAGAGACATAACGGAACAAATTAAATTTATCCCAGTCTTCACGATATTCCTCAGGAACATCGAAATCTTCATATTTTACAACATGTTCTGGGCATTCAATCTGAATATAACCACCAGCACGGAAAGGAACAACTTCCCCTGCTGGAATTTTCAGTTTTAATTCCTTAATGAAAGTGGCTTTATTATCGTTAGAGATAACTTCACACTCCCATTTTTTCACGCCAAAAATTTCTTCTGGAAGCTCAATTTTAAGGTCTTGCTTCACATTCACTTGGCAGGCTAAACGACAGCCTTCTTTGGCTTCACGTTTATTTATGTGCGAAAGTTCGGTCGGTAAAATATCCCCACCGCCGTCTTTGATTTTCACACGGCACTGACCGCATGAGCCACCACCACCACAAGCCGATGAGACAAAAATACCTTGGCTAGATAACATGCCTAATAATTTGTCGCCCGCGGGGGCTTCAAAACTTTTATCAGGGTCGCCATTAACTTCAACTTTGATGTTCCCTGTATTGACCAACTTGGATTTGGCAAACAGGATTAAACCTGTCAGCACCAAGACAATCAGGGTAAACATCACTACACCTAGAATAATAATTTCCATGAATTCTTCTCGCCTTTATAGCTGCACACCGGAGAAGGACATAAAGCCCAATGCCATCAAGCCGGTCGTCACAAAGGTGATACCTAACCCTTTTAGACCTGCGGGGATATCTGAGTATTTCATCTTCTCGCGGATAGCAGCCATCAATACAATAGCAAGCATCCAGCCGATCCCTGAACCGAAGCCATAAACAACGGATTCGCTAAAGTTATAATCGCGCTGAGCCATGAAAGATACACCACCAAAAATTGCACAGTTAACGGTAATCAATGGCAAGAAGATACCTAACGCGTTATACAGTGATGGAAAATAGCGATCCAAAATCATTTCGAGGATCTGAACCAACGCCGCTATCACCCCGATAAAGGTAATAAAATTCAGGAAGGATAAATCCACCCCTTCGGCTATCGCCCCATCACGCAATACTAGGTTGTAGACCAAGTTATTGGCTGGAACAGAAATTCCGAGAACAACCGTGACGGCAATACCTAAACCAAACGCCGTTTTAACGTTCTTCGATACGGCAAGGAATGTACACATTCCCAAGAAGAAGGCTAATGCCATATTTTCAATAAAAATGGATTTAACAAATAGGCTTATATAGTGTTCCATTTGATTAATCCTTCTCTATTTGAGCGGGTTTCAAGGTACGTAACCCCCAAATCAGCATGCCAATAATAAAGAATGCGCTTGGTGCCAGTAAGAACAGTCCATTTGGCATATACCAGCCACCGTTTTGCAGTGACTCAAATACCGTGATGCCAAACAGTTTACCGGAGCCAAAAAGCTCACGCAGGAAACCAACTAAAACAAGGATCACACCATAACCAAGGCCATTCCCAATACCATCCATAAAGCTTTCAATTGGTGGCGCTTTCATGGCATAAGCCTCTGCACGCCCCATCACGATACAGTTAGTAATGATTAAGCCAACAAAGACAGAAAGCTGCTTTGATATCTCATAGGCATAAGCCCGCAGAATTTGGTCCACCACGATAACCAATGAGGCAATGATGGCCATTTGTACGATAATACGCACACTGCTTGGAATATAATTTCGAATCAATGAGATAAAAAAGTTAGAGAATGCAGTAACCAGTGTCACTGCAATGGTCATCACCAACGCGGTTTCTAACTTAGTCGTGACCGCCAACGCAGAACACACACCCAAAACCTGTAAAGCAATTGGGTTATTATCGAATAGCGGCCCAAGAAGGACGCGTTTTACTTCTTTTGAATCAGCCATTATTCAGCGCTCCTTCACGTACTTTTTTCAGGAACGGACCAAAGCCGTTGTCACCTAACCAGAAATCAAACATATGTTGAATACCGTTTGATGTCAGGGTCGCGCCCGAAAGACCATCAATACCGTAAGGGCTATCGGTTGCACCAGTACGCATGATTTTAATTGCTGGAATACCTTGTTCATTAAACAGTTTTTTGCCCCGCCATTGTGCTTTCCACTGCGGGTTATCCACTTCACCGCCCAGACCAGGTGTTTCGCCATGTGCGTAGTAAGTGATACCACGAGATGTCACACCATCAACATCAACGGCGATAAAGGCATACATCACTGACCACAACCCTGAACCATAAACAGGTAAAATGATTTGTGAAACTTTGCCTGCATCATCTTTTACCAAGTAGATTTCAGCGCTATTCGCACGGCGACGAATTTTCGCAATATCTTCTTGTGGTGAAAGCGCAATACTGGTTTCATCACTGCGCAGTTCATCATTTAGTACAAAACGCCCAGCACTATCTGATAACTCATTAGTTTTGAAATTTAAAAGTTTTGGCTCGATACGTTCTGCATAAACTTGTTGAACTTCATCTGCGCTCATTTTAGGCGTAGAAAGCCCTGCAACACTCAAAATATTACGCTGAGTATCTAACTGAATTTGTTCCTGTTGCTGTGGTTTTAAACCAACCGCAGCCCCAGCGACAATGATTGAACACACGAGACACAGAATAAACACAACAAGGAATGTTCTTCCAACGCCATCGTTATTAATTGTTTTTTCATTAGCCACGAGCTTTTCTCCGCTTAATATTTGCCTGAACGACCAGATAGTCAAACAGAGGAGCAAACAGGTTGGCGAACAGGATAGCCAGCATCATCCCTTCTGGATAAGCTGGGTTGACCACCCTGATAAGAACACACATTATGCCGATAAGAATACCGTAAGCCCATTTACCTTTATCCGTAAATGAAGCTGAAACAGGGTCTGTCGCCATAAAAATCATACCGAAAGCAAAACCACCTAACACCATATGCCACCACCATGGCATTGCAAACAGCGGGTTAGTATCTGAACCGATAAGATTAAACACATAAGACATTGCGATCATGCCCAGCATCACGCCAGCCACAATACGCCATGATGCAATGCGGAAGAACATAATTAGCGCACCACCGATAAACAGCATCAATGTTGATACTTCACCGATAGAACCAGGCATATTACCTAAAAATGCTTGCATCCATGTGATAGGTTCGCCGCTAACGGTATTCATCAGTGCGTGCTCACCACCCGTTGCCCACTGAGACAAAGGCGTTGCACCAGAGAAACCATCCGCCGCAGTCCAGACTAAATCGCCCGAAATTTGTGCTGGGTAAGCAAAGAATAAAAATGCACGACCGGCTAATGCTGGGTTTAAGAAGTTACGCCCTGTTCCACCAAAAATTTCTTTCGCGACAACCACACCAAAGGTAATCCCAAGTGCAGCCTGCCATAGTGGAATCGTTGGCGGAACAATCAATGCAAACAAGATGGAAGTAATAAAGAAGCCTTCGTTGATTTCATGACCGCGGATCATGGCAAACAAGACTTCCCAGAACCCACCGACTAAGAAAACAACGGCATAAATAGGAAGAAAATACACTGCACCAACCAGCATTTTACTTCCCCATCCTGCATCCATTGACAGTGATGCGCCTAAAAACTGCGCTAAGCTGTAATGCCAATCACTTGCAATAATTTGCTGTAATTCAGCACCACTATAGAGCTGATGTAATGCAGGGATCGCTTGATTTCCCACATTATACATCCCCCAGAACATCGCTGGGAAAACAGCGAGCCACACCAAGATCATCATACGTTTAAGATCGATAGTATCTCGAACGTGAGAACGCCCCTTAGTGACAGTACCCGGCGTGTAGAAAACCGTCGAAACAGCTTCATACAGCGCATAATATTTCGCTAACTTTCCACCGGGCTCAAAATGGTGCTCATATTTTTCAAATAAATGTTTCAGACCCATGGAATTACCCTTCTAGCTCTATCTTGGACAGCACATCACGCAGCACAGGACCGTATTCATACTTCGCTGGGCAGACGTAGGTACACAAACCTAAATCTTCTTCATCCAGCTCTAAACAGCCTAGCTCTTGTGATGTATCGGTATCCCCCGCAAGGAGATCGCGCAATAAATGCGTGATCATGATGTCCAGCGGCATAACACGCTCATAGTTACCAATCGGTACCATTGAACGCTCACCACCGTTCATCGTTGTCGTAAAGTTAAAGCGCTTATTTTTCAGGAAATGCCCGATCGTTGTACGGGTAATAGTGAATTTATTTACCCCTGGCATAATCCATCCAAATAATTCCTTTTCACGACCTTCTGCGAGAACAGAAACTTGGTTCTGAAAACGGCCAAGATAGTGATGAGTTTCATCACAGGTAACGCCCCAAAGCACAGACCCCGAAATAATACGGTTTTCACCTACTTTGAGCTGTCCTTGGGTCAATTCATATAAGTCAGCCCCAAGGCGGGTGCGTAGCAAACGTGGTTTTTCAACTTGTGGACCCGCTAGGGAAACCACACGGTCAGTGTATAAGTGACCCGTAACAAATAGCTTTCCAATAGCGATAACATCTTGGTAATTCAGGCTCCACACTTTTTTCTTGATACTCACGGGTTCTAAGAAATGAATGTGAGTACCAGCTAACCCCGCAGGGTGTGGCCCACCAAATTGGGTATAGGTAATTTGAGCTTGGCTGTTAACCTTCGGTAAATCTCCCTCTCCATGGCATACATGGATTTTACCTTCCGTTAAGCGGCTAAGAACCAATAAGCCATCATTAAATGCTTGCTCATTTTCGCGAATGATTCCAATAGGATCAGCAGCTAATGGGCTGGTATCCATTGCAGTCACAAAAATAGCAATCGGTGAAGAACCTGGTTGTGGAGAACGGCTAAATGGACGCGTTCTTAAAGAGGTCCACATTCCTGATTTAATTAGGTTATCTTCGACTTGTTCACGCGTTAATACGGGGAGCTCATCACGCGAATATGCAGCAAAAGTGACTTGTTCATCACCTTCGATTTCAATAACTACAGATTGCAATACACGACGCTCACCACGATGAATAGCAACAATTTTTCCGCAGGCAGGGCTCGTAAATACGACCCCTGGGTTCTTTTTGTCTTCAAAGAGAACCTGTCCTTTTATTACACTCTCACCTTCTTTAACCAGCATCGAAGGACGCATTCCGATATATTCCTCACCTAGCAGTGCTACGTGTTGAATTTTCGGGCCGTCTTCTATCACTTGGGCTGGCTCACCTGCGATGGGAAGGTTGAGGCCTTTTTTAATTTTAATCATAAGATCTGCACAAGTTTATCAGTTAAACCCTAAGCTAACGATTCAGCAATGAATGGTAGCGACTCAGTCATAAAAACTACTCAAGTCACCTTCGTGACTTGAGCGAGTATTCTCACAAAATTGTTACTAAATTCTTGTCTTCTGCCAGTCGTAATTTTATCAGTTTCAGCTCACGCTGTCCGTCTAGAGAAGTGACATAGTTCAAGCAAATTGCATTATTATTTAATTTTTTCCATTAACAATTCGGTATTAACGAGCATTAGACTCATGTTTATCGATGACTGTTTATTATTTAAACAATAAAGATTCATTTAAAAACTATTAACAACCTATATTAATTTTTAAACAGCTCGTCTAAAATGTGTAAAACATGTGTTATTTTTAATCAATATCACCTTCAATATTTGGCTTAAGCATGAAAACAAGTAAATTAATTTGTGCCGTATCCTCATTTGTACTTATGTATACATCGGTTACTCAGGCAGATAACGCTTCATTTTTGTTAAAGAATGAATCTCGCGCGAATCTTGACTCATCGATATTTATACAAATATTTAAACAAGAAGGTGTACTTGAGCTCTACCAAAAAACACCATCAGGCAAATATACCTTGTCGAAAACCTATCCAATTTGTAAGTTTTCTGGTGGGTTAGGGCCAAAGAAAATAGAGGGTGATCTTAAAAGTCCTGAAGGTTTCTACCAAATTACCGCAGAGCAGCTCAACCCGAATAGTCGGTATTACCGATCTATCAATATTGGTTTCCCTAATGAGTTTGATAAAGCCCAAGGATACAGCGGAAGTTACCTGATGATCCACGGCAGTTGTGTGTCAGTGGGCTGTTATGCGATGACCGATAAATACATGGGAGAAATCTACCAAACGGTAGAAACTGCGTTGCTAAATGGCCAGCCAACAATAAGCGTAAATATCTACCCGTTTAAAATGACGAAAGAAAATATGCTACGCTATCAAAATTCAAGCCATTATACGTTTTGGAAGCAGCTACAGCCCGCCTATGAATATTTCAACCAAACAGGAAGACTTGCACACGTTTCTGTAAACTCAGGAAAATATGCTGTCATGGGTTTCCCGGATACCCCAACAAAACTGTTGGGGATGAAATCACAGTATGCGCTGACCAAGGTGGAATAACACAAAGTTGCCTGGCTCAATCTTTTGCCAGTCCTCATTCCCCGTCAAAGGTTGGGTTGCGATAACAGAAACAATATCTGTTGGCGTAGTGCACTGTGCAAAATCAATTTCAATATCTTGGTCGAGCAACTTTGCCATACCAAATGGCGCTTTACGCGTGATCCAATGTAATTTCGTTGAGCTAAATGCCATCAAGTATTGCCCATCAGACAGCAACATATTGAAGATACCTTTGCTACGCAGTTGCTCTGCTAAACTAGCAATAAAACGAAAAACACTTTTCCAGTTCGATGGTTTTCGTGGGTATTTTTCACTTAATTGCTGTAAAATCCAGCAAAATGCCCACTCACTATCGGTTTCCCCAATAGGCCAATAGCGTCCAATATCGAGGGAGCGGTATCCTTTAAGCTGCCCATTATGAGCATAAGTCCAATTACGCCCCCAAAGCTCTCTGGTAAAGGGGTGAGTATTCACTAACGACACATCCCCGCGATTGGCTTGGCGAATATGTGCCACAATGCTTTCAGACTTGATAGGGTACTCCTGCACAAAACGCGCAACTGGAGAGGTAAAGCTCGGTTGTGGATCTTTAAATGTGCGACACCCGAGACCTTCGTAGAAGGTAATTCCCCAGCCATCTTTGTGTGGTCCAGTTTGACCACCTCGAGAAATTAACCCACTCAAACTAAAGGTAATATCAGTTGGAACATTGGCACTCATGCCAAGTAACTCGCACATTTAAAAACTCCTACAACGGCTAAACTGCTACTTCACCATTTCTTTTTCAATTAATTGAATAAGGATATGGATAACTTTGATATGAATCTCTTGAATACGGTCTGCATAACCAAAATGAGGGACACGAATTTCAATATCCGCAGTACCTGCCATTTTGCCACCATCTTTTCCTGTTAATGTGATGACTTTCATACCTTTTTCACGAGCAGCAGCAATGGCTTTGATAATATTGCCTGAATTTCCTGAGGTCGAAATTCCTAATAACACATCACCTTTCATACCAACTGCTTCAATAAAACGAGAGAAAACAAACTCATAACCGAAGTCGTTACTGACACAAGATAAATGGCTAACATCTGAAATCGCAATAGCAGGGTATCCCGGACGGTTTTCACGATAACGGCCAGTGAGTTCCTCTGCAAAATGCATTGCATCACAGTGTGAGCCACCGTTACCACAAGATAGTACTTTACCTCCCGCTTTAAATGAATCTGCTAATAACACTGCAGCTTGCTGAATAGCTTCGATATTCGCTTCGTCACTCAAGAAATTCGATAAAGTCTCGGCTGCTTCAGTCAATTCACCACGGATCAGATCTTGGTACATGAGGTTTCCCCTTAATTAAGAATACGTTATTGAGAATATCGCTAACTCACATCCAAAATAATTCACGTTAAAACAGGCCACTTTGTGACACAAATTTAGATGGATATCAGTCATTAAGCTTTAATACTCAGATTGTTGCACAGGGGACGCTTTGTTTCTACTTTTGATTGTGCGGTCTTGAGCGCGTCGACAAAAATAACGTTTAGTTATACTTAATAACCTTATTTTCTTTAATGACGATTATTTTAATTTCAACTTTCCCAGCCATTATTTGGTGTTTTTGTGAACTGAGTTGTAATTAAGATGTAAATATATTGCTAATTCTTTATTACTAGGTATAGATTGAGATAACCAACAGGTCAGACCTCTTACAAGTCGACAGGAGCTTCACTATGATCCTTCTTAGCATTGTGTTATTTCTCGCCTTAATCGGCGTACTTTGTTATCACAGAACCTCCCTTGTACTCAGTACAGTACTGCTATTAGCCTATACTGCCGTCATGGGTGTGTTAAATATTTGGAGTTACTGGGTGTTACTGCCAGTGGCTCTAGTCTTATTTCCTTTTGTTTTCTCTCCTGTACGCCAATCCTTTTTCTCAGCGCGTGCCATGAAAATGTTCCAAAAAGTCATGCCACCGATGTCGAGAACTGAAAAAGAGGCTATCGACGCGGGAACAACCTGGTGGGAAGGTGACCTTTTCCGTGGTGCGCCAGACTGGAACAAACTGCATAACTACCCAAAACCACAGTTAACCGCTGAAGAACAAGCGTTTATTGATGGCCCAGTAGAAACTGTATGCGGTATGGTGAATGACTTTGAAGTTAGTCATGAACTTGCCGATTTAACACCTGAAGTCTGGCAATACCTACGTGATCACCGCTTCTTCGCTATGATTATCAAAAAAGAATATGGCGGGCTTGAATTTTCAGCTTACGCACAATCTCAAGTATTACAAAAACTGGCTGGCGTATCAGGCATTTTAGCTATTACCGTGGGTGTTCCAAATTCATTAGGTCCAGGTGAATTACTGCAACATTATGGCACTGATGAGCAAAAACAACGTTATTTACCGGGTCTAGCAACAGGTGAAGAAATTCCATGCTTTGCTTTAACCAGCCCTGAAGCAGGCTCCGATGCAGGTGCGATTCCCGATTCAGGCGTTGTCTGTATGGGTGAATGGCAAGGTGAGCAAGTATTAGGTATGCGCTTATCATGGAATAAACGCTACATTACCTTAGCACCGATAGCGACTGTACTTGGCCTTGCGTTTAAATTGTCAGATCCAGACAAATTATTAGGTGGTGAGAAAAACCTCGGCATCACCTGTGCATTAATTCCAACCAATACGCCGGGCGTTGAAATTGGTCACCGTCATTTCCCACTAAACATTCCATTTATGAATGGCCCGACTCGCGGAAAAGACATTTTTGTTCCTATCGATTACATCATCGGTGGGCCAAAAATGGCGGGGCAAGGCTGGAGAATGTTGGTGGAATGCCTATCCGTTGGTCGTGGTATCACCTTACCATCGAACTCAACAGGTAGCTTAAAAAGCATCGCTACCGCGACTGGCGCTTACTCTTATATTCGCCGCCAATTCAAATTACCGATTGGTAAAATGGAAGGTATCGAAGAACCCTTAGCACGCATCGCAGGTAATACTTACTTGATGGATGCCGCTGCAACCTTAATCACCTCGGGTATTATGTTAGGCGAAAAACCAGCTGTACTTTCGGCTATCGTTAAATACCACTGTACCCACCGCGGCCAGCGCGCCATCATCGATGCGATGGATATCACAGGTGGTAAAGGCATTTGCTTAGGGGACTCAAACTTTGTTGCCCGAGCTTACCAAGGTGCCCCGATCGCAATTACCGTTGAAGGTGCAAATATCCTCACACGCAGCATGATTATCTTTGGTCAAGGTGCAATCCGTTGCCATCCTTTCGTCTTAGAAGAGATGGCGGCAGCGCAAGATAACAACCTGCACAAATTTGATAAAGCCGTGTTTGGCCACATTGGTCATGTCATTAGTAACCAATTCCGCAGTTTCTGGTTAGGTTTAACTAACGGTCGCGGTAGCCATGCACCAACCAAAGATGAAACACGCCGCTATTATCAAATGTTAAATCGTCAAAGTGCCAACTTAGCCTTGTTATCCGATGTCGCAATGGGCGTATTAGGTGGTAGCTTAAAACGTCGCGAACGTATTTCAGCTCGCTTAGGGGATATCCTCAGCAACCTGTATCTTGCGTCTGCAACCTTGAAACGCTATGAAGATGAAGGTCGCCAAAAAGCAGATTTACCACTGGTAAAATGGGCTGTTGAAGATTGTTTATATCAGTCTGAAAAAGCAATTGACGACCTGCTGAAAAACTTCCCGAACAAAATGGTGGCAGCGATTATGCGAGTGACCTTGTTCCCTACAGGCCGCGCGATGTCCATGCCATCAGACAGACTTGACCATAAATTGGCACAGCTGTTAATGGAGCCATCAGAAACTCGTGACAGATTAGGTCGCGGACAATACTTAACACCAACGGAAAATAACCCTCATGGGTTAGTGAACCAAGCGTTATATGACATCGTTGCCGCTGAGCCTATTTTCGAGCGTATTTGCCGCCTGAAAGAACGTAAACTGAGCTTCACTCGTTTGGACAAACTAGCAGATCAAATGCTGCCTGAAAATATCATCACGCAGGAAGAAGCCGATATTCTACGTAAAGCAGAAGCAAGCCGCTTACGTACGATTAATGTTGATGAGTTTGAATTTGATGACTTAGGAGTGCTTCCGTCAAAAAAGTCTCCTGACGAACCGTCAAACGAAGACGCAAGTAAGAAAAAGAAAGCCGCTTAGTTTATAAATAAGCTGTAAAGCTCATGGAGCACCCCACTCCTTGAGCTTTTTCTTATTACTATTAATAGAACAAACTACACCGAAAACTTAACTTGAAAATATAAAACTGACTATTCCCTTTTTTCTAGCTCGCGCTCTCTATTTTTTGCATCCAATATATAAGGGCGTAACTTCATTTTATTATCCCAACCATTTAACTCAAACTGACATCTAGCCCCTCCTTCTTTTGCACAAATGGTTAAATACTCTTTTGCCTTGTCAATTTCATTAAACTCATAAAAATAGATTTTTGCTGCTGATACCAATGCTAATTCTCGATAATGACCTTGAGTTTCCTTCAACCTTTCCCAGTACGCTATTGACTGATTAAAATTAACATCCATGCCAATACCATATTGGTTAAAATAAGCGAGCTTATACAAACCTAGCTGGAAATTAGGATCAATATTCACTGTTTCATTTATATGTCCTAACGCTATCTTGCAATTTTCATCGGCGACTCGTTTAAAATTAACCAAACTCTTTTTAGAACAGACTGAATCATCAAAATACAATAAAAATAAAAGATAATGGCTTTTTGCATCACCTTTATTTGCTTTATATTGAAGTTCATAAAACTTCTTAACGCTTTGAATCGGCAGCATCGTTTGGAGATATTGTTTTTCTTGTTTAGATTTCACACTCCCAATAGAAAATGCTAGCATTCTATAAGAGGGATTTTTTACATCGCTATTTTGCAAAAACCTTTCATTAGATAAGTGCGATTCACACCCAATTAGGATAAAAACCAGTACAATCCATAACCTTTTCATATTAATCCATTAAATAGATTGTAGTTATTTGACATAAAAAACGAGGGTATATTTGTCATTGTAGATAATTTCATATTTAAACTTATGGAGGAATCTTTATTAAATGATGAAATAAGCTCAATAAGTTGATTCTCAGAATATGTGTTATATTTTTGTTTAAACCAAACATCAACAATACCTGATCTCCTACCATCAGACCAAATTACCTCTGATATCAATCTATGCTGATTATCATTTTCATCTACATAGTCAGATTTTAGATAATTCAAACTTATTGATGAAATGCCAGTCTCATTTAAATCTAATAGTTCTTCAGCTTGAGTTTTTCCATCACTATTTACATCCCTCCATAATTTTAAAAATTCCCAATTAAAATCATTTTTACTAATAACCCCATCATTATTAGTATCAAAATCCAGTAATCCATCAAAACCATTTAGTGCGAAAGCACCATCTTTTTTCAGATAATCCTCACCCAATAGCTCACTAGAATCATTAACTATGCCATCACTATTTTTATCCATCACTAATAATGCATCATTAGGATCTACCCATCCTGTTTGCATTAACTCACCATTAAATTTAAATAAAACGCCAAAATCATGCGATAGTGTTTTCACACCATCATTATTTAGATCAATAATTAAAGGTGTTTTATAATCCTTTGCTATTTCTTTTATTTTTTTTAAGTTCATCTTAGGCGTCCCAGCCAATTTAATACTTTTAATACCTGACTCCTCAAGAAAATCATTCACAAAATCAATACAATTATTTGAAAGTAGATTATAGTTTTCATTATCAATTTTATTATTTTTAATTGAATTATATGTTCTAAACAAATTATTCATGTCATTGGAGAAAAACTCCCCTTGACCTGCAATTGTCAATGATGATGCTTCTGGATAATTATTATGATCGTCGAACGAAATGTTATCTGTATTTGTCAAAAAACTACTACCCGAACTAAAGCCTATGGAAACATTTTCAAATGTATTACTTTCAGGGTTTATACCGTTAAGCCCAATGAATACATGGCCAAAAGAAGACTCACCTATATTTGTATTATCACCAACAACATCAATATATTGACTTTTTGGTGGAGAAATAAATATTGTAAAACTAGGCCCTCCATAATCAGTAAAACCATTACCATCTAGTTCATATAACCACGTATCACCTTCATTAACCGTCTGTAAATAATGCGTTGGTGTATATGTTTCACTTCCCATACAATCCCCTATTCTTTCGTTTATTGTTCATATAACTGTCAAGGTCATCACGATATTTTTGGCATTTTTCACTGCCATTTTCTGCGCCACTATTTGCATAGTAACGTGCTTTATTGAGATCCTTGATATTTCTATCATCATCAAAAAGTGTTATTTCGACTAAATAATCACAAACCAATACCGCGTTTCTTCCCCCTTTTTTTACTATTCTGTCTAAAATACCCATTGCCTTGTTATCATTTTTTTCTAAAACAATGCCGTTGTAATACAGTTTACTCATTTCATACAAGGCTAGATTATTATTAGGATTGCTATTGACTGAATCAATTAAATAAGCAACAGCCTTTGCACAAATAAAATCAGGCTTTATATTTCCAAAAGAAAAATAATTACAATTTGAATCTTTATAGAACAATTTAAACATTAATAAATTGCTATCTGAGTCACCTGACTTTGCTTTATCTTTTAATAAATAAAAATCCTTTTCATTTATAGGAGGAGGGATTAGAGCATTATAATCTGAATCATATGATAAATATTTACTATCGTAACCAAAGTTCAACATCCTATACGAAGGTTTTAAAACATCGACTTTAGATGGTTTCAAATGACAACCAGATAATAAAAAAAAAGAAAAAAAGAGTATTAGCCTCATATTTAAATTATTCCAAAAATATCAATTGATCAGTAGTGGCTCCCTTATATTCACACGCGAAAAAATATTGTAAATCACCCAAAAGAGTAGTTTTTGCTTTCTTCAAAATCATAACCACCCGCATAGCGGGTGGTTTGCTCTAGCCCTATAAGGGCTTGTTACCGACTGCGCCTAAATGACGCTGCTTTCTCTTCGTTCAAGCTAAGTGTCTTTGTTACTTTGGCCTACCCCTTGAAGGGGGCTAAATGCTCTTTCGTACTTAGTTTATCCGAGATTAAATCCGACTTTTCTTGCTCTTTGATATACTTCTGAATTGTCGCTTCATTTAGCCCTACCGTACTTACGTAGTAACCTTCCGACCAAAACTTTCTGTTGCCAAATTTATATTTTAAATTCGCATGCCTATCAAAGATCATCAACGAACTTTTACCCTTCAAATATCCCATAAAACTTGAAACACTTAACTTTGGAGGAATATTGACTAACATGTGAACATGATCTGGCATCAAATGGCCTTCGATTATTTCAACACCTTTATACTTACAAAGGTCTCTTAAAATCTCACCCACACTTGAACGAATATTATTAAAAATCACTTTCCGTCTGAATTTCGGCGAAAAGACGATATGGTATTTACACAGCCACTTTGTATGCGCTGAGCTTTGTGCTTTAATGCCCATAAACACCTTTCCTTATTTAGGTTACGAATATTAGCTTGAACATCTATATCGTAACGGAAAGGTGTTTTTCTTGGTATAACCCTTTGACTCCACCCGCAAAGCAGGTGGTTTTATGTTTAAGACGCTAACGCGACTTAAACTGGCTAAAGCCATAATAAAAAAAACCAGCGACTTAATCGCTGGTTTTCTCATCACATTAGCAGTTTTTAAAGTGATAGCTCTAACGCTAATAATTCTTCAATTGTTTGGCGACGGCGAATTAATTGCGGTTTACCCTTAACAAACATCACCTCTGGCAATAATGGGCGGCTATTATAGTTTGAAGACATAGATGCGCCGTAGGCGCCTGTGTCGTGGAAAACCAAATAATCCCCTACTTTGACCTCAGGTAACGCACGAGTCACCACAAGTCCGCCTTCAAGCTGGGTGAATACATCACCAGATTCACATAAAGGGCCTGCAATGATGGTGTCTTTTAGTTGTGACTCATTCGCAGCACTTCCGTCTGCCGGTAAAACAGAAATATGATGATAACTGCCGTACATCGCTGGGCGCATTAAATCATTAAAACCACTGTCGACTAGGACATAATGACGGCTGCCCATATCTTTCACAGCACGCACTTCCGCCAATAAAACGCCCGATTCTGCAACTAAATAGCGACCCGGTTCGATTTCAAGTTCAATTGCGTGTCCTAGATGTTGTGCTATGCGCTGGCGTGCGTTATCCCATAAACTATAATAATGTTGCACATCAATTAATTCATCGCCTTCACGGTAAGGTGTCGATAACCCACCCCCCGCTGAAATCGCATGAAGATCCACACCAGCAGTTGTGACTAGCGCCACCATTGAATCACAAACATCAGCAAGGTGTTGATAATCAACACCTGAACCAATATGCATATGAATGCCAATTAGCGATAAATTGTAATGGCGAATTTTTTCGAGTGCGGCAGGCAAATCTTCATGCCAAATACCGTGTTTACTGTTTTCACCACCCGTATTGGTTTTTTGGCTATGACCATGGCCAAAACCTGGGTTAATACGCAGCCAAACTGGGTGCCCCACTTTTTGCTGACCAATTTGGTCTAACATATCGATTGAGCCCGCATTGACAGGTATATCCAGCTCCGTCACTTTAGCCAATGTGGCTCTATCCAGCACGTCCGCAGTAAACACGATTTCTGAATTTTCACGACCCGGCTTGAACCCCGCCACCAGCGCACGTTCGATTTCCCCTAAAGAAACTGAATCCACTTTTACGCCCTGCTCTCTCATTAAGCGCAAAATGTGAATATTTGAACTAGCTTTTTGTGCAAAGCGCACCGTATCAAAGACTTGTAATTGCTTAATACGCTCAATGATGACTGCACTGTCATATACCCAAACAGGGGTACCATATTGTGCAGGTAGCGCGCGTAAATGTTCAGGGGTTAAATACTGGCTTGAAGTGGTTGTGAATGAAGTCATTATGTTTCTCGTTTGCAAGTTTTTATTATATTAAAGTCCATTATTCAGAGAAAAGATGGGAAAAAAAATATCTATTTTGCTAAAGTCTATTCATATTTGATATAGCTTTGATTTTGAGGTAAGAAATGCAAGCCATTTCGTGGCGACATATTGAGATATTTCGTGCAGTGATGACTGCCCCTAACTTGACGGAAGCCGCGGCATTGCTAAATACTTCACAGCCGACCATCAGCCGTGAACTGGCACGCCTTGAGCATTTACTGCAATTTAAACTTTTTGATCGCGTCAAAGGGCGCTTGCAACCCACTGCCCAAGGGCTGCGATTTTTAGAAGAAGTTGAACGTTCTTATTATGGATTAGAGCGCATCAAAAATTCAGCAGAAACAATACGCCGTTTTGAACATGCTCAAATTTCTGTCACCTGCTTACCTGCTTTTGCCCAATCCCTTTTACCGTCAGTCTGCCAAGCTTTCATGGAAAGCTACCCCGATGTCAGTATCACCGTGATCCCTCAGGAATCCCCTGTCCTTGAAGAGTGGCTTTCTGCCCAACGCTATGATTTTGGTTTAACAGAACATTTGCAAATGCCACCGGGTACTGAGCAGCAAACCCTTGGAAGTTTAAATGAAGTGTGTGTGTTACCTACGGGGCATCCTCTCACTCAAAAAAAGGTATTAACTCCCAGCGATTTTCAGCACCAACGGTTTATCAGTTTGTCCTTAACTGACAGTTATCGCCAATTAATTGATTCAACATTTGCAGAGCAGCAAATTGACCGAAAAATGGTGATGGAGACGCATTCTGCCTCGTCTATTTGTGCGATGGCACTGAAAGGCATCGGAATTTCCATTGTTAACCCACTAACAGCATTGGATTTTCACCTGCAATCTTCAGGTAAGCTGGCTCTGCGCCCTTTAAGTTTTTCAATCCCATTTACAGTCAGTTTAATTAGGCCGATTCACCGCCCATCATCACAACTTACTGATATCTTTACACAATACTTGAAGAAACAATTTAACCAGATTGAACAGCATTTAGCGTTGGCCCTGTTGCATCAGTGATAACCAGTGCGGTGAAGTACTAAACCAGTTAGCAAGGTAATCAATCACTGCACGTAGTGAGGTTGGCATTTTTTGTCGGCTGGTATACACAGCGTAAATACCTAATGGCATTGGTGTGTAACCAGGTAATAATTGAATTAATTCACCTGAGTCCAAATACTTTGCTACTGAATAATAAGGCTGCATAGAAATACCAGCCCCATTTAAGGTCGCTTCGGCGATAAAAACGGACTCATTGGCACTCAGCCTTCCATCCACTAACACTGTGTGTTGCTCCCCCTCTTTTTCAAACGCCCATAAACTACGTCCAAAGAAGTTATAGGTTAAGCAGTCCATTAATGCTAAATCTGCTGGTTTTGTCGGTCGATTTTTTCCTTCCAAAAAACGGGGGGATGCACAAATCACGGAATAACAGGTTGAAAGTGGCTTCGCAATCAGGCTTGGCTCTAGCTGGTTCGTAATACGGATTGCTAAATCAATTCTTTCCTCAATAAGGTTCACTGATTTATTCGAGATTTGCATATCAATCGCCATATTGGGGTACTGTTGCATAAACTCGGTTATTGCAATGGAAAGCGCGCTTTGGGCAATAGATTGTGAGCAACTAATACGTACCAGCCCTGATAACGCTTGATTATCATGCTCTTGTTGCACAGGCACGGTTTGTGAAATCGCATTTAGCTGTAACGATTGTTGGTAAACCCCCTCACCCGCCGAGGTTAAACTAAGCCGCCTTGTTGTACGGTTTAATAACCGAACACCTGCCCATTGTTCCATCTCAGATAAGTAGCGAGTAACCATCGCGCGAGACATATCTAGCTTATCTGCAGCACTACTTAGGCTGCCACTCTCTACAATAGTGATAAACACTTCAACCGCTTTTAATCTATCCATACCCCACCAATTCGCTCGATTTATGCAACAAACAAAGCCTAATTATGCTGTTTTTCCCACCATTATTACAATCTAATATACACACCAAGCCAAACAACGTTTACCTGCATCACTTAATTTTAGGATATAAAAATGAAACTCACCTTATTAGCAGCAACGACATTATTCGCCACAACTCTGAACATGGCACAGGCTGAAAAGCTCACATTAGATGTGTATAACCCAGGCCATAACAGTGTTTTCCCTGTTTCTTCTGAAATTATTAGCGGCCCAACTGAAGTGGTTTTAATTGACGCTCAGTTTCAAAACAACGACGCACAAAAATTAGTCGATAAAATCCAAAAGCTGAATAAAAAATTAACCACCATTTATATTAGCCATTCAGACCCTGATTATTATTTTGGGTTAGAAACACTGACAAAAGCCTTCCCTGAAGCAAAAGTGGTTGCAACTGCCGAAACAGTTCAAGCCATTAACGCAACTAAAGATGGCAAACTAGCTTATTGGGGGGGTGAATTAAAAAATGAAGCACCAAGCCATGTAATTGTCCCTGAGGTCATTAAAGGAAATAGCTTTACGGTTGATGGCGAAAAATTAGAGATTAAAGGCCTCGATGGCGCATCACCAGACAGAACTTATCTGTGGGTACCCTCTTTAAAAGCAGTTGTGGGCGGCGTATTAGTTTACGATAACCTCCATGTATGGGTGGCAGATACTCAAACTGAAGTTTCGCGCCAAAACTGGCAACAAGCTTTAGAAAGTATTAAAGCTCTTCAACCCGAAACTGTTGTACCAGGGCATTTTACTGGCAATTCTAAGTTTGATATTGGCACTGTTACATTTACTCAGCAATATTTAAGCGACTTTGAAACTGCTACAAAAGCAAGCAAAAACGCAGATGAGCTGATTAAAAAAGTAGAAATTCAATACCCTAACTTAGATGAAAAATCGAGCTTAGATCTGAGTGCCAAAGTAATTAAAGGCGAAATGCAGTGGCCTCAATAAACCAATAAACTGTCCCCTATTTCATTTGTTGTTGTTCTTTTTGTAACTTATCGATACACATTAAAAACGAAATGATCTAGGGGAGTGCATTACGATACAACCTTAAGCCTATTAAGAAATAATTCAGCGAGACATTATTATGAACGATATTACCCTGCATTATATTTATGACCCTTATTGTGGCTGGTGTTATGCGGCTGCACCATTAATTGAAGTTGCGGCAAAACACCCAAACATTCATATCGAAATGCATGGCGGTGGCATGTTAGCAGGTAGCTCCCGACTACATTTAGATGATAATTTTCGCCAACACATTATCCAATCTGATAAACGCATAGCATCAATGACAGGGCAAGTTTTTGGTGATGAATACCTCAAAATGTTGCATAAACCTAATTTCATTATGGACTCAGCAATACCGCAAACCGCGATATTGGCAGCAACAAAGCAAGGGAAAGGCCTAGAAATGCTAAAAGCGATTCAAAAAGCCCACTATATTTCAGGCCGCCACATTAATGATACCGCCGTCCTATTAGATTTAGCGCAGACCATCGGACTAGATGTTGATCATTATACTTCCGATTATGCACTATGTGAGCAAGGTGAAACTATGCATCACATTCAAGGGAGTAAAACATTATTAGCGCAATCGGGTGCATCTGGCTTCCCTACATTGCTGATTCAGCAACAAGAACAGTGGCTACGGGTTCCGCTACAAAATTACCTTGGCGCACCTGAAAAATGGCAACAATTCTTAGATACCATGGTGAATGCTGCTAAATAACCAAATGAGCGAATAACTTGGCTGTGTAATGCATTTATAACTAAATAAGTGATAAATACAGCCAAATACTCGTACTCGTCAAAATAGCAGGACCAAAAGGAATCGTTGGGCTTCCCATATTGATACTGTCCCCTATAATCAAATACGATTTTCCATCAGCAACATTGAATTTAGGTAATACCCAATAGCTTATGCTGTAATGCAATAGCCCTAGCGCAGCGGCTAGACCTAAAAAATACGGTAAGTTCATCACGCTAAGCCACGCTGCGCACGCAGCAATCAATTTAAAGTCCCCCCTCCCCATCTGTGGTTGTTTTTTGATTTTTTCCATCACAGTGGTCAATGCAAGGATAGCAATATAAGCTACTACAACAGCATAAATGGCCGAAACAACATTCCCTGTTGGTGAACTTATTTGATATAACAAGCCCACAACCAAAAATGGAAACGTTAATACATTCGGTAAATACCCTGTTTTATAATCAATAATAAATAACAAAACGGTGAAATTTACAAATACGAATAAAAATAAAGTAATAAGAAAATGGCTAACAGGGTAGAAAATCACAAATCCTAATATTGAATAAATGAATAGCAATGAAAAATAACCAACTTCCATTGGTGGTAATTTGAAATGTTTTTCAGGAATGTAACGCAATAACTTACGACTCAATATTACCGATAATGCTACCAAGATTAAAACTAAATAAATTTCCTTATTTACCATAACATTAGATAACTTAACATAAAGGCAGCTCCACTCAGCCTTCAATTTAAATAAAAGAATCATTATTTCATTAAATATGAAAACAAATTTTTCTAAAACAGAACACCATAAGTCGAGCATATTAACTCCTTATTCCATTATGGAGAGAGAAATAAATATACTGCGGAAAATGCTCAACCTAAACACTTTAATTCCGTTCAATATAATCAGTTTATTCGATCCTAAATTTTTTCTTTTGATTTATCAGCCATGTCTAATTTAGCAACGATGGCACAGACGTACTATAAATACCCTTTTTTTCGTTATAAACTAGGCTACAGAGCTTGAGTTTTTTGATTCAATCCCCATATTCACCAAAGTTATCATTTTAATTAATCAAGTCTGTACTAAGGAAACGTCATGCGCATTCCACGCATTTATCACCCTGAGCCAATACAAACCAATACAACCATTCCGCTTGGTGATGATGCCGCAAACCATGTGGGCAGAGTTCTTCGCATGACGGCAGGCCAAAAACTTGAGCTTTTTGATGGTAGCAACCAAACTTTTAATGCAGAGATTACTGAAGCCTCAAAAAAACACGTTCTGGTCTATATTGAAAGTGGCAATCTTGATGACAGAGAATCCCCCCTCGACTTGCATTTAGGTCAAGTCATGTCCCGTGGGGAAAAAATGGAATTCACTATTCAAAAATCTGTTGAATTGGGCGTGAATACTATTACTCCTTTAATTTCAGAACGTTGTGGTGTTCGTTTAGACGGCGAGCGACTTGAAAAAAAATTACTGCAATGGCAAAAAATTGCGATTGCAGCTTGTGAGCAATGCGGTCGAAACCGTATCCCCGAAATTCGTCCTGTACAAAGCCTTGAAGCTTGGTGTGCGGAGGATGATGGTGCATTTAAAGTCAATCTTCACCCAAGAGCGACAGAAAGCATCAACACCCTACCGACTGAATTGAAAAAAGTAAGACTGCTGATTGGCCCAGAAGGTGGGCTTTCAGCGGATGAAATTGCCATGACAGCGAATTATCAATTTACCGATATCCTGTTAGGCCCTAGAGTACTTAGAACAGAAACGACTGCGCTAACCGCTATCACTGCACTGCAAGTGCGCTTAGGTGATCTGGGTTAAGGAGAAAAAATGATCAAGCTCGGTATAGTGATGGATCCTATTTCATCCATCAAAATCAAGAAAGACACCAGTTTTGCAATGATGTTGGAAGCTCAGCGTCGTGGTTATGAAATCCATTATATGGAAATGAATGACCTTTATTTGCACCAAGGTGAAGCTCGCGCACAAACTAAAATTGTCACGGTCGAAGAAAACCCAGCAAAATGGTACGAATTCCATGGGGAGCAAGATATTGCCCTCGGTTCCCTTGATGCCATTTTAATGCGTAAAGATCCACCGTTCGATACCGAATTTATTTATGCAACGTATATCTTAGAACGCGCTGAACAAGCGGGCTCATTGATTGTGAATAAACCGCAAAGCCTGCGTGACTGTAATGAAAAATTATTTACCGCTTGGTTCCCTGAATTAACGCCAGACACGTTAGTGACTCGTAGCCCGCAAAAATTAAGAGAATTCCATCAAAAACATGGGGATGTGATTTTTAAACCCCTTGATGGGATGGGCGGTGCATCGATTTTCCGTTTGAAACAAGATGACCCTAACGTAGGCGTGATCATCGAAACACTGACAGAACATAGCTCCCGTTATTGTATGGCACAAAACTTTTTGCCAGCTATTAAAGAAGGGGACAAACGCGTGCTCGTCGTTGATGGTGAACCTGTGCCATATTGCTTAGCGCGCATCCCTGCGCAAGGCGAAACACGGGGTAACTTAGCGGCCGGTGGCCGTGGTGAAGCACGTCCTTTAACAGAAAGTGATTGGGCGATTGCACGTGCCGTTGCGCCAACATTGAAAGAAAAAGGTTTAGTTTTCGTTGGGTTAGATATTATTGGTGACCGCCTGACTGAAATTAACGTCACCAGTCCAACCTGTGCACGTGAAATCGAAGCGGCTTTTGATATTTCTATCACGGGTATGTTGATGGATGCCATTGAGCGTCGCTTGAAAAAATAAATCATAAAATGGCTAAAAGGGCTATTTCAGCCTTTTTAGCCACTGAATTAAGTAAAAATGAATGGAGTTTAAGTTTGAATCTACAAAACCATTTTCTTATCGCTATGCCATCTCTTACAGATCCCTATTTTGAGCAATCTGTGGTGTATGTGTGTGAGCACAACGAAAAAGGCGCAATGGGTTTAGTCATTAATAAACCCATTGATGATTTTTCAGTCGATACTATGTTGAAAAAGCTCGAAATTACGATTTCGGATAAAGTGAATAAACGAAATTTGCAACGCCCTGTCATTGCAGGTGGCCCTGTTGCAGAAGAACACGGTTTTATCTTACATACACCAATTGGTGGCTTTTTATCGAGCCTGCATCTTAATGATGAGGTGATGGTGACCACTTCAAAAGATATTTTAGAAACCCTTGGTAGCGATCAATCACCGGAAAACTCTTTAGTAACACTAGGTTACTCCAGCTGGGAGCCAGGGCAATTAGAACGGGAAATCATGGAAAATAGCTGGTTGACGGTTGAAGCCACCCCTAAACTCATTTTTGATACACCTATTAATGAACGCTGGGCTGCCGCCGCAAACTTACTTGGCGTAAATATTCATACAATTTCCATGCAAGCGGGGCATGCATAATGTCAGGAAGAACACTATTAGCCTTTGATTTCGGGACAAAAAGCATCGGCGTTGCCATTGGACAAGAAATCACTGGCACAGCACGCCCATTAACGTCTCTCAAAGCGAGTGATGGCCGCCCTGATTGGCAACAAATTGAAAAGTTACTTAAAGAATGGCTTCCTCAGTTGGTTATTGTCGGCCTTCCCCTTAATATGGATGGCACGGAGCAACTGGTCACCAGCCAAGCGCGTAATTTTGCTAATCGTATTCATGGCCGTTTTGGTGTCAAAGTCGAGTTGCATGATGAACGCCTTTCCACTGTTGAAGCAAAAGCAGGTTTATTTGAACAAGGTGGCTACCGCGCGTTAAGCAAAGGAAAAGTGGATTCAGCCTCCGCGGTGGTGATCCTTGAAAGCTGGTTTGAGCAACATCATTAATTTTGCCCAATTTTACGGTTATTTTTCACGGAAACCTCATGCAGAGGTGCCGTTCTAACGCGATTTGCTTTACACTATGGTCAACAGTCGCTATTCATGCGCGCCATGAATAAAATAGTTTTGAATTAAACCATAATGAATAAACACATGACCATTCAAAATAATATCTCTGATGTTACCGCACGTATTCAAACTGCTGCCGAAGAATGTCATCGTTCACCCCAAGACATTACGCTGCTGGCTGTCAGTAAAACCAAGCCTTGCGAGGCTATTTTAGAGGCCATTGAAGCAGGCCAGCGCCAATTTGGTGAAAATTATGTCCAAGAAGGCGTTGAAAAAATCCAATGTTTTGCGGATAGAACTGACCTTATTTGGCATTTTATCGGCCCATTGCAATCAAATAAAAGCCGTTTAGTGGCTGAACATTTTGATTGGTTCCACACGCTCGACAGAGCCAAAATTGCTCAGCGCCTGAATGACCAACGCCCTAGCGATAAAGCGCCGTTAAATGTTCTTATCCAAATTAATATTAGCGATGAAAACAGCAAATCTGGCATAACGTTAAACGACGTTGCGGAGCTTGCCGCCCAAGTTGTGGCGATGCCAAACCTTGTATTGCGTGGTTTAATGACAATCCCAGCCCCTGAAACGGACTATAACCGGCAATGCGAAGCATTTCGCCAAATGGGCAATGCATTTAAACAATTACAAGCAATTTACCCAACTGTCGATACCCTATCGATGGGAATGACTGACGATATGCGTGCGGCCATTCACTGCGGTTCAACCCTTGTGCGTATAGGAACCGCGATTTTTGGCGCACGCCAATATCATCAATAATAAAGGAGAACAGAATGCAACACCGTAAAATTGCTTTCATCGGTGCTGGAAATATGGCTCATGCTATCATCGCAGGGCTAGTTGGCCACGGTTACCCCGCCTCGATGATCACCGTTTGTTCTCCAACACCAGTGCGCCGCGATAAAATAGCGGCACAATATGGCGTTATTAGCAGTGATGATAACCTTGCCGCCGTTAAACACGCTGATGTCATTGTATTAGCCGTAAAACCACAAATGATGAAAGAGGTTTGCGAGCCACTGCAAAACGCCACTGATTTTGATAACAAACTGGTGTTAACCATTGCAGCTGGTATTCCTGCTGAGCGCTATAACGATTACTTTGCTCATCAACTGAATTTAGTGCGTATCATGCCAAATACCCCTTCCTTAGTGGGTAAAGGCGTGAGCGGACTATTTGCTCAAACCAAAGTGACTGAGGAAGATAAACAATTTGCGCAGGAATTAATGCAAAGTGTCGGTTCGACAATTTGGTGCCCAAAAGAGCAAGAAATCAATAATATCATTGCAATTACTGGCAGTTCCCCTGCTTATTTCTTCCTGTTTATGGAAGCGATGCAACAGAAGGCGGAACAACTTGGCTATGATGCAGAACAAGCGCGTGAATTAGTGTTGAATGCCATTGAAGGTTCCGTTGAACTGGCGAAATCCCAGCACGACACAGCTTTTTCAACCTTACGTGAACAAGTCACCTCTAAAGGCGGTACCACCGCGATGGCTTTAGAGCAATTTTACAATGGAAACCTTCCGCAAACTGTTGCTAACGCGATGCAAAGCGCCATCAACAGAGCAGAAGAAATGGAAAAACTTTTTTAATTAATCGCGGAACTCACCATGCAGACTTTAGTATTTGTCGTTACTACCTTGATCCAGCTCTATATTTTTGTGTTGTTGCTCCGCGTTTGGATGCAGTGCGTTCGTGCGGATTTCTATAACCCATTTTCCAAGTTTGTCGTTAAAGCTACGCAGCCTATCGTGGCTCCTCTGCGCCGCGTGATCCCTGCGATTCGTTCTATCGATACCGCATCGGTTGTTGTTGCCTTTGTTTTAGCTATTGCAGCGATTATTTTTGGCATGTGGGCAACTAACTTACTGCCTATCTTAGGCGTGACGATTCTCCCTATGGGGATCATTTTACTTCTGACATACGCAGGTAAATTAATTTTCTGGATGATATTGATCCGCGCAATTTTGAGCTGGGTAAGCCAAGGCCGTAATCCCGTTGATTATTTATTATACCAATTAACTGAACCGCTAATGGCGCCAATTCGCCGTATTATCCCAGCAATGGGCGGGTTAGATTTCTCCGCAATGATTGTGATGTTTATCCTAATCGCCCTGAATTATTTGCGTGTAGATATTTCCCTGATGATTGACCCATCATTGACTGCGATGATGTATTCCATTGGTATTATGTAAAAACGAGTTTTAAACGATGCAAAAAGTTGTTTTAGCTACCGGTAACCCGGGTAAAGTGAATGAATTAGCCGACTTACTTCGCGATTTCGGTATGGATATCGTTGCACAAACGTCATTAGGTGTTGAATCTGCGGAAGAAACAGGTTTGACCTTTATTGAAAATGCCATCCTGAAAGCTCGGCACGCAGCGGCACAAACGGGCTTGCCCGCTATTGCCGACGACTCAGGAATTTCGGTTAATGCCCTTGGTGGCGCGCCGGGGATCTACTCAGCCCGCTATGCTGGTGAAGAAGCAACTGATGAGCAAAACCTCGTTAAGCTATTGGATGCAATGAAAAATGTGCCTGATGACCAACGTCAGGCACAATTTAATTGCGTATTAGTTTATTTGCGCCACGCCGAAGACCCTACGCCATTAGTCTTTCATGGCCGTTGGCACGGTATCATCACCCGTGAGCGCAAAGGCCAAGGCGGTTTTGGTTACGACCCTATCTTTTACGTACCCGAGCTTGGCTGTACCTCCGCAGAGTTAAGCAAAGCAGAAAAGCAAGCCGTTTCCCATCGTGGTAAAGCCTTAGCAATGATGTTGGATGCCCTGAAGAATGCATAAGTTGCCACCACTGAGCTTGTATATCCATATTCCGTGGTGTGTGCAAAAGTGCCCATATTGCGATTTCAATTCGCATACTCTAAAAGGGGAGATCCCACAAAAAGAGTATGTGGAGCACTTATTAGCTGACTTAGATGTTGATGCAAAATTAATTGGCGACCGTCCCGTTAAAACCATTTTTATTGGGGGCGGAACACCAAGTTTGTTAACCGCTGAAGCCATGCAAGCATTGATGGATGGGGTTCGTGCTCGAGTTCAATTAGACCCGAACGCAGAAGTCACAATGGAAGCCAACCCTGGCACCGTAGAAGCTGACCGATTCGCAGGCTACCAAGCAGCAGGTATCAACCGTATTTCAATCGGTGTACAAAGCTTTGGTAACGATAAGCTGATCACTTTAGGGCGCATTCATGGCCCTGATGAAGCAAAACGTGCAGCAAAACTGACCACTAACCTCAACTTGCGTAGTTTCAACCTTGATTTAATGCATGGCTTACCCGCACAAACGCGTGATGAAGGCTTGTCAGATTTAAAACAAGCGATTGAACTTGCACCGCCACATTTGTCTTGGTATCAGCTGACCATCGAGCCCAACACGCAATTTGGCTCAAGGCCACCTACGCTACCTGATGACGATACCCTGTGGGATATTTACACAGAAGGCCACAAGTTACTGAGTGCAGCAGGCTATGTACAGTATGAAACCTCAGCCTATGCAAAGCCGGGGTATCAGTGTGAACATAACCTCAATTACTGGCGTTTTGGGGATTACCTCGGTATTGGCTGCGGTGCTCATGGTAAAATCACCTTTGAAGATGGGCGTATTTTACGTACGGTAAAAACCAAACACCCTCGGGGCTATATGGAAGGTCGATACATCCACCAGTCTTATGATGTCGAGTCCGAAGATAAACCATTTGAATATTTCATGAACCGCTTTCGGTTACTTGAAGCCATGCCCCGTCAAGAGTTTACCCAATACACCGGTTTGCCTGAATCAACCGTAAGGCCTGCCCTTGATGAAGCCTTAGCCAAGGGTTATATCACTGAAACCGATGATGAATGGCAAATTACAGAACATGGAAAATTATTCTTAAATTCGCTGTTGGAACTATTTTTAGGCGAAGAATAACAGAGCCAATCAGTGAAATGATGAAAGCCCGCGAGATAACACACTCAGCGGGCTTTTTATTAGAGATAAAAATCAAATCGACAAAAATAACAATAAGGGTATTTCATATTGCCGCCATCACAAAAATAGCGGCAGATATTCATTAAAGCGCGTTAGCAACGGCATTAACTTGTTCTGTTAAGCTGACAAAGCCACCACCAGATAAATACCACAGGTCAGATTGCAGGTAAGTAATCTTACCGTCTTTGTATGCTTTGGTTTCTTGGATATTGCTGTCTTCAAAGACCGTTTTTTCTAATTTACCTGCACCGATAGCTTCACTACGGTCAACAATTAAGATGACATCTGGGTTTGCTTGCGCAATGGCCTTGGTATCGACAACACGGCGTTTTGATTTATCCGCATTTTCATCAATTTGTAATTCTGCGCGCTGCGCTTTTACCACGTCATAAACTACAGCTTGGTTGTTTGGGATTAATTTGCCATCGTTGTGCATTAACACTAAGACTTTCTTCTTAGAATCTGCCGCTTTTTTCTGAGCGTCAGCGATGGTTTTATCTAACTGAACGATTTGTTCATCAACAGCTTTTTGGTTACCGTACAAATCACCAATCACCGCAAAATTTGCTTTGACTGATTCGATATAATGTTTGCTGTCAGACCCTAAATTAATCGTTGGGGCGATTTTGGATAATGCTTCGTATGACTTCCCTTGACGACCTGTGATAACGATTAAATCGGGTTTTAACTGTTCAATTTTAGCCAGGTCGGGTTGTTTCATACCACCTGCATTTTCCATTGATGCAGGAATGCTGCCTTTTACATAAGCAGGCGCATTTGCCGTTGGTAAAGCCACCACGTTATCGCCTAAACCGAGTTTTTGCATTGAGTCGTACACGCCAAAATCAAATAAAACCACTTTTTTGGGTTTTTTAACGACTTCTGTTTCACCGGATAAATGCTTAATTGTCACTTTTTCAGCGCCTTGCGCAGTGACAGCATTTGGTGTGAAAACAGTAGATTCAGCGCCAAGCGCTAAAGGAGCAGAGAATGACAATACAGAAACAAGTAAAGCAGGAATGAACTTTTTCATTTAAACGATCCCAATTAAGTCATTAAGCCAAACCCGCATTGTAAAGAGCGAGACTTATATGTCAATCAAATAAGAATCAATTTCATTTTCATTCCCATTAATGGAATTGAAATCACAATTATCAATCCACATAATAACGCCCATAAATAAAAAAACAGCCATGCAGTTAATACAGGGCTGTTTTTAAGAAATGTAGATAAAGGAATTATTTTGCTTTTATGGAATTCAATAAAGAAACGCGTTGTTGCTCAATGCCAGTGACTTTTGAACACACTTGAACGCCAAATAATTGGAAGCTTTTTTCTTGTTTTTTCCATTCGGTTTCAAGCTCTTGCTGTAAACCGCCGAGATTACCCAGCATGCCTTGCAGTGCTTGATTCGCATCACCACCTGATAACAGTTGCTTGCGCCCCATTTCGTTGATGCTGTCTTGTAAAATACCGCCCAAGCTTTCATTCACCAACTGCTTGCCTTTTGCTTCCGCATTTTTCATTGCTTCATGATGGAAAGCATAGCCATTCGGGCGGGTTTCAATAATTTGGTTTATTTGGCTATTCAAGTCTTTTTCTAACTTAGTCAAACGCTTACGCACATTACTGTCGCTGCCAATGACTTTAACAACCACTTTATCTACCGTTTCACGTGACGTTGCCAGTTTTTTCTCAGACTCTTGTTTTATCCAAGGTAAATCATTACGAATAGCGGATTGATAGCGGATCGCCTGCTGTTTTTGAGCCTCAGTCGCCGCAATATTTTTGCCATTTAAGGTGATATCACCATTAGGTGTAATCACTAAATCGCCACTGCGGCCAATCACTTGCACGCTTTCCGGTGTCATGAAAATGTCATCATTCGGTGTCACTGAGCAGTTATAATCCGCAGCTTGGCTTGCTGCACTCGCTAACAGTGAAAATGCAATTAATGTACGGCGTAACATAACTTCTCCTAAAAGGCGTTGAATTAATTAGAAAACAGAACGCCCAATGCGTTTTGATAATAGCTCTAAAGCAGCGCACCCAACCAAAGAGTTCCCTGCAGCATCAAGTTCAGGTGACCATACCGCCACAGTAAATTGGTTAGGGACAACGCAAACAATGCCGCCGCCAACACCTGATTTCCCAGGCATTCCAATACGAAATGCAAATTCACCAGAGCCATCGTACATCCCACATGTCATCATCAACGCATTGATTTGCCTTGATTGTAGTGGAGTGATAATGGGGTCTATGGAGCAAGATGACATTCCTTGCGATGTTAAATAGGAAAAACATCTCGCTAATTCAACACAGTTCATACTTAGAGAGCAATAATGAAAATAAGTTTCGAGCACTGTCAAAACATCGTTTTCAAAGTTGCCAAATGATTTCATTAGATAGGCGATTGCTGCATTACGGCTAGCGTGCTCCATTTCAGAACGTGCAACGGTAGTGTCGTAGCTAATGTCTGGCTCACAGGCTAACTTTCGGACAAACTCTAACATACGCTGTTTTGGCGCGCTTAAACGTGACTGCAACATATCGGCAATCACAATCGCACCAGCATTAATAAACGGGTTCCGTGGGATCCCTTTTTCCATTTCAATTTGAATTAATGAGTTAAACGGCAACCCTGACGGTTCTTTGCCAACACGGCTCCAGATTTCGTTTTCTTCATAGCGTGTCATCGCCAATGTCAGGCTCAACACTTTTGAAATGGATTGAATGGAAAAACGCTGATGGGCATCCCCTGCGGTAAAAACCTCGCCATCGAGGGTGGAAACAGCAATACCGAGATGATGGGAAGGCACACACCCTAAAGCAGGAATATAGTTGGCAACACAACCTTGGCCTATGAGTGGCCGAACTTGGTCTAGAATGTCGTTAAGTAGCTGGTTAGAAAACAGTGCGCTCAAAACTTTTACTCCAGAAAATAAAGGCACCCAAAACTTGGATGCCTCTTCAAACACTGAGAAACTCAGCCTATTTATTTAGCGTGATTTAATCAACCAAAAAGTGATTATTCCCACCAAACATCAAACAGTTCAGAAACAACAACGTCGTTCATCCCTTTTGATTTTAACCAGTTTTCAACGATTTGACGGTGTTCTTCGGTACATTTACCAATTTGCTGTAGGCAAACAATCCCTTCCCAGCTCAGGTAGCCGCTTGCTTCAAACGCTAAACCGTTTGGTTCGATAGCTTCTGCAATCAGTTGGTCAACGGTAGTGTCAACTTCTTCGATCGGTGTACCTTCTTTAAAACTCCATTTAACCGTAAAACCTAACTCTTGGAATTCATCCAAACGCATTTTTTTACGTAAACGACGACTACGTGGTTGTTTAGCCATTATTTGGTCCTCTCAAACATTAAATCCCATACACCGTGCCCTAACCGCTGGCCGCGCTTTTCAAATTTTGTTTCTGGTCTTGATTCTGGACGAGGAACATAATCACCTGTAGGTGATAAGTTTTTATACCCTTCGACACTCTTCATGACGTCAAGCATATGCTCTGCATACGGCTCCCAGTCGGTCGCCATATGGAAAACGCCACCAACTGCTAATTTGCTGCGAATTTTTTCAGCAAATGGCGCTTGAACGATACGGCGTTTATTGTGTTTTGCTTTATGCCATGGATCAGGGAAAAACAGCTGCACCATCGCAAGGCTCTCATTTGGCACCATGCAATCCAACACTTCAATAGCATCATGGCACATCACACGGACATTGCTGACGTTTTCTTCTTTTGCCGATGCTAAACATGCCCCCACACCCGGAGCATGAACTTCAATGCCCAAAAAGTTTTGCTGTGGATTTTGCGATGCCATGGTCACTAATGAAGCGCCCATACCAAACCCAATTTCCAATGTTACTGGGTTTGAGTTATTGAATACTTTGGCGAAATCGAAGGGTTCATTGATAAAATCAATCCCCATTTCAGCCCATTCTTTTTCTAATGCGTCTTCCTGACGTTTTGTCAGACGCCCTTGACGGCGGACAAAACTACGGACACGGCGCATAACCCGCCCATCTTCATTATATTCGGGGGAAATAACATTATTGATCATAATAAAGGTTCTAAAAAATAGTTGCCCAATTAAGTTAATGTGCCAACGATCAAGTTGTATAAGGCTAGTAAATAGCAATTATGTTTAAATTACCCTTGATGATTCAAGCTATTAGGTTAACAACCTAATCACAAGTGATAGGGTAAGAGTAGGAGTTTAGCAAAACTTCCACAAGGATGCAGTTGATAATTGGCTAACTTTACACTAAACCACACAATAAGCGGTTTACAGCCCACCGTGTCTATGTTGCAATCCTTAGCATTATTAAAAATATCGATAAAAATAAAGTGTTCAATGGAAGCTCAACAATTTTCACGTGCAGTGCTCGACTGGTATCACAAATATGGACGCAAAACGTTGCCATGGCAGCAGGAAAAATCCTCTTACCATGTATGGCTATCCGAGGTGATGCTGCAACAAACCCAAGTCAGTACCGTTATACCGTATTTTGAGAAATTTATTTCTCGCTTTGAAGATATTACCGCCCTCGCCAATGCGCCACTGGATGAAGTTCTACATTTATGGACAGGCCTTGGCTACTATGCCCGTGCACGTAATTTACACAAGGCTGCAAAAGTTGTTGCCGAGCAGTACGGTGGTAAATTTCCAACCACTTTTGATGAAGTGTTAGCTTTGCCGGGAGTTGGTCGCTCCACGGCGGGGGCTATTTTGTCGCTGTCCCAACAGCAGCATTACCCGATTTTAGACGGTAATGTAAAACGTGTATTAGCTCGTGCTTATGCCGTTGATGGCTGGCCGGGAAAAAAAGAGGTAGAAAACCGACTGTGGGAAATTAGCACTGATGTCACCCCCAATGATGGCGTAGAATTTTTTAACCAAGCAATGATGGATTTAGGTGCGATGGTTTGCACCCGCAGTAAACCGAAGTGCGAGCTTTGTCCGCTCAACTTTGGCTGCGTGGCTTATGCCAACCATTCATGGCAAAACTATCCGGGGAAAAAACCGAAGCAAAAAATCCCTGAAAAAACCGCTTGGTTTTTGATTATGCAGCATGAAGACAATATATGGTTAGAGCAACGTCCCCCTTCTGGTATTTGGGGTGGGTTATTTGCTTTTCCACAGTTTGAATCTTCAGAACAATTGACAGCGTGGTTGGCGGAATCAGGGCTCTCCCATGAAGCTCCTGAGCAGTTGATTGCCTTTCGCCACACGTTTAGCCATTTCCATTTAGATATTATCCCTGTAAAAGTTAAGATTCAGGCATTTAATTCTGCCATGGATGAAGGCAAAGGACTCTGGTATAACTTACACCTAGGCGCAACTATCGGCCTTGCCGCCCCAGTTGAAAGTTTATTAAAACAGCTCGCCTTACTACCTGATATTTGAGGAAATTTTAATGAGTAGAACGATTTTTTGTACATTCTTACAACGTGACGCAGATGGGCAAGATTTTCAACTTTACCCAGGTGAATTAGGGAAACGTATTTTTAATGAGATTTCTAAAGAAGCATGGAGCCAGTGGATGACTAAGCAAACCATGCTAATTAATGAAAAGAAACTCAATACAATGAACCCAGACGATCGTAAAATGTTAGAACAAGAAATGGTCAAATTCCTATTTGAAGGCCATGATATTCAAATTGACGGCTATACACCTGAAAAATAATCTGTCTGCCTACCTATTCTGTAGGTAGGCTTTTGCACCAATACTGTGAATCGTATGAAAAAACTATTTGCGCTGAGTTTATTGATCCCTCTAATTGTTTCGTGTTCCAGCAACCAAAAAACGGACTTTAACCCTGATTATGTCAAAGACACCAATGGCTTTGATATTTTAATGGGGCAGTTTGCCCATAATATCGAAAATATTTGGGGAATTAAGGAAGTCCTCATTGCGGGGCCAAAAGATTACGTAAAATATACGGACGAATACCGTACACGTAGTCATATTAATTTCGATGCAGGGACCATTACGGTTGAAACCATTTCAGCTGTAGAGCCATCGCAACACCTCAAAAAGGCCATTGTCACCACTTTATTGATGGGTGATGACCCCAATTCTATCGATCTCTATTCTGATATTAACGATATCCCCTACAGTAAAGAGCCTTTTTTATTTGGTCAGGTGTTAGATAACACCGGGGAAGCGATTCGTTGGGAGTGGCGAGCAACAAAGTTTGCAGATTATCTGATAGAAAACAAAATACAGCGCCGCCAATCTGGCATGAATATCGTTTGGTCAGTCACAATGCAATTAGTGCCTAACCATCTAGATAAACGCGCCCATAAATATTTGCCGTATATTAAAAAATCGTCAGCAAAATATGGTGTCGATGAATCGTTAATTTTAGCGATCATGCAAATTGAATCCAGTTTTAACCCCTATGCAGTCAGCCGTTCAGATGCGATGGGGCTAATGCAAATTATGCCGAACACCGCAGGGAAGGACGTTTTCCGCTCCCAAGGTAAGTCTGGCGTACCAAGCCGCAGCTACTTGTTCGACCCAGAAAAGAACATTGATACAGGTACTGCCTATTTAGCTATCTTACAAAACAGCTATTTAGGCGATATTCGTAATCAAACCTCTCGCCGTTATGCTGTTATTACCGCATACAATGGCGGTGCAGGCAGTGTTCTACGAGTATTCCATAGCGATAAAAAGCAAGCCGCTCAGCGCATAAACAATTTAGAACCGGGTGAAGTGTACGAAACCTTATCGACAAAACACCCTGCGGCTGAGTCACGCAACTATTTAATCAAAGTGAATAAAGCTCAGAAAAAATATCTGCGCTAGGGTTTATGTGCAAATGAAAACACCCGTTAAATGGCGGGTGTCCTTCATTATCCTGATTATTTTTAGGGGTTTTCGTTTAAAAAGTAGCTAAGGTGTTGAAAAAAAGCGCATACAGTCGAAAGTTTTTATAAAGCGCCTTGACTCAACTGATGGAATCAGGTTTAATACGTTCCGTTGCCCGGATAGCTCAGTCGGTAGAGCAGGGGATTGAAAATCCCCGTGTCCTTGGTTCGATTCCGAGTCCGGGCACCACTATTTAAAGAAACCAGCCTAAGGCTGGTTTTTTGCGTTTATAACACCTATCAAAATTAACAATGCGACTTTTGCCGCATTGCTCTTACCAATCAAACAACGCCTACCCTATCGTTCCCCTTGGGTATCCACTAATAAACGCTGATTAATATATTCAATAGTTTCCTCTATTGTCATTATCTTATTCACCACATTGGTAATTCCCTGACCAATAATCACTTCAGCTTGGCGCAAATTAAACAACTTGCCGTTCGGAATGGAAGATTCACGGATCCCACCATTAATTTCTTGATAAGCCAATGGCATCCACGGATAACGATGGCAAATTTCTTGGTTATGGCTGAAATCTTGGTGATTGCTGTTCCCACCTAATAAAATCAGGTGATCCATCACGATAGGCGAATAGAGCCAGCGATAAAACTGCTCCGCATAATGTGACTTTTGGCTGTAACGGGAAACCCCAAGCGCTCCGCCCCCAAGCTGTGGAAGCCCTCCAGGCACAGGCGCATAGCCAATTTTAGGAAAAATATCACTGTGAGCTACATCATTGAATAGGTTCATATAGGCAATCAACATGGCAAGCTCACCTTGCTCAAATTGCCTGACTGACTCGCTCCACCACTTTTCATGGATATTCTCAGTGACAGAAACTTGCTGTAGATAATCACTTAACACTTTACCTGCCAAAGGCATTTCTAATCGAGGAATATCCCCCTCCCCAATTAACCGCCCACCATCTGCGTAGTAGCGTAACAAATATTCACTGGCGATAAGACCTGCACTTCCTAGCGTTGTCGATGCGCCAATTGGACGGGAAAATTGCCCTTTCTCATGTAACTCTGTAAAAAACTGCGTAACTTGGTCGTATTCACGAAAATGAGCCGGCACAATCAATTCATTGCCTGTTTTCTCGTAATACATGCGTTTTAGAATCGGGTCTTCAAACAGGTCTTTTCGATAAAACAGCAGCTGAGCACTCGCATCAAACGGCATGGCATACGCAGTATCCCCCACTAAACTAAATTTCTGTTGAGTTGGAGCCGAAAAGTTACTTAATAAATCCGTCACTCCGTCCCCAATTTTATCGAGGGGTTGTAATATGCGCTCTGCAAACCAAGGAAAACAGGCCATATCAATACGCAATAAATCATAATAAGGATGTAGATGGAGCTGGCCTAATATTTGGTAAACTTCATCATACGGGTGTATGGCTAAATTCACCTTAATACCTGTTTGGCGATAAAAATGGGGCAAAAGTTTTTTAAGCGCGTTGGTTGAAGGACTTGGCAAAATAAGGAGGTTCAAGCTCGGTTCATCCGCATTCACGGTGCTCAATGCTGGCGTTGCAGTATACAGGTTGCCGCTTTGGTTACGGACATAAACGGTATTTTCACCCGCGACGCCACTTTTCTGCACATCTTCTTTCATTAATTCATCGACAACTTCCAGCCCCAATTGCGCATAGTTCATCGGAAAGCAATGCAACCCTTTTAATATTGGGGGAATATTACCACTTAAAGCGAAAATGGCAGGGCAATCACTGTTACTGCCAAAAAAGCTGGCTTGAGTTAAAAAACTCGCTTTTTCAATATCTTCAGCAACAAATAAGTCTGGTGTTTGGTCTAAGGTAAAAAAATCAAAAGCCGCTTTGTACGATTCATCATTCGAAGCTCGGATAACAACATATTTTTTATTTGGCGCGTGTTGTTTTAGGTTTTTTTGTAACTCACTCACAAATGTTGAGCGCTCTAACTCACCATGTTCATCACTAAAAATCCCCACCAGTTGGCTGCGACTTGTCGCAATTTGTTGGCAAATGGCATCAGCGGCTTGAGAAAAATCCAGTGTGAAAAAGTGATGAGCATTAGTGGGCTGGCGATAAATAAACACGATTTGAGAAGCGGGCAGTTTTAACGTGTCAAAATAAATATTTGCATCCTGCAAGCAACTCACAGCAACTACCTGTTTATAGCCACCCGCCGCAATTTTTTGTAATGCATCTAGCTCCGTTGTTTCAAGATCATCTGTCAAAAACAGATCATAGGTTATTTCTGGGTACAAAGAGATTGATTGTCTAAATGAATTAAAAAAGATTGCGTATTTATCGGATACCAACTGCGGTAGCAGTATCGCGACTTTATGGCTCTTATTGGTTCTCAACAATTGTGCTTGTGTATTGAGCTGATACCCCATTTGCTTTGCCGCTTTATACACCGCTTCAATTTTTTCCACACTCACATTTCCACGTTTATTCAAAACGTTAGAAACAGTACCATGAGAAACACCCGCCAATTTTGCAATGTCTTTAATTGTTGCCATTTGTCTTTTTCACCTTAGTTGCTTCTCGCAATAGCATACCTGAATTATTTATCACGACTACCCATAATTAATTTGAACGTTCCAAATTAAATTTGCTGATATAACAATCAAATGAGCAAAAAAGTTACATTTTTATCCCCCTACAATAAAAAATTAAAAATATACAAATTAATCAAATAGATAGTTATTTTAATTTGAATGAGATCACTGATCTGAACATCTATTATTGGCAAGGTAAGCCACTCAGATTAATATTGGAACGTTCAAATAAGCAATTTATAGATTTAATACCAGCACCAGGGATTTAATAAAATTAAATAAAACAATAAGATAAAGGTAATTATCATGAAAATTCACTTTTTAGGCACTGCGGCATCAGAGGGAATACCAAATCCTTTTTGCCGTTGTGAGCATTGCCAAAAAGCAAGGCAACTTGGCGGTAAAGATATAAGAACCCATTCTTCAGCGATTGTGGATGATCTGATGTTGATCGATGTGTCTCCAACATTTAGCTACCAACTCATGCGCGATGGAATGGATGCAACCCATTTTGAAAGCCTGTTATTCACGCACACTCATCCCGATCATTTTAATGTCGGCGATCTGTTCAGTAGAATGGAAGGCTATGGTTTTGAAATTCATCATCCACTTCATATCTTTGGCAATGATCGTGCTATCAACGGTTGCCTTGACGTGTTACCGGGGTACAGCAAAGAACGCTTCGCTTTTCATTGCTTAATCCCTTTTGTCACCGTTGAAAGAAACGGATATAAAATTACCCCATTACTGGCAAACCATGCGAAATGGGAACTTTGCTATGTTTATCATATTGAAAAAGATGGCAAAGCAATTTTCTATGGCCACGATTCAGGCTGGTTCCCAGAACTGACTTGGCAATGGCTTGAAAACAAACCATTGGATATTGTTGTATTCGAATGCACTTATGGCCTAAATGGCAATAATCATACCGATAACCATATGAGCCTAGAAACCGTCTTTGCAGCACAAGAAAGACTGCAACAACAAGGTTGTTTGCATTCTGATACTCAAATTGCCGTTTCTCATATTTCACACAGTGGTAAATTACTGCATGAAGAATTAGTGGCGGTTTGTGCTCCTTATAATATCCGTGTCGCATATGACGGATTAACGTTAGAAACACATTAAGAGGGAAATAAAAATGGATATGAAAATTACTTCCCGCTTACTGATTATGATGTTTGTCCAATATTTCATGCAAGGTGCATGGAATATGACTATGGGGCTGGTATTAAGCACCTATGGAATGGCACACATCATTGGTAATGCTTATGCGTTATTAGGTGTCGCAACTATTATTTCACCGTTATTTATTGGTATGGTTGCTGACCGTTTCTTTGCATCACAAAAAGTGATGGGGATCCTTCACTTAATTAATGCCGCTGTTATTTTATGTGTGCCTCAATTTATTGAAGCGCAAAACAGTGGTATGACCCTATTTTTGATCTTCATTATTGGCCTGCTGTTTTACCCAACAACCGCGCTTTCTAATAGCATCAGTTTCTCCCATATTAATGGCGTGAAATATTTCCCTATCATTCGAGTATTCGGTACGTTTGGTTTTATGGCTATCGGGTTTATTTTAGGGGAAATGGGTTTCTCTGGCAGCACAATGACATGGTATATCGCTTCTGCCGTTGCGGTCGTATTAGGTTTTTACTGCTTTACACTGCCAAATACACCACCAAAAGCCAAAGGCAAACCGTTCTCTGCACGCGATATTTTATGCCTAGATGCGCTTTCATTATTTAAAGACCGCTATTTCGCCATTTTAATGTTTAGCATCTTTGTATTAATGATCCCAAAAACAGCTTATTCCGCCTATATCCCTGTATTTATTAAAACGCTCGGTTTCGACAATGCCGCGTCTATAATGCAAATCGGTATTGCTTGTGAAGTGCTGTTTATGTTCTTCCTCTCGTTCTTCTTAATGAAATTTGGTTTTAAAATCACCTTATTATTAGGCGCAATTAGCTGGATTATTCGCTCCACATTATTTGCCTACGCTGCGGTTGATACCAGTTTGTACTTTATCGTGTTTGGTTTGATGCTTCAGGGATTATGTTGGGACTTCTTCTTTACCGCTGGCGATATTTATGTCGACCGTAAAGCAAAACCAGAAATCCGCGCACAAGCTCAAGGGTTACGCTTTATTGTTTCAAATGGCTTCGGTTTATTATTCGCCTCCACGATTTGCGGGCAACTATTTAACTCAACGGTTACAGAAAAAGGCAGCGAATCCTTACCGCAGTGGGAAACCTTCTGGCATTACCCTGCTATCGTCGCCGCTGTCGTCAGTGTGTTCTTTATCTTCTTCTTTAAAGATGATGTATCTAAAAAGAAAAATAATGACGATAAAAAAGCACCTGAGGGCGCTGTAGCACTGTAATTTGAAATATACAGAGGTAAGCCATGGATGCTCTTATACAGTTTGTCGACACCATTGGCCCTTTGTCACTATCCAGTATCGCTAAATTACTCGCCGCCTTTATTTTAGGCGGCTTTATTGGCTTAGAGCGTGAATCAAAGGGAAAACCTGTCGGCTTTAAAACTTGTGTCATTATTGCAGTCGCCAGTAGCTTATTAACCATTGTTTCCATTCAATCTGCCGAATATTACGCTAATATTTCAGATAATATTCGCAGTGACCCAATGAGATTAGCTGCACAAATAATCAGTGGCGTGGGTTTTTTAGGCGCGGGAGTTATTTTACATCGTCGTGATGATGCTATTTCCGGGCTGACAACCGCAGCGATTGTTTGGGCTTCAGCTGGGGTAGGAATTGCTTGTGGTTCTGGATTTTATTGGCACGCATTAATTGTCACCGTTCTTTTTTTCTTGGCGATTCAACTGAGCCCACAAGTGGCACTATTTCAGATGAAAAATCAAAAATTAGGTAAGATTAAAGTTCGAATGTTGTTTACCCATGAAGATGGCGTTCCCTTGCTTATTGAGTATTTGAAACAACATAAAGACATTATTGAAAACCTGACTATACGTGACATTAAAAAAGAGCGAGTCGAAGTGAATTTAAAACTAGTGGTTCGCCAAAAAACCACATTGCCTGAATTTTATTGCTCGTTAAAACAGTTATCCTATGTACATTCTGTTTCTTTAGATCACTGATATTCAATGATTGTATGGCACAAAACCCGCAACTAAAGCGGGTTTTGTCGTTATAGGATTTCTATTATGTTTTACAAATGCTTTAAATCCTCAGGAATATTTCTTTTTAAAATGCGCCAGAAATCCTCTGCGGTTTTATTTAAGCGAGTGTCCATACGGTAAATGTAAGCTTGAATTGGAATGGTTAACTCTGGGGTATCAAGACAAACCAGTTTCTTTTCTTTTAGCTCATTGACCACTGAGTAAATCGGCAACCATGCGATACCATGACCATCCAATGCCATATTTTTTAATAATTCACTCATGGAGGACATAAACAATGTTTTAGAACTAATTGCACCGAACTCACTTAACCGACGGTTAACTAATCGCCCCATATAAGAGGCACTGGTATAATTCAACAAGGGAACTTGCGGTTGGTAAATATCGAATAATGGCTTGCCAAATTCATCTGCGGCACAGATAGGGTAAAGCTCAGACTCAAAAACATTTAAACACGAAAATGGCGACTGCATTAAATCCTCATCATAAAATGAGATGATAAAATCACTTTTCCCCTCTCTCAATGCATTCACCACCTGCACCACGTCAATGGCTTCAACATGATAGACAAATTCTCCGCCATAACCAGACAACGCATGAACAAGCTTGGGTAATAATGTTAATGATAATGAATGTGCCGCCGCAATTTTAATATTCGGTAAACTTAAAATATTATGGCCCGATAACTCATTCAAATTACACTCTAATTGCTGTAACAAGCTACGTGCTTGAGAGTGGAAAACTTTGCCCTCTTCAGACAACTGCAAGGGTGACGTGGTTCTATCAAACAATTCGACACCAATCGCCTCTTCTAGCGCCTTAATACGCCGACTAAAAGCGGGCTGGGAAATATTTCTTTGTTCCGCGGCATGGGAAAAATGCCGGCAAGATTCCAAGGTTAAAAAATCGTACAGCCACTTTGTTTCTATATTTTTCATGTTATTAAGCCTTAAGCAGACTCGCTGTTAAAATATAAAATAATAATGAGATTCTTATTGGTATATTTAGTTAACCATCAGTTAAATTATCATGCATGTATTGTATATCTGTTATTTGTATTATGCATAAAGTTATCGTTTTAAACATTAATAAAAATCAAAGTTTATTTTTTATTAAATAGAGCATTACCGTCAAACCCAATTATATTCAGGCTTTGTCCTTCATTTCATTGCGCCCCTTCGAGTTAACATTAAAATCTTAATGCATATCTTGCATCACCCCATACTTACTTGCATTTCTCTTACATAAAAAACATTGCTAAAAATTAGGCACCGATTAATTAGAACTTATCGTTAATAATTAATTAAAAAATGCATTTCATGTTAAATAAGTTAAGCAATATCGCGTTTAATTTATCTTAAATCAAAAAAGATAAAAATCGCAGGAGCGTAATAATGAAAGGTTTAATTGGTGTATTAGGTGGAATGGGCCCAGCAGCAACCGTCGATTTATTTAATAAGTTTGTAACATATACGGTTGCAAATAAAGATCAAGAGCATATTCCATTAATTATTTCATCCATTCCTGATATTCCAGATCGTACAGAAGCATTGCTAAACCATGGGGTATCACCACTCCCTTTAATGACTAATTACTTAAAGAAACTTGAAGATGCAGGGGCAGAATGCATTGTTATCCCTTGTAATACTGCACATTTTTGGTTCGATGAACTAAAAAATGCTTGCCATGTGGATATGCTGAGTATTGTTGAAACCACCATGCAAGAGGTTCTACTAACTAAGAAAAAAAATATTGGCTTATTAGCAACTAACGCAACTATGTATATGGGGCTTTACCAAAAAAGTATTGAACAAAAAAAATTAAACTGCATAACACCCAATGAAGAAAGTCAGAATTTAGTGATGAAAAGTATTTATTTATTAAAATCTGGAAATAAAGATGCAGCGGAAAAAATCATGAAATCACAAGCTGAATTATTATTTTCACGCGGAGCTGACATCATTGTTTTAGGCTGTACTGAAGTTCCCGTTATTTTAGCTAATGAAGTCAATAAACATCCCGATAAATATATAGATTCAACAGGCTCCTTAGTTAGAGCTAGTATTCATTGGTATGAAAATCGAGTTGGTAAATCACATTTAATAACAAACCAGAATTCACAGTAAATATTTAACCATTATTAAAAATAATCATTTTTATAAATTCTATTACTAATGACAGCATATTGTCTATTGGAGACGATTATGGTTTGGCTAGAGATCATTGTTGTACTAGGTGCAATTTTTTTCGGTATACGCATGGGCGGAATAGGTATTGGCCTATGCGGGGGATTAGGCTTAGCGGTATTAACTATTGGATTTGGTTTGCCAATAGGTTCTCCCCCTGTCGATGTTATTTTAATTATTATGACCGTTGTTGTTGCAGCATCCGCATTGCAGGCAGCTGGAGGGATGGATTATTTAGTTCGCCTAGCCAGCACATTTATGCGTAAAAATCCGAAGTACCTAAATATTATTGCGCCAATCACCACGTGGGTGATGACCATTATGGCAGGTACAGGTTTTATTGTTTTCTCAATGCTTCCTGTCATTGCTGAAATTGCCAAAGACTCGGGTATCCGCCCTTCTCGTACATTGGCAGGTTCTGTCGTTGCCTCACAAATTGCTATTTCAGGCTCGCCAATTAGCGCTGCAATGGCGGCAATGTTAACCATTATGGAGGGCAATGGCGTTACATTTATTGTTGTTATGTCAGTGTGCTTACCTGCTTCATTTGTCGCTGCGATGGTTGCTGCATTTATTGCGTCACGCCAAGGTTGCGAATTGGAAGATGATGAAGTTTATTTAGATCGTTTACAAAAAGGGTTAGTCCATAAATACGAAGAGAAAAAAGGCGAAAGCACCACCCGTGAAAAATTTTCAGTTGTGGTTTTTCTCATCGCAACCGTTGCGATTGTGATATTAGCGGCTTTCCCACAATTACGCCCTGGCTTTGATATCGGCAAACCGATGGGTACCCGAGATATCATCATCATCTGTATGCTCAGTGCAGCCTGTTTGATGGTTATTTTCTGTAAAACATCACCAAACTCTATCGTTTTAGCACCAACGTTCCGTTCAGGAATGAGCTCCCTTGCTGTCATACTGGGGATTGTGACATTAGGCACCACTTTTGTTGATGCCCATATGGATCAAATCAAAGCTATCGCAGGGGATGTGTTATCTGCCTACCCTATCTTGTTAGCTGTCGTGCTGTTTTTTACCTGTGCATTACTCTATTCCCAAGGGGCAACCACGCCGCTAATCATTCCATTAGCTATTGCTTTGGATGTACCAACATGGGCTATTTTAGCGTCATTCGTTGCTGTCACGGGGGTGTTTGTTTTACCAACTTACCCAACGTCATTAGCCGCAATCGAATTTGACTCCACAGGTTCAACCCGCGTCGGAAAATATATTCTTAACCACCCCTTTATGCTACCGGGGCTCGGTGGAATTATTGCTGGGGTTGCCTTTGGATTTATTATCGCGCCGATGATTGTTTAACTTGATAAGTGAGGGTCTCATCCCTCACTTATCACTATAAATAAAAACACCGATTTCCTTACAAAATGAAGTTATTAATTGGTATTTTTTGGCTTTATTCTGAGTTGAGTTGATTAAATACAATGCTGAATAGAGCCCTTTTTTCTTTCAAAGCTTATTTTTATTCATACTCAATTTTGATAAAAATTTAATTTGAAGTATCTGTTGCTTTCACGTCTAACTATAAAATTATTTTTAATAAATAAAATAATGGTTTATTTTCAATTTTAAATCACCTTATTTAATGAAAATAAAATTAATTTTCATATAAAAATGTGAGCTGAAATGTTTTTGCATGAATTATCCACTTCTGAAAACAGTTAAAATAATTATACTCGGCTTCATATTCATTTCTTAATAAAGCTAACACGAGGGATGAATTTTATTTTATTACTTATTTTTCATCGTGTTAGAAACTTGTGATAGACGTTTCCTCCCCCTTTTGAAGGTGCCCTGAAAGCAATTAAAATTAAGAGTTAAATCACAAATCTTAGTTTTTCTTCTTCGCTCTTTCAAAAATGACGACGTCGTCATATTAAAAATAAATTATTTTATCTATAACATTAAAGAACCATTTTTCTTACATTCGTATCCAAATTTATCGTTAAGCGTAAAAATTAAAGCAATTTAGAGATAAAAAAAACGCTTAATGTTGACGTCAACATTAGGGCTAACAACTAGAAAGAGGTTTTAGAACATGAGTAACCTACCTGAAAAAATGAAAGCCGTTGTTTGTCATGGTCCCCATGACTATCGCTTTGAAAATATTAAAAGACCAGCGGCTGGCTTTCGTGAAGTTGTCATTAAAGTCGATGGCTGTGGGATCTGTGCAGGTGACTGCAAGGCCAATGATGGCGCACAAATGTTCTGGGGCGATGACCCGTGGATCAAAGCCCCTGTCGTCCCTGGACATGAATTCTATGGCAGAGTCGCAGAATTGGGCGAAGGATCCGCTGAAAAATATAAATTAAAAGTGGGTGACCGTATCCTCGCAGAACAAATCGTCCCTTGCTGGGAGTGCCGTTTCTGTAAGTCAGGTAAATATTGGATGTGCGAAACCCATGATATCTACGGTTTCCAAAAAGAAGTTGCAGATGGCGGGATGGCAGAATACATGCGTTTTTCTGAGCGCGCTATTATTCACAAAATTCCTGATGAGCTTTCCGATAAAGACGCCGCATTAATCGAACCAATGGCCTGTGCTATCCACACCGTTCGCCGTGGTGATATTGATTTAAATGACGTCGTCGTCATTGCAGGTGCAGGCCCACTTGGCCTGTGTATGATCCAAGTTGCAAAACTCAAAACCCCCAAAAAATTAGTCGTGATCGATGCTATTGACGAACGCCTCGAATTAGCGAAAAAATTTGGGGCCGATGTGGTGATCAACCCACTGAAAGAAGACGCCATTAAGTTAGTCAAAGAGATGACGGAAGGCTACGGTTGCGATGTTTACATCGAAGCAACAGGTGCCCCTGTTGGTGTGACTCAAGGATTAGAAATGATCCGTAAACTTGGCCGTTTCGTTGAATTTAGCGTATTCGGTAAAGAAACCACGGTTGACTGGTCAATTATTGGTGACCGTAAAGAACTCGATATCCGCGGTGCGCACTTAGGCCCATACAGCTACGAGGTTGCTATCGATCTCTTTAGCCGCGGCTTAGTTAATGCTGATGATATCGTTACCCACTTCTACTCTATCGATGATTGGGAAGAAGCCTTTGTCATGGCGAAATCTGCCGACTCAATTAAAGTCGTCATCAAGCCATAGGCATAACTAACTGTTTGTAATAATTAATAATTTTAATAAACACTAAATAAGTAACACCCTACATATAATTAAATGCTCTTTAGGAGAACATCTTATGTTGAGTAAATTCAAAAAGTTAGCTGTAGCAGCAAGTGTCCTGACTTTAGGTATGGCGTTCAATGCTACGGCAAAACCCGTTTCAGTTGGTATGTCGTTTCAAGAATTAAACAACGAATATTTCGTCACGATGAAAGAAGCTCTGGAGAGCGCAACTGGCGATATGGGTGCTCAGCTGTATATTTCCGATGCGGCGCATGATGTATCGAAACAAACCAGCGATATCGAAGATATGTTACAGAAAAAAATCGATATCTTGTTAATCAACCCAGCGGATAGCGTTGGTGCAGAGACCGCAGTACTGGCAGCGAAAAAAGCCGGTGTTGTGGTTATCGCTATCGATGCGCAAGCTAATGGCCCAATTGACTCTTTCGTCGGGTCTAAAAACTACGATGCAGGCTTAATGGCAGGTAAACGCTTAGGTGAAGCATTGGGTGGAAAAGGTGAAGTCGCAATTTTAGATGGTATCCCTGTTGTACCAATCCTCGAACGTGTTCGTGGCTTTGAAGCTGCAATGAAAGAATATCCAAACATTAAAATTGTTACCAAACTAAATGGTAAGCAAGAACGTGACACTGCGATGAACGTCACAGAAAACATGTTGCAAGCTAACCCGACTTTGAACGGTATTTTCAGTGTTAACGATGTGGGCTCATTAGGCGCATTAGCGGCTATCGAATCTTCTGGTCGTGATGTGAAACTCGTCAGTGTTGATGGTTCACCTGAAGCCGTTGCTGAAATTGCGAAAGGTAACTCACCGTTTATCGCAACGTCTGCACAGTTCCCACGTGACCAAGTTCGTATTGGCTTAGCAATGGGTCTGGCAAAATATTGGGGTGCTAACGTACCAAAAGAAGTGCCGATTGATGTTAAATTAATCGACAAAACAAATGCAAAAGATTTCCACTGGTAATCGAATGTTGACTCACTAATTGTATTGCACCTGTACTTTACGTATTAGGTGCAATACCTCTACATAACAATTAATAATTAAATGCATATTGGAATCACTTTATTCCAAATGACTTTGTTACCCATTTTTAAGCGGTTAAGAAATATAGGGAAGCAATATGATGCAATTATTAGCATTACAAGATGTCAGTAAAACTTTCCCTGGGGTTAAGGCGTTAGATAATATTAATCTCTCCCTTGAAAAAGGTGAGGTTCACGCATTATTAGGTGAAAATGGCGCTGGTAAATCCACGCTGATGAAAGTTTTATGTGGAATACACAAACCTGATAGCGGAAAAATTCTGATAGAAGGTAAAGAGCATACATTTCATAACTACAGGGATGCAATTAAGGCAGGCGTTGGTATTATTTTTCAAGAATTTTCTCTAATCCCTTATTTAAATGCTTTTGAAAATATATTTTTAAATCGCGAATTAAAAAATAAATTTGGTTTATTAGATAGAAAACTGATGCGCCAAAAGTCTCAAGCTCTACTGGCCGACCTTGGTGTCAATATCGATATTGATGAGCCAATTAGCCACTTAAGTATCGCTGAGCAACAATTTATTGAAATAGCTAAAGCACTTTCTTTAGATGCCAAAATTTTAGTATTAGATGAACCAACGGCGACTCTGACACCGAATGAGGCGAACCATCTATTTGATGTAATGAGGGACTTAAAAGCCAAAGGCGTTGGCATGTTTTTCATTTCTCATCACTTAGAAGAAATTTATGAAATATGCGATACCATCAGTGTATTACGTGATGGGCAATATATTGGCTCACGTAAAGTCGATGAAACGGACTTAGACGTCATTATTGAAATGATGGTGGGTCGTGAAGTGGAAAATATCTATCCGCATAAGCGTGAATTCATCCAACAAGAAATTATTCTTGATGCTGAAATTCAACGGTTTGCGAATAGCCCAGTGAACCACCTTCAATTGAAAAAAGGTGAAATTTTAGGGTTAGCGGGCCTTGTTGGTTCAGGGAGAACAGAAACTATTCTCGCCATGATTGGCGCGGATAAGGCGTATAAGAAAAAAGTCGTTTTAGAAGGCAAAGAAGTCAAAATTAAATCTGCGGCAGCCGCGCTGCAATTAGGTATTGGCTTATTACCTGAAAGCCGTAAAACCCAAGGTTTAGTTTTACCGTTCTCAGTCAATGAAAATATTTGGCTGAATAACCATGCTCAAAAATTATTTTTAATTCAAAATAAAAAAGAACTGACTTTATCCATTGATTTAATTTCTCAAGTAAAAGTTAAAACACCAGAGCCCCATACTGCGGTTTCCACATTAAGTGGTGGTAATCAGCAAAAAGTTGTTATTGCTCGCTGGCTAAATAAACAAGCCAAAATTCTTATTTTCGATGAGCCTACTCGAGGTATTGATGTTGGGGCAAAATCAGAAATTTATCAGCTAATGCGCTCACTCACTGAAAAAGGGATCTCCATTATTATGATCTCTTCTGAACTACCCGAAGTTATTGGAGTGAGTGACAGAGTTTTGGTCTTTCGTGATGGTGAAATTGCCGCTGAGTTAAGTGGAGAAGATATTAACTCGACTCAGATTATGGTGCATGCGGCTGGCAATATTATATAGGATAACGACTATGTCTAATCAAAGTGCAATTCCTTTAACTAAACCTAAATTTAGTTTTTCTAGATTAACAAAAATACCGGCATTTTTACCATTTGTTGGTTTAATTCTTTTATTTACTTGTATGTCCATTTTTAACGAACATTTTTTAACGGTAAATAACCTTTCAACAATTGCGCGACAAGTTTCAATCAATGCCATTATCGCTATTGGGATGACTTTTGCTATTTTAACTGGCGGAATTGATTTATCGGTAGGTGCTGTTATGGCGCTATCAGGTACTTTAATGGCCGGCCTGATGAAATATTATGGTATGGATCCCTACGCAGCCATTGCACTGGGATTATTATCAGGGATCGCATTTGGCTTTATTAATGGGGTTTTAGCCGCTTACGGTAAAATGCCGCCAATTATCGTCACATTAGGTGCGATGATTATTGCGAAAGGTCTAGCATTAATTTATACCGGCGGCTATCCAATCTCAGGACTACCTAAAGAATTTGCCTTCTGGGGTCGTGAAGAGTTAATGGGTATTCAAGTCCCCATTTTATTAATGCTTGGCCTTTATCTTATTTTCTATGTCGTGTTAAACCATGTTTCATTTGGCCGCTATATTTATGCCATTGGTGGAAACGAAGAAGCCGCTCGCTTAAGTGGTATCCGCGTTGAACGTTATAAAATGCTGGTTTACGTAATAAGTGGTTTTACCGCCGCATTTGCAGGGTTAATTTTTACATCACGTGTTATGAGTGGGCAACCTAATGCTGGAGTCGGTTTTGAATTAGATGCGATTGCCGCAGTGGTATTGGGCGGCGCTTCCATCGCAGGTGGACGCGGTATGATTATCGGCACTCTAATTGGTGCGATGATCCTAGGGGTTCTCAATAATGGATTGAATTTACTGGGTATTTCCCCTTATGTTCAATACATCGTCAAAGGTTTAATTATCTGGGGTGCAACATTTATTAGCTCTATGAAGCGCTAAGTTTTTTCATGATTCAACCTTATCGGTTAATTGCTTGTCGATTATGATAGCCAATTAACCGATTTTTTAATCACTAATGAAAATGAGATATAAAATAGTAAAGGTATTATGGAGAGGGAAGAATCGGATAAATAGCCCCTTTACGAGGCAATTTATTATTATTAATAAATAACAAGCTGACCATTAACAAAAATTTGTTTCGTTTCATGGTCTTTATTAGTGTCACGCTCGATTTCTGAGAATAATAATTCTGTAGTTAATTCACCAAGGTAAACAGAATCATGATGAACACCAGAAATAGACAAATGATAGGTATCTGCATAAGGCGGTAAATCGACTGAAAAATAACGACAAGACAACCCTAATTCTGCAATAATTTTATACATCCCCGCGGTAATAATTCCATTCAACCCAACAATGTACATACCCGGAGTGTAAAGCTCTTGAACTTTTTGCCTTAAATATGCTTCATCTTTCTTATTAAACATATAACTGCTATATAAGACATTAAGATTCTTTCTATTTTTAAAGCTTGCATATATTCCAGACAAACGGGACAAACTAATTTCCGAATCTTTAGGGCCAGAGATAATTAATGTATTTTCGCTATTTTGTTCATTAAGGAATTTCCCAGTTAATGCCCCAATTTCAAAATTCTTTAAAAATAATCCTGAATATTTTTTTTCATAACCATAAATTGCACGGTCAACAAATACTAACGGCACATTATGTTGATCAATTAATGAAAGATAGCTAGGCTGATAACCTTTATCATCACGAACAGGAGATAGCAGAATACCACTTGCTTTATAACTAACTAAGGTTTCTATTGCGGTTTTCTCTGCTTTTTCATCACTATCCGAATCAAAAATCATCACTTGATACCCTTTCTCCTTTGCTAAACGAGAAACAGTCTGAATGAGTACCACATAGAAAGGGTTAAATGTACTGTCCGTAACCACACCAATTATGCGACTATTTTTATTTTTCAGATTTCGTGCAAAAAGATTTGGAACGTAATTGAGTTCTTGAGCAATTGCTAATATTTTGTCCCTTGTTTCTTTTTTTACCATTTCAGGATGGTTAAATGCACGTGAAACTGTAATATCAGTAACATTTGCACGCTTAGCTATATCAATTATTGTTGTTGAGCTATCTTGTTTTGTCATAATTATATTAGTCAACCTTTAATGATGCCCCTGATTGATATAGTGAAATTTCTTTAAGCTATTATCAGAGAAGATGAAATGCGATTATTCATTATACCGTATTGAAGGTGAAGATAAATCGTTTTTCTTCAATAATGGCACAATAATTCACTCCCCAAAAGGGTGATGTGCACCATAAAATGAAAAATAATTAAATTATAAATAAGTAAATAGATTTATTCTATTTTTAATTCAAACCACATCATTAAAATTATATTTAGCTCATCAAATACTGAATAGAGCATCCCAATAGAAACAATAACAATCAAACTCGCAAAAATGTTTTTAACTAATTTCAATGAAATATAATTTATGATTACTCGCCCTATTAACATACCAATAATACAAGAAACGATAAATATTGTGCTAATTTCTTTAGGGTATTGAAACCCATTCAAAATATTTATTAGGATACTCACGCTACCAATACAAAAAATGACCATTAATGAAGTGGCAATAATGCTTTTTATATTTAAGTTGGACACTTTTCGTAAAGCAGGAACAATCACAAAACCGCCGCCAACACCTAACAACCCAGTTAAAAGCCCCGCAATAATACCGATACCACCCAATATGGACGCCGTTTTTATATTCCAAATAAACTTGCCTGTTTCTTGGTTAATTTGGCAGGGGGCATCGTTTAGTTCAGTTAATTGACTAAAAAAAGTACGATACGCAACAAAAAGCATCACGAGGCTGAAGGCTAACGTCAACCAAATAGGCGTAATTATTTGGGCCAGATAAATGCCATATTTGGCAAAAGGAATGCTAACTATAACAATCCATATAGCAGCTTTGTAACGTATTGTTTTACTAATAAGACCTTGAATAACACCAATAAAAGCAGCCATTGTGATTGCCAAAAGCCCAACAGGGGCAGCAAGTGCCACCGTCCAATTTTGGCTAGCCATTAACGCAGGCACCGCTAAAATACCACCACCCGCCCCTGTTAACCCCAGCAAGCATCCAATCAGTAAACCTTCAAGAATCAATAGCAGCATAACGATGAATTTATAATTGCGATAAAAAGAGAAAATTACTTTAAACCGAACGCCTAATTAACACAAAATATTTGATTTAAAGTTTCTACGGCTTTGGCGAAAGAAAGTTCACCCGCCATCACTTTTGTCAATCGAGACTCTTTAAAAACAGCAATTGTTGGAACAGATTTAATGCCATATTTAGGTGCTAATATGGGGGAGTGAGCGATATCAACCAAACCAAATTTAACCGCACTTTTTTCAAAGTGGCTCGCTAATTGCTCAAAGATAGGCTTCATATTTTTGCAAGGTATACACCATGACGCTGAAAAATAGACAACAACTATGGGTGAGTCTTGCTCTTGTGGGTTATATAATGTGCGTGAGAAATTTTCACTATCTAACAACAAAATATTAGACATTTTGTCCACCTAGGCTGGTATTGATATCCGTTAATTTCTTAAACTGTATCATAGATAGCAGCATGATTAATGACTTAAAACGCCATTCAATTCAATCTTATTATGTTGTTCATTATTCTATTTTTTACAGATAAACTGCATACAATATATTTTAATTAGAGCGAGGAAGGCGATGCTACACCAACATTCAAACTCACAGTTTGAACTCAACCTGGATTCAAGCTGCCGAGAAGAAATTGATACACGTATTCTAGCGCCTTTCGATTACAGCTTAGTCAGTGCCTATAACAATAAACTCAGTGTATTTCCTCATAACGTAACTCACTGTAAAAATCTCAGCGTTCTTAATCTTTCCTGTAACCAGATTAAATCGATTCCTGCTGAAATAGCAAAGTTAACACAGCTCAAAATGTTAGATTTAGGGCACAACCATATTGCCGAAATATCCAATGAAGTAGGTAAACTGCATCAATTACAATTTCTCTATTTGAGCGACAACGGTATTCACACTTTACCAAATTCATTATCTCAATTAAAAAATCTCGTTTATTTTAATGCAACGGATAATCTATTAACTGAGATACCCTCTTGGTTTTCTCAGTTACAAAACCTTAATGAACTGCGACTGTATAATAACCAAATCGAAAGTTTGTCCGACTCTCTTTCTCAATTACCCAATGTGCATGAAATGCACTTGATGAATAACTGTATTTCAGAACTTACAGATAACATTTCGGGCTTATCTTCTCTTCGTGTTCTGGATCTGAATCAAAATAAAATTCACACGGTCTCCCCTGCAATATCTGCGCTTAAGAAGTTACATACTTTAAATTTAAGGTTTAATCAGTTAACTCAACTACCTGAATCAATAAGTGAAATGACATCTCTCCAATACTTGGATTTACGTGCCAATCAACTTAAAACATTACCCGACAGTTTAATAAATTTGACGAGCCTAATTAAGCTAGATTTACGGTGGAATAGCTTTACTGAGGAACCGAAAGTGGTTGAAGCTCTGAGGGATAAAGGCTGTACCGTTTTTATTTAATGGTGACTTTAAGCGTGCCGCAGTCATGACACTGCGGCACTACTGAAAATTATTTTTTGAGTTGATTCACAAGCTCATTCACATTACCACCCGCTTGCTCTAACTGCTTAATCACTTCTTTAATTAACCATACGTTCATGGTTGCAGTATCATTTGTGTCGCCTTGGTAACCTAGCTCTGCGGCAAGTTTTTTCCGTGCAGTTAAGCTGTTATCCAAACCTAATAATGTTAATAAATCAACAATGGATACTTTCCAATTCAGTTTTTGCGGGTAACTTTTTGCCAAGCCTTCTAACACAGCCATGGCATCAATTTTATTATCTGAAATAGCATCATTACTGATATTAATATTGGCTCTAATCGCTTCCGTCATGGCTGCAACAGGGTCTGCACCGTTTTCTATTTTTGCATCGTCGGGTTTAAAAACCTTAGTTAAAATCTCTTGGAAAAAGCTCATAAGTGCCCCTCTCGTATTGTGCTAAAGGATAATATTCTTCATATAAACTATAGCACCCTACGCTGAGAAATCTATTTTTCAGGTTATCCACTAGCGCTGGATTTTTTAGGTACTCATTGTTCTTATTAATTTAATTTGCCGTCTCCCTCTGGTCGAGGTTTAAATATCAAGCTACAACAGCAAAATATGTATGTTTATCCACCGATTGATAATCACTGTGCATCTCGGTTTTATTCACATTCACCGATGCCGTGGTATTCAACCCTGTGCCAATACTCCCCGACAAGCTACCGCCTTTTTGCTTCGAGTCGTATTTGTCTGTGGTTTGCTGGCTCGATAAAGTTAAATCGCCGCCAACATTGGCTTTCACTGTCTCGCCGCTGACCTGCGCACCTGTTAATGTGGTATCTTTGCCGCTGTTCAAGGTCAGTTGTTTACCTGCATCCACCTGTGTATCGGTGTAATACTCGCTATTACCTTTTTCGAAACCGCTGCCTTTATTGACGCTGGCATTGACGTTCCAACCGCCTGAGCTGATACCCGCACCAATTGAACTGCCTGAGCTTGAGTTTTTGCCATCCACTGTTTGCGTGTTACTAGCACTGGTTAGGTCGATATCATTTTTTGCCGTTAACGTGATGTTTTTATCTGCGGTTAACTGGCTGCCTTGTACTGCCAAGTTGCCTTGGCTGCCCTCTTTTTTACCTGTGGCCGTAAGGTTAATATTGTCCCCAGCGCTCAGGCTGCTACCAGATACGGTATTTTGCTGCGTTTTTGTCGTGGATTTTGACGAGCTGCTGCCATAAGACACGTTCACACCAAAGGCATCGGTGACACTACCGCCTTTTTTCAGCCCAGCCAACTCACCGGCTTGTTCTGCTTGAACACCTTGTAGACCCGCTTTCATCCCTTTAAGTGCCGCTAATTGGCCATCGTCTTCCTGTTTCGCCGATTTCGCTGTCTGCGCCATACCGTCTAACATACTGCCCGCAGTACCCCCTAATGACACCGTGAGGCCGCTAGACTTACTTTCCACCGTCGTTATATCGGTTCGGCTATTTTCAGCGGCCGTAATATTCACATCACTGCCTGTGATATTAATATCTTTCGCGGCGATCACATCACTGCCATGGATGTTCGCTGAACCACCAGCCTCCAGTGTCACATCACCTGCGGAGCTGCCGATTACGCTGCCTTTTTTCAAGTTACTGTCACTATCAGTCGTGACTTTTTGAGACGTTGACCCGACAGTTAAGCCCAAGCCACCTGTACTCATCAGCCCTGATTTTTTCGTCTTCGACATGTGCGTTTCATGTAACGCCTCATCAGACGTGGTGACATTCAGCTGATTATTGTGGCCACTAATTTCCCCAGACACCTGATTAATGACAGTCGTCGAACTCAATGCAAACTCACCAAGGCTAGATATTAACCCATAGTTTGTGAAGCCTTGGGCAAAATTAGCGGTTAGGCGTTCCCCCGCCTGAATGCGCCCATGGTTTTCAAATGCTTGATTGATAGCCAATGTCAGTACTTTTTGGGCAATAAGTTTCCCTTCACCTGTTAATGTGTTTGCAGATACACTCGCAGAGCCGTTGCTAACAATCACCCCTTGCTGGTTTGTGAGCGTTAATCACTCAAAAAATGAGTAAGATTATCTTATTAATTTAGGTTTTGTTGTGAACTGATACTTAGTCAGTGAAAATCACTAAAAAAGAACAACAAGGGCAATAATTTGCCCTTATTAAAAGATAAATGACGTGATTTTTAGCTATTGCTGATATTGATTTTCAACGCTGCGGCAATCGCTAAAGGGGAGAAAGTAATACTTGCGGCAAATAATGCGGCGAGAATGGCAAAATAGCCATCTAATGGCATTTTGAAACTGTGGGCTTCCATGGTACCTGTCGCGTAAATCAACACAGGAATATATAAAGGTAATACCAGCAAACTGACTAACACGCCGCCTTTTTTTAATGATACCGTCAGCGCTGCACCTATCGCGCCAATAAAGCTTAAGACAGGTGTTCCCAGTAGTAATGTCCCCGCTAATACCATTAGGGTATCGCTATTAAATGACAACATCAGTGCCGCTATCGGTGACAATAAAATCAGCGGTAATCCCGTCACTAACCAGTGCGCAATGACTTTTGCGAAAACAGTGATAAATAGAGGATGAGGCGCCAACAACAGCTGCTCAAGGGAGCCATCAAGGTAATCATCTTTAAATAAACGCTCTAAAGAAAGCAAAGAAGACAAAATCGCAGCAACCCAAAAAATACCCACCGAAATACGCGCTAATAGCTGGGGCTCAGGCCCAATACTCAGCGGAAAAAGCGTAATGACAATCAGGAAAAACCACAGTGGGTTAACAAGCTCAGAAAAACTGCGAAAGGCAATTTTCAGCTCTCGTTTAATTAATAACCAAAACATTATTCACCTCCCCCAGTCAGTTTTAATGAGCCAAATTGCCCTGACATCGCTTGGTGAGAGGTAAACAAAATAATGCCCCCTTGCTTGGCATGTTGATGAAAACGCATCGTTAACCGTTCAACCCCCGCCACGTCAATTGCCGTAAAAGGTTCATCTAAAATCCACAATGGTGCTTCACTTAACCACAAGCGCGCGAGATTCACCCGACGCTGCTGCCCCGCCGAAAGCTGGTTCACAGGGATGTCTTCAAAGCCAATCAGTGAAACTTCCTCTAAAGCCTGCCATATGCTCTCGCCCTCAGGCCCTTTGTGATGCATTTGGTGATAAAACTTGAGGTTTTCATATGGTGTCAGTAACGATTTAACTGCGGGTTTATGGCCTAAATAGAGCAAGTGCCGAGTAAATTCTTCTTTAAGTTTATCAATCGGTTGATTTTGCCAGCACACATCCCCTTCGTCGGGCTTAAGTAACCCCGCCATCATCCGTAAAAGCGTAGTTTTCCCTGCGCCATTAGGCCCTTCAACCTGCAAAATTTCACTGGGGTGAACAGTAAAGTCGAGCTGTTGAAATAAAATGCGATTTTGACGATGGCAACTGACTTGTTGTGCACTTAGCATGCCGTTGATTTCCTGTTGTTTATTCTAAGGTTTGGCAATTTTGTTCAACAGCATATCACTGATAGAATCACTCGATATTGCTTCACCGCAAAGCACTTGCATCAAAACCTCAGAACCTAAGGTCGATAACGAAAATAACATGTCGGGTTTAAGCAAACGGATTTTATCCATATTGCTTTCTTGGTTGATCAAGACAACCGTTTTCACTGTGCTATCGCTGCCTGCTAATTCCCTGACGCCTAATAAAGCAAATGTGCTGAGTGAGTCACTGTCCGTCATGATAAGCACGCACTTTGCATGTTTGACATTCGCCGCGGCAAGTAGCTCCGAACTGGTTGGGTCACCGGTGACGATATTGTCTTTTTCAGGGTAATGGCTACGGTGATTTTCTTGGCAAATAACTGCCACAGGTAGCTCGCGTTTTTTTAACCCTTGATACACATTGACCGCCATTGGCGTGCTACCAATCACCACATAATGATTTTTCATATACGAAAACCTCTTGCGCACAATTTCTTTTGTGCCTTTTGCCAATACGCCAACAACATACACCACTGAGGTGGTAAAAATAGTGATCCCTAAAATAATCACCGTAACAGTAAAGACTCTAGCATCAACTGTTACAGGCACAATATCGCCAAAACCAACGGTCGTCATGCACACCAATGCGAAATAAAAGGCCGTGGTGCCATCTTTTACGGCGGGTAGGAATTCATTGCCGATATAGAGGGTACCAAAAATGGAATATAGCAATAACGAGATAATACATGTTATTGCCACAAAACCGGCACTGGTTAAGCTATGATGGTGATAAAGCTTCCAAAATAGCCCCAGTGCAATACATAAGGCCAAAGAAAAATAACCTTGGTGAATATTTTCTTGCGCTAATCGTAGGTCAACAAATGAAATTATCCCCAATAAAAACAGAGCAAAAACCCAAGCGATACGTGCGCCATTTAACATAAAGAAAGAAAGGAAAATAAGAGAAATACCGAGTAAAAAGCGCGGAATATCCAATAATTTCATAAATCCTAATGATTTTAGCCATTCGGTAAAACCATTTTCACGCCAATCAATGTAATCGGTATAAGCGCTTAAAACGGGTTTTAAAATCATCGAACCATCAATGATGATCAAAATAGAAAGTACTATCCTAATCGTTAAGGATGATCTCAAAAAAGCCACAAACGCGTTATCTAACATGACTGACTCTCACCCTTTCTCAGCAAACCATTAAAACTTTTTATATACCATAAATATAACAAAAGATAATATCAATTTGGCTAGCCCAATAACAAACGGTAATTCGTTATCTTACTATTTAGATTATGAATGATAAAACATCGTCTATAATTGAAAGTCACCCTACTAGGTGAGCGGCTAAAATGGATTGCACGCAACCTCATTTTGCTGAAAAAACACAAGATTAAGAAATACTTAAAGATTTATCATGGGTGACTAAACTATTATTGAACTTAAGTTTGGCCAGTAAATCTAAAAAACGATTTTTCGATTATTTTTCAATATTATTTCGCGATTAAAGAAAATAAGAGTTTAAAAACACTATGCTCAACACTACACGCACAGAGAAATTTAGCTGGTTATCACTGTTCTGGCTATTAATCTACTTTTGGTATTTCTCATCGTTATTGCAGCTTTATGTGGTCGTCACAGGCCAAAGTAACAGTATCGGGTTAAGAGATTCCCTGCTGTATAGCTCATTATGGCTAATCCCTGCTCTTCTTTTCCCACGGAAAATTAAGCTTATCGCAGGGGTTATTGGGATCATCCTGTGGCTGTCTTCTGTGGTGGCACTGGCTTATTTTGTGGTTTACGGCCACCAAATATCACAAAGCGTGATGTTTGTGATGTTTGAAACCAATACCAATGAAGCGGGTGAATTCCTCAAGCAATACTTTAGTTTTAAAGTGGTTGGCGTCATTCTTGCCTACACCTTAGTGGCTATTTTCTTGTGGTCACGACTAAAACCGGTTTATATACCGAAAAAAGGCAACGTGGTTGTTTCCTTGCTGATATTGATCATTTTGTTTGGTGTGCCGTATTACAACAAAGGCATCAAACAAGATAGGCCTCTGGCGAATGTCGCTTCCTATGTGAATAGCAAACTAGCATATGCAGCGCCATGGCAGTTTGTTAGTGGTTACTTCCTTTATAAAAATCAGTTAGCCAATATGGAAGAACTGATCCGCGATAACAGCAAAATTCCACCACTTGCGAACTTTGTGGATACCAATGGTAATACACCTCGCACCTTTGTATTAGTGATTGGTGAGTCCACCAGCCGCGACAGAATGAGCCTGTACGGTTATCAGCGCCCAACGACCCCTGAGTTAGCTGAGCTGGCAAAAGACTACCCCGCTAACTTATCGGTATTTAATGATGTAGTGACTCCGCGTCCGTATACCATTGAAGCTCTGCAACAAATTCTCACGTTTGCGACCCAGACTGAGCCTGAACTGTTTAACTCCCGCCCTTCTATCATGAATATGATGAAGCAAGCAGGCTTTAAAACGTTTTGGATCACCAATCAGCAAACCATGACGGAGCGAAATACCTTACTGACGGCCTTCTCTCGCCAGACCGATAAGCAGTACTACCTCAATAATGATATGGCTCAGAGTTCACGTATCTACGATGACGTAGTGTTCTCCCCTTTCCAAGAAGCCCTTGCTGACCCGGCAGAAAAGAAATTTATCGTGGTGCATCTGCTAGGCACACATATGCGTTATGAATTCCGCTACCCAGAAGATAAAGCGGTGTTTACGCAAAGGGACAGCCTGATACCTGCTAACTTGAAAGATGACCAAGTCAAAGACTATAACGCCTATGATAATGCACAGCATTATAATGATTATGTGGTATCGACCTTAATTAAAGACTTTGATTCTTCGAAGGAAAATGGCTTCTTAGTCTTTTTCTCTGACCACGGGGAAGATGTCTATGATACGCCGCCACATGAAATGTTAGGCCGCAGTGAAGGTAAACCAAGCAAGGTTATCTACAATGTGCCGTTCCTTGTTTGGCAATCACCTGAATGGTTAAGTACTCATCAATTTGATTTAAATGATAAAACAACCCGTCCATTCAGCACGATGGATTTTATCTACGCATGGTCTGACTTAGCGGGCTTCAACTACACAGGTTATGAACCAGAAAAGAGCCTGTTTAGCACAGAGTTTAAACCACAGCCTCGTTATATTGGTGACCCTGATAACAAATCCTCAATCATGCTTTATGATGATTTGAAGAAGTAATGTCGTTACAAGTAGATGGAGTGCATTGCATTTCATCTACTTGCCTACCTTAAGCAATACTTTTTAGTTCATGTGTACCCTCGCGGTTTATTTTGCCATCTTGCAAAATAAAACTGACTTCACCACGCCAGAACTCCGCTAAGAAAATATCATCGAGCGATTCAATACCTTGAAATTCAATCTGTTGTTTTAACCAAGCCTCATCCCTTTCTATCGATTCCAACTCACTGGTTCTTATCACACCATCTTTCATTAAAATAACCGAAGGCATGTTTTTTTCATCACAAATGATGGTAAGTTGCCCGTCAGGCTCAATTTGTGCATAGTAAATTTCTTGAAATGAATGAATACCTTGGGCATGAATACGCGATGAAATATTGATGATATCTATTTTATTTTTTTTCTTGAGTATATTTTCCATAATGAATTGCCCCTTTTTAATAATCGGTATTGGGTTGCCAATCGCAACATTACGGAAGAAATTCACTTTTTTTGTTAATAAATTCAACGAACTAATAAATAAGACACCAATCATTAAAATCGTTATATATTGATATAGCGGTATCGTATCACTATAAATCACCCCTCCGATAATTCCCCCTAAAACAAAATTACCAATAAAATCAATCGGGGTCATTTGGGAGAGCTGTGTTTTTCCAGATAAATTCATATGGGTAATAACGATAGCGAAACCAATAATGAACTTTAAAATGATAAACGAATAATAGTACGTCATATTGCTATCCTTTTATTTACCTAATTTAAAACGTTTTTTTGCTTCTTGTGCAATCAGTTTAGCCTGTTTACTGAGCTTTAGATGTGATGACTTCTCTAACCATTAAAAACCATGAACATTTAGCATAAGGAAGCAATTAACGATGCCAGACAACCACACACCATTTTAATACTTCAAAAATTCACCTATTAATTTTATTAAAATCTTAAATTCAACTATATTAAAATATGAGCATAAGTATCAATGCTGATAAATGGTTTTAAACTCATTTAATTCTAAGGATATGTTTATGAACAAGAAAATCATCGCTTCATTATTTTTTGCCGGTCTATTTACTGTCATAACAGGCTGTGATGATTCATCTAAACCTAGCGATACTGTTAAGCAAGCTGAAGAAAAAGCTCAACAACTCAAAGCCGATGGTGAACAAAAAGCTAATGAACTTACTGAGGCAACAAAAAATAAAGCTGAGGAGCTGAAACAAGATGCTTCTGCACTTGGTCAAGAAGTTAAAACAGATGCCATCAATAAAGCTGATGAAGTGGCAACTGACGTTAAAGAAAAAACAGAATCCATCAAAGCTGAAAATGATGCAAAAACAGAGAATAAGTAATGTTTAAAAAAATATGCTAGCAGAGCACTGCAATTGTACTTAATCATTACCCCAAATGCAGGTTTTTTACCTGCATTTGCCTGTTTTATCTATTACATCCTAAAAAGCACCAAAACCTACCTGTTCCAATGGCTATCTCGTTATATAGTAAACCTTCTTTTATTTTATGACGTCAATACTAGGACTCTCCATGGAAATCAAACACAGCCTTGGCCATGCAAACCCTGCACTGGTCGCAGATGCTTTTGACCTACGCCAGCAAGTTTTTACACAAGAGCAGTGCTTCCCCGCTGAAATTGATGTGGATGAATATGATGCCGCCGCACTGCATGTGGTTTTATATTTAGACCAACAACCTGCGGCGGTTTTGCGCTGTGTATTTATGGATGGTGGATTGATCAAAGTGGGACGTGTTGCCGTGCAAAAAGTGCACCGAGGTAAAGGCTTAGGCCGCGAAATGATGAAGTTTGTCCAACAATATGGCGCTGAAAACCAGTACCAAAAAATCGGCCTTTCTGCCCAACACACCGCCATTACGTTCTACCAGAGTTTAGGTTATCAAACCGAAGGGGAAATGTACGATGAAGATGGCATGGACCATATTTTTATGAGCTTATCTTTAAACCGTTAACCCTGCCCTTGAAATTACTGTTCTCGCCTCTATATTAATATCAGGTCAATTATTAACCAATTAAAGTAGAGGTATGTTATGGCTAATGGCTGGGCAAATGAAGATGCCGTACAGGAACAAATTGATGCCACGTTAGATGACGCAATTGCGAAAGCACGTGGCCAATTGCCTTCAGGCGAAAGCGCCGAATTTTGTGAAGAGTGCGGCGAACCTATTCCTGAAGCACGCCGATTAGCCGTATTAGGCGTGAAACTCTGTCTAAAGTGCCAATCTGAACTAGATAAAAAACAAGCCGCTTTTAGTGGTTATAATCGGCGTGGGAGTAAGGATAGCCAATTGAGATAATACGTTTTATCATCAACTAACCCGCACTTTATAACAAGTTAATAGTGACTTTCACCTATCTTCCTTAACTTATTGGTAAAACATGTAAATTTATCATTCTTAATGATTAATAAATTGATAATTAACATGATATTCCATCCATTTAACCAATCTTATTTCCCCCTATTGTTGATCATTCATCCATATCATGGCAGTATAACCGCCTATTTTTTAACTTACGAAGGCGGCAAAGACTCGACACTTATGATTTTTTTCGGCAGTTTTCACTGCCAACAACACCACGTATAACGCGTTTTTATTGTTCTTTCTATTACGTTCCCTTAGGGAATATTTTCGCAATTATCCATTGTTTCATTAAGAAGGACAGGTCGTTGCATGCCGTTCTCACTCTTGGTATGCCAAAAATAAAATAAAACAAAAGAAGGTTGTTATGAGTCAAATTGCTACTGATTCGAAAAAAGTTCGTTCTAAAATTAGTCCCCCTGTGTTTTATAGCTCTGCCATTATTATTTTGGTTATTGTTGGCTTTGCCGCGCTGATGCCAAAAGTCGCAGAATCTCATCTAAGTCATCTTCAACAAAACTTGTTTAACAACGCCAGTTGGTTCTACATCCTTGCTGTAGCCATCATCCTTCTGAGTGTGACTTATCTGGGACTCTCCCGTTATGGACAAATAAAACTGGGGCCAGACCACGCGCAGCCAAATTTTAGTTATGTATCGTGGTTTGCCATGCTGTTTTCCGCCGGTATGGGGATTGGTTTGATGTTCTTTGGGGTCGCTGAACCCGTGATGCATTACCTCAATCCGCCTGTCGGTGAGCCACAAACTATTGAAGCCGCAAAAGAAGCCATGCGTTTGACCTTCTTCCACTGGGGCTTACACGCTTGGGCCATTTACGCCATTGTTGCCTTAATTTTGGCGTTTTTTAGTTATCGCCACGGGCTACCCCTGACACTACGCTCTGCACTGTATCCCATTATTGGCGATCGTATTTATGGCCCTATAGGCCATGCCGTTGATATCTTTGCGGTCGTAGGTACGGTGTTTGGTGTTGCCACTTCATTAGGCTTCGGTGTATTGCAGGTCAATGCGGGTCTAAACCACTTATTTGGCTGGCCGGTGAATGAAATGGTGCAAGTAGGGCTAATCGTCACCTTTACTGCACTGGCAACGCTTTCTGTGGTCTCAGGGTTGGATAAAGGCATTCGTATTTTATCCGAACTTAACTTGGGTCTCGCCTTCTTGCTGCTGTTGCTGATTGTGATACTGGGGCCGACGGTTCTGTTATTAAAATCGTTTGTGGAAAATACGGGCGGTTACCTTTCTGAGATTGTGACCAAAACCTTTAATTTGTACGCCTATGAACCTAAATCAAGCGATTGGTTAGGTGGCTGGACGTTACTGTATTGGGGTTGGTGGTTATCATGGTCACCGTTTGTGGGGATGTTTATCGCGCGAATTTCCCGTGGTCGTACTATCCGTGAATTTGTCATGGGCGTATTATTCGTGCCTGCTGGGTTCACATTGATGTGGATGACGTTCTTCGGTAATACTGCCATTGACCTTATCAAGAACCAAGGGGCAGTTAAGCTGGCTGAAACCGTGCAATCGGATGTCTCTCTTGCCTTGTTTGAGTTCTTGAATTATTTCCCATTCTCCTCTGCATTGTCATTTTTTGCCATGTTGATGGTGGTGGTGTTCTTTGTCACCTCGGCAGATTCAGGGGCGATGGTGGTGGATACACTGGCCTCTGGCGGTGATTCTAATACCCCAATTTGGCAACGTATTTTCTGGGCTGGGCTGATGGGTGTCGTGGCTATTACGATGCTACTGGCTGGTGGCTTACAAGCGCTGCAAACCCTCACCATTGCCAGCGCATTACCGTTTGCCATGGTCTTGCTTGTCTCTATTTATGGGTTATTTAAAGCGCTGCGCGTGGATGCCTATAAGCGCGATAGCCAGCAATTAGCAACAATTGCGCCTACAGCAAGCCGTAACCCAATCCCGTGGCAACGCCGCTTGCGCAATATTGTCTATTTCCCTAAGCGTGCCCATGTGAAGCGCTTTATGGAAGAATCTGTTAAGCCGTCAATGGAGATGGTTTCCGAGGAATTAGCGAAGCAAGGCACGGTTTGCCATATTCATACCGACAGAGACGATAGAATCGGTTTTGAGGTGGATTTAGGCGACGATATGAACTTTTTCTACGAAGTTCGCCTGCGTTACTATGTTCAGCCATCTTTTGCCTTAGCGGGTATGGGCACGGAAACAGATGACGAAAAGAGTGAAGAACAACGCTATTACCGCGCCGAAATTCACTTAAAAGAAGGCGGGCAAGACTACGATGTGATGGGCTGGGCAAAAGAGCAGATCATCCACGATATTCTCGACCAATATGAAAAACACATTCACTTCTTACACTTGTTGGGTAAATAGTTCATAAAATCAATTATTAGAGGCTATTATTTAGATTATAGCCTCTAATATTTTGAAAATTAAGGTCATCTTTATAAATTGATAACCTTAATTTATAAACATAGAGTTAGAATTTTTTAGAGGTACAACGACTCAAGGCTAGTCTAACTCCAGAACCAATTTCATCAAATGTGTTATCGAGCGATAAAATAACATGCTTAGATTCATCTACCCCTTCCCATCCTTCTAACTTTGAATGGTAAGTTGGCTTAATTGTTAGTTTATTGTTTAAAAGATATATAGAGCAACTCAGCATGTTCGCTAAAAGCTGGCGTTTAGAACGATAGTTATATTTTGACTTTAGTTCTTCAAGTCTTGAGTTCCAGTTTTCTTTCGACTTTTTAAAAAGATTGTCATATTCTTCATCGTTTAGTTGAGTATTGCTATATGCTAAAGCTTGAACTAGCTTTTCGCCAAGTACGTCATTTGAGCAGTCTAAAGGCAACATTATTGGAGAATAATTAGTGTCTATGGTTAATAACCCATATCCTGACCAAGTGTTTATACAAATAAATTTATCTGTAATGGTTAAGCCTGCAGAGTAATCTTTATCTTGAATAAAGTTCATTATTTCACCTGTGTTATTTTTACTTCAATGCCTACACTCTGACCGTATGAGACTGCTCGATTAATTTCTACCCATTGGGTTTTGTTTGTTGAATTTGGAACCGCAAGCCAAACTTCACGTTTAGCAATCATAGTTCGCCTACGTTACTATATTCAGCCTTCTTTTGCTTTGGCGGGTATGGGCACAGAAAGCGATGAAGAAAAGAGTGAAGAGCAACGCTATTACCGCGCCGAAATTTACTTAAAAGAAGGTGGCCAAGATTACGATGTGATGGGCTGGGCAAAAGAGCAGATCATCCACGATATTCTCGACCAATATGAAAAACACATTCACTTCTTACACTTGTTGGGTAAATAGTTCATAAAATCAATTATTAGAGGCTATTATTTAGATTATAGCCTCTAATATTTTGAAAATTAAGGTCATCTTTATAAATTGATAACCTTAATTTATAAACATAGAGTTAGAATTTTTTAGAGGTACAACGACTCAAGGCTAGTCTAACTCCAGAACCAATTTCATCAAATGTGTTATCGAGCGATAAAATGACATGTTGTGATTCTCCTAGACCTTCCCATCCTTCAAGCTTTGAATGATAGGTTGGCGTTATTTTTATTCTATTATTCGAAAGATAAATCGAACAATTTAACATGTTGGCTAAGAGCTGACGTTTAGATCGATAATTATATTCTGACTTTAACGTTTCAAGCCAAGTGTCCCATTTTTTTTTCATATTCTCTTTTTTAAAAAGATTATCATATTCTTCATCGTTTAGATGAGTATTGCTCTTTTCAAGAGCTTGAATTACTTTTTTTCCTAGCTCATCATTAGAACTATCCAATGGTAATATGATTGATGGGTGATTAGGATCTATTGTTACTAGTCCATAACCCGACTCTGTATTTATACAAAAAAATTTGTCTGTTATTACTATTGAAGCACAATAATCTTTATTTTTAATAAAATTCATTATTTCACCTGTGTTATTTTTACTTCAATGCCCAAGCCTTGTCCGTATGAGACTGCTCGATTAATTTCTGCCCATTGGGTTTTGTTTGTTGAATTTGGAACAGCGAGCCAAATTTCGCGTTTAGCAATCATATCGGAACGTAAGCTAGTACCTGATAATGAATAACTGTCAAATTTAACAGCACTATCTATATTACCTTTAATAGAATTATAGATCTGTTTTGGCTCATTGAGCTTGCTCAACGTTTGAGTATCTAAACTTTTAGCACTAACCGCAATTTTTTGTTCTGCATTATAAAAGTCAAAGGTTTTAAAGTTTTTTGGTAATCTAGCTCGGTCTGGTAAGGTTTTGGCAATCGCATCCTCCCATGACATTCCTTGTGTATTGATCCCCCCACCTTTTGAATACCACTTCATTCCAATTTCTGAAGCTGATATTGTTTTTATAGATGAATTTCGGCTAAAGTAATTAACAGTAAAATCACTTAATCCTTTTGCTAAATATCCACCACTCACAACAAGAAGTTGATTTTCAGAGTCTGATACCCATGATGAAAATTTTATCCAAGAGGGGGTTTGTGTATCAATTTTAGCTAAATCTTGTGAATTCCAATATTGGACATACTGCTTTGCTAAATCATTTTGCATGACATCAAAGCCGAGGTAACTAGCCCAATAAGGCCGCTCTGCTAATGCAAAAGTATTTTCAATATATCTTTTCTTAAGTTCTTGAACGGATAGAGAATTATCTTTTAGCTCAACGTCTAAATTAAAGCTATTTTTATTACTAAATGCAGCAAATTGATTGATGGTATTTGATTGGCAATTGAGATCCTTACCACATTTTTGCATCTCTCTATCAAAATCCATGGCGAGTTCGTGGAGTAGATGATTAAACCTGAAGGTACTTTCTGCCGAGTCCGCGCCACTGTAGACCCCACCTGCATTACCTGTGAATATTGCACCCGCAAATCCCCCCAACACGCGGGATAATTGAGCGTATTTCTCGGAATCTTTTTGCCATTCTTTTTCATTGATTAAATTGTTGTTTAGCGTAATTCCTGCTAACTGAACAGCAAGACTACCAACTATTGCCCCTTTTGCATTTCCACCTGCAATTTCTGCGCTAATACCCGAAACCACAGAATGGCCTAAAAGCTTGCCTGAATGACCTAAAATATCTCCCTTATCTCCAATCAGCTTTGCGCCTTCGGCATTAATCTGATTACCAATATTACTGAGTAAGGCATTCTTGAAGTTATCGGTAAAACTGCCACCTTGAACTGTTGTGTTCACCGTAGAACTAATTACATATAGCTATATCATTTTAAGGGAAGTGGACATCAATAGCTAAAAGCTAGGACAGTTTTTACCATCCTAGCTTTTGTATAGGTTTACTTCTTTATATTAATTATTATATGTTTACTTAGATAATTCTAAAGCAATTAATAGCTTTAGTTTAGGTAATTTTTTTTTGATTTCCTTTGAGTACTCATCAACCGTTATGATATGTATGTCATAAATTGAGCTATTAATTCTAGATATTTCAAAGTCAATAACTTTATCCCCATTAACTAGTAGTGTATATAGTTCCTCACCTTGATCTGGTGTTACCTGTAAAACATATACACTTTTAACTTCTTGAAAATGCTGAATAAGAAAGTTGATTATTACTTTATCTTCCATAATTAATGGAGAGTATTTTTGTAGGTTATCTCTTATCTCTTTCTCTATTTTAGAGTTTATTAATTTCATGGTAATCTTCCTGGATGAGTTGTTATAAGATTTCCTTGATTATCAGTTAAAATAGTCATTGTATTTGTTGCCTGATAACCATTAAACTTATCGGTCCCAATATTTTTATCTAATGTAATAACTCGCTCAAAACGTGGGCCATCTGATGAACTAATGATTCTACTGATTGGTACTTTTGATATATCATTACTTTGAAGGATTGATTTTAAATCCGTTTGACTAATGCTAAATTGGCTTGCGTTTTTATCAGAAAAATGACGGTTAAGCACATGATTCCAGACAGATTTATTATCACCAGTTTTTACATTAATACGAGATTGAACAATGGGGTGATCTAAACTAGATTTAGGAACCATAGTATTAGAGCCATTATAAACTCTATAGCCATTGGAGGTCGTACCTATAAGTCCTCTTGATGTTATTTTTATTGAAACTTTTTCGACTAAATTTACTCCTCCTTTTGCAATCCCTGCACCGCCTGCAAAAGTACCTGCGATATCAAAAATTAATTTACCTCCTTCAACGCCAGCCTTAAATGCTCCCTCTGTTCCTGCTTTTTAATATTCAGTCTCCATTTTGTTCAGGCGTGATAAATATGATTGTCTGACAGCATCACTCATGATGCCTAATGTATCATCACTCATTAACACAACTCTTAAAGCGGAATATATCTCTTTAGGATTACTGGCTAAACTGGCTAAACCATCAATTGTTTCATATAGTCCCGCAGGGATCCCCCCTATCATGCCCGCACCAAAGGCAACATCTTGGTCTATATCAATATAAAGCCATTTCATTGCAATGAGTGCTTTTTTAAAATCATTAGGTTCAGCCGCAAGCTCTTTATTTTTTAATGCATCTTGGTGATGAGAAAGATAATTATAACGGAAGGTGGTTTCTGCTGCATCCGCACCACTGTATACGCCACCTGCATTACCCGTAAATATTGCACCAGCAAATCCACCAAACGCCCTAGCAAATTGCGCTTGAGCATCTGATTTTTTTTGCCACTCTTCGGCTTTTATCGTGTTATCACCTAAGGAAATGGCGGCTAATTCAGCCGCTAATGCACCAACAATCGCACCACGTGAATTTGCTTGCTTAATTTCTGCGGATAAACCAGAAAGTGCGGCATGACTAATCACTTTACCAGGACGGCCTAGAATTTCACCTTTATCACCGATCAGCTTAGCACCTTCAGCATTAATCTGATTACCAATATTACTGAGTAAGGCATTCTTAAAGTTATCGGTAAAGCTGCCACCTTGAATTGTTGTGTTCACCGTAGAACTAATCACGGATTGCGCGGCAACACGCTGGGCGACTTTATTCCAATCTCCATTGCTTAATAGTGGTAATTTGGCATCAGCGGGGTTACCTGTCGTCCAGCCCATCTTGGCATCAAGGCCATTAAGTGCCCCTGAAATCACCATTTGGGTAATAATCGATTTGACGGTATCACTTTTACCCAGCGAGTTAAGTGTTTTGGATAACCACACTGCCTTTTTTCACTTCAACTGCAGACAAGGCGCCCTTGTTATCCTGAATGGGTTTCCCCGTGGTCAAGGTAATCGCAGGGGTATTCACAAAGCTACAGCCATTACAGGTAATCCCATTTGGGTTAGCAATTAAGACATTCGCCCCTTTACCTGCCACTTCCAGCTTGCCCTGTAATTCTGAGCAGCTACTGCCCGTCACTTCGTTAATAATCAGATTGGCAGCATTCCCCTTTAAATTAGCATTGGCTTTGATTTGCCCGGCAATTTGGGAGTTCACATTGGTGGTGGCGTTATTGAGTACCGCACCTTGTTTATCCACATTGAAGTCTTGGAATTTATTATGCGATATCCCCGCCCCATTCGGCGTGGCAATATTAATAACTGGAATATTATTTTGTTGGCTGATTTGGGTGTTTTTATCTGCCGCCGTCATGGCTGCACCCCAAGCGGGATGTAAAGGGTAGACAGCCGTTAAGAAAATAATGGCGTAACTTAATAGCCGCTTAGGGCGCGAAGGCAACTGTTCATTTAGCATAAATAATCCTTTAAAAACGTAAAGCTACAGAGAGAATAAAACCGACCAATAGGCCGACCAATTGTCTGGTTTAAGTTGTGAGGGATAATGCAAAGGCTTACTGAGTAAAAACTGAGAATAAAACAAGCTATTGCCAGTAAAAGAGAGGCCAACGGCTCCCCCCGCAAGCGTGTCATGTTCAACGTGGTATTTATCTGAGCCAATAAACCCGTAATCTAAAGCACCGATAAAACGCAGTTGCCCAATTGCCGTATTGGCGATGTCTTTGTTAATTTCATTACGCCAATACCCGCCACGGTTACCGCTTAAAGACTGCTCATGGTAGCCACGAACAGAGTACTGCCCGCCAATGCTGATGCGTTCAATGCCATATACGTTATCGGGGGAATATTGGCCATAAAATGAGGTTAAATAGGTTAAACCATTAGGAAAAAAATACTGATAACTGCTACTTAGACTGAATTTGCGGTAATGGCTGCGTGGCGAGTCTTTCGCGAGGGTATCTGGTGAGGCGCCAAAGGCAGATATTCCCCATTCAGCCGTAGGGTTAAACGTGAAATAACCTTGCCCGAGTGTGGTGCTGTACTGCGGAGTAAACGAGAGGGAGGTTAAGGTTGGGCTATTGATACTCAGTGTTTGGGAAGCCAACTCAGTATTGGCTTTTTTATGTTTTAAACTGCCCTGTAAGGTTAGACGCTGCTTGCCATCACGATAAATTAAACGGCTGACATCAAATTGTTGGTTGGTATTTTTGCCTTCATAACGGTATTGCTGACCCGACGTCTTAAACGGTTGTAGCGTGCTGTTACGGTAAAATTGATAGCGGTAAGACCAATAGCCATAAGGGATATTCAAATTCGCAACAATATAACGATTATGGTGGGATGCGCTTCCTTCCATGTCGCTATTGGCTGAGACTGACCACTGTTCACCAATTCCCAAAAGGGAGTCCGCCGTCAAACTGCCCGTAAGTAGCTGTTTCCCTGTTGCCTTCATCCCTGAATTATCGAGGTTCAATTGGCTCGTGAGTGGCCATTTTTTCCCTTGTTGATGAATAATAATCCGAGAGTAACCATTTTGGCTGCCAGGCTGGATATCGATAGTGTATTTGGCAGACGATAATCGATTGAGTTGCTCCAACCCTTGTTCAATATCCCGTAAATTTAATATGCTGCCTTGTTGATGAGGAAAGACCTGATGAACCAAACGCTTCGGGGAATTTTCTATCTCGATAACTTCAATTTGCCCTTCAATCACTTGCAATATTAATTGATGTGAAGACAAATCTTGTTCTGGGATAATGGCTTGGGAGGTAATAAACCCTTGCTCGATGTAATAGTTAGTGACGTGCTTGGTGAGCCCATGTATTTCGCTAAGTGTGAGACAACGTTTGAGGTAAGCTGAGGTTAATTGCGTCTTAGTTGTGGCACTAAGCTGCGTGGCGCCGACAAATTGTATCTTATCGATAGGGAAACATATTTTATCTTGAGTCGGTTTTAACAAAGCATTATCAACAATGATAGTACTTTGTTTTTCCAGTTGATTACGTTGTTTCAGCTCTAACTCTAACCGTTGCTTTTGTTCAAATTGAACGCTCTCCTGAGGTGAGCCCAGCAATGGATTTTCTGTATAACCATAAGGAGAAATGATAAATAACGATAAGCAGAATAAGCGCCACAAAGCTTGGTGATTTGTCATGTTATTTTAGTTTACGTCATGAATAGTAAATTTAACGTAATGTAACTTATTCTCATTAACTGTTTTTAGATAAAAAATCTCCCCCATGAATAAAATTTAATCTTTTCATGTTTAATACGTTTTTTTGTGTTTTTTTTATTTTATTGCTTCGATTAACGCTTTTTTGGCGGTAAAAATAAATGTCATATGCTAGCAATCAATCGTTTGATTTTATTAGGAATGATTTTGCTGAAGAATTTCTCACAAGTAACCCTACAGGCAATTTCACAATTACAAAAAAGATAAAAAACAGGCAACTCAAAAATGAGCCGCCTGTTTTTTATCTTTTTTACTCACGGTTATCTAGCTTGGGCTTATCTACACACTACCATTAAGCCTAACGATATACCTTCTATGGTAGGCAGTTAAAAACTTACAATGAAATGAACCGTTCAATTTTTAGGGTTTCTATCATTTACTCACGCCCTTCAAGTAACGTTGGCAAGGTGATACCTCGCATTGGCGATACCCAATTTACGCCCATCAGGCTTCATATCCATTCCTTCAGCATAAATAAAATTAACATCATTTATTCCGATAAGTCCGAGAGCAGCACGCAAATAAGAGGTGACGGCATCTGTTGGTTGGCCTTCATGCACTCCCCCTCGAGAACTAATCACTACTGCTCTAACCCCTTTGACTAACCCTTGAGGATAACGGTCAGTATAGAAAAAAGTTTTGTTCGCTCGTACAACGAGGTCGAACCACTTTTTTAAGTCAGTAGGGACATTAAGGTTATACATTGGGGCACCAATAATCAGTAAATCACTTTCCTTTAGCTCATTAATTAGCGAGTCCGATATTTCCACGCCATTTCGTACTGATGAAGATGAATCGTCCCCTCCCCGCATAGCTGAAAAAAGCGATTGGTTGAGTTTAGGTAACGCCATAGTCGTCAGATCATGCTCAATAATCGTATCTTGGTAGCCTGCCTGCTCGCGCAATAATTGGTATTCATCAATCAATTGATTGGTTAAGGAGCTTTGCCCATTAATGCTAGATTTCAAAATTAAAAGATTACTCATAGTCATATTCCCGTATTAACTGTATGACTAAAGAATATCACTGTCTTTTTGCCCTTATTAGTGACATTATTTCTGATTATTGTATCCCAAAAGGAACCAATAAATGTTAAATGACCTAAGTGGTATACCTGTTTTTGTCGCTGTTGTGGAAAGTGGTAACTTTTCTAAAGCCGCACAAAATCTTTTTCTCACGCGTTCCGCTGTAGGGAAGACCATCTCACGATTGGAAGAAAGGCTCGGTGTCGACTTGTTCAAACGCACGACTCGCACTCAGACATTAACAGAAGAAGGTAAGATATTTTATCAGCAATCCCGCCTGGCTCTTGATAGCATTCGTAAAGCAGAAGATGAAATACAACAAGGAAAAGTGCTCGTTAAAGGCCACCTAAAAGTGAGCTTACCCGTCTTATTTGGCCATAAATGCGTTATGCCGATCCTATTTTCCCTTGCTCAGACTTACCCTGAGCTTAAGCTAGATCTTGCATTCAGTGATCAACAAATTAATTTGCTTGAGGAAGGCGTCGATCTTGCTGTGCGCATTGGCACCTTAGCGGACTCATCTTTTATTAAAGCTCGCCAACTCGGTCAGCATGGAATGGTGCTTTGTGCATCACCTGACTTTCTAAAAAAATACGCGGAGCCTTTCACTTTAGCGGAGTTAAGTCATCATCCTACTATTGGGTATAAGCGAGGGGGCATTATTCAGAATTGGCAGCTGAAAGATGACATTGGAAATATCGTTGATTTTTGCCCTAACACGATTTTGACAACTGACGATTTTACCGCCATCGCAGCAGCGGCATGTAATGGAATTGGGCTGGCTTGGCTTCCTGATTGGTTAATCTCAAGGGAAATCGAATTAGGTGAATTGCAGCAAATCTTACCAAATAGCGCCTGTACAGCTTTCTCAATTAATTTGATATGGCCAAATTCTACATGGCTGCCTTATAAAACTCGTGTCGTCATCGATGAACTTGTCGCTAAGCTTCCCAAGATGATTTCTTAAGTTAATCAGATTATTACATCGAGTATTTTAGAAAGAGGGACATATCGAGCCACAGACTTGCGTATGTGCCCCAAGTCGTCTAGCGCGTGCAACAACGTCACAGTGCGAAATATGACGACAGCAAATTAATTTTCTAAATAGTTCGTGCTGTGACTAGGCGCTAAACGAGGATATCTTGGGGAGCATACATTAGTATGTGACCCAAGTAGCCGAGTGCCAGCAACAACGTCACAGTACGAAATATGACGAAAATTACGCGTGCTTCTTCTCAGAAACAATATTACTATAATCCGGGCTCTCTAACGCAATGAGCTCATCCAACAACGCCGTCAATTGCTGCATTTTCTCTGGCGAGAATGCCTGCTCAATTTTTTGGTAACCTGCTTCGACTTCTTGACGTGCTTTGTCGTACAGTTCTTGCCCTGTTGGCGTTAGCGAAACGTAGAGTTTGCGTTGGTCATTCAGTGGCTTTAAGCGGAAAATTAAACCTTCGCGCTCCATACGGGTTAAGATCCCCGTCAGACTTGGACGGAGAATACAGGTTTGAACCGATAACTCATGAAAATCAATTGAACGGTTATCAGCTAAAACTCGAATGATACGCCATTGCTGTTCAGTCAAATTATATGACTTTAAAATTGGTCGGAAAAAACCCATTGCGGTTTCTCTCGCCTGCAATAATGCAATTGTCAATGATTCATGCATAAGCTTAAAACTCACCACTTAATTAATGTTATGTAATCCCAATTTAGGTAATTTGAGATTGTGCTTTTGGGCTCTCTACAAAGAAAAGCACCCTAGTTTCAACACACCTCACTCACCTCTGTTAAAGAGTAGCATGCTCAAATAACAATCTCAAAGAAAAACCCTAAAATATTAATGAGTAAATAATTTTTTAATTATCATTGAAGTTAAATAATTGTAATTAAAAAAAATTTGAAAAAATAATAAAGCAATTAATAACAACCACTTACAGAGTGATCATTGGATTTTGTTAATGAGATCACAATTAAAATTAACATTTCCATAAAGGTATTGCTAATTTCAAAATTATACTTTATTAATATGTTAATAATTACTCGAAAGTTGAATTCTTTTCATTAAGGAGTTGTCAATGAAAGGCACAGTATTTGCCGTTGCCCTCAATCATCAAAGCCAACTTAGCCATTGGCTCGAGGCATTCCAGCAAGCCCCTTATAAAACCCCACCAAAGACCCCAGTGTGGTTTATTAAGCCGCGCAATACGCGCATCAATTCTGGCGAACAGATTCTGCACCCTGCAGGTGAAGAAGTGCAAAGTGGGGCAACCCTTGCACTGGTAATTGGCCAAGACGCACGGAAAGTGAGCAAAGCGGATGCCATGAAATTTATCGCGGGGTTTGCGCTTGCAAATGAAGTGAGCCTGCCAGAAGACACCTTCTACCGCCCTGCTATCAAAGCAAAATGCCGTGATACCTTCTGCCCAATCGGCGAGATGGTGAAAACGTCCCTGAATGCCCCTGTTGATATCATTACTCAGGTGAATGGAAAAGAAGTTGATCGCTGGTCAACAAAAGATTTGATCCGCGACGCCAGTGAGCTAGTGGCGGCCCTCAGTGATTTCGCCACCTTAAAACAAGGGGATGTGATCCTGATGGGAACACCACAACAACGAGCTACTATCAAACCCGGTGATGAGGTCGTGGTTCAAGCCGAAGGCTTCCCTAGCCTGAAAAATACCGTAGTCGCGGCAGGAGGAAAATAATGAAGCACGCAAAAATCCTTTTTAAAGGGACGGAATATGCCGTCACTGTCGGCGATAACGAAGCCATCACATTACCCAACGGAGACATTGTCGCTGGTGATTCCGCAGATGTAACTTGGTTACCCCCTGCACAAGGTACCCTGTTCGCCCTTGGTTTGAACTACGCCGACCACGCCGCAGAGTTAGAATTTAAACCACCTGAAGAGCCGTTAATTTTCTTAAAAGCAGAAAGCAGCTTAATAGGGCACCGCCAAGTATCTGTTCGCCCAGATAATGTTGAGTATATGCATTATGAGTCTGAGCTGGTGGTGGTGATTGGCAAAACCGCACACAAAGTATCGAAAGAAGACGCGATGGATTATGTTGCGGGTTACACCGTGTGTAATGACTACGCTATCCGTGACTATTTAGAAAATTACTATCGCCCGAACTTACGGGTAAAAAGCCGCGATACCTTAACGCCGATTGGCCCGTGGTTAGTGGATAAAGACGATGTGAAAGACCCACATAATCTTGCGCTGTATACCTATGTGAATGGGGAGTTACGCCAAAAAGGCACCACGGCAGATTTAATTTTCGATATTCCATTTTTAATTGCTTACCTCAGTGACTTTATGACACTGCAACCCGGCGACATGATTGCGACAGGCACGCCAAAAGGGCTGTCTGATGTCGTGCCAGGTGACGAAGTCATTGTTGAAGTTGAAGGCATTGGCCGACTGGTCAATACCATTATCAGCGAAAAAGACTATGAGGAACGAGTGTAATGACTAAGATTAATCATTGGATCAACGGTAAAAACGTTGCCAGCAAAGAGTATTTCCAAACCACGAACCCAGCGACTGGCGAAGTGCTCGCTGAAGTTGCTTCTGGTGGTCAAGACGAAATCAACCAAGCGGTTGCCGCAGCAAAAGAAGCGTTTCCAAAATGGGCTAACACGCCAATGAAAGAGCGCGCTCGCTTAATGCGCCGCTTGGGTGAGCTGATCGACGAAAACGTCCCACAAATTGCGGAAATGGAAACCCAAGATACGGGTTTACCAATCCACCAAACTAAAAATGTGCTGATCCCACGCGCTTCACATAACTTTGAATTCTTTGCTGAAATTTGCCAGCAGATGAACGGTCGTACTTATCCGGTTGACGACAAAATGATGAACTACACCCTCGTTCAACCTGTGGGAGTGTGTGGGTTGATCTCTCCGTGGAACGTGCCGTTTATGACCGCGACATGGAAAACGGCACCGTGTTTAGCGCTCGGTAATACCGCGGTGTTAAAAATGTCTGAGTTATCGCCATTATCCGCAAACCGCCTTGGTGAATTAGCCCTAGAAGCAGGTATCCCTGCGGGCGTGCTGAACGTGGTTCAAGGCTACGGCAGCACAGCAGGCGACGCATTAGTCAAGCACCATGATGTTCGCGCAGTGTCCTTTACGGGAGGTACTGCGACGGGCCGTATGATCATGCAAAACGCGGGTCTGAAAAAATACTCAATGGAATTAGGCGGTAAATCCCCTGTTCTGATTTTTGAAGATGCGGATATTGAACGTGCAATGGATGCAGCTTTATTCACCATTTTCTCTATCAATGGCGAGCGTTGCACCGCAGGTTCACGTATTTTCATTCAAGAAAGCATCTACCCAGAGTTTGTGAAACGCTTTGCTGAGCGCGCAAACCGCCTGATCGTCGGTGACCCGAACGATCCGAAAACCCAAGTGGGTGCATTGATCAGCGAACAACACTGGAACAAAGTCTCTGGTTATATCCGTATCGGTATGGAGGAAGGCGCAACCTTATTAGCAGGCGGCCCAGACAAACCAACAGATCTGCCTAACCACCTGAAAAATGGTCATTTCTTACGCCCAACCGTTCTGGCTGATGTCGATAACCGTATGCGGGTTGCTCAAGAAGAGATCTTCGGCCCTGTAGCGTGCTTAATTCCGTTTAAATCGGAAGAAGACGGTTTACGCATGGCGAATGATATCGAATATGGCCTTGCTTCTTATATTTGGACACAAGATGTCAGCAAAATTCTACGTTTATCGCGCAATATCGAAGCGGGTATGGTGTTTGTTAACACCCAAAATGTCCGCGACCTGCGCCAACCATTCGGCGGCGTAAAAGCCTCTGGTGTTGGCCGTGAAGGTGGCGAGTACAGCTTTGAAGTGTTCGCCGAAATGAAGAACGTGTGTATCTCCTACGGAGACCACAATATCCCACGTTGGGGTGTGTAACTTATTAAGTCATTTTTATTATCAATTAGATACCTATAGAAATTTGAACTGTAAATGATTCACAACAAATAATAGCTACAACAGATTATGGGTAAACTCGTTCCTTACCCTAAATAGTTTGAGTTGTAGCTAGGCGGCAAGCGAAATCATCCCTATGAGCATACATAAGTATGTGATTAGGGTGGTTTTGTGCAGCCAACACCGCTACAGCTCAAAATATAACGGGTAAGAGAGGATGAAATGGGTAAACTAGCTCTGGCCGCAAAAATAACACACGTCCCATCCATGTACCTATCTGAACTTCCAGGTAAAAACCATGGATGCCGCCAAGCCGCTATCGATGGCCATAAAGAAATCAGCCGTCGCTGCCGTGAATTAGGCGTGGATACCATTATTGTTTTTGATACCCACTGGTTAGTCAACAGCGCGTATCACATCAACTGTGCCGATCATTTCAAAGGTATTTATACCAGTAATGAACTTCCACATTTCATTCGCGATATGGAATATGAATATGATGGCAACTCCGCCTTAGGCCAGATGATTGGTGAAGAGGCTCGCAAGCTCGGAGTTCGTGCTCAAGCACATGAAATTCCAAGCTTAACTCTCGAATATGCCACCTTAGTTCCAATGCGCTATATGAATAGCGACCGCCACTTTAAAGTGATTTCAATCTCTGCATTTTGTACGTCACATAGCTTTGAAGACAGCCGCAAGTTAGGCGAAGCCGTCCTCACCGCCATTGAAAAATACGATGGTACGGTGGCGGTATTAGCCAGTGGCTCATTATCACACCGCTTTATCGATGACCAAAAAGCAGAAGATGGCATGAATAGCTACACCCGCGAATTCGATGAGCAAATGGACAAACGTGTCGTCAAATTATGGCGTGAAGGCCGTTTCCAAGAGTTCTGCAAAATGCTGCCTGAATATGCAGATTACTGCTACGGCGAAGGCCATATGCATGACACAGTCATGTTGCTTGGCATGCTAGGTTGGGACAAATATTCAGAGAACGTAGAAATCTTAACGGATTTATTCGCCAGCTCCGGTACTGGGCAACTCAATGCTGTGTTCCCGCTGCCAAGCTATATCACTGATAAGCAAACTGAAACTGCGTAAGGAATTGTTATGCCACATTTTTATGCAGAATGTACCGAAAATATCCGTGAAGAAGCTAAGCTTCCCGAGTTATTTGCCAAAGTCAATGAAGCCCTTGCGGGTACCGGTATTTTTCCATTAGGCGGTATTCGTAGCCGTGCAATTTGGTTAGATACATGGCAAATGGCAGACGGTAAGCATGATTATGCTTTTGTGCATATGACGCTAAAAATTGGTGCAGGTCGCTCCCTTGAAGATAGGCAAAAAACGGGGGAAATGCTTTTCGACCTGATCAAAACGCATTTTGCAGATTTAACGGCAAAACGCCTATTAGCCCTGTCATTTACCATGGAAGAGCTTGACCCTGTATTGAACTATAAACAAAACAACGTTCACACCTTATTCAAAGCGTAATCGTTGAGCGCAAAAAGCGAGGGCACGATGGTCAAAAGTTTCGATAAACGCATCCCACACTGGTTGATCCCATTATTAGGATCATTAGTGGCATTTGGGCCATTGTCTATCGATATGTACCTTCCTGCCCTGCCCCAGATGGGCATTGCTCTTCATGCAACACAAGGGCAAATGCAGTATACCCTCGGGGCATTTTTTGCGGGTTTCTGTGTGGGCATGCTGTTTTACGGTCCCCTCAGTGACCTACTGGGTCGGCGAAAAATGTTGTTAAGTGGGCTGGCTATTTTTACGGTGGCAAGCCTGTTATGTGCCCAAGCGACTGATGCCAATACCTTGATTATTTTCAGGGCGTTACAAGCATTTGGTAGCGGTGCCGCCATCGTGATGGCAAGGGCAATCGCACGGGATGTTTACCCTGCAAATGAATTACCGAAAGTGCTGTCATTGATGACGTTAGTCACCATGATTGCGCCGTTGTTAGCGCCTTTACTGGGCGGTTTTCTATTAATTCATTTCCAGTGGCAGGCAATTTTTTATCTGTTGGCGTTAGTTGGTTTAATTTCGGTGAGTGCTATTTTCCTGCTATTGCCTGAAACGTTAGTCCACCAGCGTACATCAGAGAATTTACTTTGTGTGGCATTTAAAAACTACACACAGGTGCTCACAGACCGAGAAGCACTGAGTATTATCGGCACCATGGCCTTCTCTTTTGCCGGAATGTTTGCCTTTATCAGTGGTTCACCGTTTGTGTACATCAACTATTTTGGGGTATCTGAACAGCATTATGGCTTGTTGTTCGGCTGCAATATTTTGGGGATGATTGTGATGTTATTGCTGAACGTGAAACTGCTAAAAATTTACAGTTTAACGCGCATACTCACTATGCAAAGCGGCTTTCAATTGGCATTTGGTCTGTTTTTGCTACTTTTTTACCAACAAAGCCTCCCCATAATTGTTATTCTTGTGGTGCTGTTCCTATCGATGGTCAACGCTATCGGCACCAACAGTTTGTCACTGTTACTGCAACATCGCGGCAAAATTGCCGGCAGTGCAAGCGCGCTTGCGATTTCAATTCAATTTGCATTAGCAGCGCTCGCCAGTGTTGCCGTTTCTGTCTTACAGGATGAATCCCCTTTTGCTATGGCACTTGTGATGGCGATTTGTGCTGGGTTAAGTTTTGCAAGCCAACGTTTATCGGCTAAAAATATCCGCCCACAAATCCAATCCGTGTCTTCGGAGAAAAACGAAAAATGAGCATAAACACCAATTCTACATTATTCCGCCAACAGGCTTATATCAACGGTCAATGGGTTGATGCCCAAGACAAAAGCGTGTTTGAGGTGACTAACCCTGCGGATAACACGGTGATTGCCAAAGTCAGCAATGTGGGCGCAGTAGAAACCCAACGCGCTATCGAAGCGGCCGAAAAAGCTTTACCTGCTTGGCGTGCAAAAACCGCCAAAGAGCGTAGCCAAATCTTAAATAAATGGTTCCGTTTAATGATGGATAACCAAAAAGAGTTAGCACAACTGCTAAGCGCAGAACAAGGCAAGTCGATGACAGAATCGATGGGTGAAATCGCTTATGGTGCTAGCTTTATCGAGTGGTTTGCTGAAGAAGGTAAGCGTGTTTACGGTGAAAGTATTCCGTCACCATTACCGGGTCGCCGCCTTGTGACCATCAAACAACCTGTGGGCGTTGTCGCGGCAATCACGCCATGGAACTTCCCGAATGCGATGATCACGCGCAAAGTGGGCCCAGCCCTTGCGGCAGGCTGTACGATGGTGCTGAAACCTGCGGCTGAAACACCACTGTCTGCCCTTGCATTAGCGGTTCTTGGTGAAGAAGCAGGCATCCCTGCGGGGGTGTTTAATATTGTTCCGGGTACTGATGCACAAGCCATTGGTGGTGTGATGACCTCAAGCCCAATCGTGCGCAAGCTGACATTCACTGGATCAACCCGTGTTGGTAAATTATTGATGGAACAGTGTGCCAACACCGTGAAAAAAATGTCATTAGAACTTGGCGGTAACGCACCGTTTATCGTGTTTGATGACGCCGATTTAGATGCGGCAGTTCAAGGTGCTTTAGCCGCGAAATTCCGTAATAGCGGCCAAACTTGCGTATGTGCAAACCGCATTTTAGTGCAAGAGGGTGTCTATGATGAGTTTGCGGCTCGCTTAGCCAAAGCGGTTAATGCATTAAAAATTGGCCCTGCAACACAAGCCGACTCCCAACAAGGCCCATTAATTAACCAAGCGGCTATCGACAAAGTTTCCGAGCACATTGCGGATGCGGTTTCTCATGGGGCAAAAGTGATTGCTGGCGGTAAAGCAGCAAGTTTAGGTGGCTTGTTCTTTGAACCTACGGTTATCACTGGCGTGACAAAATCCATGAAAGTCGCCAAAGAAGAAACCTTTGGCCCATTAGCACCTTTATTTAAATTCCGTGATGAAGAAGAGGCTATCGCCCTTGCCAATGACACTGAATTTGGCTTGGCGTCTTATTTCTATTCACGGGATATCGGCCGTATCTATCGCGTTGCTGAAGCATTAGAAAGCGGCATGGTGGGTATCAACGAAGGCATTATTTCGAATGAAGTCGCCCCATTTGGTGGCATTAAGCAGTCTGGACTGGGGCGTGAAGGTTCGCGCTACGGCATTGAAGATTATCTGGAAGTGAAATACCTCTGCTTTGGCGGTCTTTCTAACTAGTTAATTAGCAGACTATTTTTCAAAAAATTGCAGATAAAACCTAAGCTCGAAGTATAACTTGAACGGATGATTTTAAATCCAAATTGTTAGCTCTAAATAATTCGAGTGAGAACAAGGCAATTAACGCAGTTCTCACTCGAAGTATGACGAGCTGAGGTACAAAAGGAAAATAAGATGTTACAGAAAGACATAATCTTGCAAATAGCACAGCGTCTAAATCAAGCGGAGAAAAGCCGTGAGCAGATCCGCCAGATTTCTTTAGATCACCCTGAAATGACGATCGACGATGCTTATGCCGTTCAAAAAGAATGGGTTGGGTTAAAAATTGCTGAAGGGCGCGTGCTTAAAGGCCATAAAATTGGGCTGACATCAAAAGCCATGCAGGCCAGCTCACAAATTGATGAGCCAGATTACGGTGCACTACTTGATGATATGTTTTTTGATGACGGCTGTGACATCCCAACCGACCGCTTTATTGTACCGCGCATTGAAGTTGAACTTGCGTTCGTTTTAGCAAAACCACTGCGTGGGCCAAATTGCACTATTTTTGATGTTTATAACGCCACTGACTACGTGATCCCCGCTCTTGAGCTGATCGATGCCCGTTGCCATAACAATGATCCTGAAACTAATCGCCCACGTAAAGTGTTCGATACTATCTCAGATAACGCCGCAAACGCCGCGGTCATTTTAGGCGGACGCCCAATTAAACCACGCGATTTAGATATGCGTTGGATCAGCGCCCTGCTTTATCGCAATGGTGTCATTGAAGAATCAGGTGTTGCGGCGGCAGTGCTGAATCACCCTGCCAATGGCGTTGCATGGTTAGCTAATAAATTGGCGCCCCATAATGTTCAGCTTGAACCCGGCCAGATCATTCTTGGGGGGTCATTTACCCGCCCTGTTCCTGCACGTAAAGGCGATGTATTCCACGTCGATTACGGCAATATGGGCTCTATAAGCTGCCGTTTTGTATAAGGAAATCACGATGGACATCTTAGAAAATAAATTTAAAAAAGCGTTAAAAAACGGCCAACCTCAGATTGGCTTATGGCTGGGTTTATGCAGCCCATACAGTGCCGAATTATTAGCAGGCGCGGGCTTCGACTGGCTGTTGATCGATGGCGAACATGCGCCGAATAATGTGCAAACGACATTAGCGCAATTGCAAGCGATCGCCCCTTATCCATCACAACCCGTTGTTCGCCCTCCGTGGAATGATCCGGTGATCATCAAACAACTGTTGGATATTGGTGCGCAAACTTTATTGCTACCAATGGTGCAAAACGCCGAACAAGCGAAGCAAGCGGTACGCGCAACACGCTACCCACCCGCTGGGATCCGCGGTGTGGGCAGCGCATTGGCTCGTGCCTCTCGTTGGAATCGCGTTCCTGATTACCTCACGCGTGCCAACAATGAAATGTGCGTGATCGTACAGGTCGAAACCCGTGAAGCAATGAATAACCTACCTGAGATCTTAAAAGTTGAAGGGGTTGATGGTGTGTTTATCGGCCCTGCGGATCTCAGTGCAGACATGGGCTTTTCAGGTAATCCTAACCATCCCGAAGTCAAAGCCGCAATCGAAAAAGCGATCGTGCAAATTCGTGCCGCAGGCCTTGCCCCTGGCATCTTAATGGCAGCCCCAGAGGTTGCTGAACATTATCTGAAACTCGGCGCGCTGTTTGTTGCTGTCGGGGTAGATACCACGCTGTTAGCACGCACCGCCGAAGCCCTTGCCGCAAAATTTGGCAAAACGGTCTTGGAAGTGACATCCAGCACGCCGAGTGTTTACTAACTAAGTCTGCTCATTTAGATAACTTTTTACCCTACAGACAAACGGTTTATCTAAACGAGTGAAATATTAAAATCGCAATAAAGGGCAGACACCACCATGACTGCCTCATCGTCCCTTGTACCTATAATAATTTTCAGAAGAAAGAATTGAGGGCCCTACAATGAGTAATCAACAACTTGCAAGCACTAACCCTGCTGATCAACATAAAAATTTAACCGAGCCTCAGCAGCGGGTGATTAATAAATTATTCAAACGGCTGATCGTCTTTTTATTCGTGCTGTTTGTCTTCTCTTTCTTAGATCGGATCAATATCGGCTTTGCGGGTCTCACCATGGGGAAAGACATCGGTCTAACCTCAACCATGTTCGGTTTAGCCGCCACCTTGTTCTATGCCACTTACGTTATTTTTGGTATTCCAAGCAATATTATGTTGGGGATTGTTGGTGCGCGTCGCTGGATAGCCACCATCATGGTACTTTGGGGGATTGCTTCAACGGCGACCATGTTTGCCACGGGACCGACAAGCTTGTATGTCCTGCGGATGTTAGTGGGTATCGCTGAAGCCGGCTTCCTTCCGGGGATTTTGGTTTATCTCACTTACTGGTTCCCCGCCTATTTCCGTGCCCGTGCTAATGCCCTATTTATGATTGCGATGCCTGTCACCATGGCGTTCGGTTCACTGGCTTCTGGCTATATTTTAGGAATGGATGGCATTTTAGACCTAAAAGGCTGGCAGTGGTTGTTCCTGCTTGAAGGCTTCCCATCCGTCATTCTGGGTGTTTTGGTCTGGTTCTATCTGGATGATTCACCGAAAAAAGCCAAATGGTTGACGCAAGAAGACAAAGACACACTGCAAGAAATGATGGACAAAGACCAACTGGAGCTCGTGCAGCCACAAGGGTCAAAAAGCCACAGTGCCCTGCAAAATACCAGTTTATGGAAAGAGATTTTCACCCCTGTTATCTTGATGTATACCGTCGCATATTTTTGTTTAACCAATACGTTAAGTGCGATCAATATTTGGACGCCGCAGATCATGCAGAGCTTCAACCAAGGCAGCAGTAATGCCATGATTGGGCTACTGACCGCTATACCGCAATTCTGTACGATTTTGGGGATGATCTACTGGAGCCGTCGTTCAGATAGGTTGCAAGAACGGAAGATGCACACTGCTTTACCGTATTTATTCGCCGCGGCAGGTTGGGTTCTCGCCGCAATGACGAGTCATCCAATCATTCAATTGATTGGTATTATCATGGCATCGACGGGTTCCTTCACCGCGATGGCGGTATTCTGGACAACCCCAGACCAATCCATCAGTTTACGTGCTCGTGCCATCGGTATTGCGGTTATCAATGCGACAGGTAATATAGGTTCAGCCGTCAGCCCATTACTCATTGGCTGGCTGAAAGACCAAACCGGTAGCTTCAACTCTGGCTTATATTTCGTCGCAGGTTTACTGGTCGTCGGTGCGTTGTTAGTCATGGTTATTCCAATGAAAAACTCACGCCCAAGAGCAACGCCTTAATATTTTAATGATTCGAATGTTTTGAATGTTTTGAATGTTTTGAATGTTTTGAATGTTTTGAATGTTTTGAATGTTTTAATAATTTATGCTGCATAATAATTATTAAAGGGTGTTACCCAAAATAATTTGGTTTGCAGCTAGGCGGCAAGCAAGTTAATCCCTAGGAGCATACATAAGTATGTGACTAGGGTTGGCTTGTGAAGCCAACAACGCTGCGAGCCGAAGAATGAAGGGTAACTCAACTTTAATTACGAATATAGATATTAGTACCGACTACGACGAAACCCAAGGCACCGACGACGTCCACTACCAAACCTTCGGCAACATGGCTGCCTTTTTTGGTCGTGACATGCAGGCGCATCGTCATGATGGTTTCTTCCAGTTGCACTATTTGGTCACTGGCCACATTACCTTGCAGCTTGACGAATTACGCTATTCTGTCCAAGCGCCGCTGTTTATTTTAACGCCACCGTCTGTCGCCCATGCTTTTTTTACCCAAGAAGACACCGATGGTCATGTGCTCACGGTGCGTCAAGATCTCATCATGCCACTGCTTGAGTCCCTTTACCCTGCTCACCCTGATTTGGTGGATATCCCTGCTATTTGCTTATCTGTTGCTGACAAACCCGATGAGATTGATACTTTCAATCATTATTGGGCATTAATGGCACGTGAATCAGCGAACAGCTTCGTGGGGAAAGATCAGGTTTTATCCTCTTTAGCCCAAGCGCTATTTACCTTTCTGTTGCGGTCTATCCCCTTAGATGAGCACCCGACTAGCGGCGTTAGGGGCGAACATCGCTTGTTCCAGCGGTTTAACCAGCTGATTGACCTACATTATCATGAGCACCTTGCTGTGCCCGAATATGCAAAAAAGCTGGGTGTCACAGAATCTCGCCTCAAAGACATGTGCCGTCGATTTGCAAATCGCCCGCCAAAACGGCTTATTTTTGACCGTATTTTACGCGAAGCGAAGCGGTTACTTATTTTTTCCGACAGCCCTGTTTCTGAAATTGCCTATCAGCTTGGGTTTAAAGACCCCGCTTATTTTGCTCGGTTTTTTAACCGATTAGTGGGCTCCTCACCAAGCACTTGGCGCGAACAAAATATCCATTAACCGACTCAACTTTTTCCCTTTTCCTGAAAAATTTTATTGCCGTTGAATCGCTCAACGGTAATATCATTAAATTTTACATATTAAAAACATTTTTATCTCTTGCCAGTTTTGTTTTAATTTTCTTAATTTTGCATAGCAAGAATAACAAAAAGTGAAATCATAGATTAATAAGTAATCACTTAAATTCAACAAAATTCACTTATGTTAATATATAAATAAATATTAATATTATGATTTTTAAGTACTTTAATTCAAAAAAAATAATTACATTAATATTAAAACATCGATAAGATCACACTTCTTTTACAAACATTCCATTTCAACGAAAAGTACCAGCAAACCTTTCGAAAGTCTCTTTAAAATCGACTCAGAAAGCGATTCAATTAAGAAACACAAAACAAACATAAAATTAACATATTTCGCTTGCACCTTTGTCCCCTATCAATGCAAGCCCTCATTGTGAGATAACGAGGTAGACATGAAACCAGAAGATTTTCGCTCAGATGCTAAACGCCCTTTTAATAGCCAAGAATACTTAAAAAGCCTACAAGATGGCCGTGAAATTTATATTTATGGCGAACGCGTAAAAGATGTCACCACTCACCCTGCTTTTCGTAATTCAGCGGCTTCCATAGGACAGTTATATGATGCGCTCCATGATAAAACGACTCATGACCAGCTTTGCTGGAACACCGACACAGGTAACGGTGGATACACGCACAAATTCTTCCGTTTCGCGAAAAGTGCAGATGAATTACGCCAACAACGTGATGCAATTGCAGATTGGTCACGCCAAAGCTACGGATGGATGGGACGCACTCCAGACTATAAGGCGGCATTCGCCAGCTGTTTAGGTGCCAACCCTGAATATTACGGCCAATTCGCAGATAACGCGCGCAATTGGTACAAACGCATTCAAGAAAGCGGCTTGTATTTTAACCATGCGATTGTTAACCCACCGATTGATCGCCATAAGCCAGCTGATGAAGTGAAAGACGTTTATATCAAACTCGAAAAAGAAACTGACGCCGGTATTATCGTCAGCGGCGCAAAAGTGGTTGCGACCAACTCGGCGTTAACACACTATAATTTTATCGGTTTTGGTTCTGCGCAAGTGATGGGCGATAACCCTGACTTTGCCCTGATGTTTGTTGCACCAATGGATGCCGACGGTGTGAAATTAATTTCTCGCGCATCTTATGAATTAGTGGCAGGCGCAACTGGCGCACCATTTGATTACCCTCTTTCCAGCCGTTTCGATGAAAATGATGCCATCTTGGTGATGGATCATGTGTTAATTCCATGGGAAAACGTCCTGATTTACCGTGACTTTGACCGCGCACGCAACTGGGCAGTACAAGGTGGATTCGCACGTTTATTCCCATTACAAGCTTGTGTCCGCTTAGCGGTTAAATTAGACTTCATTACCGGATTGTTACAAAAAAGTTTAGAATGTACAGGTGTTATTGATTTCCGTGGTGTACAGGCTGATCTGGGTGAAGTGGTTGCATGGCGTAACCTGTTCTGGTCATTGACTGATGCAATGACTTCAGAAGCGAAAGCATGGGAAGGCGGCGCATTCCTACCTGATGCTCAAGCTATCCAGACTTACCGTGTGATGGCACCAATGGCCTACACCAAAATTAAAAATATCATTGAAAGTAACGTAACGAGTGGGCTGATTTACTTACCATCCAGCGTTCGTGATATGAACAACCCAGAAATTGATAAGTACTTAGCAAAATATGTGCGCGGTTCAAACGGAATGGATCACGTTGAACGTATTAAGATCCTCAAACTCATGTGGGATGCGATTGGAAGTGAGTTTGGCGGTCGCCATGAACTGTATGAAATTAACTATGCAGGTAGCCAAGACGAAATTCGTCTGCAATGTCTGCGTCATGCACAAGGTTCTGGCAACATGAAAGCCATGACAGATATGGTTGATCGCTGCTTATCAGATTACGATCAACATGGATGGAAACGTCCACACTTGTATAACAACAATGATATTAATCAGTTAGATTCGCTGCTGAAGTAATCAGTAGCAGGAGGTCAATATGTCTTTAGAAAATGAACATCGCCTGCGTTTCAGAGATGCGATGGCAAGTCTCGGTGCAGCAGTGAACATAGTCACCACGGATGGTACTGAGGGTCGCTGTGGAATTACAGCAACCGCAGTCTGTTCAGTTACAGACACGCCACCGACTTTGATGGTATGTGTCAACCGCAACAGTGCAATGAATGCGGTGTTTCAAAAGAATGGCCGCCTGTGTGTGAACGTGCTGAGCCATTCTCAAGAAGAGTTAGCGTGCCATTTTGCGGGAATGAAAGGTTCCACAATGGAAGAGCGTTTTAGTTGGAATGTGTGGGACAACGGTATTTTACAACAACCTTTGCTGAAAAATGCCCTTGCCAACCTCGAAGGCGAAATCACGCAAGTACAAGACATTGGTACACACTCTGTTTACATGGTTGAAATGAAACAAATCATTGTGAATGATACGGGCCATGGGTTAGTTTACTTTAAACGTAAATTCCACCCAGTTGTGCACCAAATTCTTGAGCCTACGGCTTAACAGATAATCTAATTCATCAGAGCCCCCTAACCGGGGCTTTTTTATTTAACTAAACATAATAATTGCAATTAACCCAATTAAATTTAATTTATTTTTCCTAGCTATTTATTCTGCGTTTTCCACTTTAAATAATATAATGGTTTACTCTAATTCAGTTTAATTGACATATCCCGAATTACGGGTATAAACTGACACCATACAGTTGTATTCCACTATAAATAAAAACCCATCCTAAAATGAAATATTTAATTAATCAGCATGTTACCTATGACAGCTATCAGGGGCTGTTGTATACGAGTGACGTTGACGATGCAATTAAGCTGACGACAACGTTAAATCGTTTACTTTTAGTATTAGCACAAAATAACGGGGAAGTTTTAGATAGAGAAACTTTATTGCGCCGAGTTTGGGAAGAACATAACCAAGTTGTTTCTGATAATAATTTAAATAGCAGTGTCTCTGTTTTACGCCGCCATTTAGCCTCTTTTTTCGATGAGGAAGTTATTTCAACTATTCCCAAGGTAGGAATAAAATTTTCAGCTAATTTAACGCTTATCACTCCCGAAGAAAAACTTGAAGAACAATCAGAAGAAATGATTGTAGAAACCCATCCAACCCTTTCAACATCTTTTGAGCCATCCTTCGAAAACGATGAAAAAGATGAAATAAAAACTGAAGCCGCTGTCAAAAAATCCTATATTTTAAATAATCGTTATCTCGAGATAACATTGATTGTCGTTATTATCTTTTGTTTACTTTATCTGTTTAAAAGCTATTTTTTTGCTAACCGTACAGAATACCCTGAAGTTGGGCAAATTGATCAATGCTCAATTCGTTATATAAATAGTTATCATAAGGCAGACACTCGCACGATGAGTTTTTCAGTATTAAAAGAAAGACTCAAAAAGCTGGATATTGACTGTAAAAAGCCTGCCACGGTTTTTTACTACAACGTAGGGATTATCACTCAAAATAAAAATTTCGATGATGACTATTTATTTTTATCATATTGCCCAAAAACAGCAAAAGATGGTGCGACAATAAGCTGTGAGAATTTCTATGTCAAATAATAGACCTGCACGCCTTGTTTTTTTACTCCTTACTACCATCGTTTTAGTTTTTATTAGTTTATATTCTTACATTAAAATTAGCACCCCTATTGTACCTGACTGCCGTGCAACCTTGAAAATTGACATTTCAGACGATCGTTCTAGTTTAAGTGGCTATTATTTATTGAGTGTCATTCCAAGTGCAGAGAATAATAATCAGCACTCTTTTATCATGACGGGTGAAATTAATTTTAATCATAAAAAATACATTATTTCTCGTAAGCTGCTTATTGAGTATAAACAACAAGGCAGCCATTTTTTTTCTCGTGTAAAAAACATCTACATTGACCCAAATGACCAGGCTGGCGATGACATTTATATCCGAGGCCTACCACAGCTTAACCAAATTTATTTCACCAGAGTAAAAAAATTAAACGATAAAAATTATATTTTTGAAGAAAATTACTCGCCAATGTTTATTTGTACGATCTAATTACCGCCAGTAACCATCAAAAAAAACAACAAAAATGCATCAAACATTCTAAATTTGATGCATTTTTTTTGCATTTTAAAAAAAGAAACATTAAAACACCTTAAAGACACGAAGATTAATTATTTACTTCAATATTAACAAAGCATAAAAATATTAAAACATATTAAAATACATTAATTAGCAGGATTAACATTCATATTGACTTAAAATACAAGAATTTTATTTCAATATACACTTCCCAAGGGTAATCTTTACTCCGTCGAACAGACTACGTTTCAAGTATCATTTCCTGATATGGAAGTACGAATGGAAACAGGTTTATAAAAGGCCCAATTTCTTTTATATACAACTAGTTACACCCCAATAATGGGTAAGTAAATGAATTCCTATAATGCCCCTTAATTTAGAGGTTTCATTATAGAAGTTGTTAATTTTTCTCTTAAGGATTTTAGTATGAAATTAAATAAATTATCTGTTGCTGTTTTATTTGCTGCGTCAACACTGTCTAGCGCTGCATTAGCCAGTGGTAACACGGGCGAATTACATTTTAGCGGCCAAGTGGTGAATGCGCCATGTAATATCGAATCTGAAAGCACTAAACAAGAAGTCCCTTTTGGTCAGCTTTCTCGTGCTTCTTTAGAAGCTGGTAATGCCGCAGAGAAAGACATCGCGATTAAAATCAAAGACTGTAATTTTGATGAGTTCAGCAAAGATGCTGATGATAACTGGGTTGCGGTTAAAGACATCAAAATTACTTTCGGCGGTAAAAACTATGTCGGTACTGACAAAGAGTTCTTAGGCACAACAGGCTCTGCTAAAAATATTGGTGTTCAAATTAAAGACTTCAAATTTGATGAAGCTAAATCTGTGATGAACCAAATTCGTAATAAACAAGGTGAAAACGTTTTAGAGTTTACCGCATTAGCTAAACGCGTTGATGGTGCTGTTGCAGTCACTGAAGGTGAATTTAGCTCAATTGCTGATTTTAAAATCACATACGAGTAATATTTTTAAGGGGAGGGTGTTCCCTCCCCATAAAAAGGTTCATTATGAAAAAATACATTTATTTATGGACTACCTTGTTATTTTCTTCTATTCAATCGCATGCAACAGAGCCTAATTTGGGGCATGTACAAGATGGACTTCGTGGTGAGGCAGTCATGCAAGGCTATATTGTTGCGGCGCCCTGCTCTATTGAAACAGACAGTCAATATCAATATATCAACTATGACTATATTTCTAATTTCAGTATTAATGAAATAAACGATAGGAAGATAACAAGAAAGCCCTTTTATATCAAACTGAATAACTGCATCAGTGAATATGACAATAATAACCACAAAGGGATTAAAATTCGCTTCTTTGCTCCGCAAGACTTATACAGCAATGCCATCAAACTTTCAGGCCCTAAGCCCGGTGTTGTTTTATATATTTATGATAACAATGAAAACTTATTAATGCCCAATAAACTCTATGCCATATCCGATAACTATATTTATTTCGATCATAAAAGTAAAGAAAGTTATTTAAAATATGAAACAGAGTTAGGCACAAGTAATAATGAAATTATCCCTGGGGATTATTTTGCCACGATTAAATTCAATGTTACTTACGATTAATAAATACACGCATAATTAATTTGATGAAAAAATCATGGTTAAACTTAATATTTATTCCTACCTTATTGTGACATCTTTTTTATCGTCGATTTCGTCAATCGCTTATGCGGTCGAATTTAATACGGATATGTTAGATACCGAAGACACACAGAATATTGATTTTAGCCAGTTTTCTCAGGCCGGATTTATTATGCCTGGCACATATCATTTAACGGTCAAAGTGAATAATGAGAGTGTGGGCAATGCACAAGATATTACGGTGACTGCACCACAATCCCAACAAAGTCACTTATTCAGCACCGTGTGTGTGCCGTCCAATATTCTGGACCGTTTAGGGCTAACATCGGATGCTATCCAATTAGTCCAATACCGTGAGGATGGAAAATGCTTGGATTTATCCGCGCTTGAGGGGGCATCCTTAAATGTGGACTTATCCACACTCACGCTCTCCATTTTAATTCCACAAAGCTATTTGGAATACACCGACCCCAGTTGGGTGCCCCCTTCCCGTTGGGAAGAAGGGGTGAATGGTTTTTTATTGGATTACAACCTAACGGGTTCTTTAACGCGCAGAAATTCAGGTTCACGCGAGTCGTATCTTTCCGCCAACGGAACCACAGGGCTGAATATCGGCGCATGGCGCTTACGCGGCGATTACCAAGCCAACTACCGTAAATCCACGGGGAGCTTTGAAAACCAATACAGTGATGTTGCCTTTAGCCGACTCTTTGCGTATCGCTCGATAAAATCCATCGCGTCTATTGTAACGCTGGGTGAAAACTATTTTTACTCCGCTATTTTTGATTCTTGGCAGTACACCGGTATTTCCCTTGAAACCGATGAAAATATGATGCCGCCCAAATTAACGGGGTATGCCCCTGAAATTATTGGTATCGCCCAGACCAATGCGACGGTGATTGTCAAAAGCCATAACCGTATTGTGTTAGAAACCACCGTGCCGGCGGGGCCATTTCGTATCCAAACACTCGACAGCTCCATTCGCGGGACGCTCGATGTCACGGTACGTGAAGAAAACGGCGAAGAACAGCAATTTAGTATTACCACCGCGGCGTTACCTTACTTAACCCGGCCGGGGCAAATCCGCTATAAATTTGCCGCAGGGAAACCGCGTTTTAACGGTCGTGAACTCGAAGGGGATTTAACGGCTTCAGGCGAGTTGTCCTACGGGTTAAATAACCTGTGGTCTGTCTATGGCGGGTCGGTTTTATCGAAAAACTACCAAGCCTTTTCAGCAGGTTTTGGCCGTGACTTGTTTACCTTTGGCAGCCTTTCCTTTGATGCCACGCAGTCACATGCGCAGTTAATCGATAAAACATTAACCGGGCGAAGCTACCGCCTCAGTTATTCCAAATCGTTTGACGAGGCCAGAACGGATATCACGTTCGCAGGGTACCGTTTCTCAGATGAAACCTACCGCTCCTTGCAACAAACCTTGGATGAACGCCGCACAGGCAATGAAGCCCAAGCACAAAAAGAAAGCTACCAAGTGAATATCAACAAATATTTTGATGATTTCTCGTTGGGGGGCAACTACCAATACAACACTTATTGGAATAGCGAAACCGAAGAACAGTACAGCTTATACCTGAGCACCCTGTTGAATTGGGCGGCAGTAGGACTGAAAAATATTAACCTCACCGCATCGGCAACTCGTTCAAAAAGAGCCGGCTACCAAGATGATGCTGTCAGCTTATATTTTACTATTCCATTATCTCAAGGCAGTAGTTTTAGCTTTTCGGAAGGTTACACACGGGATCAAAATGGCAACCATAGCTCAACTCACAATGTGGGCTACAGCGGGTACAGCGATCAGCGTAGCTATAACTTGAATGTAGGCTACCAAACAGGGAGTAACCAAAATGACCAAACCAGCTTCAGCGGCTATTTAAGCCAAAACCTGCCGTATGCCTCTATTTCAGGGAATGCCAGCTATGTGCCCAATGAATACCACAGTGTAGGGGGCTCAATTAATGGCGGCATCACCTTAATTAAAGAAGGGATCGCCATGCACCAAGCGGCCTATGGGGGCACGCGCCTCGTCGTCGAAACGCCGGGGGCATCAAATGTACCGCTCAGTGGTGGCGTGTATCAAACGAACCACTTTGGCCTTGCCGTATTACCGAATGTGAGCAGTTACCGGAAAACCAGCGCATCGATTAATACCAGCAAGTTACCAAAGGATGTGGAAGCGTTAGAGACCGTTGCAGATGCCACACTAACCCGCGGTGCTATTGGCTATCGCAGCCTAAATGTCATTCAAGGTGAAAAAACCTTTGCGCGCTTAAAACTCGCCGATAACAGCTACCCCCCGTTTGGTGCCAGCGTCCGTAATAGCAGCAATATTGAGCTCGGCATTGTCGGCGAACAAGGCATTACATGGATTGTCGGCATTCGAGCCAAAGAATTATTAAATATCTATTGGGGAAACAAACTTCAGTGCAGTGCACACGTTCCTGACGTGATTAACCCTCAGGACGTTTACCCCACTATCATTTGCCGTTAAGAAGAGAACTAAGATGAAATTGAACCGCCCTTTTTTACAGTTGACTACCGCATTGACACTCACGGTCAGCGTCTTGAGCACCGCTCAAGCTGCTGTCACGCTTGACCGTACGCGGATTATTTTTGATGGTAATCAATCCTCTATCAACATTACTATCCGCAATGACAACCCAGAACTGCCTTACTTGGCACAATCATGGTTAGAAAATGCGTCAGAGCAAAAACTCGAAACGGGCCCGATTATTGCCACTCCGCCGATTCAACGTATGGAGCCCAAATCCACCAGCTTAGTGCGTTTAAGTACCGCACCTGACGTGGCGAAATTACCCCAAGACAGAGAATCGCTGTTTTATTACAACCTGCGTGAAATTCCGCCGAAATCATCCGAAGCGGGTGTGTTGCAAATTGCATTACAAAGCCGCGTCAAACTGTTTTATCGCCCAGAAAGTATTGTGGCGCAAAGTAAAACAGATTGGCCGAAACACATCACGCTAACACCTACGGGCACGGGCTACACGTTGAATAACCCCACACCGTTTTATATCACGGTGATTGGGATTGGCAATAGCCAAAAGCAATCGGAAGAGAGTGATTTTGAAGCCATTATGGTGCCACCAAAATCGAACCAAGTCATTAAATCGGTCAAGTTTTCAACCCCTTACCTGACCTATATTAATGATTATGGCGGGAAGCCGTCACTGGCATTCAAGTGCCAAGCGTCACAGTGCCGTGTCACAGAATAAGATATCAAAAATGGATAGGAGCAGGACAATGAAATTAGGTTACTTCGCGCTCTGGGTCTTTGCAATTCCCTCGTTTGCAAAATCCACAGCGCCTGTCACAACGGGCACCGTCTATGTCAACGCACGTATTGTGACTGCGCCTTGTCTACCTGCTATTTCATTGAAATTAAATGAAAACACGTTACTTGCACAGACCTATCAATTGGAAATGAATTTTTCCCGTTGTCGTCAAGTGACACAACAGCACGCTTGGGTTCCTTTTACCTTGAAACTAGGCACGCAAAAATATGTATTCTCACAACCCCAGCGTAATAACGCCTTCGTGTTATCGCTTCCTGCCAATAAAGCGGCTCAACGTTTGGAAATAAATTATGACTAAGTACACAATCTTTTTATTTAGCCTTTTATTCCTTACGGCGAATAGCAGTTTTGCCAACAGCCTCACAGTGTATTTTGAAGGCGTACTCGTGCCGTTGGGCTGTCGCCTCAGTGATGATGATGCACAGAAAAAAATATATCTTTCTGGGCTGCGCTTTTCATCCCTCGAAACCTTAGGGCGCTCTGATATGCAGCCTTTTCAGCTTGATATCGTGGATTGTTCCGAGATGGCATTAAATAAAACCATCAAAATTACCTTAAACACCCAAAACACCGAAGTACACAATGGCATTAACTACCTTAAAACAACCGGTGAGTCCAATGTGTTATTGGCGCTTACGGATAGTAACGGCAAAGAACTCGACCTGAATACCCAAATCGATGTCAGCACCGTCACTGTATCTGGTAAGGGGTCAGTGAATACCCTGTCGTTTGGGGTGTATGCACAAAAGCCCTTTAACGCACGTCTAAAAACGGGTGGGTTTGCCTCGACCGTGACGTTCAACCTGGATTATCAATAAGGCGAATGAACATGAAACTGACACGTTTTATCTTCCCTTTCATGGGGCTATTGATTTCCTTCGGTACTCAAGCCGATGTACTGGTATCACTGTCGGCCAAATTAGTGCGACCACCTTGTGTGTTAACGGCAGAAGATGGTGAAAAAGAACTGTTTATCAATTTCCAAGAAGTCGCCTTAGATAGATTAACGGAAGAAAAACGATCGTTTGGTATTTTGATTAAGCAATGTGAACTGCGTAAAAATTTGCAGGTTTACCTTTCGCCAAGGGAAGGCAATACCCTGACCGTCAATAACGAAACGGTACTGGCGACCTCAATTAATGGGTTGGGTATTCGTTTCTCAGAAGAAAATAAAAGCACGGCATTGAACTTAAATAAATGGGAAAGGATCGCCCCCACCGTCAGTGGAGACACAGGGAAAATCGTTATTCAGTCACAACTGGTGACTAACCAAGCCGTAGAAAACCTGACCGCAGGGCCATTTAGCGCGGCCTTATCGGTGATGGTTGATTACCTGTAATAGTGGGAAACCGTATGAAAATGTTAAGAATTTATTCGCAATTACTTTTATTATTACCCCTGTGTTTAAGCAGCCTACATGCGCAGGCCACCCGCTACTCAGGTGCTGGCGGTGGTTATAAAATGAATTTAGTTTCAAACAATTCGGTTGTTGCGAGTACCCCAACAATTGGCTCAGATAATAATGAATATTTTCTAATTGCCCCTCCCAATAAAACAGGAATTGTTATCGATGACACCAGTTCACAGCCATTTGGCCAAGTTAAATGCACGGTTAACTACCTCGAGGGGAACTACAGTGCAGGGCTCTCTTGGAGCTATGCTTATCACCGTGTATTTGCTTATATGCCAGAAGCTGGGTTTTCACTTAAAGGGTTAACAGCCTATAAAATCAACTCAAATACTTTTTTTACGCTTTATTCCGATAACGGTATCACTAGTGGGTGGCGAAATATTTCAGGGCGCGGATGTTCAAATGAGGAAATGGGGCCATTAGATACTTCTTTCTTTACTGTACATTTTCCATTTGAAGTGAGGGTTTATGTTAAAGATATTCCTGTCGATGGAAAAATTGTTATCCCTAATGCAATGATTGCAGGTTATACCCGTTTATTCCAAGATTATGGTACACCAACTCTTTACGTCCCTGCGGATAAGTCTAGTGTGAAACTAGACCTCACTACATCGGTGGTTAATTACCCCTCAAATTGTCGCTCCAACATTGATAATCTCAATATTGACCATAAAACACTGGATGCCTATGAATTTAACAGTAAGGAAACACGCACCGTGACTTACACTTGTGAACGTGTCCAGCCCGTTAAAATAAAATTAAAATTAGATTATGTCACTGATTCAGATCCAGAAAAACGCGTTCCGCTAAAATCGGGCAATAATACGATTTATTCAGAAGTCACGCTTTATGACGAGCAAACAAATCAAAGTGGTAAAACCATCGAAACAACCATTGATAAAGTCAAAAACATTCGCATTGAGAGCCAGCTTTCGGGCTCAGATGCAGAACCAGGAGACTACAAGGGTAATGCTTGGCTAATCGCTACCTTTATTTAATGCATGGTAATGCACTATGATTATGATATCTCGCTCATTATTTATTGGTATATTTGTTATTTGGCATTTAGCCAGCTTGATTTACATTGATAGCTTAGGAAGTTTACGCCAATCACTTCCACAAAATATCATTAGTTGGCTTGCTATTGCCATGTTGATTTCGACTGTTTCATTTACGGTATTTTATCGAAAAAATAAAATTGTGATTACCGTGCCTGCAATTTGCTTTTTTATTGCGTTAATTTTTTTAGCATTAGGGCTTGCTTATTCAAATGACATAAATAGTGAATTAATTTTTTGGTATTGGTCTGGCATTACCATTGGCGTATTGTTTTATATTACTGGGCTGCAAATAAAAGATAGGTGGCGAGTACAATCGTTTTGTATCTATTGCACGATTGCATTTTCCGCTATTCAAGCATGTTTGACGGGTTACCAGTTTTTTACTCAGCCAGATATTTTTTATTTTGCAACAGATATGCGGTCAAATGGTTTATCGCAACAAATTAATATATTGTCGGTAAGTGTGGCGGCATCATGCTTACTCTCGATGATGACACTTATTTTGTCACAGTTTACCTTAGTAAATTCCAAGTATGAAAATATAAGGGCGATTGTTTTAGGTTGCGCAATCTTTTTATTTACCTTAACACTTGTAACCTTGCAATCCGTCACTACATGGTTAAGTTTTATTGTGGCCATTTTTATATTTGCGTGTCTTTTCTACAAAAAGAACCAGCTAAGGGTAATTGCTAGCTACTTTATTATGGCTGTAGCAATGTTTATTGGTATTTATCTTATCAAGTTATGTCCACAGTTTATCAGTACTGAAGTGATTAACCAGTTTCATTTGAAACAGATGTTACGGTTTTCGGTTACCCTCTTTTTAGAGCAACCTGATGATATATGGGACCCTTCGTTAATCCCTAAAGATGGCTATGGTAGAACGCCGCTCCCATTTTTAAGTTCAGAACAATATATTGTTCCGCATTCACATAATGAGATTTTTCTTTGGATTATGAAAGGTAGCAATATTAATTTAATTTTTATGGCACTACTGATAACGGGGAGCATTTACATTATTTTTCAATCGTTTATTAAATACAAAAAAAACGGTAATGGATACTCATTAGCGATGATTATTGCCATATTTCCCATTGTGATCCATAACAATGTTGAATACCCGTTTCTTTTATCGGTATTACACTGGGGAACTATTATATTATTTTTATCTTTTTCAGATTCCGCATTTTCATTAAAAGAACAATCATTATTTTATATTAACAGGAATTTATCAAAATTATTTAGCATTATGATATCGATTATTGGGCTTAGCGTATTTATTGTAGGGATAGCTTTATTTAACGGAGATAATAATATTTATTCCAATAATGATATCGAATTAACAAGCCTTGAGAGGTAATTAAATATATACCTGCTATCTCTCGCGGATTTGATTCATTATTAATTGATTAGAGTTATATTATGACAAAATACCATACAGACATCTCAAATTCTTATATTGGGCAGAAAATGCGCAAGCGTCGCTTACAAATGGGCTTAACTGGCGACAATTTAGGTAAACAATCGGGGTTAAGCCAACAGCAAATATCCCGTTACGAGCGAGGCGTGCAAAACTTCACAATTCGCCGACTTTGTATATTCGCTAACATTCTACAATGCGATTTAAACTATTTCCTTGAACAAAATTATTCTGAAATAGACTCCACTGTAGATAAGTTCTTTTAATGTTTCTTCAATATGCATGGCTAACATCATTCTAGTTTAGGTGTTAGCCCACATATTCCCCTGAAGTGACCCATAAAGTTGGACACTTCAATATGAGGTTTTTCTTTTTTTATTATACTAAAAGACGATTAACATGCGATGTAATGCTCATTAGTGCATCATAGGATTCACTGTCTTCTTTCATTATTTGTGCTTGTTGGCGCCATAGCGGTGATGAAAGTATCTCAGTTATTGCCTCAAGTAATTGTTTTTCACTTGGCGAATCCGTTTGTAAGCTGATGCCACAACATGCACGAACAACACGAGAAATAGCCTCTAATTTTCCATCGCCAACTCCTGCCATAACCATCGGCACGCCATGACGGATAGCTGAGGTCAATGAACCATATCCACCATTAGTGACGAAAACGGATGCTTTAGGTAACCAATATTCAAAATCAATATATTCAACAATACGTGCGTTAGCAGGAATACCTTTACGCCCAAAAGAAGCACTTCGCCCCCCAGTCACAGCAAGCACACGGACAGGTAAATGTGCTAATGCATTCAAGGTTGGTACAACCAACTGGTTAAAATCAATATTCGCCAGTGTTCCTTGTGTCACTATTACTAAAGGCGCTTTTTCATCAGTCCAATTTATTTTTAGATGATTTTTATCTAGTTTTACAGGTAACATGCCAATAAATTCGACGTGATCTGGTATATCTGGATAGCAAAATTCAAAAGACTGAGTCGATAATTGTAAGTAACAATCCACCCCCTCAATTAATACCTCGTTATGTTCCTTGTTTAGTGGTTTTCCTCCAGACTTAACAATCGCTTGAGAAAATGTCACTCTAACTTGATCAATTAATGCCTGTGTCGCCTCATCCACAAGCTGCTCCCGAGTTAAATCCACAGGTAGTCGTTCTGGAGGTATCTTCGCCCCCCAAAATACGCTATCTTTTGCACGCCATGGGAGTGGAGTAACGCCAATAGCAACAACAGGTATACGCTCCGTAACGGCTTGTTGTAGTAAGGGTAAAGCGGCATAAAATGTATTATCAATAACGAGCAACTCTGCACGATTTTCATTAATTAATTGCATTAATTGCTTGGATAAAATCGAAATAGGCCCTGCAAAAAACTGCATTAAACCTTGTGCCATCTGTTCATTACCTGCGGAGAGTTTGTCTCTCTCAGGGAAAAATTCGCCTAAATGGCGGTAATCCACATCAACTTGCTGATCAAATGCGACAAAATTTGCACCAATCTCTACAGCTAAAGGCTGAAATACTGCGCCACTAAAAATAGTCACTTGATGACGCAACCCAATAAGATGTTTAGCAATAGTTAAAATAGGAAAAATATGCCCTGGCGTAGCAATGGCAGCGAAAACAATTCGGCTCATTTGTGATCCTTTTAGTATTGAATCAACCCATAGAATTTATGGGCAACAAAAATGTGGATTAACATAAATTGGTGAGCTGTGAATATGAACACGTTGAATATGACGAGGTGCTTGAGAAAAAAAAGCGTCACGGCCATGTATTAAGGTAAAATTATCACACATTAATATATCCCCAGCTTCCCATTGATGGGCATAGCAATATTGAGGGTCGTATAACAGCTTATTCAAGTTCTGTTTAAAGTGGTTTTGCTCCCCGACGGCTATTCCACTGAAAGATAACGAATGATGTTCTGAATATTTTTCATCTATTGTTCTCATTGGCTCATTATATCGCATGACCCATTTGTGCCCATTTGGATGTAAACAAATGAGAGGCGAAGTGACCTCGCCACCGTAATGTGTGACCTGTTTTGTTTTATAGGTGATAACCGTATTTTTCCATAATGTGCAAGTGTCATCATTCAATTCATTAATCAGTTTTTCTGTATTAACGAACGTGGTACAGCCCCCTTGGCCTACCATCGGGGCCAATACGCAATGAAAAATTTGAAATTCGGGTACGGTCTCCCGATACATTCCATCCCAATGTAAGGGAATATGGCCATTATCAAGAATATGATCTGAAGGGTTCGCTTGTTCTTGAACATCTAACACTTCACCAAAGGGCCACATCATAATTTCCCCCCATTGTTGAGAATACGCCACCAATTTTTGAGTATTCGCAAAGCCAGATTGAAAATAACGAAGTATCACCAATCCGTGTTCACGCGTTAATTGTCGTAATCGATTAATGGGGAGTACGGAAATATCTTGATATGCCTTATTCGATGTTATCAATAAGCCAAAAGGCTTAATAAGTTCAATTTGGTTGTTAAGGGAATCAATATTCATCTATTTTCTCTATATTTAATAATTCTTAAGCTATTTCAATTTCGTAATGGCTAGGCTGACCAAAAACATCAATAAGCTTTCCATTCATTTTTTGCGCAGTTTCATTCTTCATTAATGTAAATTGACCATTTATATTGACAGCAACACCATGCCAAGGTGTTAGCCAATTATCCTTTGTTGGCATCATATGAATGCCTATTTTTAAACTTTCAGCAGGCTGCGGATGAATAGAAAGGCGGATGGCAGTTGGAAACGAGGCGGATAGAAGTTCGCTCCATGCTTGGCTGCGCTGAATAACAGCAACGGCAAGCTGACGAGCTCGCTTTTGTAGAGCCGTCTTAGAATCTGTGTGATCAGGCAGCAAGCTATCTTCATAAAGAAACCGAGTAATTGCCCTATATAAGGATATCCCACTTTCCGTTTCTTTAAGCTCACATCTTATATCATCAATAGGTCTACCATAAAACTCAATTAATAATTCCCTCAGTTTCTCATAATCGCCGAAAGCATGTATTTCTAACAGATCAGAATCATATAAGTTAAATAATGAAAGATGTGACAAATTCAATTCCCTTAATAAATTAGCCATTTCAATCTGGTAATTATTAACCGAATCATCATCAACACAAATTAGATCACAAAAAACATGCCCATCAGAACAAATGATAATTTCCGCACCTGGCGAATAAATACATTGTATTTTCCGGCAAAGGTCATTCAAAAAAACCAATGATAGTCTCTCTCCCATGTCTGGTTTTTTCCCTATAACTTTCTTTGGGTTAGGCGATTTAAAAGGAAATGCAGGTAAAATAAATACAATTTTCGCCCTTGCTCCACAAAGGCACGAATACGAGGGAGTTGTACCTTTGAAACCATTTCCTCATCAATAAATTGAATACTATCGGTAAAGTATCTACGATATTTCAATAGTTCATCTAAAATTTTTTTTGATATATTTTCCATTTCTAAAAAATGCATAACCATACCTTAACCTAGATATTACTAATTAAAATAGAATCATGTATCAACATTTATGATTAATAATTCCAATAATAGAAAAAGTACATCTAGTTTAATCATTAAAAAATAATTTCATACTTCATAAAAAACAAATAAAGGAATAAAAACTAAATAATAAAATTACATCTATATCTAATAAATTAGAATGAGCATCTCATACACGCCGAATTAGCACGAATGTTTATCAATACTCACCACAAAATGCGTCACTCAGAACCTCGGCTGACGTTTAGTCTTCAAGAGCCCGTTTATCTTTTTAATATGCATTTTAGGTACCCCACTGCTTTAGATGTTTGCCTGCATATCATCAACCCAACAAACTATCCCTTTTCTGATTGCATAATTTATCGCCCTCTTATACGTTTAAGCTCAAATCCTAAACTCGCACCATTTTCTGGTTAAAAGGCTCGAATATGACAATCACCCTTATCGTGGTATTTATTGCGCTATTACTTTTAGTCGGCTGGGGAATTTCTATCTATAACCGCCTAATTAGTACACGTAACCAAGTCAGCAACCAGTTTGCCAATATCGATGTGATTTTAAAGCAGCGAGCAGACCAGATCCCTCAACTTGTCACCATCACTGAAAAAGCGATGGAGCATGAAAAAATATTATTTACCTCATTAAGTGACGCACGCCAAAGCTACTTTAATGCCAAAGGGTTAAATGAAAAAATTACTGCATCGAATGAGATGAGCAGCGCTCTACGCAGTATTATCGCTATCGCAGAAAATTACCCAACGCTAATTTCAGGCGAACAATTTACCCAATTGCAAATCGCCTTAAGTGATGTGGAAAATAAAATAGCTCAACGCCGTGAAGGCTTTAATGACGCAACAACCGAATACAATACGGCAATCCAAATGTTCCCTGACAGCATTATTGCCAATGCATTTCGTTTTACGCAATTACCCTTATTGGAAATTGCCGAGGACGAAAAACAATACCATGGTGTTCAATTCAAATAGCCTTCACTGGGTGAACAAAAATGTATTTTTTATTAGGTGCCGCAGTCGGTGCGTTAATTTTATTTCTTGATAAGCAATTTTCGATAAATAAAAAAGTTACTTGGGGCATCATTCCCTTTTTTAGCATGGCCTGTGGTATGTGGGTGTCTATCTCCCCGACTCAGGGGGATTACCCGAGCATCCTGTATTACGTTGTTGTGATGGTGATTACCTTTTTTGTTTCCCACCATTTGGTTAGGATCACAGAATCGGGTATTCAGGCCTACCAACGGATGCAAAATGAAGGCTCATCGAAATTTGCTGCGTTCGTTAAAGTTGTGGTGGGAACATTATTAGCCACCTGTTTAATGGCAGGCTTTTTTATCGACATGCGTATATTTTTCCTCGCATTTGTCCTCACCTTTGTTTTTAAATTTATTGAAAGCACCCCCACCAAACGTTTTTTAAAATTCCAAAAGAACTTAGCCACCTCAAAAATACGTTCCGTTGCCATAGGGTTAGTGGAAGTTGAAGGGAAGATCACGTCTGGCACAGAAATCAAAAGTGAATTGGGCAATAAAAGCTGCTATGGCTCATTTTATTTTGAATATTCCGTTTCCAAAGATAAAGATGGCAAAAAAAGTTATACGCTGCAAAACAGTAAAAAACGCATGCATCACTTTACGTTGACTGATGACACGGGTTCAATCAACGTTGAGTGTGACCCTGAATATTTTGTCTACCCAGGGTTATCAGCACACATCGACAGAGAAAACGGCAATCGCCGTTATACTGAATATATTTTAGAGCCCAAAACTAATTATTTATTAATCGGTACCGTTGATTCTGATGAGAACGGTAAACCCATTATTATTCGCAAAGCTCCGCATTTATTGCTGGGTGTTTCACCCTCAGATTTCGTAGTCAGTTGGAACAAAGCACGGCCTTTGCGCCGTAATTTAGCGCTCACCGTTATTGCTGCACTTTTACTGATTGGAACGATTATTATCACGCCAATGGATTACCAAAATGGTCAATTACGTATGCATTTCGACCAAATTTCATGGCTAGGTGATGACTAATATGGAAAAAGTTATTTTCTTTCTCATCATCGGGATCGTCGGTTTTATTTTTTTACGTTATTTGGTGAACACTTATAACAACATTATTTTCTTAAGAAATAACTGCTATAAAGCGTTCGCCAATATTGATGTGTTATTAAAAAAACAGGTGGAATTATTGCCTGCGCTGACCCAAGTTGCAGACCAAGCCATGGCGCACGAAAAGCAGCTATTTAGTGAATTAATTCAGAGCCGACAACGCTATCTAGACAATACAAAAATAGAAAGCAAGGTCGATACAGCAAATCACATCGCCCCTAAAATAAAACCATTAATTGCCATTGCGGAGAAATACCCGCAGCTCATCAGTAAATCGGCGCTATTAGAATTGCAAAAACAAGCAAAACTCGTTGAAGACCAAATCGCTGACCGCCGTGAGTTCTTTAACCAAACCGTTACGCTCTACAATACGGATATCCATCTATTCCCCAATCTGATTTTTGCTGTGTTATTTCGCTTTAAGGATATCCCTTTGCTGTATGGTCAACAGGAGTCTACATCATGATTAGCATCCCTTTTTCTTGGCTGGGTTTTACCGATTGGTTATTAAATCAAGAGGCGGGAATTATTATCATGTTTGCCACATTTGGCACTCTGTTTGCGTCTATTGTCAGCTTAATTATTCTCAATGTATTGGGGCTAAAAAAACTGTCAGGCTATGTGGCAGGCTCGTTGTTTTGCTCTGTTTTTATCAGCATGATTGTCATGATCCCTTTAATGTTATTGTTTGGCCTTGAAGAAACCATTAAATTCCAACTAATCTGGCTGGTGATTGTTGGCAGTTGTTTGCTGTTTTTCTTAACCAACCAAAATTATTTAAATAGCTACTTCAATAAAGCCGTAGACAAAGCTAACAATGAAATCAAAAATAAACAGAAAAAATCTAAAAGCAAATAACATACAAAAACAGAGCAAGGCTCTCTTGCTCTGTCCAATTATTTTACAGGTTTAAGCTTGCTCTGTTTCCAAACGTTGCACATAACGATAATGTGAAAACGTCACAAAAAGTGCCACTAAGGCGATTAACGCCCCTAAAATAAAGCCACCTGAATAACCAACCGCAGCCGTCAGCCCAACTAACATCATTGAACTGACGAGTTCACCAATATCCCGCGTACTTTGTACCGCCGTCATGTCTGTTCCTGCTTGGTGATATTGGGATGCAAATTGCATCCCTGCCGTCATAATAGCGACCGATGTCACTCCCGCAGATAATGAGCCAAAAGTAATACACAGTGCAACCATGCTAATGGATACCCCATTAAATGATTGCAACATCCACAATAAAGAGGAAATCAACGCAAACAATAAGCCAAACGAAAAAGCACGCCAAACGCCAATCTTACCAATCAACCATGCCCCTCCGCCGCAGCCAAGCACTAAGGTGACCATACCTCCCGCCATCCCCATCTTGCCGATTTGTGCCAACGACCACCCAGCATCGTTTAAAAACAGTTTCGCTAGCCCAAACCCTGAAACCGCCGTCACCGCAGACAATAAGGTCAACAGTAATAAACGCGTTGCCCCACGGCGCTTAAACGTGTTGAATAAGCTCGCTTTTTCGTCCGAATTTGCGGTTACCACGGTATTTTTTAAAGGACACAACGAGATGAATAATAAGCTGAGTAACGGCACGCAGGCTAATACCCCCAATGCCATATGCTGACCTAAGCTTTCGCTCATGATCATTAAACCGGCTCCGCCAATAAAGAACCCAGCTATCACACCCGCAATCTGCACCGCATTAATTTTTGACAACATCGTGCCACTGACTTGTTCCGCGGCCATTCCGTCTGTTGCAATGTCCTGCGTCGCACTTGCCAGTGAAGCAACAAATAGCAACACCACACAAGGGAGTGCATTTTCAACGGATAAGCCTATTGTGCTCAGCGCAAACATCGCCAGTGTGACAATAATTTGCATGGGAATGATCCAGCTTTTTCGACGGCCAAGCTTTTTACCCCAATGGTTATCCACAAATGATGCCCATAAAAATTTTACCACCCATGGCAAACCCACCAGCGGTAAAAACGCTAATACTTTCAATTCCCCGCCATCATGGCGTAAAAAAGTTGGCAATGCGTCCATCGCAATCCCCATCGGGATCCCTTGGGCAAGGTAAAGCAGGCCGAGCGTCAATACTAACTGTTTATTTTGTAAAAGATCTTTCATATTAACTCCGTACACGTTTTACTGTGCATGACAATGTCTGACAACCGAAAAAACTGATAAGCAGCCCCACTGCGCTACACAACACAGTGAGGTCAATACGTGAAAATGGGGTTAAATGGGAAACCCAAGAAGCAATAAATGCGGCAAATAATAGGCTGGCCGATAACACACAAACCATGGCTAAACTGGCGCGTACATTTTTATACAGCAAACACAGTAGCAAGCAGGCTGCCCAACACAGGAAAAAATAAGAGGATGACAGCAACAAAGGCCACGGAGCCAGTGCAAATAAAAGGCTACTTGCCAATAGCAACCCGCCACAACTCCCCACAATGAAACGCGCTGATAGCGTCTCCATTCGCCGCCAACACCACATGGCCAACCCCGCCGACACTAATATCAAGGCACCGATGCCCCCCATAAAATGCAACGTACTGGCAAGGTTTTCACCTTGAGGCCACCATTGGTATTGCCCATAATGCACAGGCTGGACGGCAATAAAAGCCCTTGTCCACCCGCTTTGCTGGGCAGAATCGCGTATACCGACAAGCTGTTTTGTGGTGCTATCAAATTGGTATTGTTCAAAATTTGCAGTGGAAAGCTGCCCTACACGTACCCCGCCAATAATCCACTTTTCTCCTTGGAACCCAACGGTTTGGGGAATAAAAGACGGTACGATTTCCTCTAACGTCGCAATAACGGATGCCACCGTGCTTTCAGCTACAGCCGTCGGGATTTCTATTGCATCAAACCCGCCCATCAGGTTTTTCATTATCATTTGGGGGGATTCAGGTGCCGCCCTTTGTGCCAATGAAACCGTGCCCAAGGCACCTAATCCAGACAGTGCTCCAGTCAACGCAAAAAGAATCAGCCATGGGTAACACCAAAGCCCCAGCCAACTATGCAAATCATGAAAAAATAACCGTAAACTTGTTCGCCTCGGCAAACGCAGCATCATAGCAATCCGTTTGCGTTGAATGAACCACCCCGTGATCAGCAAAACAGCCAACGCAAAACCAAATAAACTGAGAAAAATACGCCCGGGAAAATCAAGAAAGAGGTTTTTATGCAGTGTGACCAACCACATCGCGGGGGTATTTTGTTCGATTGGCTTACCGGTAATGGCGCTAAAGCTGGAAGCGCACTGCCCCATGCCTTGGCAAAAGGTGATAACAGGGTTATTCCCTTGGGGCAATTGGATCATTTTTGTATCAGGCTGCAAAGCAACTAGCCTATCCATCGGTAATATTTGCCCTGACAATGGTGCGCCATTCCACCATAAGCGCAATGCATCACTGCCTAAACTCCAACAGCCGCTAAATAAAATGATAAATAAAAAAATGCCGAAAAATGCCCCTGCACTACGGTGCAACGCATCTAAACGGTGCGTTAAAGTTAGAGTTTGACGAAGGCTCATATTACGCCTCCTAACATAAATGCCAGTGGTAACGGCCACCAGCTATAGCTGCGTAATAACTCGCGCTGCCAAGATGGCGCTGTTAGGTTGTACACTAATAGCCCCATCGTGACCAAACTGCTAATAAAAACAGCTGCATATAATCGGTTAAGTGGGTCTAATGACGGGTAAAAGCGTGCTATCAGCATCGATAGCACGGCACCGCCCATAATTGTCCCTACAACTGACAAGGCACTCGCTAATTTCATTAAAAATCAGCCTTTAAGGTGAACATCACATTCCGTGGGTCACCATAGCGGTTATTCCATTGTGGGGAGAACAGCCCTGAATAATAGCGACGGTCAAATAAGTTGTTCACGTTCACCGCGGCTGACCATGTTTCATCAATTTGGTAGCCTAGACGCGTATTGAAAATGGCGTAGCCACCTTGGCGTAAGGTCACGTTTCCATTGCTGGTGCTATACGCACTTTGTGCCTGCATACCACCGCCTAAGCTCCACTTACGTTCATCCCAAGGGAGGTCGTAATTTGACCAGACACGTAACATATGGCGAGGCGTCAAGGTGTTGTAAGAATCCCCTTTGTGCTGGCTATCATCACGGTATTTCGTGTCGGTATAGGTATAGCCCACAGATAAGTCCCAGAATGGCGTGATATACCCAATACCTTCAAGTTCAAAGCCTTGGCTACGCACTTTCCCGCCACTAATGAAATAGTTATTAAAGCCGCCCGTTGGGTGCTCAGGGTCAATTTGTGGGTTATTTTTGATATCGATTTGGTAAACAGCGCCCGATAAATTCAAGCTACCATTTAGCAAGGAACCTTTAATTCCCGTCTCTAAGGTTTGGCCTTCAACAGGCTTGAGCATTTTACCGCTCCATGTTTTCCCTGTTTGAGGTTGGTACACGGTGGAGTAGCTGTTGTACCAAGACCATTGCGGTGCAAAGTCCCAAATCACCCCACCATAAGGGGTAATGCGGCCATTTTCTGTGAAATTCGCCGTTGGTGTTTTGACGTCCCACCAGCTATCACGCGCCCCAACAATCACCGTGACAGGCTCAACCACTTTAATGCGGCTCATACCGTATACGCCTTTTTGGGTGGTTTTGGTGGCACCCGCTGAGCTATAGGCACCAATTTTCGGTTTCGGCACACTGTGTGGATCCCAGCGATACACGTTCACAGGGACATTTAACGCAGGGTCGAGACTGGCACTGTATTGTTTTTCACTGGCATGAGAATAGCTCGCGCCGACGATGACATCATGCTTTAAACCCCAAGCATCTACTTTGCCATTCACGCTGGTGTCTAAACTGGTTTGTTCATTACGGAATTTATAAGCACCACCCATCAACATCGCGCCATCACCGGTGACTGGGTCAATGTTCCCCCATGCCCCCGCGTATAAGAGACGTGCGTTAACATGTTGATATTCAGCGTTTAACTTATATTGCCAGTCGTCATTAATCTGGTGCTCAATGCCCGCAAAACTGCGTGAGGTATCCCATTTAAAGCGATCCCAATCCACATCCAAATAGGTTTTACGTGGAAGATGCAAATCACTGCCATCTTTCCCCATCGGTACACCTGCCATATTGGTCACTGAATCAATAGTTTGGAACTGAGCGCCCATACGTAATAATGTGTCTGGGGTGATGTCAATATCGACCGTGCCGTACATCAGGCGAGTTTGTTGGTCAGACACATCATAGAAATAATCTTTATCTTCCCACGCCATGACAAAGCGCCCGCGCACGGAGCCTGAGTCATTGAGCAAGCCGCCCACATCCACTTCACCACGGTAGCGATCCCAGCTGCCCGCACTAAGGCTCAATTTCGCCATGTTCTCTTTCGGAGCGTGTTTACGCACCATATTGACCGTTGCCGCAGGGTTTCCCATGCCATGCAATAAACCATTTGAGCCACGCAAAATTTCCACGCGCTCATACACCGCCATATCTTGAGGTGAGCTTGCCATATTCCCTAAAAGTGCAGGCACACCATCAATTTCGAATGAATCGATTTGGAAACCCCGCACATAATAAGCGGTGGTCAGCTTCACATAAGGCGCACTGGTCACCCCTGTAGCACGTTGCATAACATCATCAAGAGTTTGGAGATTCTGTTTCTCTATTTGCTCTCGGTCTATCACACTCACTGACTGAGCGACTTCGCGTGGCTTAAGTGTCATTTTGCCTAAGGTCGTAACACCAGGCTCGATATAGTCATCATCTGAAGCCGAAGATGCCGTCACTTGAATGGCGTCGTGCTTAGGTTGTACTGTGGGCTCAGCATATGCCATCAAAGACCAACTTGCAGTGGCACACAGTAGCGCACAAGGCGTTAGACGGGGGATCCCAAATGATTTGATGTTAGACACGGACAGCATTTCCTACCCTTAAAAAGTTAAATGATAATTGTTATCAATTTAGCAATTAATGACAGGGGATACTTTCGACCGCCGGAATTTGTCTATGGTTTTCCGGCGAGGTATTTACTATTTTTTAAGTTGATTGGGGGACATACCAAAACGTTTGCGAAATGCGACAGAGAAGTGTGCGGGGGTATAACCCACTTGATAGGCGACTGTTGAAATATTGGCATCATTCAAGCTAAGCAACTGAAACGCAGTTTCTAACCGATATTCCTGCAACCAGCCATAGATGCTATTACCAAATAACTGGCGAAACCCTTGAGTCAATTTGCGGGTATTCAGCCCCAATCGCTTAGCTAATTCATCTAAACTGGGTGGAGACTCCATTTCCTGAATCAATATGTCTTTTGCCATATGCAAGTTATCAATATCCCTTTGCCGCAATGTGGTCAACGAGCGACTGTCTTGGTGAGATAATGAATGATGTAGGCACAATGCTGTAATTTCGGCGACCTTTGCCCCTAAATAGAGCTGACGAACAGCCGAATGGATTGGCTGGCTAAACAGTTGGTGCGTCATTGCTAACACATTGGGCGGTATCGACAAGCGTAATAATTTGGGTTTGTGGGGGTGGTAGCAAGATGTCGGCAATTTGAGTTGTTGCAGCTCTAGCCATTGAGGTGAAATATCAATCATGGTGTACTTCATGGGCTGCTGGCTATAAAACTGGTTATTCAGCTGGTAGCTGTTTGCACTGCTGGATAAAATCAATGAGGGCGAGTTCACATCCACCCGCTGCCCTGCACTGCTGTGGCATGCCATCATACCTTGGTGGATAGCCACAATTTTTAGTCCTGCACTTTGTTCTTCCTCAACCCCTAAATCGCGGTTAATGAAAAACTCCCCTCGGCGAACGCGAATAAACTCCCCAACACAGTGTTCTTCCTGTGTTGAGTGAGCTTGAGCGAATGTTTTTTCGATATGCTGCGACATAGTAGCTCTTGTAAAGTGAACAAATATGCAGCTATCTTGGCAAAAAAACATTAAAATAACAATAATTATCATTCGCAATAAAACAAAAGAGATTTTTTATTTTATTGTGAAGATTTGGCTATATCCTTTCGGGTTTAAACGCAAATAAAGCAGTAATGTCACTACCACAAAAATAACATGCATCCCCCACACCCATGTAAAGCTTTGGCTTAATTGGTGCAACCACGCCGCGAGTAGTGGGCCAAATGCGGCGATAATAAACCCGCCCGCTTGCATTAATGCGGTTAATGCCCCCGCACTAACCGGGTGGGGAATATGATCCAGTGCTGTAATAATGCTAAGCGCAAAACAACCGCCTAACCCAACGCCTAATAATGCTATCCATAAGAAAGGCATTTCGCGAGCAAACAACATTAATCCAATAAACCCGATAGCTTGGCAACTTAGCGTCGCAATAAGCCAGAAACGGCGGTCAATATTATGGGAGGCGAGTACAGGGATCATCAGCGCTGACAAGGCTTGAAACACGGTCAGCATCGCAACAAAAGACCCACTTTGTGCGGCACTCATTCCCTGCTCTTGGAAAAAAGGCGCTAACCACGTTACGACTGTTCCATAACCCGCATTGATTAACCCAAATCCCGCCATCAATAGCCAAGCCCGTGGCTTTTTAAAAAATGCCAATACCGAAACGTGACCAACACTCGTTTTATCCATCGTGCGAATATTTAGTAGGATAGCAATTAACGCAATCAGTGCCGGTAATGCAAGCCATGCCAAAGCACTTTGCCAATGGCCTGTCACACTTTCTAAAATCGGCGTTAGCTGTGCGCCTATCGCACCGCCCGCCATTAACGTCGCAGAATAAAGCCCCGTCATCATGGCCATTTTTTGTGGAAAATGCGTTTTAATAAAACCGGGGAAAACGGCTTGAATATAGGCAGCCCCTGCGCCACACAAAAATGCTGTAAACAGCAATATGTGGCCACTTTCGGCGAAATAGCGCAAAAACGAACCCAAAAATAGCAATAACATCGCCAAAGTAATTCCGCTTCGCTCGCCTATTCGTTGGTTTAATGTGGGCACAGCCAATGCACCAATCCCCATCAATAACATCGGTAATAACGTGAGGAGCGAAATACTTTGGTAGCTCATTCCTGTGGTGTGAATAATATTGTCGATGACAGGGCCGGGACCTGTCATAAAGGGCCGTAAATTCAGCCCAACTAACACAATTGTGACCACTAACGCGAGGGAGTTCGATGCTGCTTTGCCCATTATTCTTGCTGTTCCCACCACATTTGGTACAACGCTGAACGCGGTGCAGCGTTAGGCCTTAACTGCTCAAATTTAAAACCCAATTGCTGCTCAGGCGCCACACGCAGCGCCTTGGCAATCTCCGCGGTTGATAAGCCAAACGGTTCGGCATCTTGGTTTGAATAACCATATACCACACGGGAAATTCCCGCCATACGCATTGCAGCAAGGCACATTGGGCAAGGTTGCCCACTGGCGTAGACAACACATCCATCCAGTTTAACCTGATTCAATGCCTCACCAGCTTGGCGTAATGCCATTAACTCCGCGTGCGCAGTAGGGTCGTGTAATTCAAGCATTTGGTTTACACCCGTCGCCACGACTTTACCTTGGCTAACGACAACAGCGCCAAATGGACGACCACCCGCCTGTACATTTTCTTCCGCAAGGGAAACGGCTTGCTGTAAAAATTGTTTATCCGACATTATTTCGCCCCCGCGTTTTCAAGGATTTCAATCAAATTACAGTAGCCTTTGCTTTTTGCTAACGTTAAAGGTGAAATTCCTGAGCCATCCGCTAAATTCACATCAGCACCGCCATCAATCAACAACGTGACAATCTGCGCGTATTTGTCGCTCCCATCCCCCAAAATAATCGCTTCAATCAGTGCCGTCCACCCTAGGCGATTAATATGGTTTACATCTACGCCTGCATCTATCAACGTTTTGACAGTAGCGATATGGCCACGCTCTGACGCGGGGATCAGCGCAGTACCGCCATAACGGTTGGTACTTTTTAAATCAGCCCCATTTTGCAGGGTTAATAGTAAAATATCTTGCAGCCCACGCGCCCCAGCATAGAGGTACGGTGAGTCTTGCATATTGTCCTTCGCATTCACATCCGCACCACGCTCAATTAAATAGCGCGCCACATCCACACGGTTTTCATGGGTAGCCGCCATTAATGGGGTACGTTGGCGCAAATCCCGTTGTTCAATGTTAGCCCCTTGATCGACTAACGTTTGGACTTGGCGTAAATCCCCTTGCTCAGCCGCACTAACTAGCGTATCAGATTGTGATTTTGCCATTCCTTTCACCATAAATATCAATGAAATTGAAAGAATACCCAGTAAATAAACCAACCACTTAACACCTAACACAGTTGTTTTCATGATTTATCTCCTTCTCTTCTCTTTAATCTACTCAAAAAGTATGCTATTTAGAAATTAAATAACCAAATGATAGGTATTAAATAAATGAATCCGTTGCTCAATTTAGTGCTGTTGAACACCTTTGTTGCCGTTGCCGAAACAGGGAATTTTACGGTGGCTTCGCAACATTTAAATTCAACACAATCAACTTTGAGCCAACAAATTCAGCGGTTAGAAACCTTGGTAGGGCAACCACTGTTTGTTCGAGGTCACCGTATTTTAACCTTAACAGAAACCGGTGAAATCCTACTAAGCTATGCAAAAAACATCCTAGCATTAAACGATACCTTTTTTATGAAGATCACCGGCAGTGCCGTGATCCACACTCTGCGCCTCGGTTTTCCTGAAGATCTGGCATCAGGGCAAGTCACCCCCACCCTCGCTGCTTTTATGCAGGCGAATCCAAATGTGCGATTAGAAGTCACCAGCGGTTTAAGCCGCCAGCTCCATCAACGCTATCAACATGGGGAGCTGGATTTAATTATCGTGAAGCAGAAAAAAGGGGAGTTTAAGAGTGACTACTGTTGGCCGGAGCCACTGTGTTGGCTAACCAGCAATCAGCGCCAATTACGCAATAGCGATTCTGTTCCGCTCATTGTTTTCCCGGAGAATGGGTTATACCGCAATGATATGTTTAAATTATTAGATAACGAACAACGCCCTTGGCACATCACCTATACCTGTTCCAGCCTTGCGGGCATTCAAAGTGCCATTACCGATGGCCTAGGGATAAGCCTGCTCCCTCTGCGTGCTAAATTGCCACAGCACCGTATTTTAACCGAAGACGACGGGTTCCCTGCCGCACAAGAAATGGAAATTGCCATGCACTTTCATAGCAATGCCTCAGATACCCTCGCGGAACTCGCTAAAAAACTGGCACAACAACTGGAGCAACGTTAATCGTGGAAACGTTATTTAATACCTTGATTGAGTTAGAAAAAAAGCTGCACTTTTCCGTCAATCGGCAAAATATCGATTTTCTTCAAGATATCCTGCATCCCGACTTTTTTGAATTTGGCCGTTCTGGTGACACAACGGATAAACCCGATACTTTGGCCTCTTTAATCGATGAAGCAGCAAAAACGATTTATTCCGAAGGCTATCACTGCACATTATTGAGTGAGAGTACGGTATTGATGACATATATGAGTTATGAATTGCATCAGGGAGAAAAAACAAGGCAGACTAATCGCTCGTCTATTTGGTTAAAGAATTCAGCAAATCATTGGCAATTAAGGTTTCATCAGGGGACCCCAGCAGATAATTAATAAAGACATTAACACTCGTCATGCTCTCGTTGAAGTTACTAATTCCCCTATTTTTAAAACTGCCTTCACAGGCTAATGAAACACCATAAAAAAATCCCCCAGCAAGCTACCTCACAGGGGGATTTCAATGCAAAACTTAGTCTGTATTAATTACAGAACATCAACACAGTTCAATTCTTTGAAAGCTTGTTCTAAACGAACAACCATTGAATCTTGTGCTTTACGCAGCCATACACGTGGGTCGTAGTATTTTTTGTTAGGTTTATCCGCACCTTCTGGGTTACCTAACTGACCTTGCAGATAGCCTTCGTTCTTTTTGTAGTACTGTAAAATACCATCCCAAGTTGCCCACTGAGTATCAGTGTCGATGTTCATTTTGATAACACCGTAGCCAACTGCTTCTTTGATTTCAGCAGCACTTGAGCCAGAACCACCGTGGAATACGAAGTCTAAACTGTTATGTGGCAGGTTATATTTTTCTGAAACGTAGTCTTGTGAGTTACGCAGAATTTTTGGTGTTAATTGAACGTTACCTGGTTTATAAACACCGTGAACGTTACCAAAAGAAGCAGCGATAGTGAAACGTGGGCTCACTGCATTCAGTTTTTCGTATGCGTATGCAACGTCTTCTGGTTGAGTATACAGCTCAGAGCTGTCCATACCTGTGTTATCAACACCGTCTTCTTCACCACCAGTACAGCCTAATTCGATTTCCAGCGTCATATCGATTTTAGCCATACGCGCTAAATATTTAGCACAGATTTCGATGTTTTCTTCCAGTGATTCTTCTGACAGGTCAATCATGTGAGAAGAGAACAGTGGTTTGCCGGTTTTCGCATAGTGTTTTTCACCTGCATCTAACAGGCCATCAATCCATGGCAGTAATTTTTTCGCACAGTGGTCAGTATGTAGAATAACTGGCACGCCATAGTGCTCAGCCATTTGATGCACATGATAAGCGCCAGAGATCGCACCTAAAATTGCAGCTTGTTGGCCTTCTGCTTTCAAACCTTTACCTGCGATAAATGCGGCACCGCCGTTTGAAAACTGAACAATAACTGGCGCACGCACTTTCGCGGCCGTTTCGAGTACGGCGTTAATTGAATCCGTACCAACACAGTTCACCGCTGGCAATGCAAAGTTATTTTCTTTGGCAACTGCGAAAACTTTCTGTACATCATCACCCGTGATAACACCCGGTTTAACAAAATCAAAAATTTTAGACATGTGAAAAGGTCCTGTGGTAAACAGGCAGCCTACGCTGCCTGTTGTGTATGAACAATTAATTACGCTTTAGCACGTTCTTCTAGCATCACAACGGCAGGGAGCTTTTTGCCTTCAACGAACTCAAGGAAAGCACCGCCACCCGTAGAGATATATGAAATTTTGTCTGCAATACCGAATAAATCGATAGCGGCTAATGTGTCACCACCACCCGCGATAGAGAATGCATCACTTTCGGCGATAGCTTTTGCAACGATCTCTGTTCCTTTACGGAAGTTAGGGAATTCGAATACACCAACTGGGCCATTCCACAGAATGGTTTTGGCATTTTTCAGGATTTCAGCCAGACGTTCCGCTGATTCATCACCTAAGTCCAGAATTTGTTCGTCGTCTTTGATTTCAGTACTTGATTTCAGCGTCGCTTCTGCGGTTTCAGAGAACTCGGTGGCGACACGGACATCTGTCGGTACTGGAATTTGGCAGTTAGCCAGTAATTTTTTCGCTTCAGGAATTAAGTCAGCTTCATATAATGAACGACCAACATTGTTGCCTTCTGCTGCGATAAAGGTGTTTGCGATACCGCCACCGACAATCAGTTGGTCAGCGATTTTAGACAGTGAATCTAACACAGTCAGTTTTGTGGAGACTTTAGAACCACCGACAATCGCAACCATTGGACGCGCTGGGTTACCCAGTGCTTTGCCTAATGCTTCTAACTCATTGCTTAACAGTGGGCCTGCACACGCAACAGGAGAGAATTTTGCCACGCCATGAGTTGATGCTTGAGCACGGTGAGCCGTACCAAACGCATCCATCACATATACATCACATAATGCAGCGTATTGTTTTGACAGTGTTTCGTCGTCTTTTTTCTCGCCTTTGTTAAAGCGAACGTTTTCCAGAACGACTAACTCGCCAGCGGCAATATCAACGCCATTTAAGTAGTCTTTGACTAAACGAACTGGGTAATCGATTTTATCTGTCAGGTAGTCAACAACAGGTTGCAGTGAAAACTCTTCGTTGTACTCGCCTTCAGTCGGGCGACCGAGGTGAGAAGTGACCATGACTTTAGCGCCTTGCTTTAGAGCAGCTTCGATTGTTGGTAATGAAGCACGGATACGTGCATCAGAAGTAACTTTGCCATCTTTTACAGGAACGTTTAAGTCAGAACGAATAAAAACACGTTTACCCGCTAAGTCTAAATCGGTCATCTTAATTACAGACATGGTGAATCCTCTTGTTGATTCTCTATAAAGTTTCCATCAACTACTGGGCAGAGGCGAAAAGGTTATCATGCCCTGCTGTCTGTCAGTAGCCAATTAGTTTAAACCTGTTCGTCGAAACCGACAGCTGCCATCGCTAGCGTTGTATCTAGCATCCGGTTAGCAAACCCCCATTCGTTATCACACCAAACCAGGGTTTTTATTAAATGTTTTCCGCTAACTCGCGTTTGCGTACCATCTATAATAGCACTGTGTGGATCATGATTAAAATCCATCGAGACTAACGGCAATTCTGTGTAGTCCACTATACCACGAAAATGCCCCTGTGCGGCGCTTCGCAGTTGTTGGTTCACTTTTTCAACACAGACATCGTCATGTACGGTAACACTCAAATCAATCGCTGTCACATTGGTTGTCGGCACACGGACAGAGATAGCTTCAAAACTACCTTTAAACTTCGGAAAAATTCGCGTAATACCCGCCGCTAATTTGGTATCAACCGGAATAATAGATTGGCTGGCAGCACGCGTTCTTCGTAAATCTTTATGATAAGCATCGATAACGGGTTGGTCATTCATTGACGCGTGGATCGTTGTAACGGTCCCCGACTCAATCGTAAATGCTTCATCAAGTAATTTAATAATTGGGATAATGCAGTTCGTGGTGCAAGATGCGTTTGACACGATATTGTCTGAAGCCGTTAAGCTTTCGTGGTTAACGCCATAGACAACTGTGGCATCAAGGTCATCAGTGCCTGGGTGGGAGAATAGCACTTTTTTAGCGCCTGCCGCGATGTGCATTAAGCCATCGTCTCGCGAACCATAAGCACCACTGCAATCAAGGACAATATCAATACCGAGTTCTTTCCACGGTAACCCCGTGATATCGGCTTGGTGAAATAAGCGGATGTTATCATCGCCGACTTGTAAGAGCGAGCCATTCAGTCTTACATCCCACGCAAAGCGCCCATGGCTGGAATCATACTTCAGCAAATGCGCGATACCTTCCGGTTCAGCAAGTTCGTTAATTGCAACGACGACTATCTCTGCCCGACGGCTCGATTCATATAACGCTCTTAAAACGCTTCGACCTATTCGACCAAAGCCATTTATTGCCACCCTGATTGCCATTCCACACCTTGTATCTGAGCAAAATCACACGGTTGCTAAGGATAACTGACTCGCACTCACTCTACTGCTCATTTTAGCTGTTAAACATCAAAAGTGTGCTGTAACCGACACTTTTAAAATATTTTTTCATTGATTTTCATTTCACTGAAACGGTTCAGCTAATCTAGAATTAGATTAAGGGATAAAGTGATAGAACGCAATAGGAAATCATCGATTGGTGCACAAAAAAACAACGCCTAACGATCTGCTAGGCGTTGTTCAGCAAAATAAGATTATGCGGGGCATTCAATACATGAATGCCCCATCATTAACTCACTTATTTCAGAAGCGATTTCGCTGCTTCAACGGCTTTTTCTACCGTGATGCCGAACTCTTTGTACAGTTCTTCCGCTGGCGCAGATTCACCAAAGGTATGCATTCCGATGATAGCACCGTTTAAGCCTGTGTACTTGAACCAGTAATCAGCAATACCCGCTTCGATAGCCACACGAGCGCTAACATTTGCAGGTAAAACAGCTTCGCGGTACGCAGCGTCTTGTTTATCAAATGCATCCGTAGATGGCATTGAAACAACACGAACTTTGCGACCTTCAGCAGTCAGTTGGTCAGCAGCCTTAACCGCTAATTCAACTTCAGAACCTGTTGCGATGAAGATAAGCTCAGGTGTACCTGCGCAATCTTTCAGAACGTAAGCCCCTTTCTCGATATTCGCTAATTGCTCAGCGGTACGAGGTTGTTGCTCTAAGTTCTGGCGAGAGAAAATCAGCGCGCTTGGGCCATCTTTACGCTCAACTGCATATTTCCATGCAACCGCAGACTCAACTTGGTCACACGGACGCCATGTGCTGACGTTTGGTGTCACACGCAGGCTTGCCAGTTGCTCGACCGGTTGGTGAGTTGGGCCATCTTCACCCAGACCGATAGAGTCGTGAGTGTAAACGAAGATGCTGCGAATTTTCATCAGTGCGGCCATACGCACAGCATTACGTGCGTATTCAACGAACATCAGGAAGGTTGCACCGTAAGGAATGAAACCACCATGTAATGCGATACCATTCATGATGGCAGACATACCAAATTCACGAACACCGTAATGGATGTAGTTACCCGCTGGGTCTACGTTCAGTGCTTTAGAACCTGACCACATGGTTAAGTTACTTGGTGCTAAGTCAGCAGAACCGCCCATAAACTCAGGTAATACTTTACCGAAAGCTTCCAGTGCGTTTTGTGATGCTTTACGGCTAGCGATGTTGGCAGGGTTTTGTTGCAATGTTTCAACGAATTTTTTCGCTTCTGCATCAAAGTTTGCCGGTAATTCACCGTTCATACGACGGGTAAACTCAGCCGCTAATTCAGGGAATTTCGCCGTATAAGCTGCAAATTTCTCATCCCACGCTTTTTGTTTCGCTTCGCCCGCTTTACGTGCATTCCAAGCTTCATAGATATCTTGTGGAATTTCGAAAGGACCAAATTTCCAGCCCAGAGCTTCACGTGTTGCTGCAATTTCAGCATCACCTAATGGCGCACCGTGAACAGCTTCAGAACCGGCTTTGTTTGGTGAGCCAAAACCAATGATGGTTTTGCACATAATCAGCGTTGGTTTGTCTGCTTTTTTCGCTTCATTTACCGCAGCATTGATTTGCGATGCATCGTGACCATCGATATCACGAATAACATGCCAGCCATAAGACTCAAAGCGTGCAGCGGTATCATCAGTAAACCAACCTTCAACTTCACCATCGATAGAGATGCCGTTGTCATCATAGAATGCGATCAGTTTATTTAATTTCAGTGTACCCGCTAAAGAACATGCTTCATGCGAGATACCTTCCATCATACAACCATCACCCATGAAGACATAAGTGTGGTGGTCAACAACATCATGGCCAGGACGGTTGAATTGCGCCGCTAATGTGCGTTCTGCAATCGCAAAACCGACTGCGTTTGCAATACCTTGACCTAAAGGACCGGTTGTTGTTTCAACACCTGGAGTATAGCCATATTCTGGGTGGCCCGGTGTTTTAGAGTGTAATTGGCGGAAGTTTTTTAACTCTTCGATAGATAAGTCATAACCAGTGAGGTGCAGCAAGCTATAAATCAGCATTGAACCATGGCCGTTTGACAGTACAAAACGGTCACGATCTGCCCAGTGTGGGTTTGCTGGGTTATGATTCATATGGTCACGCCACAGTACTTCAGCAATATCAGCCATGCCCATTGGCGCGCCAGGATGCCCTGATTTTGCTTTTTGAACCGCATCCATACTTAGAAAGCGGATAGCATTAGCAAGGGTTTTACGAGTCGTCATCAGTATACTCCAGGTAGGATAAAAACGTACTTAAACCAATTTTTACAACGCAATACGGATAGTGCTACTTTGATTTCGCCACAACGAAAAACGTCAATTTGCCGATGTAGCGCGATTGAAAGTAACCCAATTCTACCCATACCGCAATATTTGCTATGTTCATGGCAGCAGATCGCGAATAAATTGAACTGCCGCAAAGCTGAATCCATTCCATTGCGCAAAATATCCCTTAAGGCTTACATTTTTGCGCAAGTGACTAACCTTATTAAACCTGAGTTCACTGTCTGGGATCAAGGTGATTTATGCATCTAGCACATTTAGCTGCCACATTAGTGATAATTGGCAAACTTTTAAACAAAAAAGTGCTTCAATATGCCCGAGTATTTTTGTTTTGATTTAAGTAGAAACACACACTCCCTTCTAATGACGGGTCAATGAGCACAAAAAAGGTGCCGTTATTGCACCTTTTTTAATATAAAATTTTAGAGAGTTCCCCTCAGGTCACGACAAACTGTAATAAAAACTCGTATAGGCATTCGTTAGCAAATGGCTACCAAATTTAATTCCGTCTTTAATTAAATATTGAACCTCTGGTTCAAGCCAGTTTTCATTAACAACTTTCAAAAAATCTTCCGCATGCTCAATATCAATTTCTTTATGCAATCCATAATGGGTAATTTGGCTCTCCTCTAGCCAGCCCTGCTCCTTGATTGCCTCATAAATCAGAGTTGACGCGTCAACAAATGTACGCTCAATACCCGCATATACGGCTGATGCAAAACGGTAATCTGAGAATGAAGAAACACTACGAATCGTTTCGTTAAACACACGCGCATTCAACGGCGGCTGGTGAATGTTAACTTTGCTAGGGTCACCACCGAGACGAGAAATTAACGTTAAGATCGTATTCCCATGAACATTTTCTTTAATGCCTTGCCCATGTTCTTCCCAAAGATTTTCTACAATGGCAATACGCGGTATTGCATCAGGAACATTCGCGATAATTTGAGCCATTGGGCGACTAAAGAAAAAAACCATTGTTGCGAACTCATTTTGAGTTTCTACAAATTGCTCTTGAGACAACTCACCAGCACATAAAGCTTTAAAATAAGGAGTTTCAGATAAATTTAAGGCATTGATCGTCGATTCTAAATAATTTTTCAACTCACTATTTAATGCCATAATTATTTTTCCTCTAATTTACCAGATAAAGAAAAGCAGCCTTATTAAGTTCCAATGAGAACCTAATAATTAGATGAAAATTAATTCTCACATAATTCGCATGTCATACATTAAAACGAAGAATATTAGTCATTATTAAAAAGAGAGGCGTAGCATGAATTGAAAAAAAAACCAGTAACAATAAGTATTACTGGCTAATCATATAATATGAAATTTTAAACAGGCTAATCGCAGTTGCCTATAGAATGGTATTTATTAAAGATAACAATGTACTTACGGCTTTTTTTCTTTAAAGCTGCATTGCGAAATTCTTGCTGGGGCAAAAGGTGAAGAACCAATGGCTGCTCGTCATCACTCACCTCGCAATTTTCGTGAACTAATACCCTAAAATAGGTATTCCCCGTATTTTTTAATACGCCCGCATTTGCATCCATGGCATATTGGAAATCAATATTTTTCGGTCTAACCACAAAGTAGGTTTCTAAACTCACCGTGGGGTAAAATAACGATTGTTGATTCAAAGCTGGATCCGTATCCACATCCAACGCCGTTTCGCTAATCACAATCTTATAATAACGCTCTTTATCATCCTCTTTACCGCGATAAAAAATCTTAAAATACTCTTGTTCCCCGGGTAATAAGATTTTTTTTAAGGGAGTAAAAATAATTTCGCCCTCTTCAATTGGCTTCCCCTGCTCATTATTATCTGGTTTATCTATTTGATAGGCGCTAAATGTATATAAATTCACCTTTTTTGTATCATTGATATAAGATTTTGAGAAAAAGCTTTTACTTGGTTCAAGTGCTGAAATATCCGAGCTTAAATACAACGCCTGCGCTTTACCAAAGAATAATAATATCACCCCAAATAATATGAGCTCGTAAAATCGCTTATAGATGCACATCAGGTCCCGTCCAAATCGCCTTCACAACGACAGTTCCACTAGCCGATACCGTTCCTAACCAATCAATGCCATCCAAAGTAAACAACGAATTCGATTCATTCATTGGGAAGCGTAAATCTAAATAAGTCCGATAAAATGACCCTAAGTCTTGGTTAGGTATATCCCACGGCGTTTCTGCCCATAAGGCATTATTCATTGATATTTCCGTACCATCACAGCTTGAGCGGTAAGATTCTTCAGAACCTGACGCATTTTTAAATGACAGATAAGCCGAGAATGGCACGCGAAATTTGTCATCGTCAGAGCTGAACAAGCAAAAATTTTGCCCGCTGACATTAACGGTTGGGCCTTCGACCCTCGCCGTAATAGAATCAGCCTGCCGAGGGCCACTGGTCGTCACAATATAATTAAACTCAATCGGCGGTTCTTCAGGGCCAATTTTACCTGTCTTTGACGGGTTTGGAATATAATCCGCGGGCACAATACTGATGCTATAATCCCGAGGCTTTATCACTAATTGATTTGACGGTGTAAATTCATAGTACCCTGATTGTGGGGCAGCCGCAGGGTTAGTAAACGAAAAGGTAAAAAAGTCTTGGCTATTGGTAAAATCCACATTATTGGTTATTAACTGCTTAAAAAACGTATTGGAAAAAAAGATAGAAACATACTGATTCGAACTTTTAAAATACGTATTGGCAGCATAGGTTGAATTATAATTACGCCAAATATTCGAACCGTCATCAGGCCCAATTTTTATTGATGCCCCCGCAACAGTAAATGGGATCAGGGTTGAGTTAACTTTTAAGCTCAATAGCACATTAGCAAAAACATCCCCAGATGTTTCATGCTTCACCACTTGGCAAATCAAACCATTCACATTAGCGACAATGCCAATTCGGCAAAATTGCTCCCCCGGCCCTAAGCTTGGGTTCCCATTACTGTCAATGTAAACCTCTTGCATTGCCCCAGTAGAGCTGAGCTTAATATGGGCAGATTTAGTAATCGTAAATTCGTGGGATGCAATAATTCGCCCGCCGACACTTTGGCAGCTTTCCCCTTTCGCTGGGTCATAATCCAAGTCGGTCATGCATGCACGGTAGCTATATGTTTCAACCGCACCAACAGCCATCTGCCTAAAATATTGATAGGTTGATTCGCTAAAAATACCTCGCGCATATGCCCCTTCTCCCAATGTATTATCCTGCACAATTTTATATGCGCCATTTCGACCAACATATTGTGCAGGCCAATACCCCGTATCACGGTTGCAATAATTACGCATACAGCGGTTGCCGATAAATGGGCCATCAATAGGCGAGTTTTCAAACCAAATATCCACATTCTGATTTGCTCGAATCGAAGTATTGGTGTAGCCCATATAGCCTAAACTTTCTTGGCTTTTTGCTGAATAACGGGAAAATTTATTCGCGCCTGTAAAGCGAGGGTCTAACGACCTCGGCGTGACAAAATATTCATCATCCACGCCATTCTCAACAAAAACAATGGAATTACTTAGTGCAACGGCACCCGCCGCTGAACTGAATAACATACTGAAAATAATGCTACTAAGAGAAAAAAAAGAAATTGGTTTAATCATCATAAAATTCTCATTGCCTCAATGCGACTGTGCGCTGCGGGTCACAAGTCACATCACCCAGCCACAATGCGCCGCGAGCACCCTCTAAATTTAAATCAGCTTCGCAAATGGTTTGCTCATCTTCTTGTAACAATGAAATAACCGGATAACGCACATCCACATCCATTGAAAATTCACCATTGTGGTCTGTTTTGGTTCGACCAATATGATTGCGAATAGACGCATATTTAATAAATTCACCATTAGGCGATTTTAAACGGCCAAATACCGTCACTAACTGCCTAACTTCGGGTTTATATATAGCAATATTCCCAGGGTATAAAGTGACTGACTTATTTCGCCCAGACACAATGTCAAAACTGTCTTTAGACTTCGCATCATTCATTAATTGGATGTCGTAATCTGAATAAGGCGATAAAGGGATAAACGTATTTGTTCCGCTAATCGGGTAACTTTGCCCATTAACACGTGCAGTCATACTCCCTGCCCCATAAATATCCGAATTAATGATGACGCCCGACTTCCCTTGTTGCCCGCTTGGCATAATAGTGCCATCGCTATAAGCTAACGAACCGCGAGACGTAAAGTTACCATTTAACCTTTGGTTATCAGGGCGATTAACCGTCAGCATCCCTGAGTTGTATTTTGTCTCATAGGAGGCATAACCCATCGTTGAGAAATCAGATTCCCCATTATTTTTATCGCGGACCAATTTAGAAACAGATCCACCAATATCGGTAATCACCGAATCTTCAAAGCGTTTATTCGCGTAAATATTGGCTTTCATATTGCCATTACTTGACGATAGGCCGGTACTCAACCAAGTCGATAACGGCAATGAAAAATCAAGGCTAATAAATTTTTCATTGATACTTTTTTGGTCATCATAGTGGTAACGTTGAACGCCCGTTCTTAAACCAACTGTGCCATAGCGGCCTGAAAATAAGGTATTTGAATACTCATAGTTAATTGAGTCACTACCAATACGTTTATCTGTTGTGCTGCTAATGGTAAATGATCCAGCGCGGTCAACCACCTTATCAAGGTTCAACGTTGCACCATAAGAATAGCTATTTGAATCATAAACTGGCAGGTCACCTTTGATGATGGCTTTTTCTTTTGAAGCCCAAATAGAACCATAGCCATCTGGTACGCTGGTAGATACTGTAGCAATATTCCTAAAGCTGCCATGGTTCTCAACCATGCCTTGCCAAGAAATAGAAATATATTGATTTAATGAAAGATTAATACTGCTTTCATTAATTAAAAAATTGTCATAACTGTAGTTCGACATTTGAACATTTAACCCAGACAACACAGGGAAGCTTTTTGCAACAGACGCTCCCAACAAATAACTTTTTTCTAGTGGTTGACGGTCAGCTTGTTTCCCTCTGACATAACGTTTTTTATCAAAGTCGATATATCCGCCATAAACTTCCCAGTTAAGCTTGTCAAAATCAGCACCACCTGAACTAAATGACTTATTAATTGTTTGTCGCTGCGAAGTCACAATATTGCCATCAACAACGGTTTCAATCGTGACGTCATAAATACCAAAGGGCAAAATACTGGTATCCACCTCATAACTCCCCATTGGAAAGTTTTGGATATTGAGTAATTTTTCATCACGGTAAATACGCACTTCACCCGGACTATTTAAAAAAACATAAATCGGAGTCAGGGAGTATTTTTTGTTAACGACAACACTTGAAGCATTATTACCAATAGATGCCGCATATATTTTACTGCGATTTAAAGTGGTTAAACTCGCTATAGACTGTAAGTTCCACGTACTCATTAACCCAATGGCAAAGCGTAGGCCAGCAAAGTCACGCTCATACATCGCACGGTAAAGCTCAATATCAGAATTCGATTTCCCAATACTGTATGCCGATGCGTTTATGTTTATATGGTGCTCAGCAATCGCAAATAATGTATCTAAGTTAAAATAGCTACTTGATGAGTTTTTCCCTTTTTTTACCTGACTTTCAAAAACCCCTAAATCATAGTTCGCAACCGTCGAAAACGCATCAACAGAAGAATCACCCAATGAAAACTGCCTAATTTTTTCATTTGGCGCAATGGCCTCTTTATCAACATCCAGAGATAAATTAAACGACGCAATATTCAATTGCAGTACGGCATTTTTATCAATATTGATGTTATTAAGCTCATTAAAGAAAGCATCTTTTTTCTGCTCTAAATTTTCAATCAGCAAGGGCTGTATTCTTGGGCCTTTATTTGCATCGATAAAATGAATATTGGCAAGTTTAATCTTTCCCTGTTCTATTATTATGATGGCATCTGCAATTTTACCTTCACTCTGGTTTTTTTTATCATCTGATTTTAAACGCAAAAATACAGGAACAGACATTCCTTCTTCTAAAGCCAAGACAAAAGCTGGAGGAATAATATACCCACCAATTTTAACTCGTTTAATATCTTTAGCAGAAAGAGTGCTTGAAAAAATAAAGCTCATTATTGATAAAGCGATAACACTTTTACGCATAATTAAGACCCAATCCTAATTATTTGACAACAATAAACTCCCCTTTGTGCCAAATACCAATACTTGTTTTTTTATTGTTTATATCAACCAACTGAAGGTTAACCGCTAAATTAGGTAGGAGATAATAACGCTCACGACAAACACCTTCTGCGCCATATTTTAACTTTTCAGTTAAACAAGGACCTGATGCGACAACGCGAAAAGAACTATTTCCTAAATTAGCCACTTTATTTTTTTCATAGTTATATTTGAAATTTTCAATCCTTGGTGCAATAACTAAAATCGTACTTATTGTTGCTGATGTTGTTGCAGAAGCTGATTTAGTACTTTTCGTCATTCCACTTTCACTAATTGGATCATCTGTCCAGTTTAACCGATAATAACGTTCCTGCTCGTCTTTTGGGCCTTGATAGATAATTTTAAAAATATCCTTTGATTTACCTGGCAGTATAATATTCGCTGGTGTTGACAGTATTTCGTTAGGATCGTTAATAGGAATAACCTTCCCACCTTCAAGTGGAGAATCAATTTTTTCAATACTTAAATTAACTAATCTTGCTGCATCAACAGTATTTTCAATTTCTTTTGCTAAGGTTTCTTCACCTGAAGAAATAATTTCCGTAATATTACCAACATTAACAGCCAAACTATTTTTTAGTGGTAGCATTGATAATAAAATGACTGCAAATGTAATTTTATTCATTATAAAAACTCAAATAGAAAACGATAAAGATCAACATCCTTATATTCTCTTTATCGTAATATAAGATTTATTATTTAACTCATGGAGCAGTTTATGGAGTAACGAAAGTGCCTTCCCAGTTTGCAGTAAACTGAACTTTCACGTCACCATCCCAAACACCATCAGCTAAATCTTTAAATTCAGCGGTTGCGCCTGCGGCTTTAGCATTAGCAATAACGAAAGTGAACTCACCACGGTCAGTTGAACGGTCTGAACCATCCCAAATACCTTCTGCGGCTAAGTTATCTAAACCTGAAGTAATACCTTGCGCAACATCAATTAGTGTTGTGTCAGCAGTGGTATCTAAGTCAGTACCATTCCATTTAACACCCACTTCTAATGTCGAATCATCAGTGGTTCTTGCTAACGTGTTTGCAATGATTTTTGACGTTAATTTAAAATCAGTTGCACCTGATTGGCCTTGAATAGCAACATCAAATGCGCCATTTTGTTGGTTAAAGCTTTTTTGACCTTCCGCATAATTAAAGGTTAAGCTTTTCAGAGGGGTAACAACTAACATACTTGTCGTATCTTTAATTGCAGTCGCTTGCCACGTAGCTGTCGCTTGAGCAGTACGCGTATCCGCGTTTGCAACGGTAGCAAAAGAAGCAGCAATAACCCCAGATAATAATACAGATGCCATTTTTTTATTAAACATATTGTTCTCTCTAATTAATATTAAAAATATAACAAATAGAAAATTACATAGTATAAAAAACACTTAACTGTGTTTTTTATAAAATATAATCTGACCACCTTTAAAGTTTATTTAATATAGTTATTGTTCTTTGCTAGAAACGAAATCCATTAAATACCGACTTAATGTATAGTTTTCTTTTTTATCCATTTCATTTTTTAACTTATTCTCATTCTCTTTTTCATTTTGAACAAAGAGAATGAGATCCACCCAACTTTTATCGAGAAAAGTTAATAGTTGGTGTAATTGATCAAGTGTTAATGGCGTTTTTCCTGTTTCATAACGAGAAATCTGTTGCTGACTTACGTGCATTAACTTTGCTAACTGCTTGCCGGTTAGATTTTTTTCTCGTCTGGACTTTCTCAAGAAAAAACCAGCATAATAACTTAACTTATTTGATTCCATAAGCATTTCCAAAACTTTCCCAACGGTGAAATAAAACGAATAACTCGATAAAAACGATTATTAATATATTTATGTTACTAGCTAAATAATTCAAAACTTAATTATTCGTAACTAATTTGTTCTTAATAATATAAATGGATACAAAATCGTGTAAAAATGTTTAAAGCTATTAAAAATGGATTAATCCATAGCCAAATTCTATCTAAATATTTTTCTCGCAACATTTACCCGGCCAAAAATGATAAAAAACACGTAATCAGAGTATTGAATTAAGAAGTAACTATGTGATTAATAGATTAATTTTAAATGTTAAAATAATGTTTTTAATATACGAAAAATAAGTTATAGCTATAATTACTTATTTTTTGAAATATATATTATGGACACCTAATTTAATAGGTATTTTCATTTTGTTACAAATTGGCATGAAGTGTATTATTTGGGCAGGAATTTAACACCAAATACGAGTATTAAGGTTTTTCACCTGAATAATATTCGATATCTAGTGTTAAGATCGAGTACACCAAGCTTATCCTTGGGGAAGAGAAATTGTACTCTTTGCTTTTCAACTTTTCAAAGCATTATAAAAATACCAACAATGGCTAAAATAACATTTCCAAATGAAATAGTTCATCAATGATATAAAAAAAAATGCATTTTTGATCGTCACAATAGCGCATAAAAAAACATCTAATTCCCGCTATTATATTAATAATGAAATAAAATGAGTTACTGTTCGAAATCAAAAATAGGCGCCTTACTAGCAGTATGCGTTGTAAAATCGTCATATACAAAAACAATAAACGCATTTTATGCGTATACCGCCTATTCATTACGATATGAATCAGTGAAATAAAATGTATCCAGGAGACAGGTATCGGTGATGAAACTGAGTGACTAGCACAAATAAAAGCCATAAAAAAAGCCCCGAGCAAATTGCTCAGGGCTTCAATATTTGGCGGAACGGACGGGACTCGAACCCGCGACCCCCTGCGTGACAGGCAGGTATTCTAACCAACTGAACTACCGCTCCGAATGTTCCCTGTTGGGAACGCATGCATATTACGAAGACTTCATTATGCAGTCAATACTTTTTCTTGAAAAATCGTGCAGTTGAACAGTTTTTAGCCTTAAAGTGATGTAATAACTAATGCTTTCTTTATTAAGCTTATTTATTTCAAATCAACCACACTTAATGCAAGTTTTCTTCTTCTTCATCTGACTGCCGCCACAGGCAAGGTTTCCCACCTTTCTTATCAACAATATCAAGGCGGGCTTCATGGGCAATAAGTTCTTCGTCGGAAGCATACAACACCTTTAAACCACTTGATGGGCGCTCAATACGCTGAATTTCATACGCTTGCTCATTATTTGCTGATTCGGCATCCATCGAAAATGATAACGATGTTTGCCCACCCGTCATCGCAAGATACACATCCGACAAGATTTCAGCATCGAGTAACGCGCCATGCAGCATACGTTTAGAGTTATCAATTAAATATCGGTCACATAAAGCATCCAAGTTATTTCGTTTACCTGGAAACAACTTGCGCGCTAACACTAAGCTATCAGTGATAGTACAAAAATCAGCGGTTGGTGGAATACCTTTATTGAGCTTACGAAATTCATAGTCCATAAAGCCAATATCGAAGGGAGCGTTATGAATAACGAGCTCTGCGCCACGAATAAATTCAAGGAACTCATCGGCAATGTCTGCAAATACAGGTTTATCCTGTAAAAATTCATCACTGATCCCATGCACTTCAAATGCTTCGGGGTCGACTAAACGGTTAGGTTTGATATACACATGAAAATTACGGCCAGTTAAGCGCCGATTAATCACTTCAACTGCACCAATTTCAATAATGTTATGGCCTTCATAATGAACACCAAGCTTGTTCATACCTGTGGTTTCAGTATCGAGGACAATTTGTCGGGTTATCGCCGTGCTCATAATGGTATTTTGTGTCAAACTAGAGGTGAATGAATAATATAGAGTGTACCAGAAATGACAAAGCAGGTAGAAATTTTCACGGACGGTTCCTGTTTAGGTAACCCTGGTCCTGGAGGATACGGTGTTGTCCTTCGTTATCAACAACATGAAAAAACACTTAGCGATGGCTATTTTATGACGACCAATAATCGCATGGAACTGCTTGCCGCTATTGTCGCGCTTGAATCCCTTAAAAGACCGTGCGACATCATCTTAACAACCGATAGCCAATATGTTCGCCAAGGTATTACTCAGTGGATCCATGGCTGGAAACGCAAGCAATGGCGAAAAGCAGACAAATCCCCTGTGGTTAATGTCGATTTATGGAAGCGTCTCGATGAGGCAATCCAGCCTCATACCATTGATTGGCGCTGGGTTAAAGGCCATGCAGGTCATCCTGAAAATGAGAAATGTGATGAGCTTGCACGTGAAGCCGCTTCGTCTCCAACCAAAGAAGATACAGGTTACCAACCCGCCAAAGACTAATCGCACACCTTTTCAGTGCGCTTACTTAACTCCTTTGCCGCGCCTAGTGCCGTCCCAATTTTTACTTTTGGCTGTTTAAATTTTAGCGGTGTTGGCGTGAGCGGGTAGGTCCGTTTTCGCGCCACGATGACACTCAGCACACCAATTCCACCACAATTTTTATTGACCCGCCGCTGCGGGCTCATCCAAGGAATGACATGGCAATTCCGATGATATAGAACCTCATAATTTAATAAGCTCAGCCAATCAAATACCCTAACCGACGGAAAGAAACGGCTACAATAAGGCTGTTTTTTACGTAAAACAGGAACCAACTTCGCTAACCCTGCAAGGCTAAATGGATTAAACCCCGAAATAACTAACCATCCATCATCCATTAATACCCGATCAACCTCTCTCAATAACCAATGCGGATCGTGGCTATAAGCTAAACAATGTGATACTAAACAGGCATCAATCGACTTTGCAGTAAAGGGTAAGGCATCGGGTTGCGCAATAAGGTTAAAGCGGGGATCATTCTCCCCCACATTAAACTGATGGGAGATTAAACATTCTTCGGTATGGATTTCAGTGCTTAAATGCCCTAACTTAAGGAGATGAAAACCAAACATTTTCGGCCACCAAGGGCGAAGCTGGTTTTCCAGTGCTTGCCGATATTGTTCGCCAAAAGGAATATCAGACCAACTAACGGGCATTTGAATTTTTTTATCAATACGCGCAGGTTTCATGAAATCCCCCTATTAAACAGTTTTTGAGGTCATTATGGAGTTAATCCGAGTCCCCGCTTTAAATGATAACTATATTTGGGTTTTAGCGGATAACCAAAAGCAGTGTATCATCGTTGATCCTGCTGAGGCAGAGCCTGTGCTCGAAATAATCACCCAGAAGCATTTAACCCCTGTGGCTATCTTACTTACTCACCACCATAATGATCATACCGGTGGTGTGGAAGAAATTTTAAGCAAATTTACAACGTTACCTGTATTTGGCTCAAAAGAAACCGCCGATAAAGGCGCAACTGAATTAGTTGAAGAAGGCGGCAATGTTGTCATCAATCAATTCAACTTCCGTGTAATCTCTTTATCTGGGCATACGACTAACCATATTGGTTTCTATCAAGCACCTTATTTATTCTGTGGTGATACTTTATTTTCGGCAGGTTGTGGCCGCATTTTTGAAGGTACGCCTGAACAAATGTATCAATCTATTCAAAAAATTGCTGTGCTACCCGATGACACCCTCGTTTGCTGTGCCCACGAATATACCTTATCAAACTTAAAATTTGCTCATCACATTTGGCCTGAAAATGAAGCAATTACACAATATTTACAAAAAATAACGCAAATGCGTGACAAAAATCAACCTACAGTTCCTACTACATTGAAAATAGAGAAAAAAATAAATATTTTTCTTCAATGCGATAATCAACAATTACAGAGAAAATTGCAAATTAATATGCAAAATCCGCCTTTAAGGGCCGTTTTTACCCTGTTACGTCAATTAAAAGACCAATATTGAAGTTTATTGATTGTCATCTCGGGGTGGGATAAGTATTATTGTTCGACTTTTAAACATTAAAATGAAGAACAATAGAAAAAATGAAGATAATCGCGACGCTTATCGCCATTGTTCTGCTGGCTGGATGCCAAACTGCCCCAAAAAAAGTTAAGCAGAATAAACCCACAGTAAATCATACAATTGAAACCATTGCTTCACATAACCAAGCGGCTAGCCGACAACAATCTAAAGTTGATTATGATTTATGGGGCTATATTAGTGATGAATTAAAAATGGATATCCCTGATAACCCACAAATTAGGGAAATGGCCAACAGTTATATGAATAAACAAAGTTTTGTCTACGATGTGGCATTAAGGGCTGAGCCTTATATGTACCTCATCGTAGACGAAATTAATGAACGTAACCTCCCCATGGAGTTAGCCTTAATTCCAATTATTGAAAGTTCTTTTAATCCAAAAGCGACCTCTCCTGCACAAGCGGCGGGTTTGTGGCAAATTGTGCCAATTACAGCCCGTTCATATGGGTTAAAACAAACACAGTGGGTTGACGAACGCCGAGATGTTCTTTCATCCACTAATGCAGCATTTGATTTACTTGAGAACCTAAATGTAATGTTCGGTCATGATTGGGAACTCACCTTAGCGGCATATAATTGCGGTGAAGGCTGCGTACAAAACGCGATTAAAAAGAACGAAGCAGCAGGCCTACCAACTGATTTTTGGTCATTATCATTACCGAAAGAAACCAAGCAGTATGTGCCTAAAATTTTAGCGCTGAGTAAGGTGTTAAAAAATCCAGAGCAGTACCAAGTAAATTTACCGACAAGCAATAAAAACAGAGCACTAACACAAGTGGATGTTGGCCAGCAAATTACTTTATCCCAAGCAGCAGAGCTGGCAGGGTTAACGGTTGAGTCTGTCAAAACCTATAATTCAGGTTACACCCGTGGAATTACATCCCCCACAGGGCCACACTATATTATGTTACCCACCGCAAAAGCGGAGCAATTCAAAACCTCATTGACAGACCAAGAGGTGCTAGAAACGATCCGCCTTGCAGCAGTGCAAAACCAACAAACTAAAGCAATAGCGCAACCAACAGCCATTTCAACGGCTCGCCAAAATCGCGCCAAGATCACCACATATAAAGTTCGTAAAGGTGAATCTATTGCCAGTATTGCTAAAAAATTCAATACGACAGCAAAAAACATTCAACAGCTAAATGGCCTAAAAACAGCCAGCGTGATTAAACCCGGCCAAACCCTCAAAGTTACAGGTGTAACCCCAGCCGCTAATATCCGTAAAAGCACAGTATACAAAGTTCGCAAAGGTGATTCTTATTACAGCATTGCAAAACGCCATGGTATCAAGCTTAATGATTTAATGACTTGGAACTCTGGTGTGAAAATGGCAGATCTGAAACCTGGAGTTACCTTAAATCTCTATCTCTAAGTTGCAACCTAATTTAAAAACCTTTACTTCCTATCGTGAAGGTTTTTAAATATTTAAATATCTTATCTCATTAGTTAAATAAAATTATTTAAATACCCTAAATGGAGTAATACTTTTTGTTCCGTGCTTTGTATGAATTTTTATCTCTGATTGCATTAAAATACACTGAGCACTTAAACGATTTAAATATACTATAAAATTGTGTTTAGTCAGAACATACCGTAAAAGCTCCCTCACAGCCTCCCACGAAAGTAGAAAAAAGTAGTTAATAGAGGGTGACTTATGTGATAATAATGATATTATTATATCTAACCTAAAGCGGTTCTTACTGCTAGTCTGTATTTGAATATCACTTATGTTAATAGTATAAACTTTCAGGCATTCAATGTTTTTATAATAATTTTATATTATTCAATATATTAACAACCTATGTTTTCATATTGAACACAAGTGCTTTTAATTCGTTATTATGGCTGTTTTATTGATATAAAAAGATACATAGCAAAAGTCAGATTCGCCTGCGGAGGTGATTATGGATGAATACTCACCCAAAAGACATGATATAGCAGAACTTAAATACTTATGTAATAGTCTGAATCGAGACGCTATTTTAAGTTTACAACAAACAAATACACATTGGATTAATGACTTAAGCTCTGAGCAGAGTGCAGCGCTTAATGAGCTCATAGAGCATATCGCCGCATTCGTTTGGCGATTTAAAATCAAATATCCAAAAGAAAATCTTGTTATCTCATTAATCGAAGAGTATCTCGATGAGACTTACGATTTATTTGGAAGCCCAATCATCACATTGAGTGAAATTATTGATTGGGAAACGATGAATCAAAATCTTGTCGCTGTGCTGGATGACGATCTAAAATGTCTAACCAGCAAAACTTAAGACTTTATTTATCTTTAGTCTAACTATCACATTGTATATTACCGAGTTATTTCTCATAAAAGAAAGGGCGTTATGACCAAATCTGATTATCTGATGCGTTTAAGAAAATGCACAACAATTGAAACACTTGAGCGAGTGATTGAAAAAAATAAGTATGAATTATCTGATGATGAGCTGGAACTGTTTTACTCAGCAGCAGACCACCGTCTCGCTGAACTAACAATGAATAAGCTCTACGATAAAATCCCTGCTTCTGTTTGGAAATTTGTTAGATAATATTTTATAAACACGCACAGATAGTAAATGGTTATAGCCGGTAACCACATTTATCGGCTGAACTCATTATCACTCAAGCACAATTATTGGCATTATTTTAATGCTAATACCCTCTTTTACCGTTTATTTCTTACCTTAAGCTTAAACCTCGTCCCACTTTAACAATTAATGCGTTTTTTTAACTTTTTGCTATTTATATATTAGGCATTATTTAAAAAAATAAAATCCAATTTAACATTTATCTAAATTTAAATGTTAAATAAGTTAGACGTAAATTATTACGTTATCAGTAATGGATTTAATGCTTTTAAATAATATTAAAGGATGAATCAAGAAAGGAATTTTGGGTGGGAGCCCTGCCAGCGACATCCCGGCACACACGACCCCTGCTATGGCTGCTTCCTTCCGGACCTGACCAAGTTAACAAGTTAGCGTTGCGGGAGAACCAACAGAGCCCCCATTGAATGCTTCTCTCGAAGCAAGGGCATTATGCTCGATAGTCGCTTAAATAGCAAGAATGCTGCGGCTAAGTGCTGATTTATTACACAAATCAGGCAATGTATCCCCTAAATAGTCAAAACATTAGGTTGTCGTTAAAATAGTGCTAATTTGCAGGCACCATTAATAATTCAACATTTTTGGTTACGCCGTTATTAATCACTTCAACCACAGAATCTGTGATATAGAGTAGCTTACCATCGACATTAACCGTTGCATTCACAGTCAATTTACCTTCTGGCCTTACTTCATTCTTATGATACGTTAACTCAAAAGGTATCGTCGGGCGATTATTCAGCGAGTCGTAATATTTTTGAGACAAAATGAGCGCGGGTAAATCCGCAATAGAAGTATCTGCTAATGTGACGGTCACAATCGCCCCCGAGGGGATAACAGAACTCTGCACAATCACAACACGCCCTTCGATTTTTCCTGAATCAACAGTTTGGTTGTTATGGCTCGCTTTACTATTCAACATTTTTTCACTTGGCTTTGTGCTATTCCCTTCACAGCCGATTAAAGAAAAAACAAATAGTAAGCTGATAAAGTAGCGTAAAAACATCATAGTTATTACCTATAAGACAATGTTTTTTAAAACATTTTAAAAAATTGAAATTAGAGAGTCTTTTTTTGATATGGGAATTGAAAAAAGTATAACTAATTTGAATCAAATAATAAAATAATATTTCAAATTGTAACCATAAGTAAGTGTAAATTTACCATACACAATCTACCTACCTATTTTGGTAAAATAATGGGAAAATACTGGTATCTCATTATTTTTAACTGTATTAAGGTAATTATGAGCCCAGAATTACAGAACTTAATTAGCCTCATCGAGCTAGAAAAAATAGAAGAAGGCATTTTCAGAGGGCAAAGCGAAGACCTTGGTTTGCCACAAGTTTTTGGTGGCCAAGTAGTTGGGCAAGCTATGTATGCAGCCGAACAAACACTCCCTGAAGATCGCTTTATTAACTCTTTTCACAGTTATTTTTTGCGTCCTGGTGATAGCTCTCGCCCTATAGTGTACGACGTGGAGATTTTACGTGATGGTGGGAGTTTTAGTGCGCGACGTATCAGTGCCATCCAAAATGGCAAACCTATTTTTTTTATGACTGCGTCATTTCAGACCCAAGAAGAAGGCTACTCGCATCAAAATTTAATGCCTGACGTTCCACCACCGTCTCAATTAATTTCTCAAGATGATATTGTGCAAGCGTTGGCCAATAAATTACCCGAAGCTGTCAAAAAATATGCATTGAGGCCTAACCCTTTCGAATTTAGACCCGTGGAATTCTATAGTCCATTCGATGCTCCACCTCAAGAACCCTTCCGCTATATCTGGTTTAAAGCGAAAGGGCAATTACCGAATATACCGTCACTACACCATTATTTATTAGGCTATGCTTCTGACTATAATTTCTTACCTGCGGCTTTACAGCCCCATGGTCGTGGTTTTATGGAAAGAGACTTACAAGTTGCCACCATTGATCACTCAATGTGGTTTCATCGCCCTTTTAAAATTGATGATTGGTTACTTTATGCCGTCGAAAGCCCGTCAGCATCAGGTGGAAGGGGTTTTGTGAAAGGGCAAATCTATAATCCTCAAGGTGACCTTGTTGCAACTGCCGTGCAAGAAGGTGTTATACGCCAGAGACAACCACGCTAGGCAACATTCTTGAGACGTAAGTGATTACTCACTTATTCGGCTAAAAAGGTAATGGCAGCGTCATGCATACTGCCATTATCAATTTGAATAGAACACAGCTTTATCCTGAATTCATAAGTAGAAAAACGTGATGGCCTTAGTTATAAGCACTTTCACCGTGGGAAGTAATGTCCAAACCTTCTCTTTCCTTTTCAACACCAATTCTTAGCCCTGATGTCTTAGCTGCAACCATAAAGGCAATAAACGCAACAACAGCGGTCCATACAACACAGACTAAGATGCTAAATGCTTGGATGCCAACTTGTTTTAGCATTGTGATACCTTCCGCGAAACCACTTCCACCTAATGCACTTGAAGTGAACACCCCCGTCAGCAAACAGCCTAAAATACCACAGACACCATGAACGCCAAAAACGTCACAAACATCATCAACTTTCAGCTTACGTTTCAGTATTACCACGCCCCATAAACCTGCAATCCCTGAAAGCAACCCAATGATCAATGCACCGCCTACGCCAACGGTTCCTGCCGCAGGCGTCACACCGACAAGACCTGCTAAACAACCTGAGCAAGCGCCTAATAAGGAAGGCTTTTCTCTAAAAATCCACTCTGCTAATGTCCATGATAAAATCGCGCCAGACGCCGCAGCAACGGTGTTCACAAAAGCTAAAGCCGCAATACCATCTGCGCTTCCCGCAGACCCTGCATTGAAGCCAAACCAACCAATAAACAAAATGGATGTTCCCATAAATACCATCGGTAAGTTATGGGGTTTAATCGCCTCTTTCCCTAAGCCTGTACGATGACCAAGTAAGTAAGCGCCAACTAAACCCGCAACTGCCGCATTAATATGTACCACAGTTCCTCCCGCAAAATCCAATGCACCGTCTTGCGAAAGAATACCGCCGCCCCACACCATGTGCGCCATGGGCAAATAAGCAAAAGTAGTCCAAATAACAGTAAAAATTAAAACGGCTGAAAATTTGATCCGCTCACCTAAAGCACCGACCACCAACGCCACGGTTAAACAGGCAAATGCGCCTTGAAATGCCACATGGACAAACTGCGGGATCGTGGCAGATAAGCTTTCCACCGTAATACCGTTTAACATAACTAGGCTAAATCCCCCAAAAAAGGCATTCCCTTCACTGAACGCTAAACTGTATCCATAAATAATCCAAATAACAGAAACTAACGCTAAAATCACAGTCGTCTGCGCCATGAGTGAAAGGACGTTTTTACTTCTTAATAACCCGCCATAAAACAACGCAATCCCTGGGACAATCATGAAGATCACCAAGGCCGTCGCTATCATCATAAAAGCATTGTCTGCTTTATCTAGTCCCCCTTGCGAAGCCAAAACGCTCATTGGAAAACCACCCACTGCTACTAATGTGTATTGAAACCATTTACGCATCGTCGTTCTCCTAAAGTGCTTCATCTTGTTTTTCGCCAGTACGAATTCGTACGGCTTGCTCTAATGGCAAAATAAATATTTTCCCATCACCAACTTGGCCGGTATGCGCTTTTTTCTCTACCGTTTCAATCACTAGCTCGACTAGCTCATCAGGAACAGCAATCTCCATTCTCACTTTAGGTAAAAAATCGACAGTATACTCTGCCCCCCTGTACAGTTCTGCATGCCCCTTTTGCCTACCAAACCCACGTACTTCTGTTATGGTCATTCCTTGAATGCCAATTTCAGATAGCGCTTCACGCACTTCATCTAACTTAAATGGTTTAATGATTACGATGATATATTTCATTTTTACTCCTATAAGTCATGCTAGTAACGACTCACTCTCGATGAGCTGCACTAACTTAAGAGCAAAACCCATGCCAAAAAATATTTATCGTTTAAATTCAATTAGAAACCACAAAATAAAAAACCACTCAAAAGAGTGGTTTTCAGGTGTGCATTATAATAGTGCAGAATAATTAGCTAGGAACTGCCTCAACCTCAGCATCACAACGGGCATTTAAGGACTCACCAACCTGTTGCAACTGGTACATTTGGTAATAACGCCCTTTTTGTTGTAAAAGATGCGAGTGAGTGCCTTTCTCAACAATTGCACCGCGATGTAGCACAATCACTTCGTCAGCATCAACGATGGTTGATAAACGGTGTGCAATGACCACTAATGTTGTATTTTCACGAATAACACGCAGCGCCTTTTGAATCGCTTGCTCTGTACCTGAATCGATATTAGCGGTGGCTTCGTCTAAAATGAGGATTTTAGGCGTCACCACTAATACCCTCGCCATTGCCAATAACTGTCGCTGCCCAACCGATAATGTATTACCTTGCTCACCAAGTACCGTATCTAAGCCATCAGGAAGCTGACGAACTAAGCCCGCAAGCTGCACAGTTTCCAGCACTTCCCATACTTTGTCTTGGCTGACATCACGCCCTAACGCCACATTATCAAAAAATGAAGATGCTAATACGACAGGGTCTTGTTGAACCATCGCAATTCCATTACGTAACGCTTGGTGCGATAACGTATGCAAATCACGGCCATCAAGCAATATTTCACCTTCTTGCCACGGGTAATACCCCATAATCAAGTTAGCAATCGTGCTTTTACCGCTACCCGTATGACCAACCAACGCAATAAAATGGTTATTCGGCACATGCAGGTTAATATCCTTCACGACTAATTTGTCGTCACGGTAGGCAAAAGAAACGTGATTAATGGTGATTGAGCCGCCTTGTAATGGTGCAATACTTTCGCCGTACCCTTGCTGTGGGCTATCCATTAATTCAAAAACACGCTCGCCAGAAACCACCGCCTGCTGCAACATTGATTGCTGTGAGGTTAATTCAATCAGTGGCTCATTTAATCGACCTAAATAATTGATAAAGGCGTATAACACCCCGACACCAATGGTTGTAGTCCCTTCAACCCCAAATAGAAATAGCAATCCACACAAAATAGAGGCAGAAAACAAACTCAGTAATGGACGTAACAACAAGCCATCCAACTTTAAGGCTTTCATTCTTGCTAGGTAGTGATTTTGGCTCACATCCTGCATTTTTGCGCCAAACCGAGCTTGCTGCAAAAATTGTTGGATTACCGTCATGCCGTTAATCACTTCGTTAAATCCGTTATTAATATCCGCAAGATATGAACGAACTCGTCGAATAATCGGTGTACTTAAGCGCTGATAAGCAATCATCACAACAAGTACCGCAGGGAAAATCATGACGGCAACAGATGCCATTCGCCATTCAAGGGAAAACATTGCCACTAACATGGCACAAATCAGTGCTAAGCTACGAAATACGGTGGGAACAACCATAACAAATAGGTCTTTGATCACCTCAGTATCATTGGTGACGCGAGAAATTAGCTGCCCAACTGGTTGTTTATCAAATGCACTTAATGGCTGCCTAAGCGCTGCATTCATCACGTCAGTTCGCAAGTTTTGCACCACACCAACAGCTGCCTTATTAAATAAAATAATTTGATAATAATGAAGTAGTGCAGCAATTACTTGTAGCAATATGAAGCCAACAGCCATGTATAAGGTCAATGGCATGATGATTTCTTTTTTAGCGACCATATTATCAATAAAATAGCTAACGAGCAGGGGCCCACTGACCTCCGCGATTGCCGCTAGCCATAACATGCCGATGGCGATCCCCATCGTGCTACGATAAGCCTTTCCATAAGAAAGAAGCCGTTTCAGCGCAGGCCAAAGTGGTTTTTTCTGGCTCATAGTTCACCATCCAAAGCCGCTTCAATCTGTTGATAATGGTACATATCTTTATACCAGCCCGACTGACCTATGAGGGACTCATGCTCACCTTGAGCCGTAATTGTTCCTTGGGATAGCACTAAAATGTTGTCAGCTTCCACTAAGGCAGATAAACGATGCGCACTAATAATGAGTGTTCGTCCTTGTCGCCAGCGGCTTAAATTCTGCAAAATAGTAAATTCTGTCTGCCCATCTACTGCGGAAAGGGAATCATCCAATACCAGTATTTCGGCATTTTGCAAAATCGCCCGCGCAATGGAAATACGTTGTTTTTGCCCGCCTGAAAGCATCACGCCCCGCTCACCCACTTGTGTGTCGTAACCTTCTGGCAAACGTAAGATATCATCATGCACACAGGCAATTCGTGCCGCTTCTTCAATTTCAATTTGCGTGGCACCTGGCCTGCCAAGAGCTATGTTTCCTGCCACAGTATCTGAAAACAAGAAAGGAGATTGGTTCACAATCGATAACCTTGCACGCCATTCATCTAATTTGATTTCAGGTAACGGCAAACCTTGATAGCAAATACGTCCTTCCGTCACATCAAATTGGCGCTGTAATAATGTTAATAACGTGGATTTCCCTGAACCAGTCGGCCCACAGATTCCTAAAAACTGCCCTGGTTTTAAATTGAATTGTACGTTGTGCAATGAGGTTCGAGCTGTTTCTGGGTAGCTAAAAGCGGTAATATTCACACTCAATTCACCTTTTTCGGGTTGCAATGAATGTGAGCCGTCGTTAATCACCAGAGGCTCATTTAATAAACTTAAAATTCGGCTATAAGCGGCACTACCCCGCTCAACAATATTAAACATCCAAGCCAATGCTAACATCGGCCAAATCATTAACCCTAAATACATAATGAAGCTGGTTAACTCACCTAATGTTAGCGTTCCTTCTAAAACCATCCAGCTGCCACCCGCTATGGCAAGTAGATTCGCCATACCTATTGCCATAAATATGGTTGGGTCAAAACGCGCATCAATTTTTGCGACATGCATATTACGGCGGCCAGCTTCGGTTGCCACTTGCTCAAACTGGTTAGATTGATGGTCTTCAAGGCCAAAAGCTTTGATCATACGAATGCTGGTTAAGCTTTCTTGTGCATGGTTATTTAATGATGAAAATGCACCTTGGGCATGCTTAAACCGATGGTGAAGCTGGTCCCCGTAGCGTTTGATGACGACTGCCATAATTGGCATTGGGATCAACGCCAGTAAGGTCAGTTGCCAACTTATTTCAACACTCATCATAATTAAGACAGCGCATCCCATAACCAGCGAATCAACTAACGTTAATACCCCTTCACCCGCTGCAAATACGACACGGTCAACATCATTTGTCGTGCGTGCGATCAAATCCCCTGTACGGTATTTCAGGTAAAACGCTTGGTTTTGCAGGCTTAATTGACGATAGAACTTCTGGCGTAATTGAACGGCTAATTTATAAGAGGCACCAAATAGCCAAAGCCGCCAAACATATCGCAAGCCATAGACAATTAATGCAATGAACAACATTAGCAGGACATAGTTGACCAACTGGCTTCTCTGCATGGTTTCTTTGCTAACCCCATCAACCACTACCCCAACGATGCGAGGCGGAATGAGCTGCAAGATAGCAATGACAATCAAAAAGCAAACAGCGCCAAGATAGCGCCGCCATTCACTTAAAAAATACCATTTGAGTTGTGAAAATAATCGCACGTATTACTGCCTTGAATAATGTTAATTAGTTTATACGCTTTAAGCTGCCTTATATCGCCTTTTCTACTGACAATCTAATCAGGGATCGGTAAAACAGTTGTGTATTTAATTTTTTCCATCGCAAAACTTGAAGTCACATCAATTAAGCCATGCACGCCATTAACCAGTTTTTTATAGAAAAGGTCATAGGATTTCATATCATGTACCTCAACTTGCATCAGGTAATCATACTCCCCCGCCATACGGTAAAACATCAGTACCTCTGGCATCTGACTAACAAATGACACAAATTGCTCATACCATTCACTATTATGGTGCTGTGTTTTTATCGTTACGATAACTGTCAGGCCTAAACCAAGCTTTTCGCCATCAAGCAGCGTGACTCGTCCGCGGATATACCCGTCATCCTCAAGGCGTTTTAGGCGCTTCCAACAGGGCGTAGAGGTTAAATTAACCGCTTCGGCGAGCGTATTGAGGGATAAGCTACTGTCATTTTGCAATAAACAAAGTAACTTTTTGTCTATTTTATCTAGCATAATTGCTCTCTTGGCTTAGCTGTGAATGCTTTTGTTATGTTTTTAGTATTGGAAACCTTATTATGCAAAACACCATCAGTTAAAAACAATAATAATGTCACCAATTCGCTTTATTATAGAATAATTTTATACAAATTAAAGAATAATAGAATAAATAACACACTAAATGGATTAAACCTGTAAAAATAAGTCTGTTAATTGTGTTATCACCTCGCTAACATAGAAAACTGAAATCTCGTTTTCTTGAATGACATGAATTATCACCAAGGAGTGACTATGAAACGCGCCGTTGTCGTCTTTAGTGGCGGACAAGACTCAACAACTTGTCTGATCCAAGCCTTAGAAAATTATGATGAGGTGCATTGTGTCACCTTCGATTATGGGCAACGACATCGTCAAGAGATTGAAGTTGCACAGAAACTTAGTGCATCATTAGGTGTAGCAGCTCATAAAGTTTTAGATGTCACATTACTCAATGAGTTAGCGGTTAGCAGTTTGACGCGAGACAACATCCCTGTTCCTGGTTTTGAAGAAAGTGAGGCAAGTGGCTTACCAAGTACCTTTGTACCTGGGCGCAATATCTTATTTCTGACCCTAGCGGCAATCTATGCTTATCAGGTCCAAGCAGAGGCGGTGATCACTGGCGTATGTGAAACCGATTTTTCAGGTTACCCAGATTGCCGAGATGAGTTTGTTAAAGCACTTAACCACGCTGTCAGTCTTGGTTTAGCAAAAGATATTCGCTTTGAAACGCCCCTTATGTGGTTAAATAAAGCCCAAACATGGGCGCTAGCTGACAGTTATGGTCACCTAAATACCATCAGAGAACAGACGCTGACTTGTTATAATGGTATCCAAGGGGATGGTTGCGGTGAATGTGCAGCCTGCCATTTAAGAAGCAATGGTTTAAATGAATACTTAAGCCAAAAAGAAGCTGTTATGAATTCATTAAGGCAGCTACAAACCAAATAAATATCACCATCCCATCAGCCTACTTAATAAACAATATTAAGTAGGCTTCACTTCACTAGCTAATAAAATCATCCACCACCGAGTTAAATGATTCCAGCTTCTCACGCAATTCTTCATCAATCACAATGGCTTTATTGGTTAGGTTGTCAATAAATACGAATGTCACATAAGCATCCGAAACGACCTCTGATTGTCCAGCTTTATTACGAATGATTTGTTGATAACATACTGCACTTTTAGAACCGATTTTATCCATGCGTGTCACAACAGTGAGTTCGTCTCCCAATAAAACTCCCTGAATATAGTTCACATTGATATTTACGGCAGCCATGGTCAAATTGCTTTGTATTGCCCAACTAATAAAGTTGCGTTTATTCATCCACTCCCAGCGGTCTGCTTCGTAGAACTCTAAATAGCGTGCATTGTTCACATGCTGGAATACATCAATGTGATAACCATGAACTTTAATCTTTGTTGTCATAACTACTCCGACCAGTTTATTTTCTGATAACATAAAAATAACAAATGTACGGAAAATATGCTGAATAAATGTCACGAATAAGACTTAGCTCTCAAATTATTTACCACCAAATAATAAATATGATTAATAAGTAGCCATAACATAAGTTACTCCCCAATCATTTGAATGAGGAGCTGTGTTATTAAAGCATCAGTTTATTTTTATTTTTCTCTAAAAATGCAGGGCCAATCCCTTGTACTTCCAAAATATTTTCAATGGAATTAAACGCACCATACTTTTCCCGATACTCAACAATTGCTTTTGCTTTTTGTTTTCCTATTCCATTCAATTTTTCAGCGAGTTCTTCCGCACTGGCGTGATTAATACTCACTTTGCCCGATTGGTTAATATCGGTGCCTTTTGTGTTTTCAGTAGCCTCGGTTTGTTGAGAGAGTGTTGTGGCAGGTTTTTCTGCTGTATTTTTTTTCGCCCATGTTAAAGGTGATAATCCCCCCAATAAAAATAAGCATAATGTTGTGACTAAACTACGCTGAACAATTGTTTTCCATGACATGATATTTCTCCTTTGTGTGTAGAAACATCACAGTGCCAGAGAAAAATTATTGGCGCATTTAGCGAAAAATAAAAATGCGAAAGGCCACCCAGAGGTGGCCTTTTAATAGCATGCTTACAACTTAAGTTGCGAAGCTACTCGCAATTATTCAAGGTTCAGCACTTCTATTTTTGCGTTTTCACGTAAGTTAAGCATCAGCGCTTCATTCACAGCTGAGCTCATTACACCTTGGTATTCACGAGATAACTGTTTCAGTTCATCTTCTGTTGGTTGACCTAAAGTGACTTTATCCAGTTGAATAACCACGTAGTTATCAGACTCATCACGTGCAATTGAGTACGCAGGCTTACCATCAACAGGTTGAGCCATTTCCATTGCAGCGTTAATCGTCGCAGTTTGTGGCATTAAACGAGAAACAGTTTGCACGCCAGCAAATTTAACACCCGCTGTATTCAGGGCCTCTTCACCTTTACCTGCTTTCAAGTCAACCAGTAGCTTATCTGCAGTTGCTTTGAGTTCTGCATCTGCTTTTTGGCGCTTAACAAGTGCTTCAATAGCAGGTTTAACTGTTTCAAACGGCTCTGTGCTTTCTGGTTTATATTCTGTCACCCGGACAACAAATGCACGGTCGCCTTCAACGTTAATCACGTCGGAGTTAATCCCTTTAGAACCGTTTTTATCAACCAGACGGTCGCTAAAGACTTCATTGATAACTTTAGGGAAGTTCAGAGCCGCTGGTGGATTGTTACGATCAAACCAATCTGTTGTTACGGCTTTTAAGCCAGAAACAGATTCAACTGAAACTAATGATTCCATATCACTCGTAGCAGCTTCACTGACTTTCTGTTGTAAGTCATAGAACTGTTTGATGTTTTTATCTTGAAGCAAGCTAACTTTTATTGTTTCAACAACGTCTTCAAACGGTTTTGTTGATTCTGGCTTAATATCATCTAAACGAAAAACAACATAGTTATCCTGTGCTTTAACAGGTGCCGAAAGTTGGCCTTTTTCTGTTAAATTTGCAGTAATAATCTCACTCGGCGTTGAAGCCGCTTCCATCCAGCCAATCAAGCCTTTGTTACCCGCACTGAATTTATCAGTCGATTTTTCAGCGGCTAGCGTTGCAAAGTCTGCACCTGCTTTGATTTCATTGATGATGTCGTTCGCTTCTTTTTCAGAAGCCACTTGAATCATACTGTATTGTTTTTGCTCTGCCTGAGTATAGTTTTTCAGGTTTTGCTCATAATACGTTTTCACTTCTTCATCAGAAACCGTAGCTTCTGGCATAGATGCTGCGTCCATTTCAACATAGCTCACCTGGACTTTTTCAGGTGAGATAAAGCTATTTTGGTTAGCATCGTAATACGCTTTTAGCTCTTCTTCAGAGACCGTTTGCTTCGCTTGAATGTCAGCTAAGGACAAGGTTGCAGTGCGAATTTCACGCTCTTGCATAAATAATTCAGCGTAAGCTTTCACTTCTGATGGCAAAGCGAAGTCCGTCCCAGTGAAGGCTTTACCTAACTGAGCACGTGTTAAATCTTGGCGAATTTGCGCCGCGAAGCTGTCCGCATTGATGTTGTAACGGCTTAAGATTTCACGATATTTATCGCTATCAAACCGACCATCAGTTTGGAAGATTGGCATAGAGAAAATGGATTGCTCAATCTGCTGATCGCTTGCTGAGAGATTCAGTTCATTAGCATATTGATTAATCAATTCATTGTTAATCAAATTATCAAGCGCTTGGCGACGCAGCAAATTCATGCTTTCTTCGTTGCTAGCCACTTCAGAGAATTTGTCTCCCAAGTAGTCTTGCAATGATTGGCGTTCCTGCTGAAAAGCCTGCTGTAACTGTTCCCTGCTAATTGGCTGCCCATTAACTTCTGCTGCTTTGTTGGCACTATTGCCACCTAAGCCGCCCATCATAACGCCTGTCAGCACGAATGACAGCATAATGAGCCCTAGCAAAATTTTAATAAAAGGACTGTTCGCCTTCGTGCGTAGATTTTCCATCATAAAAAGGCTTAACTCCGCTTTGTTGAATTCAATTTCCTAATAATACGCTAATCTTAACTCAGAAAGAAAAAAAAGCGCACCATTTCCATGGTGCGCTTATATATTAGCTGATTAAAGGCATTCCGTCAGTTTGAGTTTTCGCAAAAATGCAAGAAAGACAAACTAAAATACTTAATTAGCTATTAACAGCGTCTTTAAGACCCTTGCCTGGACGGAAAGCTGGAACTTTCGCCGCAGCGATTTTAATCTCTTTGCCCGTTTGTGGGTTACGGCCTGTACGTGCTGCACGCTCACGAACAGTGAAATTACCAAAGCCAACTAAAGCAACATCGTCTCCTTTACTTAAAGAACTCGTTACAGTAGCAACGAACGCGTCAACAACGCGGCCTGCCGCAGCTTTAGAAATATTCGCATCAGAAGCGATTTGATCAATCAGTTGAGCTTTATTCACTCTTATCATCCCCATTATTAGTTGGACTATAAATCACCAAATTAACTATAGCAGCTAGCTTCTATTCGTACAGTTAATTAATGATTTAGCCGTTATATCAATCCTGATTACCAATGGCAAGAGAACAGATTGCATACAAACAATTATCAGAATCATCGTTAAATTAGCGATGAAAAAAAAGGCTGACAAGCCCTAAATTAGCTGTCAGCCTTACTTTTATACAAACTTCTTGATTCAGCTCACTCTTTTCGCTTTCTTTTTAACAACCTCAGCCCCAAAAGGCGGGTTAACTAAAGCTAAAGAAAGAACTTCTTCAATAGTTTTTACTGGATGGATTTCCAAATCAGCGATCACATTTTGAGGAATTTCCTCTAAGTCACGCTCGTTCTCTTTAGGGATTAATACGGTTTTTATTCCGCCGCGGTGTGCAGCTAATAATTTTTCCTTTAATCCACCAATTGGGAAAACTAACCCTCTTAATGTGATTTCACCCGTCATTGCTACGTCTGCGCGAACTGGGTTACCTGTTAAACAAGAAACCAGTGCCGTTGACATCGCAATACCTGCACTTGGGCCATCTTTGGGTGTTGCGCCTTCAGGAACATGAACGTGGATATCGCGCTTTTCATAGAAATCGCTGTTAATACCCAGTTTTTCAGCACGAGCTCTCACCACGGTTAATGCCGTTTGGATTGACTCTTGCATTACTTCACCTAAAGAACCCGTGTAAGTTAGCTTACCTTTACCTGGCACACACGCTGTTTCGATAGTCAGTAAGTCGCCACCCACTTCAGTCCACGCCAAACCAGTCACTTGACCGACACGATTTTCAGTGTCTGCTTGGCCGTAGTCGAAGCGACGAACACCTAGATAATCTTTTAAGTTATCTGCGTTAATTTCGATGTGCTTAAGTTTTTTATCCATTAATAATGCTTTAACGGCTTTACGGCACAATTTCGAAATTTCACGCTCTAAACCACGCACACCTGCTTCACGTGTGTAGTAACGAATAATGCTCATTAATGCACTATCATCGATGGTCAACTCGCCTTTTTTCAAGGCATTACGTTCAATTTGTTTCGATAATAAATGCTTTTTAGCAATATTCAATTTTTCATCTTCGGTATAACCTGAAAGACGAATGACTTCCATACGGTCTAGCAGTGGCGCAGGAATATTCATCGAGTTTGACGTTGCAACAAACATAACGTCAGACAAGTCGTAGTCCACTTCTAAATAGTGGTCGTTAAACGCAATGTTTTGTTCTGGATCAAGCACTTCTAACAATGCTGATGCAGGGTCACCGCGCATATCTGAAGACATTTTGTCTATTTCATCCAACAGGAACAGTGGGTTTTTCACCCCAACTTTTGCCATTTTCTGGATAAGTTTACCCGGCATTGAACCAATATAGGTACGACGGTGACCGCGGATTTCCGCTTCATCACGTACACCACCTAATGCCATACGGGTGTATTGGCGACCCGTTGCCTTCGCAATAGATTGACCCAGAGAGGTTTTACCAACCCCCGGAGGCCCTACCAAGCAAAGAATTGGCCCTTTGATTTTACTGACACGGCTTTGTACTGCCAGATACTCTAAAATACGGTCTTTAACACGCTCAAGGCCGTAATGATCGGTATCCAGCACTTCTTGTGCTTTCACTAAGTCTTTTTTGACTTTGCTACGCGCATGCCATGGTACTTGCACCATCCAGTCGATATAACTACGGACAACCGTGGCTTCTGCCGACATTGGAGACATCATTTTCAGCTTCTGCAATTCTGCTTCTGCTTTTTCTTGTGCCTCTTTTGGCATTTTCGCTTCTTCGATTTTACGTTTCAGCGATTCATATTCGTCTGGCGCATCGTCCATTTCACCCAGCTCTTTTTGAATGGCTTTCATTTGCTCATTCAAATAGTACTCACGCTGGCTTTTTTCCATCTGTTTTTTAACGCGATTACGGATGCGTTTTTCCACTTGCAGTAATTCAGTTTCTGATTCCATCATTGCCATCAGGAATTCAACACGTTCAGCAATATTTGCCATTTCAAGAACGCGCTGTTTATCCGCTAGTTTCAGCGGCATATGAGATGCAATGGTGTCTGCAAGTTTATCAAGCTGGTCTTGTTCGATAGCGTGCAATGCAGTCAGCACTTCCGGTGGAATTTTTTTGTTGAGCTTAATATAGCTCTCAAACTGACTCACAATCGTGCGATACAGCACTTCATTTTCTTTTTCATCAAGAATTGATGATGGAGTTCCCGCTGTGGTTTCGTCGTAAACAGCACCTTCAGCGTGTTTATCTTGTTCAGATACTAAATACTCAGCTTGCGCGAGGAAATACTCGCCGTTATCCGTCAAGCTAGTAATACGCGCACGTCTTAAACCTTCAACCAAAACTTTCACGGTGCCGTCTGGCAGTTTTAGCATCTGAATAACAGATGCGACCGTACCAACAGCAAATAAATCATTCACCCCAGGCTCATCAGTCGAGGCTTCTTTTTGCGCAACCAGCATCACTTGTTTGTCATGATCCATCGCTGCTTCCAGACTGTGAATGGATTTTTCACGTCCAACAAACAGTGGGATCACCATATGTGGGTATACCACTACATCACGCAGAGGCAATACTGGTATTTCAATGCGTTCGGAACGCTCTGGATTCATAAAGCTCTCTCTTCGTTTAGCTTACGCTAGTTTAAGGGTTTCTTTCTCTCGCTTAAAATTTCTCTCAAAAACAAGGAAACCACACCTCAGAATATAAACTATATGGGGACAAGATTTTAGCATTCAATGGCTAGTTAAACATAAAAAACAAAATGAGGGATATCCCTCATTTCGTTTGATTATTTCTTGAACGCTTTCTTAAAGATTAGTTATCGCCTGAAGCTTGAGCATCCGGCTTGCTATAGATCAACAAAGGCTCTGATTGTTCGTTAATCACATTTTCATCAACGACAACTTTTTCGACATCCGTCATAGAAGGGAGGTCATACATGGTATTTAACAGCGCGGCTTCAACAATTGAACGCAAACCACGAGCACCCGTTTTACGTGCCATCGCTTTTTTCGCAATTGCTTTTAATGCTTCTTCACGGAACTCAAGTTCAGTTCCTTCAAGGCTAAACAACGCTTGGTATTGTTTAGTTAACGCATTTTTCGGCTCTTGTAAAATTTGAATCAGCGCTTCTTCGCTCAGCTCAGTCAAGGTCGCAACCACTGGCAAACGACCAATAAACTCAGGGATTAACCCGAATTTAATTAAATCTTCTGGCTCAGCTTGCGTGAGCAATTCGCCTTCTGTTGCTTTATCTGACTCACCTTTAACTTCAGCAGCGAAACCAATACCTGAACGGGTATTTAGACGCTGGCCAATCACTTTATCTAGGCCTGCAAATGCACCACCACAAATAAACAGAATTTTTGAGGTATCTACCTGTAAAAATTCTTGTTGTGGGTGTTTACGCCCACCTTGTGGAGGAACAGCCGCAACCGTACCTTCGATAAGTTTCAAAAGTGCTTGCTGCACACCTTCACCCGACACATCACGGGTAATAGATGGGTTATCAGATTTACGAGAAATTTTATCAATTTCATCGATATACACGATACCGCGTTGTGCTTTCTCTACGTCGTAATCACATTTTTGCAGTAATTTTTGGATGATGTTTTCAACGTCTTCCCCAACATAACCTGCTTCGGTCAATGTGGTGGCATCTGCCATCGTAAATGGCACATCCAAATAACGTGCTAAGGTTTCAGCTAGCAGGGTTTTACCGCTACCCGTTGGACCGATTAACAGGATATTACTTTTACCTAATTCAACACCATCACTGGTTTTATCGCCATTACGCAAGCGCTTGTAATGGTTATAAACCGCAACCGCCAAGACTTTTTTCGCTTTTTCTTGGCCGATGACATAATCATCAAGGTGCTGCCTAATTTCATGTGGCGTAGGCAATTCACTGCGCTCACGATGTGGCGCAAGTTCTTTAATTTCTTCACGGATGATATCGAGACATAAGTCTACGCATTCATCACAAATATAGACTGACGGACCGGCAATCAGCTTACGTACTTCGTGCTGACTTTTTCCGCAGAAAGAACAGTAAAGCAGTTTGCCCGTTCCCTCTTTGCGTTTCTCTGTCATCAGTTGACCTCACTTTTATCCATATTGCCTTGTTTTTGTTTAACTAAAAACGGTGAACACAGCAACGATTTTCTTAAAATAGTTTATGGTATGAATTAATTATACCAAAAGTTAACCAATTAACGGCTACTATAAATTTGGTCGACTAAACCGTACTCTTTCGCTTCATTTGCTGACAAGAAACGGTCGCGCTCAGTGTCACGACTAATTTCTTCAATGGACTTCCCAGTGTGGTGAGCCATGAGTTCATTCATGCGTGTTTTCACTTTTAAGATTTCTTGCGCGTGGATTTCGATATCCGTCGCTTGGCCTTGGTATCCACCTAACGGTTGGTGAATCATCACACGAGAATTTGGCAAGCAAAAACGCTTACCTTTTGTACCAGCTGTCAACAAAAATGCACCCATAGAGCATGCTTGCCCCATACAAATGGTACTAACATCTGGCTTAATAAATTGCATGGTATCATAAATAGACATACCTGCCGTAATCACACCACCCGGTGAGTTGATATACAGCTGGATATCTTTTTCAGGGTTTTCTGCTTCAAGGAATAACATTTGAGCGACAATTAAGTTCGCCATATGGTCTTCCACTTGACCCGTCAGGAAAATAATACGTTCTTTTAATAGACGTGAATAAATATCATATGAGCGCTCGCCTCGAGAGGTTTGCTCAATAACCATTGGCACAAGAGCCATTTGGGATGCTAACTGTTCCTGACCGCCAAAATGTGACATCGAAATCTCCTATTAAAAACTTTCTGGTGCTTGCGCCTAATTTGCTATCTACTAACCATCATATTGAGCAAAAAGAATGTGGCATAACAAAGTGTTTTAAAAATACCTCTATCGGCAAGCTTGCACGATCTGCTTATTTCTCTATTTTAGCCTATATTGGCTGATTACAGGTGAAATAAGAAAAAAATGCAGCAAACTGTGCTGAAGTCAATAAGACCCTCTTTTAACGAGTTTAACACAAGCCTGTTTACTTACACGGTATTATCCCATTAGAAAACCATAACTGATTTTCAAAAGTGACGAAATAACTCTTTTGGTTGAATTCGTCTATTTCTATGATATTTGCTCTTCAAAATAGTTCAAATCGCAAGCGAAACTGAATACATACTAATTGAAGTGTTAGGGATATAATTAGGGTTTAAATGTGATTTTCAAGGTCACCCTATCTTAATTCACAAAAAAGTCGTTATTTAAAAGCTTTAATTGCAAAAAAACCCGTAGTAGAACACCACGGGTTTTTATTTTGTACAGCAAGAAATAAATTAACCAGCTTGAACTTGGTTCATCAGCTCAGTAAAATTAGTTTCTTTTTCAGTGACTTTAGCAACAGCCAGAACAGTTTCAACCGCTTGTTCTTCTAATGCTAAGTTACGAACGCTGTTCATCAGCTCTTCGTTTTTGCTGTAGTATTCGATAACTTCAGCTGGATCTTCGTATGCAGATGCCATTTCTTCGATCAGCGTTTTAACACGATCTTCGTCAGCTTTCAGTTCGTTTTTATTGATCACTTCACCTAACAGTAGACCGATAACAACGCGACGTTTTGCTTGTTCTTCAAACAGTTCACGTGGTAATTCCATCGCTTGCTGTTCGTTGCCACCAAAACGTTGTGCCGCTTGACGACGCAGAACATCGATTTCACCATCAATAACCGCAACTGGAACTTCGATATCGTTCGCTTTGATCAGACCATCAAGAACTTGCGCTTTAACACGGTTACGAATGGCATTTTTCAGCTCACGTTCCATGTTTTTACGTACTTCAGCACGCAGACCGTCTAAAGTACCATCAGCGATACCGAAACGCTTGATGAATTCTTCAGTAAATTCTGGCAGTTCACGTTGTTCTACTTTCTTCAGAACGATAGCGAATTTTGCTGCTTTACCTTTCAGGTTTTCAGCGTGGTAATCTTCTGGGAAGTTAACTTCGATATCGAATTCTTCACCTGCTTTGTGGCCAACAACGCCTTCTTCAAAGCCAGGGATCATACGGCCTTCGCCCATAACCAGTGCGAAGTCTTCAGCTTTACCGCCTTCGAACTCTTCGCCGTCGATAGAACCTGTGAAGTTGATAGTGATGCGTGAATCAGCTGCTGCTGCTGCGTCAACTTCTTTCCACTCTGCTTGTTGTTTACGCAGAGTATCTAACATGTTTTCCAGGTCTTCGTCTTTAACTGAAACCGCTGGTTTTTCAACTTCGATAGTGTCTAAACCGGTTAATTCGATTTCTGGGTAAACTTCAAACTCAACAGCGTAAACGAAATCTTTACCGTCTTCGATTTGCTCTGGCTTATAGCTAGGCGCACCCGCTGGGTTGATTTTGTTTTCAATGATTGCGTTGATGAAGTTACGTTGCATCACATCGCCCAGAACGTCTTGCATAACAGACGCGCCGTAACGCTGTTTAACGATGTTCATTGGTACTTTCCCTTTACGGAAACCATCAACACGTACTTTCTTAGCAACGCTAACCAGCTCGCTATTTATTGCTTTTTCAATATCAGTGGCAGGAACGGTGATTGTTACACGACGCCCAAGGCCTTGAGTCGTTTCAACAGAAACTTGCATCTTCTTACCTCAAAATAAATCTTAGTGATCGGTCTACTCCAGAGTTATGCCATTAAGCAATTAATGGCGTTCTCCCTTCCAGAACCGGGGGCGTTACTTTCGTAACGGTCAATCCCTGATATCAGAAGCGTCCCGAAACCTTACTGAAAATTAGACGCAGCATTATACCGATGACAGCGCCCTGAGTCGAGAAAAGCAGAGAAAAGAAGCGATTTTTCCTCTTTATTTGTGACTTTTCTGACTAAAATTTTTATTTCTTCACAAAAAATGAAGAAAAAATACCCAGCAAACCCATTTTGAGTTTGAAGGATAATGCCAGCAATGACGAATAAAGGTCAATTGGCAATACAAATTAACGGTTAACACCACCCACACCGCGACAAGCAGGCGATTTTAACGCAGTATCCGCCAACTCATCCCATTCTTTTTGGGTGTAAGTGTGTAGAGCAAGAGCATGAATGCCACCCGCTAATTCGTCTGCTAAAATAGCATAAATTTCACGGTGACGGCCAAGCATTCGTTTATTTTCAAATTTATCAGTGACTAAGATGACTTTGAAATGACTTTCTGAGCCAGGTAAGACATTGTGTTGATGGCTTTCATTAATGACATCCAAATGACTTGGTTCAAAAGCATCTTGTAATTTTTGGTTCACGCGAGACTGCATACTTTGTGATGCATTGGCGACCATAAAATACTCCTTTATTAGCGACCCACTCTAGTATTGATAAGTGCAGTAAACTATATTGCACATCTCGATTATTGCTATCTTCTTATTATAGAGATACTCGATAATAACCTGACAATGTTATGATATTGGCACGTTAGTGCGAATTTTTTCAAAAACTGTTGTCTAATAGTTCAGGATAATTTAGCCACTGGATTTTACATCGTGTGGCGGCTACCCGCACCATAACGAAACATTTTCAATTAGGAAAGATGAACTGGAAAAAATTATGTTAAGAAAACTGTGTTTTCCACTTTTTGCGTTGTTTCTACTTGCTGGATGTACAACTAGCAGCAACACGCTCTCACTTGAGCCAAAAATTGCTTTACCGGCTAAAAACCCGACACTGAATGCCACCTCAATTAGTGTGAGCAGTGTAGACAACCGCACCAACAAATCATTAGCGGAAGTCAATCGTAATGGTAGCCTAGTGGTGCTTAACCCATCTCGTGATCCGCGCTATTTGATGCAAGAAGCTGTTGAAAAACAGATGGCTGCCCGTGGTTTTATGGTTACATCACCTGCCAACGTTAATTTAGTCGTTCAATTAAACAAATTAGACACTAAAGTCGCTGAGGGTAGCCTGCGCCATAATATTACGGTGAACTCTAGCGTAAGTATTACGGCAACTGCGCCAAATGGCTCAACAAAAACGCGTTCATTCACCCGAAACTTCAATACCCAAGAATTGTTAGCGGCGAATAATGCAAAAATCGAAGCAGCAATTAACAGTGCATTAGCTGATTTAATTGCCGATATGGCATCTGACCAAGAAATCACCGATTTTATCAGACAAAATTCACGCTATTAAGCGAGCGAGTACCCTAATTTAGTATTAAGCTATCCAAGTTAACTCTTGGATAGCGTTGCGCGGTCAATACCTCTACAGCGCTATGTATTGCAGCAAAAATCACCTTAGGCTTAGAGGGAATAATGCCTCGTTTCACACTACCGAATAATATTACCTTAATCCTTTTAGGCTTCGTCTCGGGCTTACCTTTAGCGTTGACTGCTGGGACATTGCAAGCTTGGTTAACCGTTGAAAACGTTGATATCAAAACGATTGGCTTCTTTTCCTTAGTCGGCCAAGCTTATGTTTTGAAGTTTTTGTGGTCGCCCATGATGGACCGCTATACGCCGCCGTTTCTCGGGCGCCGCAGAGGCTGGCTGTTAACCACTCAAATTCTCCTGATCATCAGTATCGCAGCAATGGGGTTTATGAACCCGTCTGAACATCTGTGGTATCTCGCCGCATTAGCTGTCACTGTTGCCTTTTGCTCTGCATCTCAAGATATTGTGTTTGATGCCTATAAAACGGATTTATTGACTGCTGAAGAACGGGGAATTGGGGCGGCAACCTCAGTGATGGGGTACCGGATCAGTATGCTAGTTTCTGGAGGATTAGCCCTCTGGCTTGCAGATAAATTCCTGACATGGAAACAGCTTTACCTTGTTATGGCGGGATTAATGATTATCGGTGTTGTCGCCACGCTATTGGCTAAAGAACCCGAAGAAAACAGCGCGCCGCCTACCTCATTAAGAAAAGCGATTTATGACCCGTTAGCGGAGTTTTTCAGCCGTAATAACGCATGGCTCGTCTTATTATTATTGGTATTTTATAAATTAGGTGATGCCTTTGTGATGGCGCTCAATACCAACTTTTTACTGAATGCACTGGGCTTTAGCCTTAGTGAAGTTGGTACAGTGAATAAAACCGTCGGAATGGCAGCCACCATTATTGGTGCTCTATTGGGCGGTTATCTAATGAAAAACATGAGCTTATTTAAGGCTCTGTTTCTTTTTGGCTTGCTCCAAGGTGGGTCAAATATTGGGTATTGGTTCCTCGCCGTCACGCCGCCTAATATCATGACGATGGGTTCCATTATTTTCCTTGAGAATATTTTTTCAGGAATGGGCACAGCGGCGTTTGTCGCACTCTTAATGACGCTGTGTAATAAATCCTTATCAGCAACGCAATTTGCGCTTCTTTCCGCACTTTCAGCAGTAGGACGGGTGTACATTGGCCCCGTAGCCAGTATTTTCGTTAGTAACTATGGCTGGCCACTGTTTTATTTGATCTCCATTGGCGTTGCCATTCCGGGAATTTTACTGTTATTAGCCTGTCGAAGTTCTTTGCTCTACACGCAAGCGACAGGGTTGTTCCAGCGCCGTGAACTATACGCAAATGGCTATCGCTTTGCCGTTTATGCCCTACTCGCCGCGGTGATTTGCCTTGCGATTTGGCTGCTTTCTCTATTGGCATTTTCTTTTAGTGGAATGAAAGTATATCTCTTCACCACACAGATTGAATTTTGGTTAGCTATCCCAAGTTATCAAAATATCCTATTTAATACTGGCATTAGCATCGGTGCTATCAGTTTAATTATCGGTGGTAGTTTAGATTTCCTCGCTGTTCGCAAAACCGTCAAGCAATAACTGATTTTCCTTTCACCTTTACTTATCTACTTAGCTGATTCCCTAAAACTAACTTATTAGTTTAGGGAATCTGATCATTCTAGAAAAATAACCCTCTAGCACAAAACACATCAAAATCACTTTTTGATCGTGATTGCGATCACTCATTCAATGAAAAATATTTCTTAATTGCAATTTTAAAGCCTAATATATCACATGTTAGAGACTGGTTAGATAACACGTTAACGAATAGTGCACTACTCAACCCCATTAATTAATTAACGAAAATAATCTATTATGAAAAAACTCTTTTGTATTGCCGCCTTAGCTTCTGTGGCAGGTACGGCATATTCTGATGATCTTTTAGGCTATAAAAATGGTTTTGCTGATATCAATATTAACTATTTAGATTGGTCTCACCGTACTGAGACCAAAACGGAGAAAACGACGCGTAAGAAAGACTTTGCCTACATTGAATTAGAGGGTGGTGCTAATTTTAATTGGGGTGAGCTTTACGGCTTCTTTGATGTAGAAAACCCGCTCCATACACAACATACTGATTCAGGGCGTAATAAACGCTACACCATCAAAACAACAGGTCGCTTCTATTTAGGTGATACAGGCTTTAATCTGTACGGCCACGTTTACGGCACATGGTCATTACCAGGAACGAAATATGGTGGTAATTTTCATGATGTAAACACATTATATGGCATCGGTTATAACACGGCTTTTGGCGATTTGTGGTTTAAGCCTTTTATCGCCCTAAACTATACTGATCAAACATTCTATTCAGGTAATAATGGTTATACCGCAGGGTGGGTCGCTGGATATAATTTCAGCGCATTTGAAGAAAATTTTATGATAACCAACTGGCATGAAATGGAATTTGCACGTAATAAGCGCTACAACGGCGGTAAGCGAAATGGTATTAATGGTGCCATGGCTTTTTGGTGGAATGCGACACCACATTTAGCTGCGGGTATCCAATATCGCTATGCTGACAATAAATTAGGCGATACTTTTTATCAAGACGCAATCATTTATACATTAAAGTATACCTTCTAAAAGTGCTCTAATGCGTTATTGAAAATTGTATCGCAATTTAATATTTCTCTTTTTAAATCAAATCAGTAATAATTTTTCTTAACAATTTTGCCGATAAAGTGACTCAAATGGCTTTATCGGCAAGAAAAAACGTAATTACCCTTACCATATTGCTTATCATTCATATCAGTTTTGTCATTTTTTCACTTCTTTTGTATATATTTTCCTTTGAAAAATTACTAAGATAATTTAGTATTAAAGGGCTTTTATCAAAATATACTTATAATCCGTATCAATTTTAACTTTTTCTTTAAAAGCTCTTTACATGTGATCATATTAACATAAAGAGCTAACAATTCCGTTTCTTTGCCTTACAATCATTTACACTCGCATAACCTTACCGTAAAATGCCCGCACTGATGAAACGACAATTAGAATCTTGTCATTTGGGGTCGTGGATGAGACTTATGAACTACAAAAAAAGTATCGGAGCAATCTCACTAGTTGTAGCAGCCTTATTATTAGGCGGTTGTGATATGGTGTTGATGGATCCAAAAGGCGCCGTAGGCGTAAAACAAAAAGAGCTAATTCTTATTGCAATTGGCTTAATGCTGCTTGTTGTTATTCCTGTTATTTTTATGACGATTATCTTCGCCAGAAAATATCGTGAATCCAACACGTCTGCTACATACCGTCCAAACTGGGCTCACTCAAATAAAATTGAGTTAGTCTGCTGGACTGTTCCTATCATCATTATCATCATTCTGGGTGCTATCACTTGGAAGACAACACATGAGCTGGACCCGTATCAGCCATTAGTGAGTGATCAGGAACCTGTCACAATCGAAGTTATTTCGGCTGACTGGAAATGGATCTTTATCTATCCAGAGCAAGGTATTGCTACAGTTAACGAAATCGCATTCCCTACCGGTGTGCCAGTTAACTTCAAAATCACGTCTGATTCGGTGATGAACTCGTTCTTCATTCCATCTTTAGGTGGCCAAATCTACGCGATGGCGGGTATGCAAACTAAACTTCACTTAATCGCCAATGAACCAGGCACCTATAAAGGCTTCTCTGCAAGCTACAGTGGCCAAGGCTTCTCTGATATGAAGTTCAATGCGATTGCAACCCCTGACCGCCAAGGCTTTGATGAGTGGGTACAAAAGGTAAAAGCGTCTCCTAAGACAATGGATACAATGCAGGCATTCGACGAAGTCGCTAAGCCAAGCACAAATGTTCCTGTTACCTACTTCTCTAGCGTGAAACCTAACCTTTATAACGACATCGTTCTGAAGTTTGGTCATGAGCACCATAAAGGTCACGCTCCTGTAGAAACCAAAGAAGAATCTACAGGTCATTCTATGCATATGAGCCATAACGCTCATGCAGCAGGCGCTGAGGAATAAGGGCATGTTCGGAAAATTAACACTAGATGCAGTTCCGCTCCATGAGCCGATCATCGTTGTCACACTGATTGCTATTGTCCTTGGTGGGCTTGGCTTAGTCGGTTTGATCTCCTATTTCGGTAAATGGAAATGGCTGTGGAAAGAGTGGTTAACCTCGGTTGACCATAAAAAAATTGGTGTCATGTACATCATTGTTGCGATGGTCATGTTGTTCCGTGGCTTCGCGGATGCTGTCATGATGCGTGGTCAGCAAGTTCTTGCTTCTGCTGGCCAAGAGGGCTTCTTAAACCCTCATCACTATGACCAAATCTTTACCGCACACGGCGTTATCATGATTTTCTTCATGGCAACCCCATTTGTTGTCGGTCTGATGAACCTCGTTGTACCTCTGCAAATTGGTGCACGTGACGTTGCCTTCCCATTCCTTAACTCATTGAGCTTCTGGTTCTTTGTAGTCGGTGTTGTCTTAATCAACATCTCTTTAGGGGTAGGTGAGTTCGCACAAACAGGTTGGTTAGCATATCCACCATTATCGGGCTTGGAGTACAATCCAGGGGTCGGGGTCGATTACTGGCTCTGGAGTCTCCAGATATCCGGTATTGGTACGTTATTAACAGGGGTTAACTTCATTGCCACGATTATCCGTATGCGTACGCCGGGTATGTCGATGATGAAAATGCCTGTATTCAGCTGGGCTGCGTTATGTACTAACGTATTGATTGTTGCTGCGTTCCCTATTTTAACCGTCACTCTGACGCTTCTGACGTTAGACCGTTATTTAGGTACCCATTTCTTCACTAACGATATGGGCGGCAACATGATGATGTATATCAACCTGATTTGGGCATGGGGTCACCCTGAGGTGTATATCCTTGTTCTGCCAGTGTTCGGTGTATTCTCTGAAGTCGCAGCAACCTTCTCGAAAAAACGTTTATTCGGTTATACCTCATTAGTTTGGGCGACAATCGTTATCACCGTTATGTCCTTCATCGTATGGCTGCACCACTTCTTTACGATGGGTTCTGGCGCGAACGTGAACGCCTTCTTCGGTATCGCCACTATGATCATCGCAATCCCAACAGGGGTTAAGATCTTCAACTGGCTGTTTACGATGTACCAAGGCCGCATCGAGTTTAAATCGCCGATGCTGTGGACTATCGGTTTCATCATCACCTTCTCTGTAGGTGGTATGACGGGTGTTCTGTTAGCCGTACCAGGTGCGAACTTCGTTCTGCACAACAGCTTATTCCTGATTGCTCACTTCCATAACGTTATCATTGGTGGTGTGGTATTCGGATGTTTCGCTGGTATGACTTACTGGTTCCCGAAAGCTTACGGCTTTACGCTGAATGAGAAATGGGGTGTCCGTGCATTCTGGTTCTGGATCATCGGTTTCTTCTTAGCATTCATGCCATTATATATTCTGGGCTTTATGGGTATGACCCGTCGTTTAAGCCAGAATATTGACCCTGCTTATCACTCAATGTTAGTTGCGGCTGCATTCGGTGCTGCGTTAATCGCAATCGGTATTGCATGCCAAGTTATCCAAATCATTGTGAGTATTCGTGACCGTAATGAAAACCGTGATTTAACGGGAGATCCATGGGGTGGACGTACTCTTGAGTGGGCAACTTCTTCACCACCACCATTCTATAACTTTGCGATTGAGCCACACGTTCAAACTCGTGATGCTTGGTGGGATCTGAAAGAAAAAGGGCTTGCTCATAAGAAACCAACTTCATATGAAGAAATTCATATGCCGAAAAATACCGGCGCTGGCGTTATCATCGCAGCATTTAGCTTGGTTTTAGGTTTCGCAATGATCTGGCACATCTGGTGGCTCGCAATCGTTGGTTTCGGTGGAATGATCGTCACTTGGATTGCAAAAAGCTTCGACGAAGATGTTGATTACTACGTACCTGTGGCTGAAATCGAAGAAATCGAGAATAAGCACTTTGAAGAATTACGTAAGGCAGGTGTGAACGATGTCAACTAATACAATGACTAACCAAAATATCGCCCATGCAGAGCATGGGCACCACGATGCAGGTGGCACTAAAGTATTCGGTTTCTGGCTCTATATCATGAGCGACTTGATTCTGTTTGCTTGTTTGTTTGCAACCTATGTTGTTTTGGCCGATGGAACTGCTGGCGGTCCTGCTGGTAAAGATATCTTCAGTCTGAAGTTCGTATTAGGCGAAACCTTCTTACTGTTAGTGAGTAGTATTACCTACGGCTTCGCAATGATTGCGATGCATAAAGGAAAAATCGCGGCGGTTAACTTATGGTTGTTCGCGACATTCTTGTTAGGCCTTGGCTTCGTTATTATGGAAGTCTATGAGTTCCACGAACTGATCGCTGAAGGCTTTGGCCCTGACCGTAGTGGTTTCTTATCTGGCTTCTTTGCACTGGTTGCAACGCACGGTCTGCACGTTTCTGCGGGTCTGATCTGGATTGTCATCATGATGATTCAAGTCACTCGTCGCGGTCTGACTGATGTTAACAAAACGCGTTTGAACTGCCTGAGCCTGTTCTGGCACTTCTTAGATGTGGTTTGGATCTGTGTATTTACCGTTGTTTATCTTCTGGGGGCTATTTAAATGAGTCATGCAAAAGATGCTCACACTGGAGCAAGCCACGGTAGCGTTAAGACATACCTGATTGGCTTTATTCTGTCAGTCATCCTAACGGTTATCCCGTTCTGGATGGTGATGGAAGGCACAGCGACGACGTCAACAATCCTTTGGACTGTTGTGGGTATGGCAGTCGTGCAAATCTTCGTTCACTTAGTATGTTTCTTACATATGAATACCTCATCTGATGAGCGTTGGAACTTGGTTGCATTTCTGTTCACCATGCTTATTGTCGGCATCGTTGTTGTCGGCTCGCTGTGGATTATGTACAACCTGAACATCAATATGATGCTCGACTAAAGAGTTGCCGATATGTTTAAGCAATACCTGCAAGTGACCAAACCAGGAATTATATTCGGAAACTTGATTTCTGTGATCGGCGGTTTTCTCTTGGCTTCAAAAGGGTCAATTGACTACCCGCTGTTCGTTGCGACTTTGCTGGGTGTATCACTGGTCGTGGCTTCTGGTTGTGTTTTTAACAACTACATCGACCGTGATATCGACCGTATCATGGAAAGAACTAAGAATCGCCCTTTAGTTAAAGGGCTGATTGACCCGAAAGTTAGCCTGATTTACGCCGCTGCATTAGGTATTGCTGGTATGGTGCTGCTACTTGTAGCAGCCAATGCCTTGGCAATGCTACTTGCAGTCATTGGTTTCATTGTTTATGTGGGCATTTATAGCCTGTATATGAAACGTAAGTCAGTCTATGGCACGCTAATTGGCAGCCTGTCTGGCGCAGCACCACCGGTTATCGGTTACTGCGCTGTCACAAATGAATTTGATACTGGGGCTCTTATCCTGTTATTAATTTTCAGTTTGTGGCAGATGCCTCACTCGTATGCCATTGCCATTTTCCGCTTTAAGGATTACAAAGCCGCTAATATTCCTGTATTACCGGTGATTAAAGGAATTTCTGTCGCTAAGACACATATCTTCCTGTATATCCTTGCGTTTATGGTTGCAACGTTAATGTTAGCTATCAGCGGATACGCGGGCTATAAGTATTTGGTCGTAGGTGCAGCAGTTAGCTTGTGGTGGCTGGGTATGGCGATTTCAGGTTTCAAAACCGAAAACGATGACCGAGTCTGGGCAAGAAAACTATTCATTTTCTCAATCGTAGCAATTACTGCATTGAGTGTAATGATGTCTGTTGATCCTACAGTTTCAAGCGATACTGTTATAGCTCTCGTCAGATAACCTATCTATTCTCTGATGGTAACAATGTCTAAACGGCGGGCTTTCCCCGCCGTTTTTATTTGTCTCTAATTGCTTTTACAACTCACTTTTACGTATTCTGCCTATCCTTATGAATCTATTTTATGGTTAAATAGCCCCTTGCTATTATAAGCTAGATATAAAATGCACCATTAAAAGCTACAACTCATTGAATTTAAAAATTAAAGTGAAATATCTTCCCATAAAAATTCAAAATAGTTCGAGTTGTAGCAAGGCGGCAAACGAAGATATTTTAGGGATGACCCTAAGTAGCTAAGAGAAGCCAACACAGCTACAGCTCCAATTACTAGCAATTGGATTTAAATAATTTTGCTACAACATAAAATGAATTTATTCAAAATAGTTCGAGTTGTAGCAAGGCGGCAAAGTGAGGACATCACAGGGAGCATACATAAGTATGTGACCTGTGTGGCCGAACGAAGCCAACACAGCTACAGCTTGAAATATGACGAATAAAAATGAACGATAACAAAATGACATCCGCAGAGCTAAGATCCACATGGGGACTAGGTTCTGTGTTCTCCTTGCGAATGCTTGGCATGTTTATGGTCTTACCCATTTTGACCAGCTACGGAATGCACTTACAAGGGGCAAATGAGTTTTTAGTGGGCGTTGCCATTGGTATTTATGGCCTTAGCCAAGCACTTTTTCAGATCCCTTTTGGTTTGATGTCAGACAAAATCGGTCGTAAGCCACTCATTGTTATTGGCTTAATCATTTTTATTATAGGTAGTATCGTTGCGGCGCTCAGTGACTCCATTTGGGGCATTATTATTGGCCGCGCATTGCAAGGCGCAGGTGCGATATCCGCAGCGGTAATGGCGTTACTGTCTGATTTAACTCGTGAACAAAACCGTACCAAGGCAATGGCATTTTTAGGTATAAGCTTTGGGCTAACTTTTGCGATCGCACTTGTTTTAGGGCCTATCATTACCCATCTAATTGGGTTAAATGGGCTATTTTGGGGAATTGCCCTGCTTGCCGTTGGCGCGATTGCACTCACTATGTTTGTTGTGCCAAACACCAACACCCATGTATTGAACCGTGAATCCGCCTTTGTGAAAGGCAATTTAAAAACCGTTTTAGCCCAGCCTCAATTATTAAAATTAAATATCGGTATTTTATGCCTGCATACTTTGCTGATGTCGAGCTTTGTTGCCCTGCCCCTTATCATGACAAAAGCGGGCTTTCTCGCCCAAGATCACTGGAAAGCCTATTTAGTCACTATGCTAATTTCCTTTGTGGCTGTTTTGCCTTTTATTATCTACGCAGAAAAATACCGCAAAATGAAGCAAGTCTTCCTGTTCTGTATCGCGCTATTGGCAGTTGCAGAAATTACATTGTGGTTCTCTGGTAGCCAGTTATGGGTCATCATCCTTGGCTTACAGATATTTTTTATTGGCTTCAATATTATGGAAGCCATTTTGCCATCGTTGATTAGCAAGGAAGCACCCGCGGGCTATAAAGGAACTGCAATGGGGGTTTATTCCACCAGCCAATTTTTAGGTGTTGCCCTTGGGGGCATTGTCGGTGGGTGGTTATATAACTTCGAAGGGGCAGATACCGTCTTTATTGGTGGGTTGATCCTGACAATCCTTTGGTTTGTCGTTAGTTTAACCATGAAACAGCCGCCATACGTCAGCAGCATTCGCATCGAACTGCCTGCACACCTGAAAAATACTCAGGCGCTGGAGCAAAAGCTACGAGCTCAAAATGGCGTCATGGAAGCCTTGGTTGTCGATGAAGAACTCAGTGTCTACGTTAAAGTTGATCGAAAAATCATTAATCGCGAGCAACTTGAAGCCATTATTCAGCAGTAAAAAAATAGGCCTATAAAATTGTAGGCCTGAGGTTGTTGACAAAGCAGGATAAAAGCGTGGTTTTTCCTGCATTGTATTATCAGCCGAAAATCAATAGATTGATTTTCCTAGCTTATTTTCAAAACCTATCCAACCTGTGGCCAAACCTAATCTGTTTGTCTACAGTCTGAGGCCTGCAAAATGCAGGCCTATTTTTATTGATAACTTACTCGCCGTGATTAATCACGGAAGTTATTAAATTGGAAAGGCTGACCTAAATTTCCGCCACGAACTAACGCCATGACTGATTGCAAGTCATCACGCGCTTTGCCTGTCACACGCACTTGATCGCCCTGAATTTGCGCTTGAACTTTCAGCTTACTGTCTTTGATTAACTTAATAATTTTTTTAGCAATTGCCGCATCGATACCCTGTTTGAACGTCACTTCAACACTGTAGGTTTTCCCGCTATGAACAATATCGTCAGGAACATTTAGCACCGCGCCATCAATACCGCGCTTGGCCATTTTTTCTCTTAAAATATCAACCAGTTGAAGAACTTGGAAATCAGATTCACTGGTAATTTTCACTGATTCATTTTTATCGTTCAACTCAAAGCTCGCTTCGACATTTTTAAAGTCCCAGCGGCTTGTTAACTCGCGCTGCGCATTTTCGACCGCATTACGCACTTCATTCATTTCAACTTCAGACACAATATCAAATGATGGCATTGTTCAGACCTCTAAGGATATTTTTTGTTACGTGCATAATAACGTTTTTAGCCACTGTACTTCAAGTTATCAGGGTATAAGCCCTTCCCTACGCTATAATTACCCCACACTAAGGTATATACTGGTTAGATAGCCAATGTCAGAGATGACAAGGTGTTAGAGCACATATTTCAGAGGGACACTATGAAAATAACCCTGATCGGTTGTGGTGCTATCGGTAAGCTGTGGCTTGCTGCACTCACCTTACAAGGCCATGATACTCAAGGCTGGCTGCGTGTGGCTCAGCCTGATTTGTTTGTCGATGTGAATGAGCCTGATGGACGTACTTTTCGCGAACTCATTCCCTGTAATAATATCAATCACCTACAAACCAGTGAGCTGGTGATTATCTGCTTAAAAGCATGGCAAGTTTCCGATGCCTTATTACCTCTACTTGGCAACATTCCCGAAAAAACACCGATTTTACTACTCCATAATGGAATGGGGACAATAGAAGAACTGGCTCCTTTACGACACCCTATTTTAGCTGGTGTGACAACCCATGCCGCTTGGCAAGAAAACAACCAAGTATTTCATGTCGCTCACGGAATGACACACATTGGGGCGATCAATTCACAGGCACAAACCTATTACCCTATTGCAGATGTTCTGCATGAAGCACTTCCTGATGTCGCTTGGCACAATCAAATTTTGACGACATGTTGGCGAAAACTGATCGCTAATTGCGCTATCAACCCGTTAACTGTGGAACACGATTGCAAGAATGGCGAGTTAGTACACCATACTGAACAAATTTTACGGATCATTGATGAAATCTGCCACGTTATGGCTGCAGAAGGGTTACACACCGATAAAACAGAACTGACTGAGTATATTGATGGCATTATTGAAAATACCGCCAATAACTACTCGTCCATGTTGCAAGATATTCGCAATAATCGCCGCACTGAAATTGATTACATCACAGGCTTTTTAATCAAACAAGCCAGAGCTCATGGCCTAAGCACTCCTGAAAATGACCGTTTATATCATTTAGTCAAAAATAGAGAACAACAATATGACGACTTCCGTTCTAATTTGCATCACCCATGGTAGTGAGGAAATTGAAACTGTCACTACCGCGGATTTATTAGTCAGAGCAGGCATTCAAGTCACTCTTGCCAGTGCCAATGAAGATGGTTCCCTGCAAATTACAGCTTCACGCGGTATGAAACTCATCGCAGATACCTCACTTATTAAGGTTGCAGATGAGCCTTTTGATGCCATCGTCCTTCCGGGTGGCATTCAAGGTGATGAAACATTTCGTGATAGCCCATTAGTAGTCGAAAAAGTACGCCGCATGCACCTTGATGGTAAAATTGTTGCGGCTATCTGCGCTGCCCCGGCTGTCGTTTTAGAATATCACCAGCTATTTCCACTAGGAAATATGACGGGTTACCCAACGATGAAAAACCAAATTCCAGCCGAAAAGTGGGTAGACCGCCGCGTTTACTTTGATGAACGAGTCAATTTGCTGACAAGCCAAGGGCCCGCTACGTCCTTTGATTTTGCTTTGAAGCTTATCGAATTATTAGTCGGTCGAGAAACGGCAGGAAGGGTTGCTGGACAGCTAGTTTTACCGAATGGAATTAACGATTATTTGGAAGATAAACTCTAGACTCATACCTGCCATGAATAAATGGCCAATAACCAATTAACACACTGAATTAAAAGAATTTATTTTACAAATAATGACAAGAAAAGCCTTTGACGCTCACGGCTTTTTGTTATGATTGCGACGGGTGCTTGGATCATTTTTGGTTCAAGCATGAGCAAGAGCCAAAAAGATAAAAGCCCCGAATTTAGATGTTAATCTTAATCCGAGGCAGTCTCAAAAACCAAACAGTTTGATTCTGTCTCCTTTTAGAAAAGGAGTCAAGAGGAATGGCCAAATTTGCCCTTGTAGGGTTAATTACCGTGTGTCTTACGGTATTGAGTTTTTCAGGCATGATGCAAGAAAGGTTATGTTCGTTAAGCATCAGTAGCGGAAACACTCTGGTTCAAGCTACTTTATCGTGCGGTAAGTAGTCTTGTGGGGGAGTTATCTCCCCCATATTTCTCTTTGATTGGTTTTGGATGATACAAGCACCCTACCTTATTTATCACTCATATGGCATACCACTATCATTGGTTTTTCCCAATAGAATTAACGATTATTTGGAAGATAAACTCTAGACTCATACCTGCCATAAATAAATGGTCAATAACCAATTAACACACTGAATTAAAAGAATTTATTTTACAAATAATGACAAGAAAAGCCTTTGACGCTCACGGCTTTTTGTTATGATTGCGACGGGTGCTTGGATCATTTTTGGTTCAAGCATGAGCAAGAGCCAAAAAGATAAAAGCCCCGAATTTAGATGTTAATCTTAATCCGAGGCAGTCTCAAAAACCAAACAGTTTGATTCTGTCTCCTTTTAGAAAAGGAGTCAAGAGGAATGGCCAAATTTGCCCTTGTAGGGTTAATTACCGTGTGTCTTACGGTATTGAGTTTTTCAGGCATGATGCAAGAAAGGTTATGTTCGTTAAGCATCAGTAGCGGAAACACTCTGGTTCAAGCTACTTTATCGTGCGGTAAGTAGTCTTGTGGGGGAGTTATCTCCCCCATATTTCTCTTTGATTGGTTTTGGATGATACAAGCACCCTGTCTTACTTATGGGCGGTAGACCTTAATATTATCAAACCCTTGTTCTTTGAGGTACAACGCCTGTAAACGGCTCATCACTCCACGGTCACAATATAATAGATAGGTTTTATCTTTGGGTAAGTCACCAAATTGTGTGCTGAGTTTGTAGAATGGAATATGTTTGATTTCCATACCTTCAACTTTCAAAGGCTTATCTTCGAACTCATCGATAGAGCGGATATCCACAATCACTTCATTTTCAGTTGAAAGCTCACTGACCATTTCAATCTCAGGAACTTTCTCTAGGCTTTCTTGCGCGATTTGGCGAATATCAATATTTTGAGCCTGCTCAACAACAGACTCTAGAATACCAAAGTCAAAGTTTTCTTCTTCCGCTTCGATGCGCGCTTTTACTGCTTTCACCGTTGGGCTTTTCGAAATCACACCACAATATTCTGGCATGGTTTTCGCAAAATCTTCGGTACCAATTTGGCGAGCCAATTTGATAATGTGTTCTTTATCATGGGATATCAGCGGCCTTAATACTAAGGTATCAGACGCATTATCAATCAAACGTAGGTTTGTTAAGGTTTGGCTGGAAACTTGCCCAAGCGCTTCACCCGTCACAATCGCTTGTACGCCATAACGCTCTGCGACTTTCGATGCCGCACGCACCATCATGCGTTTTAATACGACCCCCATTTGGCCATCGTCGATTTTTTCTAAAATTTCCGCGACAACGGGTTCAAAATTAACGGCAATAAAGCGAACTTTATGAGAGCTACCAAAGCGGTTCCATAAATAGTGAGCAATTTGTTTCACACCAATTTCATGGGCTGCACCCCCTAAATTGAAGAAACAGTAATGCACACGGCAACCACGGCGCATTAACATGTAGCTAGAAACGCCAGAGTCAAAACCGCCTGAAATCAATGATAAAACGTCTTCTTGAGTCCCAATAGGGAAGCCACCGATCCCTTCAATGCGTGCTTTAACTAAGATGAGTTTGTCATCTTCAATTTCTAAATGCACCGTGGTATCTGGGTCTTTAAGCTTCACTTTCGCAGAAGCAATGTGTTGATTTAACCCGCCACCAATGTAGCGTTCCGCTTCAATAGAGGAAAACTCGTGCTTACCGCGACGCTTTACACGCACGCAGAACGTTTTATTTTCTAATGATGGGCCATAAGCTTCATGGGCCATTTCAAAGATATGGTGCAAACTGGTAAACGGTTTTTCTTCGACTTCAAGAATATGGTGAATACCGGGAATACGGCCCAGCATGTCACAAATTTCGTCATGCTTCGTTTCCCCTTTCACACGCACTTCTATGTTATCCCAATTACGGACAACCGAAATTTCTTCGCCAAGTGACTTAAGCACGTTACGAATATTGCTGGTCAAAATTTTAATAAAACGTAGCCTAACAGTTTGGCTTTTAATGGTAATTTCTGGGAATAACTTAATGATAAACTTCATAATAGCTGCATGTTCATGGTTGTTGGGGCAAACGAATGTATCTAACAGTGACACATCTGCACGTTACCAATTGTCAATAAAGAGGCGTATTATAACACTATCTTGCGGACTGAATCTAAAAACACCAATAATAAATTGTAACCATAGCAAGACTGCGTTAGTCTGCTAAATATTTAAAATACCCCAAATATATTGATTTAACATTAGTGGCTAAACAACATGGCTAAAGAAAAATCTCAGCAAGTTCCAACGGTTAGTTTCGAAAATTCACTTCAAGAGCTGGAGCAAATTGTTGCTCGCCTCGAATCAGGCTCTCTTCCATTAGAAGATGCACTCAACGAATTCGAGCGTGGTGTTCAAATCGCCAAACAAGGTCAAAAAGTCCTACAACAAGCCGAGCAGCGCGTACAAATCTTGCTTAGCGATGATGAAAATAAACCTCTTGCCGATTTTTCACCTGAAACTGAATAAATTATGTCTGAACAACTTCCAGATAGCTTCGCGCTGCAACAAAAATACGCCTACGACAGAGTTAACCAATACCTATTAGATACGCTAAATTCACTCCCATTTGCCGAACTGCCGTTGGCCAATGCCATGCGTTACGGCGCATTATTAGGTGGAAAGCGTTTACGCCCCTTTTTAACTTACGCAGTCGGTTCCATGTTAGGTGTCAGTGAAGAAAACCTTGATGCACCTGCATCAGCGGTTGAATGTATTCATGCTTATTCATTAATTCATGATGATTTACCCGCTATGGATGATGATGATTTACGTCGCGGCCAGCCAACTTGCCATATCAAGTATGGTGAAGGTAATGCCGTTTTAGCGGGCGATGCCTTGCAAACCCTAGCATTTCAATTACTTGCATCAGCAAAAATGCCTGATGTCTCGGACAAAGACCGTATTGCAATGATAGCTGAACTCGCATATGCCAGTGGTCTTGCGGGGATGTGTGGCGGGCAAGCCCTTGATCTAGATGCAGAAGGCAAACGTGTTGACCTTGCTTCGTTAGAGCGTATTCATCAACATAAAACTGGCGCGCTGATTCGTGCAGCTATTCGCCTTGGGGCATATGCCGCGGGCGATAAAGGCCATCGATTATTACCGACCTTAGATAAATACGCCGAATCCATTGGTCTTGCCTTTCAAGTACAAGACGATATCCTAGACGTCATTGGTGACAGTGCAGTAACAGGCAAGCGCCAAGGCGCTGATGCCGAACATGAAAAAAGTACTTACCCATCTCTACTTGGCCTTGAAGCCGCACAGAAAAAAGCGCGTGAGCTATATCATGATGCGATAGACGCTTTAGAGACGATCCAATCCCATGGGTATAATATAGATATGCTAAGTGCTTTAGCTAATTTTATTATTGAGCGTAAAAGCTGACAATATGCTTTGCCTTTAGGCATTAAGAAGACTGATAATTACGGCATTGATTACCCGACGTAGTTTAAGCTGTAAAACGGGCTTTACCTTAAATATTTGATGTGACAGGTCAGAGGCTAATAGAACAAATCGCGAAACATCGGCTTTTATGTCTGGTTAGCGTAAGAAAATACAGCCCCTTACTGTCGCTGAAAATAGGACAGGTATTTTTGATTAATTATAAGTGAGCACCTAATGAGTATTGATATCGCTAAATATCCAACGCTAGCATTGGCAGAGACGCCAGATGAGCTTCGTCTGCTGCCCAAAGAAAGCTTGCCTAAGCTTTGTGATGAACTCAGACAATTTTTACTGAGTAGCGTGGGTCGCTCTAGCGGTCACTTTGCCTCTGGCCTTGGTGCAGTAGAGCTGACTGTTGCCTTGCATTATGTCTATAAAACACCGTTTGATAACCTAGTTTGGGACGTAGGCCACCAAGCGTATCCCCACAAAATATTAACGGGACGCCGTGACCGCATTGATACTATTCGCCAAAAAAATGGTTTACATCCATTCCCTTGGCGTGGTGAAAGTGAGTATGACATTTTAAGCGTTGGCCATTCCTCAACATCCATTAGTGCCGGTTTAGGTATGGCCATTGCGGCAGAAAAAGAAAAACAAAACCGTAAAACTGTGTGTGTGATTGGCGATGGTGCAATCACGGCGGGTATGGCATTTGAAGCCATGAACCACGCGGGGGATGCCGCTCCTGACATGTTGGTGATCCTCAACGACAATGAAATGTCGATTTCTGAAAATGTCGGCGCGCTAAATAACCATTTGGCTCACCTGCTTTCTGGCAAGCTGTACACCACATTGCGTGAAAGTGGCAAAAAAGTGTTTTCTAACATGCCACCAATTAAAGAATTACTGAAAAAAACCGAAGAACACATCAAAGGTATGGTGGTTCCCGGTACAATGTTTGAAGAGCTTGGCTTCAATTATATCGGCCCTGTCGATGGGCATGATGTTGTAGCGCTCACCCAAACATTGAAAAATATGCGCGACTTAAAAGGGCCTCAATTCCTGCATATCATGACGAAAAAAGGTCGTGGTTATGAGCCTGCGGAAAAAGACCCTATTAGCTGGCATGCTGTGCCTAAATTTGACCCAAGCACCTTTACGTTACCGAAAAGCAAAGAAACGGGCCCAACATTCTCCAAAATTTTTGGTGATTGGCTGTGTGAAGAAGCAAAAAATGATGACAAATTGATGGCTATCACGCCAGCTATGCGTGAAGGCTCTGGTATGGTGCGTTTTTCAAAAGAATTCCCAGACCAATATTTCGACGTCGCAATTGCTGAGCAACACGCAGTCACCTTTGCCGCAGGTTTGGCGATTGGTGGTTATAAACCAATTGTGGCCATCTACTCAACATTCTTACAACGTGGTTATGACCAAGTCATTCACGATGTAGCGATTCAAAAAGTCCCTGTAATGTTTGCAATTGATCGCGCGGGGATCGTGGGTGCTGATGGGCAAACTCACCAAGGGTCTTTTGATATTTCATTCCTACGCTGCATACCAACTATGGTTATCATGGCTCCTAGTGATGAAAACGAGTGCCGCCAGATGCTACACACTGGCTACCACTATAACGATGGCCCAAGTGCTATTCGTTACCCTCGTGGTACGGGTACTGGGGCAGAGCTCCAGCCTTTAGTACCACTGCCAATAGGTAAAGGTGTTGTCCGTCGCCAAGGTGAAAAGGTTGCTATTCTGTGTTTCGGTACTTTACTCACTCACGCGCTTGAAGCCGCTGAGGCATTAAATGCAACGGTTGTTGATATGCGCTTTGTAAAACCATTAGATGAAGCATTGATCCTCGAAATGGCAAATAGCCATGATGTGCTAGTAACACTCGAAGAAAATGCCATCATGGGTGGTGCAGGCAGTGGCGTGAATGAATTCTTAATGCATGAAAAGAAAATGATCCCTGTATTAAACCTTGGCCTACCAGACTACTTTATTTCTCAAGGTAGCCAAGAAGAGCTGATTGCTGACCTTGGATTAGATGCCAAAGGCATTGTAAATTCAATCACAAGCTACCTGAATAAATAACTTTTTATTGAATGAGAGTCATTATTTTACGTAATGACTCTCATTTCTTGAATACAAAAAATTGAGTAATAAATTAATTTGTTATAAAAATAGTTATTTTAAATAACAACTTTCACATGTTTTTCTTAATTTAATATCATCAATTTTAATAATAAAACCAAATATAATCAGCTTATAAACAACAATGTTTATCTCTTTACCCAAAAATAGAATATAAACAATATTATTGCCTTGAATGTAAATTTCAAAAATAAACACATGCAAAATATATTTAAATCTATTATTATGAACCATGTCACTGTATGACTGCGCAATTTAGGCTCTGACTTATACTCGTTTATAAATTCCTTAGCTATTTCAAAGTAAAGCGAAATAAATTAATAACGACTATACTATATTAACAATTTTAACCAGGCTTTAATAATTAATTATTTTTCTTTAATTTGTTCTTGAAAAATAAATAACATTATTCCAACTACAATTTACATATAGTTTCTCTTTATTTATTCAATTTTAATAATTAGATTTGGGAGCGCTTATGTGTGGACAATATATTAACGAACCCCTGTATTTATCCATAGCACATTGGGTAATGAAACAAGGTCGTTGGACAACCGCCAGAGAAATATCTAACAATTTCGATATTCCGCATCCTAATGCTGTCAATATTGTTTCTTATATTCTATCGGATGTGGCTGAGATCCAATGTGAAGTTAAAATGATCCCAAATAAACTATCGGGTCGTGGGTGCCAATGCCAGCGTTTAATTAAAGTGAGTAAAATTGATAACCAACTTTATTCTCGTTTAAGAAACCACCAATCGGAAAAAGTGACCATTGATTCCCCCGTAAAAGCGGCCTCAATGCCACCTAGTGAACTGAATAGAGAACAGAAATGGCAATGGATGTTATCCAAAGCACAGCGCCGCTAGTTAATGTGTTATATCAATAAAAAACGCGAGTTTTTAAACCCGCGTGAGGTTGTTGACAAAGCAGGATAAAAACGTGGTTTTTCCTGCTTTGTGTTATCAGCCGAAAATCAAGGAGTTGATTTTTCTTGTCTATTTTCAAAACCAATCCAACCTGCAGCCAAACCTAATCGGTTTGGCTGCAGTCTGACGCAGGTTTTTAAACCCGCGTTTTTTTTATTTCCGACCAATACTTATTGCCCTTTAGGCTTCACGTCTGTGGTACCAAATAATTTCGGCCGATTAGTCTCAATTTCAGTGAGGGGCTTAGTCTCTTCGAGTCCAATAAGATAGCGACCAGCAAGGTCCTGATACTCTTTGGTATTTAGCTGCTTCCAATGCAACTCCTCATCCCTAACCTGACGAAGAAATCGTGCAGGGCTTCCGACTAGCATCTGCCGTGGTTCGCCTTGAAAGCCAGCTTTAACAAAACTCATCGCAGCGACAATGCTTTCTTCACCAATCACTGCGCCATCCATAATGACGCTATTCATTCCGACTAAAGCATCACGGCCAATGATACATCCGTGTAAAATAGCGCCATGACCAATATGCCCGCACTCCTGCACAATGGTTTCCACATCACTGTAACCGTGCATAATGCAACAATCTTGAATATTAGCGCCTTTTTCAATTACCAAACGCCCATAGTCCCCTCGAAGTGAAGCATTCGGCCCAACAAATACCCCTTCCTTGATAATCACATCACCAATCACAACCGCGGAAGGATGTACATACGCTGTTGGGTGAATCACGGGCCTTACGCCTTCAAATGAATAGAAGCTCACAATTAACCTCTCAGATGGCTAGGTTAGCGGCCTTTCCAGCTTGGTGAGCGTTTTTCTGCAAACGCTAACGGCCCTTCTGTCGCATCTTCCGAATGTAAAACCGCTGGGTAGTTGGTTAGTACCCCACTACGCATCAGTTTATAACCCTCTTCTACTGTCAGTTCCCCAGTCGCACGGAAAATTTCTTTTAATGCCGCAACCGCTAATGGTGCGCTTTGCGTGATTTGCTCCGCCAGCTCACGGGCTCTATCCATCAATTTTTCAATGGGCACCACGTCATTCGCAACCCCCCAACGCAATGCTTCTTGGGCATCCATGCGTCTACCTGTCATCACCATTTCATTGACAATAGGTGCGGGTACAATTTTCGGCAGGCGTAAAACACCGCCACTGTCTGGGACAATCCCTAATTGGGCTTCTGGCAGCGCAAAACTGGCATTTTCTGAACAAATAATCATATCTGCCGCCAATGCGAGCTCAAAACCACCACCAAATGCATAACCGTTAACCGCCGCAATCACCGGTTTATTCAGATTAAAAATCTCGGTTAATCCTGCAAAACCACCAGGGCCAAAGTCCGCATCAGGGGCTTCACCTTCCGCAGCAGATTTTAGATCCCACCCCGCAGAAAAGAAACGCTCTCCTGCGCCAGTAATAATCGCAACTCTTAAGGATGGGTCGTCCCGAAAGTTAAGAAAAACTTCGCCCATTTTGAAACTGGTTTTTGCATCTATCGCATTCGCTTTAGGCCTATCGAGTACGATTTCCAAAATGGAGCCATTACGGGTAATTTTTAATGATTCGCTCATAGTGCAATCCTTTAGTCATCATAGGGTGGCAGCTCTGTTTTGAGTCATAAACAAAGCTGCACTCAGAATTAATAGAATGATCAGATTATTGCAGATGCTTTTTCAGTACTTTCCCAGAACAATTTCGCGGCAAATCTTTGCGCACTTCAACACAGGTAGGCACTTTGAATTTCGCCATTTGTTTTTCACAAAAGGCAAAAAACTCTTCCTGTGTTAAAGTTTCCCCTTCCTCCAGCACAATAAACGCTTTAATGGCTTCGTCGCGTATATCATCCGCAACACCAATGACTGCCACATCCACGATGGCAGGGTGCGAGGCAATGATATTTTCGATTTCACTGCAAGAAACATTCTCACCACCGCGTTTGATCATGTTGCTGCTTCTATCGACAAAATAGAAAAAGCCGTCTTCATCTTGGTACGCAAAGTCCCCTGTGTGCATCCACCCTGCGTTATCAAAGGTTTTTGCCGTCACTTCTGGGTTGTTGTAATACTCTTTGAATAGCGTTTTCCCACGTTCGCCTTTAACACACAATTCGCCAACCACGCCACTTTCGACGGGTTGATTATTTTTATCTCGAATTTGCGCTTGGTAACAAAAACCTGGACGACCAATGGACGGCCAACGGCGGATATCGCCCGGTCTGTCTCCAATTAGCCCCACAATCGTTTCAGTCATACCATAAGAGGTCAAAAAGCGTTTTATGCCAAAACGCGCCATAAACTGCTCTTTTTCTTCATCGCTTAAATTGAGATAAAACATCGCTTCTCGCAGGCAATGATCTTTTTCGTTATCCGCCAGCGGTTGGCTTAATAACGTTCGGATCATCATTGGGATCAGCTCGGTGACGGTGGCACGGTGCCTGACAACTTGCTGCCAAAAACGGCGCGCACTGTATTTTTCGATTAAGACAAACGTGGCACCTACAGAAAAAGCTGCCATCGATGCCGTACACTGGCAGTCAATGTGAAAAGCGGGCATCACGGTTAAATACACATCATCGTCACGTAATGCGTTTTGCCATGAAGAGTAATAACCCGCAAAACGTAAGTTATAGTGAGTGATAATCACCCCTTTGGGTTTTGAGGTTGTCCCTGAGGTAAATAAAATTTCTGCTGTATCGCTCACACTCAGTTCCACAATTTGTGTGAGTTCGATAGGTTGATGCGCCTGTTCTGATAAAAAGTTTGAAATACCGTCTTGTTGTGGGACGGGTTCATCTGCAATTAAAAAAATATGCTCAAGGCAAGTGCTTTCATCCGCTAAAACACGTTGATAAATATCTAAAAACGGCGTGCAGGTCACCACCATACGCGGTTGGCAGTTCTGCATAATCCACGCACTTTCGTTATATTTATACCGTGCATTGATGGGCACCATAATTGCGCCGATTTTCGCTAAACCAAACCAGCAAAAGAAAAATTCAGGGCAATTATCCAGATGTAAGGCAACTTTATCTCCTTTTTGAATGCCATAGGCTAAAAAGAGATTTGCTGTGCGATTAATTTGCGTATTCATATCTAAATAGCTGAATTCGCGAATATTTCCATCACAAGACTCAAAGATAAGCGCCTTATTGTCTTGGTGAGTCAACGCAAGGTCGTCCCACATTTGACGCAAATTTTGTCTACCGATTACATCCATTAATTGTTTTCCCTCTATTTCCCCAATGAACATTCAGGCCAACAGGAAAGATTGACCTGAATAATCATTTAATTACTCAACAATTTTGGCTAGCCCTTTATCGACCAGCTCCCGAATATCATTTTCGTTGTAGCCAATGTTTTTTAGTATTTCAGTGGTATCCATACCGTGAGATGGCATACCACGCCAAATTTGCCCTGGATTGTTTTTGAATTTAGGCATCACATTTGGGCCACGACAGGTTTCGCCATCCATGGTTTGCCAACTGGTGATAGATTCACGGGCAATATATTGTGGGTTAGTTTCTAACTCAGGAATGGTTAACACTTTGGCGCTTGCAATATTTAGCTCGGCTAACCTTGCAAGTACCTCTTCGATGGAACGTGCGCCTAACCACTCATCTAGTTTTTCTTCAACGAGTGGCCCATATGGGCATTCCACACGGTGAATGAGCTGTGTGCCTTCTGGAATTTCAGGTGTACCCAACAAATGCGCTAGGCCAATATCTTTGAAAATTTCTTGGATTTGTGTGATACCGACAATTTCCATGACAATATAGCCGTCATTACAGCTATACAGGCCGCAACCTGCGTAATACGGGTCTTTCCCTTTGGTCATACGTGGGCAAACTTCACCCCCATTGAAATAATCCATCATGAAGTATTGCCCCATACGCAGCATGACCTCATACATTGCCACATCGATGCTTTCCCCTTTCCCTGTTTCGCGCGCTTTATATAACGCCGCTAATGCCGCGGTTGTGGCGGTCATGCCAGAGAAATAGTCTGCCGTGTATGGGAACGCTGGCATTGGTTGGTCTTTATCACCGTTTTGAATGAGGTAGCCACTGAAGGCTTGAGCGATGGTGTTATATGCAGCAAGGTTGGTATATTGCGGATCGCCATACTGACCAAAGCCCGATAAGTGAGCGATAACCAATTTCGGATTGTGCTCCCACAGCACTTCATCCGTGATCCCACGGCGAGCAAATGCAGGGCCTTTACTTGCCTCAATAAATATATCCGTCGTTTCCATCAACTTGAGAAATGCTTCTCGTCCTTCATCCTTAAAGATGTTCAATGAGAGCGCCCGTAAATTACGTCGCGAAAGCTGCGGGTAATTTGGCTGGACACGGATAGTGTCAGCCCATGCCACGTTCTCAATCCAAATAACTTCTGCGCCCCATTCCGCAAACATTTGTCCCGCGAATGGGCCTGCAATTTCAATTCCTGAAAATACGACTTTAACCCCGGAAAGCGGGCCAAATTCAGGCATAGGTAAATGCGCTGCCATGTTCGATTCTCCTGTGAAACTCGGTTGACCCTCTAACTTTGGTTAAAGGGCCAATCCACGACGGTTACGTCATTAGCGGTACTGTTTCAGTACACTGCGGCCTAGTGTCAGTATTTGCATTTCATCTGAACCACCCGATACGCGGTCAACACGCAGGTCGCGCCAGAAACGTGCGATCCGATGTTCACCCGCGATACCAACGCCACCCAGTACTTGCATCGCAGAGTCCACCACTTCGAATGCGGCATTTGCACAGAAGTATTTACACATAGCTGCATCACCTGAGGTGATCAGCCCGTTATCACTCTTCCATGCAGTTTCGTATAACATGTTGCGCATTGAATTGAGCTTGATCGCCATATGTGCAAATTTTTCTTGAATTAATTGGTAACGACCAATTGCTTCACCAAATTGAACACGTTGGTTGGCATAACGCGCCGCATCTTCAAATGCACACATTGCTGTACCGTAGTTAGTCAGCGCCACCAAGAAACGCTCGTGGTCAAACTCTTCTTTTACGCGGTTAAAGCCGTTTCCTTCGCGACCGAACATGTCTTTTTCATCCAGTTCGACGTTATCAAAGGTAATTTCACAGCAGCTATCCATACGCAGACCGAGTTTCTCAAGTTTGTTGACCTTGATACCCGGTTTGCTCATATCCAAGAACCACTCTGTAAAGACTGGTTTATCCGGTGAGTCTGCATCGCGGCTCATCACCACAATGTATGGGGTGTAAGCACTACTAGTGATAAAACATTTGCTTCCGTTCAGGTAAACTTTACCGTTACGGCGCTGATAAGTGGTTTGCAGGCTACCCACGTCAGAACCCGCGCCCGGCTCCGTAATTGCCGAGTTCCACATTTGTTTCCCTGTGCCGCGGAACGCCATGATTTTATCAATCTGTTCTTGAGTCCCTTCACGAAGCACGGTATTGAAACCACCTGGCAGTTGATACAGCACGTATGTTGGCGCACCTAAACGCCCCAGCTCCATCCACACCGCAGCAACGGTGATAAAGCCTGCATCTAAGCCACCATGCTCTTCTGGGATCAGCAGGTTATCAATTTCCATATCCGCTAACGCTTTGACAAAACGTTCAGGATATTGGCTGTCACGGTCACATTGTGCGAAGTAGCTTTCCCAGTTTTCACTGGCCATCAGTTCACGGATCCCTGCGACAAACAGTTCCTGCTCATCATTCAATCTAAAATCCATATCAATAACCTCTTAAATGTTGTTTCTGAGTAAATTAGTCATCTTTCCAATGCACTTTGGCATCTTTAATAAACGAGAGCGTTACCATAATGTTGACGAAAAAAAGTGGGCATCCTCCGGCAATTATCGCTGTTTGAATTGGTTTCAATCCGCCGAGTGCCAGTAAAACAATGCCGATGACACCCACTAAGACAGACCAACCGATGCGCACTAACAATGGCGGCTCTTCACCGTCTTTCACTGCGCGACAAGTCGACATAGCGAGGGTGTAGGAACAGGCATTAATCAGTGTCACAGTGGCGATAAAGCAGAGGATGAAGAAGCCCCAAATTGTTACAGTGCTCAAAGGTAAGGCAGCCCATGTCTCAATGATGGCGCGTGGAACGCCAAACTCATCAATCAGTTTTGGAATGTTAATAATGTTTTGGTCAACAAGTTGCAGTGTATTACTGCCTAAAATCGTCCAAATTAGCGTGGTACCTGCGGTCAGACCCGCAACCATACCAATACACAGTTCACGAACAGTACGACCTTTAGAGATACGTGCGAGGAAAATACACATTTGGATAGCGTAGATAACCCACCAAGCCCAATAGAATACTGTCCAGCCTTGTGGGAAACCGCTTTTACCGACCGCATCTGTATAGAACAGCATGCGCGGCATATACATCATTAATACCCCGATAGAATCGGTAAAGTAGTTAACGATAAAACTGGCACCGCCGACAATGAACACCCACCCAAGCATTAAGAAGCTCAAGTAGCTACGCACATCACTGGCAATTTTCACCCCTTTTTGCAGACCGAATGCCACACAAATTGCGTTCAAAATGATCCAGCAGAAAATAATGATCGCATCAAGTTGTAAGGTGTGAGGAATACCGAACAAATACTGAATACACTCAGTGACTAGCGGTGTTGCTAACCCTAAGCTGGTACCCATTGCTAGAATTAACGCGACTAAATAGAAGTTATCAACGATTGTTCCGAACCAACCATTAACATGCTTTTCACCCACCAGCGGTACTAATGTGCTACTTGGGCGGATAACATCCATTTTACGTACAAAGAAGAAGTAACCAAAAGCGACAGTTAAGAAGCTATAAGTTGCCCACGGTAACGGCCCCCAATGGAATAAGCTATAGGCCAGCCCAATACTTTTCGCCTGAGTAGAATAAGGTGCAAATTCAAAAGGTGGTGTTGAAATATAATAATAAATTTCAATAGACCCCCAGAAAAGCACCGCTGCCGATGTACACGAAGCGAACATCATGAAAATCCAGCTCGCACGGCTAAATTCAGGCTTCTCTTCCCCTAGGCGTTTTTTAGCGTATGGTCCTAAAATCAACCAAAACCAGCCACCAAACATCACGACCATATACCATTCAAATGCCCAGCCCCACACGTTTGTCACGTAGCTAAACACTTGGTTGATCACTTCATTCGAAGCATCAAGGTCACGGACGGTTAACCAACACAATAGTCCAACAATGATCAATGGAGGAAAAAACACTTTAGGTTCTATCCCACCTTTTTTATTTTCTTTGCTCATAGTTCGATCCCGATTTATTATTTAATACATAAGTTTTAAAATAGATATTATTCTCAATACCTCACCACTTATTTATTATTTAATTCCCATAAATTTAATTAATTATTAATCCAATCACTATTCAAATCATGTCGGCTCGTCATTAACAATTCTGTTATTAAGGTCACAATATTATTCGTGATAAATATTTGTTACTATTTTTTCGTATTTTTATTATCAAAATAACCAATTAATACAAACAGATAAAATATAGTGTAACGACAATGTTATTAAATACCTTCAGTATTGGTGATTAGGGTAGCAGTATTGAACATTCCGTCGCTAAGTTGATGATTTTTACAATATTGGTGAGTAAGGTAGCAGTATGAATATTTAAAACGCGTTTAATTTCAAGTTTTCAATATTGGTGACCTAGGTTTTATTTTTAAATATCCAGTTCATGATAATTATATAATCCGAAACCAAAACGGATCATATTTATTAAATATATTTTAGGAGATGTAATGAATATTATTACATGCTATAAATCTGTTCCAGATGAACAAGATATTATTATTAATAGCTCAGATGGCTCTTTAGACTTTTCCCGTGCGGATACCAAAATTAGTCAATATGATTTAAATGCCATCGAAGCGGCTAATCAAATTAAAGCGCAACAACCCGATAGCAAAATCACAGCATTAAGTATTGGTGGCAAAGTACTGACCAACATGAAAGGCCGTAAAGACGTATTATCCCGCGGCCCAGATGAATTAGTCGTAGTTATTGACGACCAATTCGAACATGCCCTTCCTCATCAAAGTGCGATCGCCCTTGGTGCAGCGGCACAGAAAATAGGTTTTGACTTAATCATTTGTGGTGACGGCTCTGCTGACCTCAATGCGCAGCAAGTCAGCATTCTACTGGGTGAAAGCCTGCAAGTCCCTGCCATTAATGGCGTGAAGAAAATTGTTTCTCTTGGGGCAGATAACATTGTCGTTGAGCGCGAACTTGAAGATGAAATTGAAACATTATCGCTTCCGCTGCCGGCCATTATTGCGGTGACCTCCGATATTAACGTCCCTGTTATTCCGTCTATGAAAGCAATTTTAGGCGCTGCGAAAAAACCCGTTCAAGCTTGGGGCATTGCAGATATTGCCCTCGCAGATGTCGCCGCTTTATCGGCTCAATCGATTGCAGCACCAAAGCAAAAAGTGCGTCAACGCATCATTATTGAAGGTGATGGCGACGACCAAATTGCACAATTTGCTGAACATTTAAGAAAAATCATTTAATCGGAGGCGTCATGAGCAAATTATCAACCGTTTGGGTATTTAGTGATATGGCTTCCCGTCTACCCGAACTGATTGGCGGAGCACTCACCCTCGGTGAGCAAGTAAATGTATTAGCGTTAGATGAAACACAAAGTTCCCAAGCATTTCAATTGGGTGCAACACAAGTCTTTCAATTAACGGGCAAACCTGATGACCGTATTTTAGAAGACTACGCTGACACCATCGTTGCGACCATCAAACAACATGGCGACAAAGGTCTGTTGCTACTACCGAATACACGTCGTGGAAAATTACTGGCTGCTCGTTTAGGGGCAAGGCTACAAGCCGCTGTATCGAATGATGCGGCATCGATTACGGTCGAAGCTGACAAAGCGGTTATTAAACATATGGTTTATGGCGGTTTAGCTTTTGGTCAAGAAACCTTAAATAGCATATTTTCCATTGCAACCGTTACCACCGGCACCTTTGAAGCAGCTGCAAGTGATGCATCACGTAGCGATGCTGCTCAAATTGCACAATGGGTCGAACCAAAACAATCTGTTGTACGTACCTCGGTTCAGAAAAAAGCAGGCAACTCCGTGGAATTAGACAAAGCTCGCCTTGTGGTGAGTGTCGGCCGTGGTATTGGTAGCCAAGAGAATATTGCCATTGCCAAAACTCTTGCAGATGCCATTGGCGCTGAAATCGCCTGTTCTCGTCCTGTCGCTGAAAACGAAAAATGGATGGAACACGAGCGCTACGTTGGAATTTCTAACCTGATGCTCAAACCTGAACTTTACCTTGCTGTCGGTATTTCAGGGCAAATCCAGCATATGGTCGGGGCAAATGGCGCACAAACTATCGTCGCCATCAACAAAGATAAAAACGCGCCAATCTTCCAATTTGCAGACTATGGAATTGTCGGTGATTTATTCAAAATTCTGCCTGCTTTAACGCAGCAATTGGCGAAATAAGCCTATCGCAGTGGGGCATTGGCTCCACTGTTTTGTAAGATTTGGAGAAACTATGTCCGATGATATTTTTGATGCAATCATTGTTGGCGCAGGCCTAGCGGGTTCTGTCGCTGCACTGGTGCTTGCCCGTGAAGGTGCGCAAGTTCTCCTAATTGAAAGAGGAAACTACGCAGGCGGGAAAAACGTTACAGGTGGGCGAATGTATGCCCACAGTTTAGAACGCATTATTCCTGGATTCACCCAAGAAGCACCTATCGAACGTATGATCACCCGTGAAAGACTGTCATTTATGACCGATACAGGTGCCGTCACTGTCGACTTCCAAAATAGTGCAGAGCAAAAGCCTGATGAAACGTCTTGGTCTGTTTTACGCGGTAAACTCGACCCATGGCTTGTAGAACAAGCAGAAAATGCGGGAGCGCAATGCATTACAGGCATTCGTGTTGATAAACTGGTAGAACGAGATGGCAAAATCGTTGGTGTCGAAGCGGATGGCGATGTACTTGAAGCCAAAGTTGTCATTTTGGCTGATGGGGTAAACTCACTGCTCGCTGAGCAAATTGGCATGACAAAGCGTGTGAGTGCTGAACATGTCGCCGTTGGGGTTAAAGAGTTAATCGAACTCCCTAAAGATGTTTTATGTAACCGCTTCAATATTAAAGACAATGAAGGTGTTGCATGGCTGTTTGCGGGGTCACCAACTGATGGGCTAATGGGCGGTGGGTTCTTATATACCAATGAGGACACGGTTTCTTTAGGCTTGGTTTGTGGTCTGCATCATATCAAAGATGCCAAAAAATCCGTTCCACAAATGTTAGAAGATTTTAAACAGCACCCAGCCGTCGCCCCGTTAATTGAAGGCGGCAAAATGATTGAATACGCTGCACACGTTGTACCAGAAGCGGGCTTAAAAATGCAGTCGGAACTTGTCCGTGATGGCGTGTTAATTGCGGGTGATGCCGCGGGTATGTGTATGAATCTTGGCTTTACCATTCGCGGCATGGATTTAGCGGTTGCTTCTGGAGAAGCCGCAGCCAAAACCGTACTTAACGCAATGAAAAAAGAAGATTTTAGCAAACAAGGGTTAAGTGAATACCTCACATTGTTAAATGAAGGGCCACTTCGGGACATGAAAATGTACCAAAAAATGCCTGAATTCTTAGATAACCCACGCATGTTTACGGCTTACCCTGAAATGGCGGTAGGGATTGCGAAAAAGCTGTTTACCATCTCAGATGAAGCGCCGGTTCCACTGCGTAAAACCATGGTGCAACATGCGAAAAAAGTGGGCTTCATGAATTTAATCAAGGATGGAATTAAAGGAGTGAGAGCAATATGAGCCAGCCAGTTAACGTGGACGTCAAACTTGGCATTAATAAATTTAATGTCGATGAAGAAAACCCACATATCGTCATCAAAGAGCACCCAGATATGCAAGTGCTCGACACTTTAACAAAGGCCTGCCCCGCAGGTTTATATAAAAAACAAGAAGATGGCTCAGTTCGTTTTGACTATGCCGGATGCCTTGAGTGCGGTACCTGCCGTATTTTAGGTTTAGAGGGTGCACTCGAAAAGTGGGAATACCCACGCGGCACTTTCGGCATTGAATTTCGTTACGGCTGATTAGCATTACTCTCGAAGTTTCAAAAGCTTCGAGAGCTTTATTGCGTATTTTACGCTGACACTGGGATACATAATGAAACCGAAAAGTTTTGATGATATTCAATTCTCCTCCGTGCATCGGCGGATCATGCTATGGGGCAGCGGCGGGCCTTTTCTTGATGGTTATGTATTGGTCCTGATCGGTGTCGCACTAGAACAACTCACCCCAGTACTCAACTTAACCAGCGAATGGATAGGCTTACTGGGTGCAGCAACCCTTGCAGGGTTATTTATCGGTACATCGCTCTTTGGCTATATATGCGACCAAGTCGGTCGGCGCAAAATGTTCCTCATTGATATTGTGGCAATCGGCGTCATTTCTGTCGCGACTATGTTTGTTTCCACGCCATTACAGCTACTTCTTATGCGCTTTTTGATTGGTATCGTGATTGGTGCAGACTACCCAATCGCCACTTCAATGATCACCGAATTTTCTAACACCAAGCAACGGGCATTTGCCGTCGGCTTTATTGCAGCAATGTGGTACGTGGGTGCAACTTGTGCCAACCTTGTGGGTTATGCATTGTACGATATTGAAGGTGGCTGGCGCTGGATGTTAGGCAGTGCGGTGATCCCCTGCATCGTTATTTTGATTGGTCGCTTTGACTTGCCAGAATCTCCACTGTGGTTGATACGCAAAGGACGAATTAAAGAATGCGAAAAAATGATGGAAAAGCTATTCGGGCAACCGGTTGTGTTTGAAGCGGAAGAACAGAAAAAAACCCATTTTCTGCAATTATTCACCAAGCGCCATTTTTCTTTTGTTATGTTCACCGCGATTATTTGGACTTGCCAAGTAATCCCAATGTTCGCCATCTACACCTTTGGCCCGCAAATTGTTGGGCAACTCGGTTGGGATCAAGGTAAAAACGCCGCGCTCGGTAATGTCGTGATCAGCCTATTTTTTATGTTAGGCTGCGTCCCTGCGATGTATTGGCTCAATAAAATGGGCAGACGCCCCTTACTTATTGGCAGCTTTGCCATTATGACACTTGCACTGGCGATCCTTGGGCTATTCTCCAACCTTGGGATATGTCTGGTGATCATTATGTTTGGGATCTACGCCTTTTTCTCTGGAGGGCCAGGGATCTTGCAATGGCTGTACCCAAACGAGCTGTTCCCAACCGATATCCGAGCTTCTGCTGTTGGCGTGATCATGTCGATTAGCCGTATCGGAACTATTTTTTCTACGTGGGCTCTGCCTGTATTTATCAGTGAATATGGTATTAGCAATGTGGTATTAATGGGGGCGGGCGTGTCGTTATTAGGCTTAGTCGTTTCGATACTGTTTGCGCCAGAAACCAAAGGATTAACGTTAGCACAAACATCAATAATGGGGATAAGTCGTCGAAAAAAATAATATTTTAAACATGTTAACAAGCAAAAAAGAAAGGCCATCGATTGATGGCCTTTCTCATTCTACTCATAATCATAAAAAGGAGAGCAGATTAAACGTAACACATAACCAAACCGTGATATAAGCAAAAATTGCCGCGATGATATCATCGATCATAATGCCAAAACCGCCACCGACTTTCCGATCAAAAATACGGATCGGCCAAGGCTTCCACATGTCGTAAATACGGAAAATAAAGAAAGCGGTGATAACCCATTCAAAATCAACCACAGGGATCGCCATTAACGTGATCCACATACCGATAAATTCATCCCAGACAATACTGCCGTGGTCATGGATCTTCATATCATCGGAGGTACGTTGGCAAATCATACAGCCAATCCAGAAGCCGGCGACAATCACCACCCATAAACTCCAAACGGGTAAGCCTGACATCAATAGCCAGAATGGGATTGCAGCGAGTGAACCCATTGTGCCAGGCACAATAGGCGATAATCCACTGCCAAAACCCGTAGCAAGTAAGTGCCACGGATTACGCATGTTTAACCGTTTTTTGGCTTCTGCTTTTTCTTGGCTAGTCGCCATAGACACCTTCCGAAACAAAGTGATCGAAACCTTTAAGGTTTACATCAACTTCTTGGTTATTGCAAAAGTAGCTAATCCCTTCGGACTGTGGTTTGATCTGCCCAATGCAGGTAAAACCAGACCCTGTATGCGCTAGTGCCATTTCTAACGCACCACGATTTATTTCAGGCACCGTGAAGCACAGTTCATAATCTTCACCGCCACTGAGCGACCATAAACGCCCTTGCTCTACGCTACAGCTTTGCTTTAGTGCTTCCGATTGTGGCAACGAATCTAAGTTGATCCGCGCACCGCAGCCACTGGCTTTCAAAATATGGTTTAAATCGGAAACCAAGCCATCAGAAATATCAATCGCTGAAGAGGCTAAATTACGTAAGGCTTGCCCTTGTAAAATACGAGGCTGAGGACGCAAATGGCGTGCAACTAACCACGCTTTATCTTCTGTGTTCGAGACATGCAGCCTATCTTGCAAAATAGCGAGGCCCGCCGCGCTATCCCCCAATGTACCCGTCACATAAATCCAATCACCATTACGCGCACCAGAACGGGACATCGCTTTGCCAACAGGCACTAAACCGTGCACAGTATACGTTAAGCTCATTGGCCCACGCGTCGTATCACCGCCAATTAATTGCATTCCATAATAATTTAACTGTTCGAACAAGCTATCACTAAAGGACTGCAACCATTCACAATCTACACAAGGCAGTGTAATGGCTAAAGAAACCCAAGCAGGATCAGCCCCCATTGCAGCAAGGTCACTTAAATTAGAGGCTAATGATTTGTACGCAAGGTCAGCGGGAGAAATCGTAGGTAGGAAATGAATACCGGAAACAAGAGTATCAGTACTCACAGCAAGTTGCTGTTTTTCCGGGATGGTCATCAACGCACAGTCATCGCCAATACCGATATTCACATCACGTCGGTTAGTGGTTTGACGGTTAAAGTAACGTGCGATGAGGTCAAATTCGCCATATGACATGGTAGATTTTCCGTTTTCGCTATCTCTATTTTCGTTTTAAACGAAATAAATAATTTATACTCTGAATAATTCAAGCTACAAATAGGCGGCAAATTATTGCCCTACCTAGAGTCGACTAAAACCCGCATCTAAGGACATTTTAGCCAATACACCTGTAACTTAAAGTATGACGAGCCTATAAGTACAAAGGTAGACTGGAACCCAGCCTACCTCTCGACTACTGTAGTGTTACAGGAGGGAACCCTGATATTATTATTTTTTACGGCGAACCGCAGGTGCCGCTTTGTCTAATACACCGTTAACGAATTTATGGCTATCTTCTGCACCAAAAACTTTCGCTAATTCAATACCTTCATTAATTGCAACTTTATAAGGTACATCTTCACGGAAACTTAATTCAAACATGGAGATACGTAAAATCGCTTTTTCTACCTGACCCAGCTCTTCGAGTTGACGAGATAAATAAGGCGCCATCAGTTGGTCAAGCTTGATTGCATTAGTCGCAACGCCTGATAACAGTTCACGAAAATAGTTTACGTCAACGTCTGACATGTCCTGTTCAGCAATAAACTCATATTCGACTTCAGCAATTGGATTGCCAGATAATTGCCATGAATAAATGGCCTGTACAGCACACTCACGAGCGCGGCGACGAGCAGCAGGTTTCACAAGATTCCCCTTAAATTTAAAAACTATACACAAAACAATTTTGCCGCATGGAGATTGACACTCTCATCATGCGACATTCTATTATTTGTGTATTATTTGCCTTTGATGGCTTTAATTACATTAATCATTTCAAGTGCCGTTAATGCAGCCTCAGCACCTTTGTTACCCGCTTTAGTACCCGCACGTTCGATAGCTTGCTCGATATTTTCAGTGGTTAATACACCGAAAGTTACAGGCACTTCGCTATTCATTGCAACGTGGGACAGACCGGAGCTGCACTCACCTGCAACATATTCAAAGTGAGCAGTACCACCACGGATAACCGTACCTAATGCGATAACAGCATCATATTTTTTGGTTTCAACCAGCGCTTTCGCGGTTAATGGCAATTCATAGGCACCTGGCACCCAAACGATAGTAATGTTGTCGTTTGAAACCTGACCGATGCGCTCTAACGCATCAACAGCACCTTCCAGCAGACTATCATTAATAAAGTTGTTAAAACGAGCAATAGCGATAGCAACACGCGCTTTTGGCGCAGCAACAACACCTTTAATTACGTTCATAGTCTTCCTCTAATATTAATTATAACCCGCGGGGCGCGGATTTTATCACATTCTTTCGTTTATCGTATGCGCGAATTTCAAAAAAACGCAGTTACCAGACAGGACGCAGCCTGACACGCAGGTCATCACCGACTTTCGTCACATCTGTAAATTCAAATCTTGGCGCATCCACCAAGGCATTTAATGCAGGGAAATCAACCAAACTACGTGCATTGTTGCCCAGTAATTTAGGGGCAATATACACAATCAGTTCATCAACAATACCCAGTTTGAGCAGCGAGCCTGCCAATTTAGCCCCCGCTTCTACCCAGATACTATTGACGTTACGTTTCGCCAGTTGCATCATCAAAATAACCAGATCAGTGCCGTTATCATCAGCAGGAATAGCAATTTGCTCAACCTTCCCTTGCCATGATGCGCTTGCATCTGGGTTTGCACGAACTAACCAACACTCACCATCAAGCTGAGTAACTTTATGGTCAGCTGTCACACGGTTGTGATTATCCAGTACAATGCGAATTGGCTGGCGTACTTGGCTTTCTGGATAAACGTGTTGGATATCCGCAGGGAGCTCGTTCCAACGCACCGTTAGTGATGGGTCATCCGCAATCACTGTGCTACTGGTGCTTAGAATAGCGCTGGCCTGCGCACGAAATTCTTGGACATCTTTGCGTGCCGCAGCACTGGTGATCCACTTGCTTTCACCTGACGCTAGTGCGGTCTTGCCATCCAGTGAGGCGGCAAGTTTTAACTGAATATATGGGAAGCCCGTACGCATCCGTTTTAAGAAACCGCGGTTTGCCACTTCAGCTTCGTCTAATAAAACATTGCTGCGAGTTTCAATTCCCGCTTGAGACAACATGTACAGACCTCGACCAGCAACTTGCGGATTAGGGTCTTGCATCGCCGCAACAACACGGCTCACGCCTGCGTTAATCAACGCTTCTGCGCAAGGTGGTGTGCGCCCATGGTGGCTGCAAGGCTCAAGGGTGACATATGCCGTTGCCCCTTTCGCTTTCTCACCCGCCATTCGTAGTGCATGCACTTCTGCATGGGGTTCACCCGCTTTTTGGTGGTAGCCTTCACCCACAATTTCGCCATCACGCACAATCACACACCCGACATTCGGGTTCGGTGACGTGGTAAATCGGCCGAGATGCGCCAATTCAAAGGCACGCGCCATGTAAATGTTATCTTGTTCAATCATTGGTGCTAATCCTGTAATTTCGCGATTTCTTCGCCAAATTCACGCACATCTTCAAAACTACGGTAAACCGAGGCAAAACGGATATACGCCACTTTATCGAGCTTTTTCAGCTCGTCCATCACCAAACTACCAATGAGTTTTGACGGAACTTCACGTTCCCCCGTTGCACGGAGTTGGGACTTAATGGAAATAATGGCTTGCTCAATATCATCAGAGCTAACAGGGCGTTTTTCCAACGCTTTTTGCATACCGCGATTGAGTTTTTCTTCATCAAACGGCTCACGCACTTCATCACTTTTAATGACTCGAGGCATGACAAGTTCCGCCACTTCAAACGTGGTAAAACGTTCATGGCAAAGTAAACATTGGCGGCGTCTACGGACTTGAGCACCTTCACCAACCAGACGCGAGTCGATGACTTTCGTATCTACAGCTGAGCAAAATGGGCAATGCATAGCGTTTCCTGAGTCCTATTTACGGAGGGATAGTTTACCCTACTATGTAAAAAAAGACACCTTAGAAGATGGTCCTCACTCTTCATATTTCGCACGGTAGGGGTGTTGGCTTCGTGGATTAACCCGAGTCACATACTCATGTATGCTCCTCGGGATTAATCACACTTGCCGCCTACCTACCACACGAACTATTTTGAGTTATTTGGAGTATTGATTGGCTTAACGCTTCATACCGCTTAATACCTCGCACTATAGGATATTGGCTTCGTGGATTAACCCGAGTCACATACTCATGTATGCTCCTCGGGATTAAT
>NZ_JBEBNT010000006.1:0-203058 GCF_040396775.1 Providencia sp.
TTTCCTGCCAAATTTCGTGGGACAACCGCGGCGCCAGTTTATCAACGGCGGAGGGCGAGCCGATAAGCAGTTGAATGGAGACTTTTCTTCGCCAAAAAAGGCCGTAGTGGAAGTGGAGGTAGTCTTTTATGGTATTGGCTTGCCCTGTATGCGTTAACTCAGTAACGCGCTTCTCTTGCTCAGGGTCATTACGGGTATTATTGGGGTTTCGATTATGACGACGTTCTTTGGACGATGTAATGTAATCGATAAATTGACGGGCACAGTGCGCCAGAGCAATTGCTGCAACAATCGCGAATAGTTTGTGCTCTTTAGTCTGTAGGTTAATTTTATCCCCATATTCCCAAATAAGAATACCAAGTAACATGCACAGTAAAATAAATACGGCAGAGCTCAGTGGTGACTTCATGCGATTAAATTTCATTATGTAATACCGGGGTGATTGTGCTGAAAAATGTTCGATTACCTTCGGTGGATACCATCAGAACGGGCTTATTCTGTTGGGTGGCATACAAAGACGAAAGTGCTGCAACAAACCAAGGGGCATATTTACCTGTGGGCCCTGAATAGAATTCAAGGTCAATGGTTTGTTCTGGGTGAATAAACGGAAAGTTCGACTCACTTTGGTAAATTGCAGACGTAATCTCTGAGCGAATATTGCCAGAGGAGATTAATTGCACGGCTTGTTGTGCATCGGTTTGAATTTCATTAAATAATCGAACGCTGGCCTTAATATCTGCATTTGCGTCTAATGGCATCGGCCTTTCTAAGTCACTCTTTTTCTTTAATTGATATTTTTTTGCAATATCATCAGGGGTGATAACAAAAATCGCCATCAATTCGGATTGAATATTTTTTTCTTCTTTTTGCTCAACAATCAAAATATCGACACACTCTTTATTTTGCTTAATGAGGCTTTCAATTTTATCGAATGAGCGTGTTTTTTCAGGTTGGTAATGTTTTATTTTTTTAGATTCAAAGAGAATATGCCAAATGGGTAAAATATCACTGTCTTTGGGGGCACTATCAGATAAATTAAGTTAATAGGCAGTCTGTCGGGCAATAAACGGATGGTTTCCTTGACACTTCGCAGTAAATAATAAAAGGGTGGGTTATCCTTAGGGAGGTAATCGATATCTTGAGTCAAGTTAAAACAAGAATCATGGTGTTTACTGTGCTGCAGGATGTAGTTTAAGGTGATTTTCTCTGGTAACAATAATGCACTGTCGAGAATACTCACTGAACGCCGCCCCCATTCAGCCCATTGCCAATCGTTATATTCCTTTTCTTCTTTAAGGTAATGGTAGAAACGATAATCACGAATATAGATAAAAAAAGTAATGGTCATGGAGAGCGTAACAATAATAAAAGGAAGCGTGGCTGGAATAAGTTTAATCACGTCTACGTCTTTATTATTCAGGTTGTCGGTAATATAGAGAAAATAAATGGGGGCAATAATTGATAAAATTAAGATGGCTAGCCACTTAATCAATGAAGGTATCGGTGGTTTATCAACGAGTAAAAGCGTATTTTTAGACCAAGCCATAAATTACCCCGTAATAAAGTCGGATGTGCTGGCAATTAAAGTACAGCCACATTCTGTATGACTACCCGTTACGGCAAGGGGGATGCCATTGCAGGTTATACTGGGGTCACCATCAATAATTTTATTCACACCATGGCCTTTTTTCGGGCAATTAACTAAATCGCCCACTTTAGCGGCTTTTATACCATTAATAATAAACTCCGAGGTGGCACTAATAACCGTTCCGCCATGAGTGGTTTTATCACCTAATATAACAATGGATTGAGTCATAATAATTTTAATTCCAAAAATAAAGTTGATATTGAATATATAAAAACACAGGCTAATAAATTAGCTATGGTGTTTATATTGCTGTTTGTTTTATAAAGTGTATTGGGGGTTATAAAATAATATCGATAATGTATTTAAATAATGCAGTTTTAGGCGGTGAGTTGTTGATCACCGCCGGTTAATAGCCCAAGCCCCGCGAGTAAAATAGCACTGTGTATTTTATTTAATAATCGCATGGTTATTTCGCCACAGGTTGGACTGGGGTAGGGGATTGCACGGTGCAGCGAAAGCCAACGCCAACGCTACCATCGGCATTAGGAAAGCGGTGGTATCGGTCTATTGTTGTATTTTCATGATCCATAGTACCAACAGAACCTCTCGCCACTTTTTCCTCGCCACTGCTAGGGCCTTGGGGATTTAATTCAGGGGAAACGGAATAATAATCCTCTGCATACCAGTCATTAATCCAATTTAAATCATTACGTGCCATATCATATAGGCCTAATGGGTTCGGGGGCGTTGTCCCAACAGCAGTAAAACCATATAATTCAGGTTCTGTTTCATATTGCTCATAGAGAGTAAAAGTGCCATCCGCAGAGGCAAAACCAACAAATTGACCTCGGTTACGAGCGGCGTATTCCCATTGGGCTTCGGTGGGTAAGTCAATGGGCAAATGGGTTTGTTGGCCTAACCATTGGCAGTAATCCTTGGCGCTTTGCCAATCGGTTCGCGCCATAAATTGCTCTTGGACAATGGCTTTTACGAATGTAATGGAATCTGCGTTTTTTTTTAGCCGTAGATAATGCTTGGAGGGGGCTTGGCCTGTTAAAGCAATCCACAGATTAAACTCTTTCCATGTCACCGGGTATTTGGCCAAACTAAAGCTATCTAAGGTGACTTTATGAAAGGCTTTATTGTCTTTTTCAAAGGTGTAGGAGCGAGTAGATCGCCCATCATGACCGCCGAAGTCCCCCATCATAAAAGAGCCCCCTTCGATAAATACCATATTGTTTCGCGAATCATTAACCAGTTGCTGTTTTTGGCTTTCTTGCTCAGGTGTGAGTTGTTGATCACAACCCATTAATAGCCCAAGACCCGCGAGTAAAATAGTGCAGTGTATTTTATTCAATAATCGCATGGTTATTTCGCCACAGGTTGGACAGGGGTTGGGGATTGCACGGTACAGCGAAAGCCAAGTCCAGGAATATTTTTGTTTTTTAATGAGGCAAATCGACGATTCATAGTTAGGTTTTTTAAATAAAAAGAGCCATCAGCCCCTCGAATGCCTTTTTCCTCACCTTGCTCTGGCCCTTGTGGGTTTTTTGCTGGGGAGTGCTCATAATAATCAGCGGCATACCAATCATTCAACCAGTCAAACCCCCCCCCCCATCATATCGTAAAGATCTAATGGATTGGGTGGGTAAACCCCTACTGGGGAAAAATCGGTAGCAAATAACGACTCTCCCCCTTCACTGCCATCATTATAGGTGCCATCTTTTGAGGCAAATAAAATAAATTGGCCCCGATTACGGGCCGCATATTCCCACTGGGCTTCAGTGGGCAAATCGAATGACAGCCCTGTTTGTTGGCCTAACCAAAGGCAATAATCTTTGGCGTCTTGCCAATCCACGGAAGCTGGATAATTATCTTGAGTTGACTCTATCCACTTAGGTATTAGTTTCTCATTTTTTAGTTCTTGGTATGTATCAGTGAGCGGTTTTTTAGTTAACTCCCGCCATAAATTAAATTGCCCCCACGTCACACGGTATTTGGATAAACTAAAGCTGTCTAAGGTGACATCGTGAACAAATTTATTATCTTTACCTAACGAATACGGCAGGGCAGATTTACCGTCATGGCCGCTGCCAAAATCCCCCATTAAAAAGGTACCCCCCTCGATAAACACCATATTGTTTCGCGAATCACTAACCAGTTGCTGTTTCTGTGTTTCTTGCTCGGCGGTAAGTTGTTGATCGCAGCCGGTTAATAGCCCGAGCCCCGCGAGTAAAATAGTGCAGTGTATTTTATTTAATAATCGCATGGCTATTTTGCCACAGGTTGGACAGGGGTTGGGGATTGCACGGCGCAGCGGAAGCCAAGGCCAGTACTATTTTCATCAATAGGTGGCCGACTATGTCGATCAACAGTAATGTTTTTATGGTATGCCGTGCCTGTAGAACCCCTCGCCACTTTTTCCTCGCCACTGCTAGGGCCTTGGGGATTTAATTCAGGGGAAACGGAATAATAATCCTCTGCATACCAATCATTAATCCAATTTAAGCCATTACGTGCCATATCATATAGGCCTAATGGGTTAGGGGGCGTTGTACCAACCGCAGTATATCCGAATACATCAGGCTCAGTTTCATATTGCTCATAGAGAGTAAAAGTACCATCCGCAGAGGCAAAACCAACAAACTGACCTCGGTTACGAGCGGCGTATTCCCATTGGGCTTCGGTGGGTAAATCAATGGATAGATTGGTTTGTTGGCCTAACCATTGGCAGAAATCCTTAGCGCTTTGCCAATCAGTTCGTGCCATAAATTGCTCTTGAACAATGGCTCTAGCAAATGGAATGGAATTTGCGTTTTCAAGTCGCTGATAATGTTTGGAGGGAGATCTATTTGTTAACGTAATCCACAGATTAAACTCTTTCCATGTCACCGGGTATTTAGCCAAACTAAAGCTATCTAAGGTGACTTTATGAAAGGCTTTATTATCTTGTTCCACAGTATAGGGGCGAGTAGAGCGCCCATCATGACCGCCAAAATCCCCCATCATAAAAGAGCCCCCTTCGATAAATACCATATTATTGATAGACTGTGACACTAAGTTATCGGATAAGGCTTGTTGTTCAGGTGATAAACTGGGTTGGCATGCGGTTAATAAAATTGCTGGGCAGACCAAAATAATAGCGGTATTCAGGTTCATCGAGTTCCCTTTTTTAGTTTAGATATCCGTGCGAGTATATTGGGTACAACTGGTGACCTGTGTTGCCGTGATATATTCTTGAAATGGTTGGTTGGCAATTACATGAGTTGTATTTACGTCAGGTAATAAACTGCGCATTTGTAAAAATAATTCATTATACCGTGAGGGCTTTCGGTATTTTACCTCTGAGCCAAATTGTTTTTTCCAGTCTTCATCAATAGATAAGAATTCGCTAATCCTTTTGTTATTCACTGCAATGTCTGATTTTACGGATGTAGGGGTATCATTAAGGTGTTGGAGTATATTATCAAAATCACGGCGGGATTGCGCCCAGCGCAGAACATGCAATATCGCGCTCTTTCTGGTATTGTGTGTGCCATCTTTTTCACAGAAATTAGCAAATCTATTGCTTGTGGAGTCCAAAAGACTGTCCCATGTATTGTAAGTTAGTAAGGCATCAATAATGCAACCTTTGGTTTCCGGAGGGCAATACTTAAAACATTCTCCTTTAGTGCGGATTATTGCCTCCATTAAATCAATACGGTTATTGACATTATCGATTGAATTTTTAACTACAACTAAAATTTTTCTAATATCACTATAAGCTAACTTAATATCATTCATAACAGAAAAAACGGGTAAACAACAAATAGCTAAAAAATGCTGAGGCTCAATAATATCTGGAATTTTTCGGTAATCGATATTCTTTAGCATTTGTCCTAGGCAAGGCATAAAGTCACTCATAATATTTTTAGCGTCAATATCAAAAGCAACTTTCCCTGCACCGCCAACCCCCCAACAAATCCCTGCATGAACAAGTAAGCGGATGCGCCCGTTGGTATAGGTTATGGCAAATGTTCTTGTCCTACCTGCACCAGCCATAAACTCAATATCTGAGGCGACTTTTGCTAAAGTACTAAATCCGTCTTTTTCCTTATTTTGTTCAAGTTCGCTATCTGTCGCATTGGGGTTTTTCCAAAGCATTTCACCTGAAAGCCCAATGCCTGCCTTCGCGCCAATAAATACATCAAACACGGTTTTAGAACCACTTTCTTCTGCTCTTTCGGTAACGTTAAAACCGCGAGCTTCAGGGACTGTAGTTCTTGGGGTAAACCCTAATTCAGCAGGAATTCCAACAAGGGTATCTTGGGTCAAATTAACCCCGCTTTGTAAACCCATGCTTGCACCGACATTCCCGCCAATGGTTAGTGAAAAATCAAAGCGTAATGTCCCAAGGATGGCGAGCTCCGTACTATCAGTAACTGGGTAGCAGATTTTTATGCCATACCTATCTGGACGATGAAGGGTGGCTTGAGAACGGGTTTCGACGAGTGATGCATTGGCTTGTAGCTGCAAGGCTAAACCTAAATTAGGTAAAAAGTCGCCCCCTAACTCACCTACTGAGAAGTCAACGCCTGATTCAGCACCGAAGCTCCATCTAAATAATTGGGATTTAGAATCAATCGTAAGTTGTTTTCCTTTATAGGGAGGAGCACTATTATACGTTTTGTTAAATTCCGCAGCCCAATTTAAAATAGGATTAGCCCATAGTTTTGTTAAGGGGTTCATAGAATAAGGCGTTTGGAGATCTTTAAAGTCGCCACTTTCAGAAATATTAAAAAATTCATATTTCAATTTTGGTTCAATCTCTGATAGTGATTGGTTTAATTGCGCTAAATTGAACTCTTGTGTTTGCATGCGGTTATTCGAATCATCGTAGACAAAATTTCCATTTTTATCTCTATAATCAACTGTATGGATAAAGTTATTGTTATCATTTTGTCTATCAGCATTATTTAAGTTATAAGTTCGCCAATGATTTTCTATTATATTTGAGCGCACATAGGTTCTTTTATAACCTGTGGTTTCTTCTGTTATTCCTATTAATTCAACAATTCTACTTGCAGATGGGATAGTGCTTAGACCTTCAGGCTCATCGTTCAGGGCGCTTAATTCACCGATAACATTATCATTTAATTTTTTACAGGCTTCGGAATACTCTTCCTTTAATTTATGTAACTCTGTCACATATTTTTTTCATTTAAGCTTCTTTCTAAGTGTGAATATCGATGATTTAAATATTCAATATTATATTGTTTTTCTCTTACGGAATTAAGATAACTATATAACTCATTATGTTCTCTTTCTAAAGAATCATCAGGAACGATTAAAAATTCCCCTGATTCAGGATAAAAATACACGTGAGGGCAGGATGATGATTTTGCTTCTGTAAGGCTATCAACTTGACAATTTGTTTTAGATTTTTGTTGATTTGATGATGTATTCATCACATTTCCTTAAATTAGAATATATCCACTATTGTTTTTTACGCGTTCTTAATGTTTTTATTTGAATGTCTTGTGGGGTTGATGTGAATACTTCCAGTGTTTTACCATCATCACCCGACGTTGAATTATAAGACTCGCCATCTTCTGTCGTTAAAATATACTTGGTATGCTTGAGAACTTCGTGAGTCACTTCATCTTCAAGAATAAACTGCTCTCGGAAACCTCTCTTTATTTCAGGCTTTGGTGAATTAAAGTCTGCTGCGCCCATTTTTTGCACATTATTTGTTTTTAATAATACATTTTTGGGCGTTCCAACTTCTATGCCCCCATTTGCAATCTTTATATAAGCCCCACCACAATTAAGTATAATTTCTTTTTCTGCACTAATGATTAAGGAGCCATCAAGGGAGCGTATATCAAGGTCATTTCTTGAGAGTAATTGCATTTTGTCATTTTGAGCTTGGACTTTGATATCCCCTTGCTGTGCAATTAATTTAATACCTGCACTCTGTGCGTATATACTTGCACTATTACTCGCATTTAATGAAATAACTTTCCTTGCAGAAATATTGACCGATTGATTTGCCGTTAACGCAATACTCTCTTCCCCTGAGCCAAAATGTAATGCCTTGGGTGAAAAGACCCCAATACCCGCAGGGGCATGAACCAGTATGGCGGGGTCAGTCAGGCCTTTGACTTGCTGCTTAAGGTTATCTTGTGACGCCAAATCTCAGGCCTCTGCGCCGCTGGTTTCGGAGGACTTCGACAAACTTCGTGCAATTGCCAGCGCTTGCTCCAGTTGGGCAATAGCCTCTTCCATCGCCAGCACATCCCCGCCGGCTTTCTCTTGCTTATCAGTGGAGATAAACAGCCCTTTACCCGCTCGAATGGCGCCCCAGCTGTCGGTGCGCAGCTCAAAGCCATCGCCACGTTTTTTCCGCTCACTATCCACCAAATGCCCCAAATTGAGCTGGGTTTTACCGCCGTATTCGGTGCTGACTTTAATGTGCTCTTCGTCGCGGCGGTCTTCCATGCGCAGTTTGTTATTGGCAGGGGTGCGAATAACGTTGCGGGTGCGATTGAGCTCCGTAATATGGTCGGGGTGGACGGAATCGTGCAGGGCGTGGGCGATATACGGCCTGTCGGGGTCACCCTCGTGGAAGGCAATCGCCACTTCGGTGCCTTGAATTAACGGAAAATGCATCCCATAAGTTCTGCCCGCGTAAGGCTTGGCAAGGCGCACGGGCATGCTCTCAAACCCCGCGGGTTTGTCGTCACGGTCGGCGTCAAACTTAACCCAATAATGGCCGTTTTCGTTTTGGCGGGCGTAGATGTCGCTCTCAATCGGGCTGGTGACACGAGCGGTTAAGGTGCCTGAAATCACTGGGCGGGGTTTTAGCTCAGGGCGCCAGCAGATGGCTTCCGTGTACGGCACGCCATCAAATGTCACGATGAGCGCATTGGCGCGGCTGGCAGCAAAGTGCAAACGGGTTAATAACACGGGGGATTGAAATACCGTCGGCAGGGTGGAAATCGGCGAATTATCAGTGATTTCTAACACCATCAACGGTACCACATCGGGGGCGGTGGTTTTCCCGTTCAATAAGGTTTGGCATGCCAGAAAGCGCTCGAGGTCTAAGTGTGCCCAAAAGTTCGCGGTTTCAGGCTCGGGCTGATATTTGTCCCCGCGAGTGAGGTGGCGCGCTTTGTAGTGGTAGACGTCACCGTATCTCGGCGTCTCATTTTCCCCGTGGCTTCTATCCACCACTCTGGAAACCAGTGGGTCATCGGCAATCAGCGGGTTGTAATCTTTGGTAAAAACACTGTTTTCAACCACTTGGTGGCGCAATGCTAAGCCCCAAACGCTGTCGGCGTGGTTATCACTGAGCCCCGATGGGCTGTTTAATGGCAGGGATTTGCCGTAAATATAGCCGCGCTGGCTGTCGGTAAAGTTAATCACCTCGGTTTGGGTGTCGGGTTGCAACGTAAAGTGATAAAAAATCCCCACCTCGCTAAGCAAACGCTCAATAAACTGCTTGTCATTTTCGTTAATTTGGTTGATTTGCAGGCGCTTGGGGTATTTTTGTTTCAGGGTAAATTCAAATTGCCAGCCTTTAAAGTTGTGATCACGCAGGACTTGCTCTACCACTTGGGGGATTGATTGGTTGATAAAAAAGCGGTGGGTGCGAAATTGGTGGCGCAGCAGGGCGAAAAATGGCTCGATAACCAGTTGGTAGCGCGCTTCGTCCGCAGAGCCCGATAAGCGCTGGAAATCCGTTACGGTGCCGTGCACCCGCTTGGTGACGGTGCGCGTTGGCACGCCTAACATGGTGGTAGCGGGGGCGTTAAAGGTCAACGTAGTATAGCGGCGCAGCAGTTGCTCGGGTTGCAGGTCTTTATCGGTGCTGGTAAAGGTGATTTCGTAGCGGTAGGTGTCGCTAACGGCTTCATCCCCCGTGAAGTGCTCCACATCCAACAAGCCTTGGTAGCCTTGCACGTCAAGCTGGTAGCGGTTTTGCCCGGGTAACAGGGCTTCGGCGATTTCGGGTGCTCGCATGTTTTGGCTCCATTTATTCAGTTGTCGTTAAGCACGCTACCGCCCATCACCACTCGCTTAGGTGCATTAGCATTTGTTTTCAGGGCTTTATCAAATAGCAAAAATCAAACAGCCAATTGGCTGGTACCTAAAATTAATTATGGGTTGGTGTGTGCCATCAAATGGAGGGCGCTTTCTATGGCTTGCATTTGCCTGCGTTTATGTAGCAATCGGCTGTTAAACGTAATGGGTTGAAAATGGCCTAACATTAAAGTCCCTCCTTTTACTGCTTGTGTTTATTTTGAATGGTTAATTGTTAAACTATAGAAATTAATACGTAATAATTTGGCTTAAATTGAATTTTTTACTTATACGGATACTTTAAGGTTAAATCAACTTTTCTTATCAATTGTTGATTTGCCGAAATTTGAGTTATTTTTAATTGGAACTATTCTTTTTTAAATAAATCGATATTTATCAATAATCTGAAATTTTATTTTAATGGTTTATGTAAAGTGCTCTAATAAAACAATTAATTTGTAACATTAAGTTTCAATGCATTTAATGTGTAATTGATAAATAAATTTACTCTTATTAAGGGTGTTAGCTGGATGGCTAATTAAGAGGGCAAATAAACACAATTTAGATGGAAGGAGCGTGAGTGTTTTTCCTTACTCGCTTTTTACTCATAGCGTGTCACTTTCGCATTTTTTGTTTATTCATATGAGAATGATTTTTATTAACAAATGCCTGTTAATTTACGAATTCGTGTACTTTTCGTTGGTGAGTAAAATAAATAGCGCTATTCGATAGTGAAATGTTTTTTATAAGTTCCAAATGGTAGATTAAAATCATTTCTTTGTAACTTATTGTTATTATTGTTAACTTATAGGTCATGGTGGACTAGTCATTTTGGCTATGAATAAGTAGGAGAACAGTATGGCTTTAAATAACAAAGTTATTTTAGTGACCGGAGCGGCACAGGGAATTGGTCGCGGTATTGCACTGCGTTTAGCAAAAGAAGGCGCAGATATTGCACTGGTCGATTTGAAAAAAGACAAACTGCAAGATGTGGCAAAAGAAATTGAAGCATTAGGCCGTAAAGTGACAACATTTGCTGCGGATATCAGCCAACGTGACCAAGTGTTTGCCGCAGTTGCTCATGCAGAAGCTGAGCTAGGTGGTTTTGATGTGATGATCAATAACGCAGGGATTGCGCAAGTTAAGCCAATCGCTGATGTTCGCCAAGAAGATATGGATTTAATCTTCAAAATCAACGTAGATGGCACCATGTGGGGTATTCAAGCTGCCAGTGAGAAATTCCAAGAGCGTAAGCACAAAGGGAAAATTATCAATGCCTCTTCCATTGCAGGCCATGATGGTTTCGCTATGTTAGGTGTGTATTCAGCGACAAAATTTGCGGTACGCGCTTTAACACAAGCAGCGGCGAAAGAGTATGCAAGCTCAGGTATCACCGTCAATTCATATTGCCCAGGTATTGTTGGGACAGATATGTGGGTGGAAATTGATGAGCGCTTTGCTGAAATTACGGGCGCGCCAAAAGGTGAGACTTACAAAAAATACGTTGAAGGTATTGCATTAGGCCGTGCTCAAACCCCTGATGATGTCGCGGGTTTAGTGGCGTTCTTAGCAAGCGATGACTCTGACTATATTACTGGTCAATCTATCCTGACAGATGGCGGGATCGTTTACCGTTAATACATCGTAGTGATACCAGAATGAAAGCAATAGCCGCTGTGAATTATTCACCGCGGCTTTTTATCTTATGCGGCGTGGTTTTGCAGGTCAGTTAAAATAGCGTCGGCTTGCGTCCAAAGCAAAGAACCGCCTTCTTGTGTGTATAAATGATGGCTGCAGTTGAAAAAACGATCTGCCAAAACATCCCCAAAATCAGGGGAGTGCACGGTGCTCATATCTAACTCGCCATACCATAAGGCGGTTGGGCAGGTGATGTCTTCAGGGGTGAATCCCCAGCTTTGCAGGGAAAGTAATAAATCTTGCACATAACCTTGATTGCCTTGAGAAAATGCACGGCAGATACAATCGGTGTAGGCCTCTAAAAAGTGTTCTTCATTGTAGAGCTGTTGGTCGATTTCGGCACTGCAATTGAGGATAAACGCCAATAGCCATTCGCCAGTGACATTTTTCTGTAACCAGTCGGATAAGCTTTCTGGTGTATTCAGGGCTTGTTCCTGCATATTCACCACGTCAGCCGTTAATTTGGCGCGCGTAGCAGGGTGTTCGAATTGGTCTTGTCCAGACACAATAGAAAGAGAAACAGGCTGGCAATAATGTGCAACCGCCATCGCGAACACACCGCCTTGGGAAAAGCCCAAGACAGAAAACTGTTTAATCGCTAAGTTATCAAGTAACGCTTGAATATCGAATGCAACGCTTTTTAATGATTTGTGGGCGTGAAAAGTAGAGTCGCCAAGCCCTGCACGTTCCGGCACGATCAAACGAATATTGTATTTTTCCAGCAAATCTAAGCCAAAGCCGAGGTTGCCACTCATGCCTGCGCCAGTACAGAAAATAACCGGAAAACCTGTTTTTGGCCCCGATTCAAACCAGCAAAGTTGACGGCCATCAGGTAGCGTCATGAAATGTTGGTGTGGATTAATCAACGGCGCATTGTACATGATAAATTCCTAAAACAGGCACAGACTGGGTGATAAGATAGGTCAGTTAATTATTATTCAAACTGGCATTGTTATAGCTGCAATTTTAAAGTATTAAAGAGGTAAATTGCAAAATATTAGCTTAATAATTAATAAAAAGGAGCTCAAATGGTATTTTCAGAGTCAGAAAAACAGGTTTTATTAGCCGTTAAAGGCATAGGGCCGATGGTGATCAGCCGTTTAGAACAGATGGGGTTTTCATCATTGGCTCAGTTAAGTGAAGCTTCTTATGATGAAATTTTAATTTCAGGTGCCGCACTCACGGGGTCAAGTTGCTGGAAAAACAGCCCGCAAGCTAAGAAAGCCGTTGAAGGGGCCATCTTAGCGGCAAAGCAAGCACTTGAATCAGGTAATTAGTCGACTTTGTGTTTCATCTTCCATTTTTTGCTGCGCAGAATGTTGAGCATTTGAACGGCCATGGAAAAGAACATGGCAAAGTAGATATACCCTTTAGCGACATGGACTTGTACGCTTTCGAGTATCAGTGTAAAGCCCACTAAAATTAAGAAAGAGAGTGCAAGTATTTTGACGGAGGGATAGCGCTCAACAAAATCCCCGATACTTTTTGCGGCTAACATCATGATAAGCACCGCAATAATGACTGCGGCCATCATAATAAATAGATGGTCAGAAAGCCCAACGGCGGTGATGACGGAATCGAGGCTAAAAATAATATCTAACAGGGCAATTTGCACAATGGCGCCCCAAAACGAATGCACTTGCCGCTGCGCAAGGTTGCTTTCGTCTTCCCCTTCAATGGTTTCAAAAATCTCTTGGCTGGCTTTCCATATCAAGAAAATTCCCCCTGCACACAAGATGATATCGCGAGCGGAAACAACATGGTCTGCAACGGTGAACAACGGGGTTGTCAGGCGCGATAACCACGCGATTGAGGCCAATAAGGCAAGGCGCATAACCATCGCCGCAATGAGCCCTGTGCGTCTGGCACTATTTTGTTGATGGGCAGGGAGTTTGCTCACCACGATACTCAAGAAAATAATGTTATCGATGCCTAAAACGATTTCTAAAATAGTTAGGGTGGCAAGAGCCATCCAAGCATTGGGGTCGAGTATCCACTCAAACATCTGTGTACCTTCTACAATAAAACAGTGTTAAATGTTTATCGTCTGCTTGGTACAGGCGACACTTTGTTGATTAAGCGAGATTAAAATGCCGCGCGAGTAAAGGGGCGGTAAAATCTTTTTTAAGGTAAAAGCCGCGGGGCAGCGTCATAATCGGTTGGCCGAACTCACCAATGGCTTCCGTTAGGGCTTTATTGTTTGCCGCTTTTGGGCGAATTTGCAAAACTTGCCCGTGGCGTGCTGTAATGGTTTCCACTTTGCCGAGCACAATCAAATCCATTAACTCTTCCCAATCTTGCCGCAGTAATTGTTCCTCAAGGGGGGACGGGCTCCAGATTAGTGGGTTGGCGACCCGACGTTCCGCTAAGGGAATTTGGCGTTCACCTTCAATTGGAAACCACAATATTCGCGATAACTTACGGCGCACATGGCTATTTTCCCACGTTAAGCCGCTATTTCCCGTGAGGGGGGCGACGGAGACAAAGGTGGTTTCCAGTGGCACGCCATGGCGGTCGATGGGGATCGTTTTTAGTTCAATACCAATGTGGGCAAAATCTTGCTCCGCCTTACTGCCTGCACTCGCCCCTAAATAATACTCGAGTAACATGCCCACCCAGCCTTTATCACGCTTGAGATCAGGGGGGATAGGGATGCCTGCAATTTGGGCGAGATCACCCAAAGTATAGCCGGCAAGCGCGTGAGCTCGACTCATTAAGGTAGCTTCGTTATCCGGTGGTCGTGGTGGTGTAAATGACATAATGCTCTGAAAATTAAAGTGTATAAAAAACAATCAAAAATAATTCACATAACGAAGAGAGTATAACACTTTTTCATGATGATTTTTAACTGCATGATATTTAACTATTTAATATTTTTTATTCCCTGTTCTTCAATGTCGGTTTTAGGGTTATTCACGTTCATCCCAAGATAATCACAGGATCATGCACTAGGTTATCCACAGGTTTTCTGGATAACTGTGCAAAACCGTGATTACTGTGTGTATTTACAGCCTTGACGAATGGGGTTTTATGACGTTCATCACAAAAATCGAGTAACTTAAACACATTAGTTGTGGATAAATACGACGTTGTTTGATATTTGTTCAGTTGAAGTCCTAAGCTTTTTAGCGAAAAAAATGACCAGTGGATAACGTGTTTTTTCTGGCTTTATTTCTTTGATTTATCAAAGTTTATTAGATTTTAATTATTTTTGATAAAAACCCGTTCTGGGGATATACCCTGATTGCTATAGGGTTGTTCACACAGATATCCACAGAAAAAGTGAATAACATCCTTATTATTCACTTTGGCTGTTTATAACTATCATAAATTAGGTAGGTTATCCTCAGATGGCTTAAACCATGCAGATTTAAAATCAAACCAACCAAAGGTATTCATGCGGACACCACGCATAGTGCGCTGGCCTTGTAACTCTAACCAATGATGAAATATCGGATGGAAAATTTGCGAGTCAATTAAGCTTTCACACCATGCTTCTACGTCGAAAGCGTTATTTCGCCATTGGTTTAATTGAGTATCAAGGTTATCACCAAGACATTGGCGTAAGAGGGGCATTTCGTACAAAGTGGCGAAAATGGAAAACTCAAGGGGCTTAAAGAAGTTGGCCGTAGCTAACCAAATATCACTTTGAGAATTACCATTAAACCAATCATCATAACCAATGATATTAATCTTCAACTCAACCCCTTGCTGATGCAAAACGCGCTTCATAATTTGGCTGATTGCGTAGAATTCATGGTGATTATGGTAAAACGTCACAGTGAGTTCAGTCAGGTCTTCCGGTTTAGGAAATAGCGTGAGCATTTTACTGTGGTGCCAGTGCAGTAATAGGCCATAAGCAGGAGCCCAGTGGCGTTGATAAAACGGTTCACAATGGGCAAGTAAATTCACGGGTGTGAGAAAACTGCATAACCATTTACGCACATCTTCCCGCTGGGATAGCTCAGAGCGTTGATCCATCAGTAAAAAATAGCAACCTTCTTCCATGCGGCTTTCTAACGAATCATTATGGTGCTTGTCGCCATCCATTTTTAACGTGGTGCACACCATTTGTTCCGAAAGCTCAGGCACCACCCAAATCGTCACTTCATCCAACAGAGCGCGATAACCAAAGTAGCGGTCAAAGGCGGTAATGGTGAGCTTTTGTGGCAGGTTTTTGTCAACTTGGTAAGGGCCTGTACCAATAGGGCAACGGCTAAAGTTGTCTAGGCTTTCCCACTCTTTAGGCAAAATAGCGCCATGGTGGCTGCCTAACAACCAAGGCAGTTGTTTATCAGGTTGATTTAATTGAATATCAATGACATAAGGCTGTGGTGTGCTGACGGACTGAATATGGGAAAATAACGGCCAACACTGTTTTAAACGCAGTAAAGAGTGAATAATATCTTCTGCAAGCATTTCCCGCCCGTGGTGGAAATAGATAGCAGGGCGCAAATAAAAGCGCCAATGTGTGTCACTGATGGCTTGCCAGTGGTGAGCCAGTCCATCCTCGACTTCCCCTTTTTCCTCATTTATATGGGTTAAGCCATTAAAAATTTGGCTCATCAAATGAATTTCGGAGCGGCGCATAGGCGCACCGGGCAATAAATTGGGGAAATCACGGTAATAAATGATGCGTAATAGGTTTTTCCCTTGTCGATAACTGCGTTCTAGCTCCGAAAGCACCATTTGTCGGATGGTTTCTTTGTCACCCACCAACGCGACAAGCTTTTCGATGCTCTCTTCTTTGAGTAATTGCTCAGCTTGGGCTTGTTGAAGTTCTAAACCATTCACGTGGAAAATAAGAGTAGAGCGCTTGCCACGACCCGCTTCGGCTTGCCAACTGAGCCAACCATGGCCCTGCATATTATTTAATAATGTTCGCACATGGCGGCGAGAGCAAAATAAGGTGTCGGCAATATCCTGCAAAGTGGTTTCACTGTCTTGCCCTTGGAAATGCTGCCAGAGGCGAACGAACTGCGTTTGTAAGCGTGTATTAGACATAAAAGAGGAACTCCGGCAAAAATTGCATCAATTTTAATTTCCTAATATCCGCGGATAATAGGTGGCAGTAAGTAGCTCGTTTGGCGTGCAATTGCAGGCCGACTCCCCCATTTAGAGTAGTGGTGATCCTCACCAAGCCGGTTTTTACCGGCTTTTTTTTCGTCATATTTCACATTATGGCTGTGTTGGCTTCGCTCAGCCACCTTCGTCACATACTTATTTTTTCGTCATATTTTGCACCGTGGCTGTGTTGGCTTCACTCAGCTACCCTAGTCACATACTGAAGTATGCTCCTAGGGATATCTTCATTTTGCCGCCTTGCCACAACACAAACTATTTAGAAAAAATAGTTTGTTAATTGTTAATTGTTAATTGTTAATCGTTAATTGTGGCATTTCGTTTAAATAATTATACAGGAAGAAACTAATGGGGAAGTGATCTTTGAGGGGAAAAGTGTAAAAAATGAAGAGTTCCGCATTTTTGAAGCGAAAAGCAGCAATATAAGTAAAAAGAGGGGAGAAAAGCGGAACTACGCCCACGGAAGTAGGCGTAGAGCAAAGACTAGTTCATAAAGGTCGGGATCTGCTGCTCATACCCCTTGATTTGGTCGACATGCTGCAACGTCAGGCCAATGCTATCTAACCCATTCATCATGCAATGGCGGCGGAAGCTATCAATCTCAAAATGATAGGTTTTATCGCCAGCGGTGACCGTTTGAGCTTCTAAATCAACAGTGAATTGGCAACCTTCGTGGCTGTTAACGTAGTTAAACATATCATCCACTTCTTGCTCGCTTAATTTGATAGGTAACAGCTGGTTATTGAACGAGTTACCATAAAAAATATCAGCGAAACTTGGGGCGATAACCACTTGAATGCCAAAATCCGTCAATGCCCATGGCGCATGCTCACGGGATGAGCCACAGCCAAAGTTTTCACGAGCTAATAAGATACTTGCCCCTTTGAAAACAGGCTTGTTCAGCACGAAGTCAGGGTTAGGTTGCTGGCCATTTTCATCTAAAAAACGCCAGTCATTGAATAAATGCTGACCAAAGCCTGTGCGAGTCACTTTCTGCAAAAATTGCTTTGGAATAATCGCGTCAGTGTCCACATTCGCGGCGTCTAAAGGAGCAACAATGCCCACATGGGTGATTAACTTTTCCATTTTTCTCTCCTTTAAATCTGAATATCGCGAACGTCAGCAAAATGGCCATTAATCGCCGCAGCGGCTGCCATGGCTGGGCTGACTAAGTGGGTGCGACCTGCGCGGCCTTGGCGGCCTTCAAAGTTACGGTTACTGGTGGATGCGCAGCGCTCACCTGGGTTTAAACGGTCATTGTTCATCGCTAAGCACATAGAACAACCCGGTAAACGCCATTCAAAGCCCGCATCGATAAAGATTTTATCCAAGCCTTCTTGCTCTGCTTGGGCTTTGACAGGGCCTGAACCCGGAACCACGATAGCTTGTACGCCATTTGCCACTTTTTTACCTTTGGCAATCGCCGCGGCGGCACGTAAATCTTCAATACGTGAGTTCGTGCATGAGCCAATAAACACTTTGTCGATTTTAACATCAGATAACTTAATGCCTGACTCTAATCCCATATAAGCTAACGCTTTTTCAGCTGAAGCGCGCTCAACGGGATCGGCAAAAGACTCTGGTGCAGGGATAGGTTGGTTGATTGCAATCACTTGCCCCGGGTTAGTTCCCCAAGTTACTTGTGGCGCAATACTGCTTGCTTGAATGGTGATGATTTTATCGAATTTGGCATCGTCATCCGTTTTTAACGTTTTCCAATAAGCAACGGCGTCATCCCATTGTTGGCCTTTTGGTGCAAATTGGCGGCCTTTCATGTAATTAAAGGTAGTCTCATCTGGGGCGATAATACCGGCTTTTGCGCCCAACTCGATGGCCATGTTACACACGGTCATACGGCCTTCCATGCTCAGGTTTTCAATGGCTTCACCGCAGAATTCCACGATATAGCCCGTACCGCCTGCACTGCCAGTGGTACCAATGATAGCCAAAACAATATCTTTTGCCGTAATCCCCGCAGGTGCCTTGCCAACCACTTCAATTTTCATGGTTTTTGCACGAGCTTGTTTCAGCGTTTGCGTCGCCATAACATGCTCAACTTCGGATGTCCCGATACCAAACGCTAACGCACCGAAAGCACCGTGGGTCGCGGTATGTGAGTCCCCGCACACAATCGTCATACCCGGTAAGGTGATCCCTTGCTCTGGGCCCATGACGTGAACAATCCCTTGGTATGGGTGGTTCAAGTCATACAAAGTGACGCCAAACTCTTTGCAGTTTTTCATCAATTCTTGCATTTGAATACGCGCCATATCGCCGCAAGCATTGATATCTTTGGTTTGCGTGGATACGTTGTGGTCCATCGTTGCAAAGGTTTTGCTGGGTTGGTGCAATGGGCGGTTTTTAGTTCTTAATCCATCAAACGCTTGTGGTGAGGTCACTTCGTGCACCAAATGGCGGTCGATATAAATCAAAGGGATTTCATTTTCGACTTCACGCACGACGTGAGCATCATATAATTTTTGATATAAAGTCTTGGCCATGATTAAACCCCTTGTGCAATATAACGAGCAATAATATCGCCCATTTCACTGGTACTGATTGATTTGCCCGCACCCGCTAAATCGGATGTTCTGTGGCCATCTTCTAACGCTTTATTTACCGCGCGTTCAATCGCATCCGCGGCATCGGTTTGGTTCAAGCTAAAACGTAATAACATTGACGCCGATAAAATTTGTGCGATTGGGTTCGCAATATTTTTACCCGCGATATCCGGCGCAGAGCCGCCCGCGGGTTCATATAAGCCAAAACCATCCGCATTTAAGCTCGCTGAAGGCAACATACCCATTGAACCGGTGATCATCGCACACTCATCGGAAATAATGTCACCGAATAAGTTAGAGCATAAAACCACATCAAACTGAGAAGGCGCTTTGATCATTTGCATCGCGGCGTTATCGATATACATATGATTAACTTCAACATCTGGGTATTCTTTGGCGATTTGATTCACAACTTCGCGCCATAATACAGAGCTTTGTAAGACGTTCGCTTTATCGATCGACGTCACTTTATGGGTACGTTTACGGGCAGATTCAAACGCAATGCGTGCAATACGCTCGATTTCGTAACGGTGATACACTTCGGTATCAAAGGCGTATTCTTCGCTACCTTCGCCTTTTCGCCCTTTCGGTTGGCCGAAATAAATACCGCCAGTTAACTCACGAACACACAGAATATCAAAGCCTTGTGCAGCAATGTCTGCACGTAATGGGCAAAATGCCTCTAAGGCTTGGTATAAACGTGCAGGGCGTAAATTACTGAATAATTTAAAATGCTTACGTAATGGTAATAAGGCACCACGCTCGGGTTGGCTGTCCGGTGGTAAATGTTCCCATTTTGGGCCACCAACGGAACCGAACAACACCGCGTCAGCTTCTTCACAACCTTTTACTGTCGCTTGCGGCAGTGGCTCGCCGTGATTATCGATGGCCGCACCGCCAACATCGTATTCTTTAGTGTTAATTGTAATGGCAAAACGCTTGCTTACTGCATCCAAGACTTTGTGTGCTTGTGCCATTACTTCTGGACCGATGCCATCTCCCGGTAATACGGCAATTTGATAACTAGACATGGTTACACTGCTTCCTTTGTGTTTGATTGTGATTCTTGGTTTATTTTTTGTTTTTCGATTTCGACTTGTTCAGAACGCCAAATGCTGTTTAACACGTGAACCATCGCTTTTGCTGAAGATTCAACGATATCTGTCGCTAAGCCCATACCGTGGAACTTACGGTTATGGCATTCCACCACGATATCCACTTGGCCTAATGCATTTTCGCCATGGCCTTTGGCTGATAACTGGTAAGAAACTAATTTCATTGGGTAATGGGTAATGTTGCTAAAGGCTTGGTAGATAGCATCAACAGGGCCATTACCCGTTGCCGCTTCCGATTTCACTTCATCACCGCACTGCATTTTGACTGTCGCGGTTGCCACAATGCTTGAACCAGACTGTGTGCTGAAATAATCCATCACAAAGTGGTCGGTTTCATCTTGTTGCTTAGTAAAGAAAGCCAAGGCTTCTAAATCATAATCAAACACTTGACCTTTTTTATCCGCTAAATTCAAAAATGCGGTATACAACTCGTCCAATTTGAAATCTTTGCCTTCGTGATAGCCCATTTCTTCCATGCGGTGTTTCACGGCAGCGCGGCCAGAACGCGAGGTTAAATTTAATTTCTCTGCTTTTAAACCAATCGACTCAGGCGTCATAATTTCGTAGGTTTCGCGGTTTTTTAATACGCCATCTTGGTGAATACCGGAAGAGTGGGAGAAGGCATTGCTACCCACCACGGCTTTATTGGCTGGGATTGGCGTGTTGCATAATTGGCTAACTAATTGGCTGGTACGGTAAATTTCTTTGTGATTAATATTGGTATGGACATTTAACATTTGCTCGCGCAATTTAATCGCCATGATGACTTCTTCTAAGGCGGTATTTCCTGCGCGCTCACCTAAACCGTTGATTGTCCCTTCCACTTGGCGTGCACCCGCTTGTACAGCACTGATGGAGTTGGCAACTGACATGCCTAAGTCATCGTGGCAGTGGACAGAAATAATCGCTTTATCAATATTTGGAACGCGGTTATACAAATCGGTAATAATGCCGCCAAACTGGTAAGGGGTAGTGTAACCAACAGTATCTGGGATATTAATGGTTGTTGCCCCTGCATTGATTGCGGTCTCAACGATACGGCATAAATTATCTGGGTCAGTACGGCCTGCATCTTCGCAAGAAAATTCAACGTCATCAGTATAGCGGCGGGCACGTTTGATTGAGTTGATTGCCATATCCATTACGCCATCAAACGATTTATTTAATTTTTTCTCCATATGCAAATTGGAGGTGGCTAAAAAGATATGGATACGGAAAGCTTCAGCGACTTTTAATGACTCTGCTGCAACGTCGATATCATTTTCGACACAACGTGCTAATGCGCAGATACGGCTATTTTTAATTTCACGTGCAATAGTTTGCACGGATTCAAAGTCGCCCGGGGAGGAAACAGGGAAACCTGCCTCAATAATATCAACACCTAAACGCTCTAACGCAAAAGCAATTTGTAATTTTTCTTTGACTGATAAACTAGCCTGCAATGCCTGTTCGCCATCACGTAATGTGGTATCGAAAATAATGACTTGGTTGCTCATATTGTGTTCCTCATATCGAATTTTGTTTTAATAAATTGAGTTTTATGTTCTTCCAAAGCCGCAGGCATAAAAAAACCCGCGGGTTGCGCGGGTTCTTAATGTTTGTGGACAGTGTCTTTCTATTTTCCGTCCATAAGCATACCGCGCAAATTTAATGCGAGTAGTAGTAGGCTTAGTAGGCGGATAGAAAATGTCATTTTAAACTGTCTCTCATAGGTTTCTAAATCAACTGTATTTATAGATACGTGATCTTAAAGTTAATGTCAATGATGGATTTCTGACTGTTTTTTACCAATTGTGAATTACAGAGTTGAGTTAGGGAATGTGACTGTTTTTACTAATTTCAGTGATGTTTTTGCCTATATTTGAATTGAAAATTCAGGGTAAAATTCTTCTGGTGAATTTTTTAGACGCTTTTGTTTGTGTAACTTATTGTTTTTTAAGTTTGTTTTTATTTTTTGTTATTTAATTTTTTTCAGAAAAGATAAAACCTGTAAAACCAATCACTAAAATCAATGGCTATTGATTAACTTAGTTGCCTAATAAATGAATAAGTAAAAATTAATCTGATAATGAGAATATTTACAGAATCCAAATGCGATTTATTATGATTTCTTCAGAAAATTGCTTTATTATTTTTACTGAGAGTAATTGTGATCTTAATATGAAAATATCACTCATTACTTTGGTGAATATTTGCGTTTTATAATGATATCTATTCTGTGAATCATAATTAATGAGTAAAGTAATAGAAACGTCGTTTTAATAAATGCAGGGAAAGCGAAATAGCTTACTATCTATAAGTTGTTTCAGAAATAATATTTAACGAGTTTATATATTCGTCGGGATTTTAAAGATGAATGCATCTTTTCGTTAATGAAAAATGATAAATATATTTAGTGGAGTAAAAAATGACTGATTTTGATACGATTTCAACAGGTAAAAAAGAAAGCAGCGATATTCACCTACGTAATGTTGATTTAAATTTATTAACTGTTTTTGATGTGGTTATGCAGATGCAAAATGTCACTAAAGCAGCGCAAGTGTTAGGCATGTCTCAACCCGCAGTGAGCAATGCAGTCTCACGCTTAAAGTCAATGTTTAATGACGAGTTATTCGTTCGTTATGGCCGTGGTATTCAGCCTACCTCTCGGGCTAAACAGTTATTTGGGCCAGTAAGACAAGCGTTACAATTAGTGCATAATGAGCTACCTGGAGCAGGTTTTGACCCACAAGATAGCGATCGTGTATTTAATTTGTCGATTTGCTCTCCTTTAGATATTCGTCTAGCTGCAATGATTGTTGCGAAGTTTAAAATGGCCTCGCCTAATATTAATGTGTTTATTCATTCATTTTTGAATAATAACATTGCACACCAATTAAAGTATCAGGAAATAGATTTCTTTATCGGCTATAACCAATTCGAAAAACCCGAGTATCAACATCAAATTTTATTTAATGATGATTTGGTTTTAGTCGCGGCGAATAATCATCCACGAATGGTTAATTCTATTTCTGAACAGGATTTAATGAGTGAACGTCATGCTATTATGTCAATGGAAAATATAGGTTCATTTAGTAAGCCTTACTATTATAATACTGAGCTGTCTCATACAATTAGCTATCAAGGAACCGACCTCAGTAGTGTGTTAAATATCGTATCTCAAACTGATTTAGTGGCAATTGCCCCTAAATGGCTCGTTGAGCATTATACAGGGCAACTGAAATTACGGACTTTATCGTTGCCATTAGAAAGTCAGTCTCGCCCTTGTTACCTAACGTGGCATGAATCGACAGCAAGGGATAAAGGCCATCAATGGATGAAATCGCAATTTAGCCAAATGATCAAGGAACTCTTAGACCAAGCAGTCGCGGCGTAATCACTTTCTTAAGGTAAATTCGCAAAATGGAGCCTGAACTACAAGATTCACGGCTCCAAGACAAGTTAATTAACTCATTGTAGTGAACGCTATGGTGAGTTTTGCAGTGAACATAACATTTGCAGAAAATTTACATAGAAAAACTTTCCTCCTACGTTATTAGTCGATAAACTGCCGATATTCAGCTAACAGTTGTAAGCTGAAATAGTAAAACGGTTAAGTTCTTGTGAAGATACCGAGTGACTTATATCAATAATGACCGATAGGGAATTAACTTTGATTACTGAAAATCTATATCCATACCATTTAGTAAATCGCTTACGTAGCAGAATCAATGCGAACGAATCAGCGAGCCGGATAGCTTTCAGTCAATGGAATAATGGGCAACAAAGCTCATTAACATGGAGTGAGGTGGGTGAACGCACGTCTGCGATTTCTCGTCACCTCTTAGCATTAGAAGTTTCAACACAAGAAAATATCGGGTTATTTGCCCACAACAGCATGAGTTGGTCACTGATTGACTTAGCATCATTACAGATCAGAGCGGTGACGGTTCCACTTTATGCGACCAGTAGTGTTGAACAAGCTGCTTATATTATTAACGATGCCAACATTGAAGTGTTGTTTGTCGGTGAACAAACGCAATATGATGTTGCGTGCCAATTACCTGTGCTTTGTCCTCAATTAAAAATGATTGTCGTGATGGATGAAGGCGTTGAACTGATTGATAACTCAGTAGCAACCTTGTATTTATCCACTTTTATGGCACAAGCACAGCCTGAGTACCAAATGGAGCTGGATGCACGCATTGCAGCCCATAATCTCAGTGATTTATTTACGATTATCTATACATCAGGAACGACGGGTGAGCCAAAAGGCGTGATGTTGGATTACTACAACATGGCCGCTCAGTTGTATTTGCATGATGAGCGATTACAACTAACGGAAGATGATATTTCGTTAAGTTTCTTACCCCTTTCTCATGTATTTGAACGTGCTTGGAGTTTCTATGTCATGCACGTAGGGGCACTCAATGTCTATTTAACGGATACCAATCTAGTGCGGGAAGCACTCGCGGATGTGAAGCCTACCGTGATGTGTGCGGTGCCGCGTTTCTATGAAAAAGTCTACAGTGCAGTGCAAAGTAAGGTATCAAAAGCACCATGGGCACGCAGAATGCTGTTTAAGATGGCTATCTCCCTTGGCAAGCGTCGTGTTAACGCCCTTTCTAAAGGGAGCGCACCATCATTAATCAATCGCGCTATCTTCCCATTAGCGGATAAACTGGTTTTAAGTAAAATTCGCGAGGGGTTAGGTGGTCGTATTCGTTTTATGCCAGCGGCTGGGGCGCGTTTGGATGATGATGTTATTGCCTTTTTCTTATCCGCAGGTGTGGATATTAAATACGGGTATGGCATGTCAGAAACATGCGCGACGGTTTCATGTTGGGAAGAGGGTAAATATCCACTGGGTTCGATTGGCACGCCATTATCTTCGGTTGAAGTGCGAATCGGTAAAGATGATGAAATCCAAGTAAAGGGCCCTGTCGTAATGAAAGGTTACTACAATCGCCCAAATGAAACCTTAGATACGTTTACCTCTGATGGCTGGTTAAAAACGGGGGATGCGGGGAAAATTGACGCACAAGGCAATTTATATATTACGGATAGGCTAAAAGACTTAATGAAAACGTCTAACGGTAAGTATATCGCACCTCAACTAATTGAAGGGGTGTTAGGCCAAGATAAATTCATTGAGCATATTGCCGTTATTGCTGATACACGTAAGTTTGTTTCTGCGCTGATAGTACCTTGTTATGATAGCCTAGAAGAATATGCGCATTCGATTAACTTAAAATATCGAGATCGCCTTGAGTTACTAAAAGACTCTAATATTGTGGCGCTTTTTGAAGCTCGATTAAAAGAACTGCAAAAAAACATAGAGAATTTTCATCAGGTTAAGCGTTTTACCTTGTTACCGACCACATTTTCAATGGAGAAAGGGGAGTTAACCCCAACCTTGAAATTACGCCGTAAAATAATTTCTGAGCGTTATCAATTAGAAATTGAATCTATGTATAAAGAGTAATTAAGCATTTTATTCTCAGGCTTATCTATTTCGGTAGGTGAGCCTGATGCTCTTAGTATATTAATCCTGCCTATATCTTTTCTTTTTTCTTGTTGATATTCACGGTCAGAACAAAATATTTCAAGTTGCTAGCTGGCTGAAAAATAGTCAAAATTTCTCCCATTTTTTCCATATGCAGTCATTCACTCTGCCAAGTGTCAATGTTCAAGATAATCTGAAAATACCGCTATTTTTGTGCTGAAATGATGTTTGCTTCGTTTCAGCCAGAGAGATATGTTAATAGCACGCATTAACCTGTTTAAATGATAAAAATAAAGAGGTAATTGATACCTCTTAACTTGCAAATAATGTCTGGGGGCAAACTCATGGAGAAGTTGTCGGGAGCTGAAATGGTCGTCAAGTCATTGATTGACCAAGGGGTAAAGCACGTGTTTGGGTATCCAGGCGGTGCAGTATTAGATATTTATGATGCGCTTCATACTGTCGGTGGTGTGGAACATATTCTGGTGCGTCATGAACAAGCTGCAGTGCATATGGCAGATGGCTATGCACGCTCAACAGGGGATGTTGGCGTTGTTCTCGTCACTTCAGGCCCCGGAGCAACCAATGCGATTACTGGCATTGCAACCGCTTATATGGACTCTGTGCCGATGGTGGTGCTATCAGGGCAGGTTGCCAGCTCTTTAATTGGTAATGATGCGTTCCAAGAATGTGACATGGTGGGAATATCGCGGCCAATAGTGAAACACAGTTTCTTAATTAAAAGTGCCGAAGAAATCCCTGAAACCATTAAAAAAGCCTTCTATATTGCGGCGAGTGGCCGTCCTGGCCCTGTTGTGATCGATTTCCCGAAAGATACGGTGAACCCTGCACTTAAATTTCCGTATCATTACCCTGAGTCTGTTTCTCTACGTTCATACAACCCGACACTGCAAGGGCACAAAGGGCAGATCAAAAAAGCACTCTCTAAATTAGTCGCGGCGAAAAAACCGGTTTTCTATATTGGTGGCGGTGCGATTAACGCCAATTGCTCAGCGGAACTCATTGAATTAGCTGAAGCATTAAAACTGCCAGTGGTTTCGACCTTGATGGGGTTAGGGGCTTTCCCTGAAACCCATAAGCAATCCGTCGGGATGTTAGGTATGCATGGAACTTATGAAGCGAATAAAGTCATGCATAATTCAGATGTCATTTTTGCAGTAGGTGTACGCTTTGATGACCGTACAACCAACAATTTAGAAAAATATTGCCCAAATGCGACGGTGATCCAGATTGACGTTGACCCAACTTCAATTTCAAAAACGGTAAATGCAGATATTCCAATTGTTGGTGATGCAAAATCAACGTTAAAACAAATGTTAGGGCAGTTAGACCAAGCGTCATCAAAACAAGATGAGAATGCGTTAAAAGATTGGTGGAAAGACATTGAAGAGTGGCGTAAAAAACAGTGTTTACGCTATGAAACCAGTCAAACTAAAGTCAAACCTCAGCAAGCCATTGAGATGATTTATCGTTTAACAAATGGTGAGGCGTATGTGACTTCGGATGTCGGGCAGCATCAAATGTTTGCTGCATTGTATTATCCATTTGATAAACCAAGACATTGGATAAATTCAGGTGGTCTCGGCACCATGGGCTTTGGTTTACCTGCCGCATTAGGGGTGAAATTAGCCCATCCAAACTCAACGGTAGTTTGCGTAACGGGTGATGGTAGTATTCAAATGAATATCCAAGAGCTATCAACCGCACTGCAATACGGCTTGCCTGTCTTAGTTCTGAATCTCAATAATGGCTTCTTAGGCATGGTAAAACAGTGGCAAGATATGATTTATCAAGGCCGCCATTCCCAATCCTACATGCAGTCACTCCCTGATTTTATCAAATTAGCGCAGGCGTATGGCCATGTTGGGATTTCGATTTCCTCACCAAATGAACTTGAAGAGAAACTCAAGCAAGCCTTAGTGGAAGTGAATGAAAATCAACGCTTAGTATTTGTTGATGTCAATATTGATGAAACTGAACACGTTTATCCAATGCAAATCCGTGGTGGAGCAATGGACGAAATGTGGTTGAGCAAAACAGAGAGGACCTGATCATGCGTCGTATTTTATCCGTTTTATTAGAAAATGAATCAGGTGCTTTGTCCCGTGTCATAGGTCTGTTCTCTCAACGCGGTTATAATATTGAAAGTTTGACGGTTGCGCCCACTGATGACCCAACATTGTCACGTATGACCATCCAAACTAAAGGTGATGCGAAAGTTCTCGAGCAAATTGAGAAACAGTTGCACAAGCTGGTGGATGTACTGCGAGTGAGTGAGCTGACGGCTTCAGCACATATCGAGCGTGAAATCATGTTAGTGAAGCTGCAAGCTTCAGGTTATGGACGTGATGAAGTGAAACGCTGTGCGGATATTTTCCGTGGGCAAATCGTCGATGTCACACCTACGCTTTATACCGTTCAGCTCGCAGGAACAAGCGATAAACTGGATGCTTTCATCGAATCAGTACGTGGTGTTGCTGAAATTGTTGAAGTTGTGCGCTCAGGTATCGTCGGTGTTTCGCGTGGTGACAAAATTATGCGATGAAAAATTTATCTTCCAAAGGTAGAATACTCGGATATAAGGCCTCGAATGACTCGAGGCTGTTCCCGAAATTAAAAAGAGGTTAACGTGAAACTGGATGAGATAGCCCGTCTAGCGGGTGTTTCCCGCACAACGGCTAGTTATGTGATCAACGGCAAGGCCAAGCAGTATCGAGTCAGCGATAAAACTGTTGAAAAAGTGATGGCAGTCGTCAGAGAGCACAATTACCATCCAAATGCAGTTGCTGCGGGCTTACGTGCAGGGCGCACCCGTTCCATTGGGTTGGTGATCCCCGATCTAGAAAATACCAGCTATACACGTATAGCTAATTATTTAGAAAGACAGGCACGTCAACGCGGCTACCAATTGTTAATCGCGTGTTCTGAGGATCAACCAGACAACGAAATTCGTTGTGTTGAACACCTTTTGCAGCGCCAAGTTGATGCCATTATTGTGTCGACTGCACTGCCACCAGAGCACCCTTTTTATCAGCGCTGGGCAAACCGTTCGCTCCCTATTATTGCATTGGATAGAGCCCTTGAAAAAGAGCACTTTATTAGTGTTGTAGGGGATGACCAAGAAGATGCTTTCATGATTTCAGCAGAGTTACGTAAGTTCAAAGCTGAATCGGTATTGTATTTAGGGGCATTACCTGAACTGTCTGTCAGCTATTTACGTGAGCAGGGTTTTCGTAAAGCATGGAATGGCGACACACGTGAAGTTGACTATTTGTACGCAAATAGCTATGAGCGTGATTCTGCCGCAGACGTGTTTGCAAATTGGCTTGATAGCGGCAATGAGATGCCAGATGCGTTATTTACAACATCTTTCTCATTGCTCCAAGGTGTACTGGATGTAGCACTCAAACGCAGCGGTCGTTTGCCTGAGCATATGGTGATTGCGACCTTTGGGGATAACGAATTATTGGATTTCCTCGGTTGCCCTGTGTTGTCACTTGCACAGCGCCACCGTGATATCGCAGAGCGTATTCTCGAGCTGGTATTAGCAAGCCTTGATGAAAAGCAAAAACCCGACACGGGGATCACTCGTATTCGTCGTGATTTATGCCGTCGCGGAAGTTTAGGCCGTAAGCAATAAAAAATCGCCTTAACTTTGGGCAATCAGTGTAAAGCATCTCAATAATGAGTGATGTTGATCACGATTATGAGTAATATAAGGGCCCCTACAATGTAGGGGTCTTTTTTTTATCGGCTAAAAATACGTAAATATTTCACTTTAGGAATTATCTTAATCAATTATTTATTTATTTTGTAACAAAAGCTAAATGCGATAAAAATAAAAATAAAAAAGGTTTTTGCAGATGGTTTTATTGAGTTGGGCACTTTTTTTGTTGTTTTAATACTGTTTATTAAAACAGTTATTTAGTTTGCTGAAATATAACGATTTTATTTTGCTAGAGAGGTGTTTTTATCTTTTAGGCATATTAACACTGTTTTAATATCAGATTAAAAGTAAAGAATTGGTACGAAATACACTGATTAAAAATGAGAGTGAGATTGGATTTAGCGCCATTTGTGTGATTTTTCAGCAATAAACAGCTACTTTGCTATTTTGTGTGAAATTTATAAAATAAGCTAATTATATCAATTCGTTATTTCTTATTTTCTTTCCAAGTAAGATTTTACCCATCCTTCTATTTTCTGAATTGTTCTGTAAATAAACCTAAAGCTGGGTGCGACTGGCTTGACAAGGTTTTCATACCATTCGTAAACTTTATATGTGGAGAATTGTGGGGTAAAGTGGGTGACTAGGAACTGAAAGGGGTTTAATCGGGTATGTTTCGTGGGGCAACACTGGTTAATCTCGACAGCAAAGGGCGGCTAACCGTGCCTACTCGTTATCGAGGAATGCTGACCGAGGAAGTGAAAGGGCAAATGGTTTGCACCATTGACCTTCACCAGCCATGCCTGCTGCTTTATACCCTACCTGAATGGGAAATTATTGAGGAAAAGCTGTCTCGCTTATCCACCATGAACGAAGCAGAACGACGTGTACAACGGCTTTTACTGGGTCACGCTAGCGAATGCCAAATGGATAATGCAGGACGTCTTTTGTTAGCCAATACATTGCGCCAACACGCAGGGCTAACCAAAGAGGTCATGTTGGTTGGCCAAATTAATAAATTTGAACTTTGGGATGAGCAAACTTGGTACAAACAAGTGGAAAATGATATCGCTGCGGAGCGCCTCACCACTGAACCACTCTCAGCCCGCTTACAGGATTTGTCACTATAACAATGACGCAACAGCAATTTAAGCACGTAACCGTATTATTGGATGAAGCCGTTAACGGTTTGAATATTAAACCAAATGGTATTTATATCGACGGCACTTTTGGTCGTGGTGGGCATTCTCGCTTAATTTTAAGCCAACTGGGTGAACACGGGCGCTTAATCGCCATTGACCGTGACCCAGAAGCCATTAAAGCCGCACAAGCCATTGATGACCCGCGTTTTATGATTAAGCATGGCCCGTTCTCAGACATTGCACAATACGTGGAAGAAGAAGGGCTGGTGGGGCAAATTGACGGTGTTTTGTTGGATTTAGGCGTATCTTCACCGCAATTGGATGACCCAGAAAGAGGGTTTTCATTTATGCGTGACGGGCCATTGGATATGCGTATGGACCCGACTAAAGGGCAATCAGCGCAACAATGGCTGATGAATGCAGAGGCTGATGACATTGCATGGGTACTGAAAACCTTTGGTGAAGAGCGTTTTTCGAAGCGTATCGCAAGGGCGATTGTAGAACGCAATCATAACCCAGAAGAAGAGCCATTAACCCGTACGCGCCATCTGGCTGAGTTGATTTCTAAAGTTAGCCCGATGAAAGACAGACATAAGCACCCAGCAACTCGCAGCTTTCAGGCTATTCGTATCTACATCAATAGCGAGCTGGAAGAGATTGAGCAGGCGTTAAACGGTGCAATGGGTGTTTTGGCACCAGAAGGGCGTTTATCCGTGATCAGTTTCCACTCTTTGGAAGACCGATTGGTTAAACAATTTATCCGTAAAAACAGTAAAGGGCCAAGTGTACCTGCTGGGATCCCACTGACAGAAACGCAAATTAGAGCGTTAGGTGCAGCGCAGTTACGTGATTTAGGCAAAATGAAGCCGTCGGATAACGAAATTGACGAAAACCCGCGCGCACGCAGTTCGGTGCTGCGTTTTGCAGAAAAGGTGACGCAATAATGATCCCTGAAAGGCACAGCCTAGCACGCGTGATTGGACGTGATTTATTTCGCTACGGCATCGTTCCTTTGATTTTATTGGCTGCGATTATTATTAGCGCCGTATTTGTGGTCACAACGGCACACGAAACTCGCTTATTAACCGCAGCCAAAGACAAATTGTACGAAGAGAAAGATTCGCTGGATATTGAATGGCGCAATCTGATCCTCGAGGAAAATGCCTTAGCGAGCCATAGCCGTATTGAGCGTTTGTCAGTTGATAAATTACAGATGGTTCAAGTTGAGCCATCACAAGAAAATATTATTGTTTCTCAACAATAAAAAAGGTTCCCAATGAAAGCACCAAAAACAGCAAAAAATAAGAAACAAGAAGAAGGTACCAGCTTTGTCCGCTGGCGCTTTATTTTGCTGTGTGGGTGCATTGTCTTGGCGCTAGCAGGGTTATTAACCCGCGTCGCCTACTTACAAATCATCGCCCCTGAAAAGTTAGTCAAAGAGGGCGATTTACGTTCTTTACGTGTTCAGGAAGTTGCGACGGCGCGCGGTATGATTAGCGACCGTGAAGGTCGGCAGCTTGCGGTTAGTGTCCCCGTCAACGCAATTTGGGCTGATCCAAAAGAAGTGTTTGAGAAAGGCGGGATTAGCAATGATGAGCACTGGAAAGCCCTTGCAGACGCACTCGAAATTCCTCTCGAACAAATTACCAACAAAATATCGGCCAACCCGCGTGGCCGTTTTGTGTATTTAGCGCGCCAAGTTAACCCGTCTATCGGTGACTACGTTAAAAAATTAAAAATCCCGGGTATCTACCTGCGTAAAGAATCCCGCCGTTATTACCCTTCTGGCCCTGTCACCGCGCACTTGTTAGGTGTGACAAATATTGATGGTGAAGGAATTGAAGGGGTTGAAAAGAGTTTTGACCGTTGGTTAAAAGGCGCTCCAGGGGAGCGTACTGTTCGTAAAGACCGCAATGGTCGAGTCATCGAAACGATTTCGTCAGTCGATAGCCAAGCGGCACATAACCTCACGTTGAGCATCGATGAACGTATTCAATCGATTGTTTACCGCGAGCTGACCCGTGGCGTACAAGAAAATAAAGCGGAATCAGGCGTGGCGATTTTAGTGGATGTGCACACAGGGGAAATTTTGGCGATGGCAAATAGTCCATCTTATAACCCAAATAACCTTGCTGGTACCGCAATGGATGCCATGCGTAACCGTGCAATTACCGATATTTTTGAACCAGGTTCAACGGTAAAACCGATGGTAGTGATGAGCGCGCTGCACAACAAAATTGTTAAAGAAAACTCAGTGATTAATACCTATCCATATCGCATTAGTGGCCATGAAATTAAAGACGTTGCACGCTATGCGGAGTTAACAATTACTGGGATTTTACAGAAGTCGAGTAACGTGGGTGTTTCTAAACTGGCGTTAGCGATGCCTGCCACAGAGCTGGTGGATGTGTATAGCCGCTTTGGGTTTGGCAAGCCGACTAATCTGGGGTTAGTCGGGGAAAGTAGTGGCATCTTTCCAAGTAAAAAAACACGGTGGTCTGATTTAGATAGGGCCACCTTTTCTTTTGGCTATGGGCAAATGGTAACACCGTTACAATTAGCGCGAGCCTACGCAACAATCGGTAGTTTTGGTATCTACAGGCCGCTGTCTATCACTAAAGTTGACCCACCAGTGCCGGGAACGCGTGTTTTCCCAGAGCCAATTATGCGTACGGTGGTGCATATGATGGAAAGCGTGGCACTGCCCGGCGGCGGCGGTGCACGTGCAGCGATTAAAGGTTACCGAATTGCAATTAAAACCGGGACCGCGAAAAAAGTCGGCCCTGAAGGGCGCTACGTTGATAAATACCTCGCTTATGCAGCGGGAGTCGCGCCAGCCAGTAATCCACGTTATGCGCTTGTTGTCCTGATCAACGAGCCGAGCGGTGGTAAGTACTACGGGGGGGCAGTTTCTGCTCCTGTGTTTGGTTCAATTATGGGCGGTGTCTTACGACTGATGAATGTTGAGCCAGATGCATTACAGCCTAACGATAAAAATGAAATTGTGAACAGTCAAAAAGAGGTTAAAAGTGGCAGATCGTAATCTTTGTGATCTCCTTGCACCATTTGGTGTAAGCACAACTCCTATCTCACTGCGTGAGATGACGCTAGACAGTCGAAAGGCTGCCGCGGGTGATCTGTTTATTGCTATAAAAGGCCATCAGTCGGATGGTCGACACTATATTCCTCAAGCGATTGCTCAAGGGGTTGGTGCGGTGATCGCTGAGGCCCAAGGTGAAGCGGAAGAAGGCGAGATTCGCTTTGTTCACGGCGTGCCAGTGATTTATCTCAATGACTTAAACAACCGTTTATCGGCACTGGCGGGTGAGTTTTATGACCAGCCTTCAGCCAAAATGAAATTAGTGGGCGTCACAGGAACGAACGGTAAAACGACAACAACCCAACTGATTGCTCAGTGGGCGAAAGGCCTTGGCGAGACAAGTGCGGTGATGGGCACGGTTGGGAATGGCCTGCTAGGGCAAGTTTCACCGACAGAAAATACCACGGGCTCGGCGGTGGATATTCAACTTGAACTCACACAACTCTTAGATAAAAAAGCCACGTTGACGGCGATGGAAGTGTCTTCCCATGGTTTAGTGCAAGGGCGCGTGGCAGCTTTACAATTTGAAGCCGCTGTGTTCACCAATCTAAGCCGTGATCACCTTGATTATCATGGTGATATGGAGAATTACGAAGCAGCAAAATGGCTCCTGTTCTCGACGCATCAAACCAAAAATCAAATTATTAATGCAGATGATGACGTTGGGCTGAAATGGTTACAGCACTTACCGCAAGCGTGTGCAGTCACGATGGAAAACCGTATCCCCGCAAACTGGCAAGGGCCATGGTTAAAAGCTACTGAAGTGGAATACCACGACAAGGGTGCCACCATTTATTTTGACTCCACGTGGGGCAAAGGCACATTTGAAAGCCCGTTGATGGGAGCGTTTAACGTCAGTAACTTATTAGTTGCTATGGCGACATTGTTAATGATGGATTATCCACTCGAACAATTATTAGCATCGACCTCTTCCCTTTCCCCCGTTTGTGGTCGAATGGAAGTTTTTAGTGCACCGAATAAACCAACGGTTGTTGTCGACTATGCGCATACACCTGACGCATTAGAAAAAGCCCTTGCGGCGGCTCGTTTACATTGTAAAGGGCAACTTTGGTGCGTATTTGGCTGTGGTGGTGACCGTGACAAAGGTAAGCGCCCCCTTATGGGAGCCGCCGCGGAAGAGTGGGCTGATAAAATCGTGATCACTGACGATAACCCACGCAGCGAAGACCCAATTGATATTATCAACGACATCATGGCGGGCTTATTAGATTCAAGTCGTGCATTAGCCATCCCAGGTCGCCCTGAAGCGGTTACCAATACGATTTTACAAGCTTCACCCGATGATGTGATTGTCCTTGCCGGTAAAGGCCACGAAGATTACCAAATTATTGGTAACCGTAAATTAGATTACTCAGACCGCTTAACGGTGGCTCGGTTATTGGGGGTGATCGCATGATTTCATTAACCCTCGCACAGCTCGCAAAAATCACATCAGGGCAGATTGAGTCTGCACCTAATAGCGAATTCGTGATTGAAAACGTGAGCACTGATAGCCGTAAAATAGGCGAAAAATGTTTGTTTATCGCCCTTAAAGGCGAACGCTTTGATGCTCATGATTTTGTTGAGCAAGTGGTGGTTGATGGCGCAAAAGCGTTGTTAGTCGACCATAAATTAGCCGTAAATTGTCCGCAAGTAGTTGTGGAAGACACTCGTATTGCAATGGGGCAACTGGCAGCATGGGTTCGCCAGCAAGTGAGTGCTCGCATTGTTGGGTTAACCGGCTCATCGGGTAAAACGTCTGTAAAAGAAATGACTGCCTCTATTTTGGCTGAGCGTGGTAAGACTTTGTATACCGCAGGCAACTTAAATAACGATATTGGCGTGCCATTAACGTTGTTTCGCTTAACGCCAGAATATGATTTCGCCGTGATTGAAATGGGGGCTAACCACCCAAATGAAATCGCCTATACCACCAATATCGTGAAGCCTGAAACCGCATTAGTGAACAATTTATTTGGTGCACACTTAGCGGGGTTTGGTTCGCCAGAGGGTGTCGCTAAAGCAAAAGGTGAGATTTACCAAGGTATCCCAGAAGAAGGGACGGCTATTGTCAACTTGGATAGCTACAGTGAAAAATGGCAATTCCAACCGCGACAAACCGTGTGGTATTACTCATTAACACAGCAGCCTAAAGCCGATTTTTATCCAACAGATATTCAAATCAAGCAGCTAACAACGGACTTTGTGTTACATACGCCAGTAGGTCGCGTTGACATTACGTTACCACTGCCGGGCGTACATAATATTGCCAACGTGTTAGCCGCGAGTGCATTAGCCATTTCGGTGGGAGCAAGCCTCGACGATATCAAAAATGGCTTAGCAAATACCAAAGCGGTGCCGGGGCGTTTGTTCCCTGTTCGCTTAACGGAACACAAAGTGGTGTTAGACGACACTTACAATGCCAATGATGGTTCCATGATTGCCGCCATTCACGTACTGGAAAAAATGCCGGGTTACCGCATTTTAGTTGTCGGTGATATGGGCGAGCTTGGCGATTACGCCGAAGAGTGCCACCAACGTGTTGGCGTTGCGGCTAAACAGGCGGGCTTAGATAAAGTATTCAGCGTTGGCCAACTGAGTGAGTTGATCAGCGAATTTAGTGAGTGTGGTGAGCACTTTACAGTGAAAAGCGATTTATTAACCCGACTAATTCCGCTAGCACAGCAGAATGATGTTGTTTCTATTTTAGTTAAAGGTTCACGCAGCTCCGAGATGGAAGATGTGGTGAATGCATTGAAGGAGTGCTTCGAATGTTAGTCTGGCTTGCCGAAATGTTGGTCCACAAGTTTTCCGTCTTGAACGTCTTTTCATACCTGACGTTCAGAGCCATTGTCGGTTTGCTAACTGCACTTGCGATTGCCTTATGGATGGGGCCGCACCTGATTGCTTACCTGCAAAAAATGCAGATTGGCCAAGTCGTCCGTAGTGAAGGGCCTGAGTCACACTTTAGTAAGCGTGGCACGCCTACCATGGGCGGTTTATTAATCCTGTTTTCAATCACCGTATCTGTCTTACTGTGGGCGCGCTTAGATAATCCTTATGTTTGGTGCGTATTACTGGTGCTAATTGGCTACGGTATCGTGGGCTTTGTGGACGATTACCGCAAAGTGGTGAGAAAAGACACACGTGGCTTAATCGCCCGTTGGAAATATTTTTGGCAGTCTGTTATCGCTTTAGTCGTGGCATTTTCCATGTATGCGATTGGGAAAGACACGCCTGCGACCCAACTGGTGGTGCCATTTTTTAAAGACGTGATGCCACAACTGGGCATGTTATATATTTTACTGACCTATTTTGTGATTGTCGGTACCAGTAACGCCGTGAACTTAACTGACGGTCTTGATGGTTTAGCCATCATGCCAACCGTATTTGTGGCGGCAGGTTTTGCGTTAGTGGCATGGGCGACAGGTAACGTCAATTTTGCGGGCTACCTGCATATTCCATTTTTACCACACGCAGGTGAATTAGTGATTGTCTGTACCGCTATTGTCGGGGCAGGTTTAGGCTTCCTTTGGTTTAACACATACCCAGCACAAGTTTTCATGGGGGATGTGGGGTCACTGGCGCTCGGTGGTGCTCTGGGGACTATCGCTGTGTTACTGCGCCAAGAGTTCTTATTAGTGATTATGGGCGGGGTGTTTGTGGTTGAAACCTTGTCCGTTATTTTACAGGTTGGTTCGTTTAAATTACGCGGTCAACGGATCTTCCGTATGGCACCAATTCACCACCATTATGAATTGAAAGGCTGGCCAGAACCTCGTGTTATCGTGCGTTTCTGGATTATCTCCTTGATGCTAGTGCTGATTGGGCTGGCAACGTTGAAGGTGCGTTAATATGGTCGATTATCAGGGTAAGAACGTTGTCATTATAGGTCTGGGAGTTACAGGCCTATCTTGCGTTCAATTTTTCATTGAGCGTGGTGTCGTGCCTCGCGTGATGGATACCCGTGCAACACCTCCGGGTGTGGATAAACTGCCTGAAAATGTGCAGTGCCATAGCGGAAGTTTGAACAACACATGGCTTCAAGAAGCGGATTTGATTGTTGCAAGTCCGGGGATTGCGTTAGCGACTCCACAATTGCAGCAAGCTGCGCAAAACGGTATTGAAATTGTTGGTGATATCGAGCTGTTTTGCCGTGAAGCGGATGCGCCGATTGTGGCAATTACGGGGTCAAACGGAAAAAGCACAGTCACCTCATTAGTGGGGGAGATGGCGAGCGCGGCAGGGATTTCTGTCGGTGTGGGTGGCAATATTGGCACACCAGCGCTGTCTTTACTCAATTCAGGCCATGCATTGTACGTTTTAGAGCTCTCCAGTTTTCAACTCGAAACCACATCAAGCCTAAAAGCGGCAGCAGCAACGGTACTGAATATTAGCGAAGACCATATGGACAGATATCCACTGGGCTTAGCACAATACCGTAGCGCGAAATTAAAAATTTATCAGGGTGCACAAAATTGCATCGTGAATAGGCAAGATGCGTTAACACTACCTGAAAACCAATCAGCTGATGAATGTATTGGTTTTGGGGTGAACAGTGGAGAATATTGCTTTGACACGAAAAATCGTGTGCTGGTGGTTAACGGAGAAACACTGTTAGATGTCAATGAGATGCACCTGACAGGGCAACATAACTATTTGAACGCACTGGCAGCGTTAGCCCTTGCTGATGCAGTGAATATCCCAAGACCTGCTTGTATTGAGGTGTTGAAAACCTACGCTGGGTTAGCACACCGTTTTGAATTGGTGTTATTTAACAATGGAGTACGTTGGATTAATGACTCTAAAGCCACCAATGTGGGTAGTACCGAAGCGGCACTGAATGGGCTGCATGTTGACGGCTCAGTTTATTTATTGTTAGGCGGTGATGGCAAGTCGGCTGATTTTTCATCGTTAAAACAATATATTGCTGCGGATAATTACCACTTATATTGCTTTGGCCGTGATGGTAAATCATTAGCCGCTTTAGCCCCTGAAAAATCAGTATTAACTGACACCATGGAACAAAGCTTACGTCAAATTGCACCGCAATTAAAAGCAGGGGATATGGTGTTGCTCTCCCCAGCTTGTGCCAGTTTAGATCAGTTTAAAAACTTTGAGCAGCGTGGCGCTGTTTTTGCTCAATTAGCGAAGGAGCTTGGGTAATGACCATACCGGGTGCGATGCGTTTAAAAAATTGGGTCATTGGCGAAAAAAATGGCGTGATTTCAGGCTCAACGCTGTACGACCGTACATTGGTATGGTTGGCATTCGGTTTAGCGGCTATCGGCTTCATTATGGTAACTTCTGCTTCGATGCCTGTTGGGCAGCGTTTGACAGAAGACCCGTTTTACTTTGCAAAACGCGACATGGTCTATCTGGTGATTGCTTTCGCCTTATCATTAACGGTTATGCGCATCCCAATGGCCTTTTGGGAAAAGTATAATTTCCTATTTCTGATGGGTTCATTGGGCATGTTAGTGGTGGTGTTAGTCGCGGGAAGCTCAGTCAACGGGGCATCTCGTTGGATTGATGTCGGGCTAGTGAAAATTCAGCCCGCTGAAATATCTAAATTCACCCTGTTTTGCTATGTGTCCAGTTATTTAGTACGCAAGTCGGAAGAAGTTCGCACTCGCTTCCTCGGGTTTATCAAACCGATGTGTATTTTGATTGTGATGGCGTCATTACTGCTTTTACAGCCAGACTTAGGGACGGTCATTGTATTAGTCGTCACCACATTAGGTTTATTGTTTTTAGCTGGCGCAAGGTTAGCGCCGTTTATTATCGGTATTGTCACCTGTGCGGTGGGAGTATTAGCGCTGATCTGGTTTGAGCCTTACCGTTTGCGCCGCGTAACCTCGTTTTTGAACCCGTGGGATGACCCATTTGGTAGTGGTTACCAGTTAACACAATCGTTAATGGCATTTGGCCGTGGTGAAATGTTAGGGCAAGGGTTAGGAAATTCCGTTCAAAAACTGGAATACCTCCCTGAAGCGCACACTGACTTTATTTTCTCCGTGTTAGCGGAAGAGCTAGGCTATGTCGGAGTTGTATTAGTACTGTTGATGGTATTCATGTTGGCATTTAGGGCGATGATGATTGGTCGTCGGGCACTGATGTCTAACCAATTATTTGGCGGCTATATGGCCTGCTCAATCGGCATTTGGTTTACCTTCCAAGCCTTGGTTAACGTTGGTGCAGCATCCGGTATGCTGCCAACGAAAGGGTTAACGTTACCCCTAATTAGTTACGGTGGTTCCAGTTTATTAGTGATGGCCGCAGCGATAGCGGTATTACTGCGAATTGATTTTGAAACACGCCTAGAAAAAGCGCAGGCGTTTGTAAGGAGTACCAAATGAGTCAGCCCAAAAAATTACTCGTCATGGCAGGTGGAACAGGAGGGCACGTCTTTCCGGGACTCGCTGTGGCGCATTATTTGCAGGCTCAGGGCTGGGAAATTCGCTGGTTAGGTACTGCGGATAGAATGGAAGCGACCTTAGTGCCAAAACATGGCATAGACATTGAGTTTATTCAGATTTCAGGTTTAAGAGGCAAAGGCATTGCCGCACAATTAGGCGCACCATTGCGTATTTATAAAGCGATACGACAAGCGAAAACAATCATCAAGCGTTATCAGCCCGATGCCGTATTAGGCATGGGCGGGTATGTTTCAGGCCCCGGTGGTATTGCAGCATGGCAGTGTGGTGTCCCCGTTGTTCTGCATGAGCAAAATGGCATCGCGGGTTTGACGAACAAATGGTTATCACGTATTGCAAAACGGGTTTTACAGGCGTTTCCGGGGGCTTTCCCTGATGCCCCTGTCGTTGGTAACCCGGTTCGTGAAGATGTGTTGGCACTTCCTGCGCCTGCGGTTCGCTTAGCAGGGCGAGAAGGCTCGATACGCGTGTTAGTTGTCGGTGGTAGCCAAGGCGCCCGGATTTTAAACCAAGTGATGCCTCAAGTTGCTGCAAAAGTAGGCAAACAGTTAAATATCTGGCACCAAGCGGGAAAAGGCAGTAAGGAATCCACGGAAGCGTTGTATAATGAACAGCTGCAAGTTTCAGGCAATTCTGAGTATAAAGTTACTGAATTTATTGACGATATGGCGCAAGCTTATGCTTGGGCAGATATTGTTGTATGCCGTTCTGGCGCATTAACCGTCAGTGAAGTTGCAGCTGCAGGTTTACCTGCTATTTTTGTGCCTTTTCAGCACAAAGACCGTCAACAATATTGGAACGCATTACCACTGGAAAAAGCGGGCGCCGCGAAGATCTTAGAGCAGCCACAATTTACCGCAGAAGCGGTAGCAAGCTTGCTGGAGCAGTGGGATAGAGCAGAATTGTTGTCGATGGCTGAAAAAGCCCATGATTGTGCAATTAGTGATGCAACCGAGCGTGTTGCCGCCGTGATTTGCGAAGTGGCTAAATAGCTTTAGTCACATTTGATACGAATTTATAAAGAAGCGAAAACAGAGTGAATACACAACAATTAGCGAAATTAAGAACATCAGTGCCAGAAATGAGAAGAGTCAGGCACATCCATTTTGTCGGCATCGGTGGTGCTGGCATGGGTGGTATCGCTGAAGTGTTGGCAAATGAAGGCTATGAAATTAGTGGTTCAGACTTGGCGCCCAATGCTGTGACTCAACAATTAACCGAATTAGGTGCAACGATTTATTTTAATCACCGTCCGGAAAATGTTGAGAATGCCAGTGTAGTTGTCGTTTCAACGGCGATTTCTAGTGAAAACCCTGAAATTCAAGCGGCGAAAGAACTCCGTATTCCAGTTATTCGTCGTGCAGAAATGTTGGCTGAACTCATGCGTTACCGCCATGGTATTGCTGTTGCGGGAACGCACGGTAAAACCACTACGACTGCAATGATTTCAGGTATTTATGCACAAGCAGGTTTAGACCCAACGTTTGTTAACGGTGGGTTAGTGAAATCAGCGGGCACACACGCTCGCTTGGGTAGCAGCCGTTATCTGATTGCGGAAGCGGATGAAAGCGATGCATCGTTCTTGCATTTGCAGCCATTGGTGGCAGTCGTGACCAATATCGAAGCTGACCATATGGACACTTACCAAGGTAACTTTGATAATTTAACGGACACGTTCATTAATTTCCTGCATAACTTACCATTCTATGGCCGTGCAGTGATGTGCATTGATGACCCTGTTATCCGTTCATTGCTACCAAAGATTGGCCGTTACATCACCACTTATGGTTTCAGTGAAGACGCCGATGTGCGTATCACCAAATATGAACAAAAGGGTAACCAAGGCTTTTTCACTATTGCCCGTGAAAATATGCCGGAATTGACGGTCGTGTTGAACGCGCCGGGTCGCCATAATGCACTAAACGCCACTGCCGCAGTTGCGGTTGCGACGGAAGAAGGCATTGATGATTTACACATTTTGTCTGCGTTGGTGGAATTCCAAGGCACTGGTCGCCGTTTTGATTTCTTGGGTAATTTTGCATTACGCAATGTTAACGGCAAAGATGGTGAGGTCATGTTAGTGGATGACTATGGTCATCACCCAACTGAAGTGGATGCCACCATTAAAGCGGCGAGAGCAGGTTGGCCGGATAAACGTATTGTGATGATTTTCCAACCACATCGTTATACACGTACCCGTGATTTATACGATGACTTTGTCAACGTATTGGGGCAAGTGGATGTGTTATTGATGCTGGATGTGTATTCAGCGGGTGAAAAGCATGTTGCAGGGGCTGATAGCCGCTCATTATGCCGCACAATTCGTGGTCGTGGTCAGATTGATCCGATTTATGTTTCAGAACCGGAACAAATTTCTTACCTTTTAGCTCAAACTCTTGATGAAAATGATTTAATTTTAGTTCAAGGCGCAGGAAATATTGGTAAAATAGCCAAAACACTCGCGGAAACGAAATTACAGCCGCCGATGGTCGAGGAATAAACATGGCAGAGAAAATTGCGGTGCTATTTGGTGGGACATCAGCTGAACGTGAAGTCTCACTTCAGTCAGGAAATGCCGTGCTGGCAGGGCTTCGCCAAGGCGGGGTTGATGCGCATCCTATTGATACCAAAGATTTCCCTGTTATTAGACTAAAAGAAGCTGGTTTTGATAAAGTTTTCATCGCACTGCATGGTCGTGGCGGTGAAGATGGTACAATTCAAGGAATGCTTGAATACCTTGGTTTGCCTTACACAGGAAGTGGTGTGATGGCATCGGCGCTGAGTATGGATAAACTCAGAACAAAACAATTATGGCAAGGTGCGGGACTAAGTGTATCTCCTTATATATACTTAACTAAACAGCAACATTTGCAGATGAGCCGTGAACAAATCACTGCAAAAGTTAACACACTGGGTTTACCATTAATTGTCAAACCCAGTTTAGAAGGTTCGAGTGTTGGCATGAGTAAGGTTGACAGCTTAGATGCGTTGCCTGCGGCACTTGAATTAGCGTTTCGTTTCGACGAAACCGTATTAGTTGAAAAATGGCTCAGTGGCCCTGAATTCACCATCGCAGTGTTAGGTGATAAAACGCTACCGTCGATTCGTATCCAGCCACCGGGCATATTTTATGATTACGAAGCAAAATATTTGTCTGATGAGACACAATATTTCTGCCCAAGTGGTTTAGATGCACAACGTGAGTCTGAGCTTGCCGAATTAGCGATGAACGCTTATTTAGTGGTTGGTTGTGATGGATGGGGGCGTGTTGATGTGATGCAAGACAGCGATGGCCAGTTTTACTTGTTAGAAGTGAATACGTCGCCGGGTATGACAAGTCACAGCTTAGTGCCAATGGCCGCGCGTCAGGCAGGCTTAGATTTTTCGCAGTTAGTTGTGCGAATTTTAGAATTGGCTCGTTGATATGTCACAAGCAGCGTTAAACGTCAGGCATCATCATAATCATCACAACGATGATGACCCACGTTCTGGCCCAAGTAATGGGGCATTTTTAGGTGGGTTGTTCTTCTTTCTCATCGTTGTTGGCACCATCGTTTGGAGCGGTTGGATGGTGATGACGTGGATGAAAGATGCTGACAGGTTACCGATGTCAAAGCTTGTCCTAACGGGTGAGCGGCATTACACCAAGAACGACGATGTTAGAAAGGCGATTTTATCATTAGGGCAACCGGGTACGTTTATGACAGTCGATGTCAATGCTATCCAAAATCAAATAAGTATGATGCCATGGATACGCCAAGTTACTGTGCGCAAACAATGGCCAGATGAATTAAAGATTCATATTGTTGAGTATCAACCATTCGCCAGATGGAACGACCAAAATATGGTGGATGGAGAAGGTAGGGTGTTTAACTTACCTGCAAGCGAAAATGGTAAAGGGGATTATGTCTTGCTTTATGGCCCGCAAGGTAGCCAAAAAGAGGTACTGAAAGAGTTAGCCAACTTTAAAAACACGCTTGCGGCAAATAAGTTAAAGCTTAAATCGTTATCAATGACCGCTCGCCATGCGTGGCAAATCATTTTGGATAATGACACTCGAATCGAACTTGGCAAAAAAGATGTTTCAGAGCGGTTAAATCGGTTCCTTGAACTTTACCCGCTCTTGCAGCAAACAACGGACAAACGAGTTGACTATGTTGACTTACGTTATACCAGTGGTGCTGCGGTGGGCTGGGCACCAGTTTTGGTCGATGCACCACCGGGGTTACAATAAAAAATATTGCTAATAACTCAAATTAGGCAGAAGAAATGATTAAAGCAACGGACAGAAAATTAGTGGTAGGCCTTGAAATTGGAACTTCCAAGGTATCGGCCCTTGTTGGCGAAATTCTGCCCGATGGTATGGTTAATATTATCGGGGTGGGAAGTTGTCCATCTCGTGGAATGGATAAAGGCGGCGTAAACGACTTAGAGTCTGTCGTAAAATGTGTTCAAAGAGCTATCGACCAAGCAGAGCTGATGGCAGATTGCCAAATTTCCTCTGTCTATCTGGCACTTTCAGGTAAGCACGTGAGCTGCCAAAATGAAATTGGTATGGTGCCAGTTTCTGAAGAAGAGGTGACGCAAGAAGATGTTGATAGCGTGGTACATACGGCGAAATCAGTGCGTGTTCGTGATGAACATCGAATTCTGCATGTGATCCCGCAAGAATTTGCCATCGACTACCAAGAAGGGATTAAAAACCCAGTTGGTTTGTCGGGTGTGCGCATGCAAGCAAAAGTTCATTTGATTACTTGCCATAATGATATGGCGAAAAATATTGTTAAAGCCGTTGAGCGTTGTGGATTGAAAGTTGACCAGCTAATTTTTGCTGGTCTCGCAGCAAGTTATAGCGTATTAACCGAAGATGAACGTGAACTAGGCGTGTGTGTGGTTGATATCGGTGGTGGTACCATGGATATGGCCGTTTATACTGGCGGAGCGTTACGCCACACGAAAGTGATCCCTTATGCAGGGAATGTCGTTACCAGCGATATTGCATATGCTTTCGGCACACCACCAAGTGATGCCGAAGCCATTAAAGTACGTCATGGTTGCGCAGTTGGTTCGATTGTCAGTAAAGACGAAACGGTAGAAGTGCCGAGCGTCGGTGGTCGACCACCAAGAAGTTTACAGCGTCAAACCTTAGCAGAAGTCATCGAGCCGCGGTATACTGAGCTGTTAAACTTAGTAAATGAAGAAATTTTAAATTTACAGGAACAGTTACGTCAACAAGGTGTCAAACACCATTTAGCGGCAGGTATTGTCTTAACAGGCGGTGCCGCACAGATTGACGGTTTAGTTGAATGTGCGCAGAAAGTGTTCCACACCCAAGTAAGAATCGGCACTCCGCTAAATATTACAGGGTTAACAGATTACGCGCAGGAGCCATATTATTCTACCGCAGTAGGGCTTCTGCATTACGGTAAAGAAAGCCATCTTGGCGATGATACCGAGACAGAAAAGCGTGCCTCAGTCACAGGTTGGTTTAGTAAAATTACCAGCTGGTTGAGAAAAGAATTCTAATTTTAATAAAGAAGCTTATTATTAGCTTCGAAAGTAGTAAGCACAAAACGGAGAGACATTATGTTTGAACCAATGGAGCTAACTAACGATGCGGTGATTAAAGTCATCGGCGTTGGTGGCGGCGGCGGTAATGCCGTTGAACACATGGTGCGTGAACGTATTGAAGGCGTTGAGTTTTTCGCCGTCAACACGGACGCACAGGCACTGCGTAAAACCGCAGTTGGACAAACTATCCAGATCGGTACCGGTATTACAAAAGGTCTGGGTGCAGGTGCAAATCCTGAAGTCGGCCGCAATGCCGCAGAAGAAGATCGCGAAGCGCTGCGTAATGCATTAGATGGCGCGGACATGGTCTTCATCGCTGCAGGTATGGGCGGTGGTACAGGCACTGGTGCGGCTCCGGTCGTTGCCGAGGTGGCTAAAGAATTGGGTATTCTGACAGTTGCGGTCGTGACTAAGCCTTTCAATTTTGAAGGCAAAAAACGGATGGCATTTGCAGAAGCAGGTATCACTGAGTTATCAAAACATGTTGACTCATTGATCACTATCCCAAATGACAAATTATTAAAAGTTCTTGGTCGTGGTATCTCATTACTGGATGCTTTTGGTGCGGCAAACGACGTGCTTAAAGGCGCAGTACAAGGTATCGCAGAGCTGATTACTCGCCCAGGTTTAATGAACGTGGACTTTGCTGACGTGCGTACTGTTATGTCAGAAATGGGCTACGCGATGATGGGGTCTGGTGTGGCACGCGGTGAAGATAGAGCCGAAGAAGCTGCTGAAATGGCAATTTCTAGCCCATTACTGGAAGACATCGACCTGTCAGGCGCTCGTGGTGTGTTAGTCAACATCACGGCTGGTTTCGACCTGCGTTTGGATGAGTTTGAAACGGTAGGTAACACTATCCGTGCATTCGCATCTGATAATGCGACTGTGGTAATCGGTACTTCTCTCGACCCAGAAATGCACGAAGAGCTGCGTGTTACCGTTGTTGCAACAGGTATTGGTATGGACAAACGTCCTGAAATTACCTTAGTTAGCAACAAAATGTCACAGCAAGCGTCAATGGAGCAACGCTATCAGCAAATGCAAAATAGCATGTCTTCATTAACCGAAGAGAAACCAGCAGCGGCTAAAGTGGTCAATGACCAAAATACGCAAACAAACAAAGAACCAGATTATCTCGATATTCCTGCGTTCTTGCGTAAGCAGGCCGATTAATTTTATTTATATTGGATTCTCCGCTTTTTGTGCTAAAATTTCCTACTGATTATCTTGTATGATGATCAGTAGGACTTATAACATTGCGAGAAATAGACGATGATCAAACAACGGACATTAAAACGTATTATTACAGCGACTGGTGTTGGTTTACATACCGGCAAAAAAGTTACGCTGACTTTACGTCCAGCGCCGGCAAATACCGGGGTCATCTACCGTCGTACTGACCTTAATCCACCGGTTGATTTTCCGGCAGATGCGAAATCAGTTCGTGATACCATGTTATGTACTTGCTTAGTCAATGAAGATAACGTACGTATTTCAACTGTTGAGCACTTGAATGCTGCATTAGCAGGGTTAGGTATCGATAACATTGTTATTGAAGTCAATGCGCCTGAAATCCCGATCATGGATGGCAGTGCTGCACCGTTTGTTTTCTTACTGCTAGATGGCGGTATTGAAGAATTAAATTGTGCGAAGAAATTTTTACGTATTAAAGAAACTGTTCGTGTAGAAGATGGCGATAAGTGGGCAGAAATGAGACCTTATAATGGTTTCAGTCTGGATTTCACTATCGATTTCCAACACCCGGCGATTGATAGCAGCACTCAGCGCTATTCACTTGATTTCTCTGCGGAATCATTTGTGAACCAAATCAGCCGTGCACGTACGTTTGGTTTTATGCGTGATATCGAATATCTGCAATCCCAAGGCTTATGCTTAGGCGGTAGTTTCGACTGCGCTATCGTTGTTGATGACTATAAAGTCCTCAATGAAGATGGCTTACGTTTTGAAGATGAGTTCGTTCGTCACAAAATGTTAGATGCAATTGGTGACTTATTTATGTGTGGGCACAATATTATTGGCGCATTCACTGCGTTCAAATCTGGCCATGCACTGAATAACAAACTTCTGCAAGCGGTTCTTGCTAAAGAATCAGCTTGGGATCTGGTCACCTTTGAAGATGAAGCTGAATTGCCTGTGGCATTCAAAGCGCCTTCAGCTGTATACGCATAACTATTATGCGGCTAGCCCAAATCTGGGTTAGCGCTTTCTGTTGGTTGCACTAGTACTCTCTCCGGCTAGTGCAGCCAGCCGCTCAAATCTTTCTTTTAATCCTTTCGGGCTATTTTCTGCCAATTTCAATAATGCTTGTGCTGTTTGTGTGCTTATTTGTCTTTCGTTCATTTTTTGTGTTGATGCGACTGTTCGGTTAGTTAGTGAACTATTTTGTTTAGGTTTTCGCATTAAATCGGGATTGATTCTGATGTCGATAGACGATAATGATGGTAGAATAGAAGTTCTTAGTGCGGAAAGTAGGTTTAATTTTTCGTAATTAAGGCGGGTCATCCAACTGGCATTTGCTACTTCAATGACCATAATATTATTACGGTAGTTTGCAACACGGCACATTGGCTTAATTTCAGCCGGCAACAAGCCCTTTACAGCGCGATTCAGCTTGATAATAGCTTTTGCATTTCGCTGAATAGTTTGTAAAGTATTTGATGAATTTGCCAATGATCCCTCAAGAACATCGAAAAGTGCTTGTGGATGACTATCTCTCATTTGTGGCTCCGGCTAACAATGATGAAAACTAATGTATAGATAATAATATTGTCACGTATTCATTATATAAGAGTTTAATGGGCATTTTAAATTTTTGGCGACAACTCGGTAGAAAATACTTTTGGTCCCACCTACTATTAGGTGTGGTTGCCACAGGTGTCGGCTTGCCTACAATTTTAAATGCTCTTTCTGAATCTCAGCTTACGCAAGTTAGCTCATCACCTGCAAACCGCCAAAACCAAGCGGTTAATGCCTTCGATAACTTGTTTGCGCAGCAAAATTCTCAGCGTTCTTCTTCCTCATCATCATACTCGGTTAATTATTGGCAGCAACATGCGGTGCGCAATGTTATTCGCCAGCTCACCTTTGCTTTTTCTGCAAATGAAGATGATGACGTAGCGACTACAAAAGAAGAATCTGAACAGCTTATTGCACCACAGTTGATGCTAGACACGCTTTATGCCATGTTGGCAGAGCGTTCGCTTCAAACGCATGAAAGTACAGTGCTAGTCAGTCATTATATTTACCCTCACTTTATTACCTACCAACCTGCAATTTGGGTTGCACTAGTTCATGGCATTCGTGCCGGCCCGTTAACTGCTTGATCTCTCAATGGATTTATCGGCTTAATGTCGAAAAATCTGCACCTTAAAATTTATGAAAGAATAAAATAACTTATTGATTTAATGAGATTAAAAGTATGTTAACTAAAATTTTGACCAAAGTATTTGGTAGCCGTAATGATCGTACTCTGCGTAGACTGCGCAAAGAAGTGGAAAAAATTAACCGTTTAGAGCCTGATTTTGAAAAGTTATCAGACGATGAGTTAAAAGCCAAAACAGTTGAATTTCGCGAGCGTTTAGCCAAAGGCGAAAGCCTAGAAAGCATTATTCCAGAAGCATTTGCGACGGTGCGTGAAGCCAGTCGCCGCGTTTTTGGTATGCGTCATTTTGATGTGCAGTTAATTGGTGGGATGGTACTGAACGAACGTTGTATCGCAGAAATGCGTACAGGTGAAGGTAAAACATTAACCGCGACATTGCCAGCTTATATTAATGCGTTAACTGGCAAAGGCGTCCATGTCGTAACGGTGAACGACTACTTAGCAAAACGTGATGCGGAAAATAACCGCCCATTATTTGAATTTTTAGGTTTAACGGTTGGTATTAACTTACCGGGAATGGCACCGCCTGCGAAACGTGAAGCTTACGCTGCAGATATTACTTATGGTACTAACAACGAATTTGGTTTCGACTACTTACGTGACAACATGGCGTTCAGCCCTGAAGAACGTGTGCAGCGTAAACTTCACTATGCATTAGTGGATGAGGTCGACTCAATCCTTATCGATGAAGCGCGTACTCCATTGATCATTTCGGGCCCTGCAGAAGACAGCTCAGAACTTTACCAAAAAGTGGATAAGCTGATTCCACATTTGCAACGCCAAGAAAAAGAAGACTCTGATACGTTCCAAGGTGAAGGACATTTCTCAGTTGATGAAAAATCACGCCAAGTCACTATCACCGAACGCGGTCTGGTATTAATTGAAGAGCTTCTGGCGAAAGAAGGCTTAATGGATGAAGGTGAATCGTTATATTCACCAGCAAACATTATGCTTATGCACCACGTAATGGCAGGTTTACGTGCGCATGCGTTGTTCACCTTAGATGTTGACTACATTGTTAAAGATGGCCAAATCGTTATTGTTGACGAACATACAGGTCGTACAATGGAAGGGCGTCGCTGGTCAGATGGCTTACACCAAGCGGTTGAAGCTAAAGAAGGCGTTGAAATTCAAAATGAGAACCAAACTTTAGCGTCGATTACATTCCAGAACTATTTCCGTTTATACGAAAAACTGGCAGGTATGACCGGTACCGCCGATACTGAAGCGTTTGAATTTAGTTCAATTTATAAGCTAGACACTATTGTTATTCCAACGAACCGTCCAATGGTACGTAAAGACTTACCAGACCTCGTTTACATGAACGAAGCAGATAAATTTACGGCAATTATTGAAGATATCCGTGAAAGAACATCAAATGGTCAGCCTGTTCTGGTTGGTACAATTTCCATCGAGAAATCAGAACTTATCTCAAATGCGCTGAAAAAAGCCAAAATTAACCATAACGTTTTGAATGCGAAATTCCACGCAATGGAAGCAGATATCATCGCAAATGCGGGCCAAGCAGGTGCAGTTACTATTGCAACTAACATGGCAGGTCGTGGTACGGATATCATGTTAGGGGGTAGCTGGCAGACGGAAGTTGCTGCGTTAGAAGAGCCAACGCAAGAGCAAATTGATGAAATTAAAGCAAATTGGAAAGTGCGCCATGATGCGGTTTTAGCTGCGGGTGGTTTACATATCATCGGTACAGAACGCCATGAATCACGCCGTATTGATAACCAGTTACGTGGTCGTGCGGGTCGTCAGGGGGATGCGGGTTCTTCACGTTTCTATTTATCGATGGAAGATGCTCTGATGCGTATCTTCGCCTCTGACCGTGTTACAGGTATGATGAAGAAACTCGGTATGAAACCGGGAGAAGCGATTGAGCACCCATGGGTCACTAAAGCGATTGCTAACGCACAACGTAAAGTTGAAAGTCGTAACTTTGATATTCGTAAGCAATTACTTGAATATGATGATGTTGCGAGTGATCAACGCCGTGCTATTTATACTCAGCGTAATGAATTGCTCGACGGCGGCGATATTAAAGAAACGGTTGATAGTATTCGTGAAGATGTATTTACCACCACGATGGATGCTTACATTCCACCTCAATCATTAGAGGAAATGTGGGATATCGAGGGTTTACATCAGCGTTTAGTTAATGATTTTGACCTTGATCTGCCAATGAAAGAGTGGCTGGATAAAGAACCTGAACTGCATGAAGAAACTCTACGTGAACGTATCATGCAAAAAGCGGTTGAAATCTATGCACGTAAAGAGGAAATTGTTGGCGCAGAAGCGATGCGTAACTTCGAAAAAGGTGTCATGTTGCAAACATTAGATACCTTATGGAAAGAGCATTTGGCTTCAATGGATTACTTACGTCAAGGTATTCATTTACGTGGTTACGCGCAAAAAGATCCAAAACAAGAATATAAACGTGAATCTTTCAGCATGTTTGCCAATATGCTTGAAGCTTTAAAATATGAAGTGATCAGCACGTTATCTAAGGTTCAAGTTCGTTTACCAGAAGAGGTTGAAGCGTTAGAGCAGCAACGCCGTGAAGAAGCAGAACGTTTAGCGAAAAGGCAGCAACTAAGCCATGAAACGGGCGCTGAGTCTTTAATGACGGAAACTGAAGCGAAAATGGCAACAGAAGGCCATAAAATTGGCCGTAATGACCCATGTCCTTGCGGCTCAGGTAAGAAATATAAACAATGCCATGGCCGCTTAAACTAACCGAGCTTTAATTCATTAATAACTAAATAATAGGCGGGGTAACCCGCCTTTTTGACGAAAAGATTATGGAAAAAAAACATCTGCATATTGCCGCTGGGGTTATTCGTAATTCACAGCAACACATTTTTATTACTAAACGCCCTGAAGGGACTCACATGGCGGGTTTTTGGGAGTTTCCAGGGGGGAAATTAGAGAAAGGGGAGCTACCTGAAGTTGCATTAATTCGTGAACTTGAGGAGGAAGTTGGGATTATTGTCACTGAATATGAACAGTTTCACCGTGTAGATCATGAGTTCGAAGATAGAATAATTACGCTTTATTTCTTTATCGTGTCTGCGTGGGATAATGAGCCTTACGGAAAAGAGGGGCAAGATTCACGTTGGGTCGAGCAGAAAACATTAGTTGCGGGTGAATTCCCACCTGCAAACCGTATTATTGTTGAGATGCTTACACAGTAAGAATTTTTAATGCGTTGAAAATAAAGTGGAAAAGATACAAATTTAAACAGAGTTTATACTTTCCACTTTATATAAATATGAAGTTAGTTATCTGGTTGCTCACTCCAATCATCACTTTCAGAGATGTCGCTTTGGCTTGCAATGCGTTTCTCTTCGCTCGCCCATTCACCAAGATCAATGAGTTGGCAGCGTTTACTGCAAAAAGGCCTAAAAGGGCTATTTTCATTCCAGATCACAACTTTTTGACACGTTGGGCAGTTAACTTCAATAATTTCACTCATAAAACATTTCTCTACTTTAACAGCAAGATAATTCAAAACGGATCATATCAGGGAGTATACCATTCTCGCTATCGATATGCAGGAAGCGTAAAGCAAAGCGTGTTTTATGGCCTGAAATTTGTGGATAAATAAAGTTTTCTGCGGGCAATTTTATACGTAGCAATTCTTTGCCTTCGACGCTATCTTGGTAAAAGCCATTATAAGATTCTTTGCTTTCAAAAGTTCCAGCTTGGCGAATTAACGACAATACTGTTTTTAAAGCATCATTAAGTGGGTCGAGACTTTGGAGCCAACTGCTGATAGCTTTATCACGCTCACTTTGTGGGATATTTAGCCATAATTGTAATGTAGGTAAATCAAAGCTACAACAGCCACCTGGAATGCTGAGTCGTTGTCGAACCATGCTAATAATTTTATCTGTTCGTAAATGGTGTCCAAAGCGAGGTGCAGACATTAAACGAGATATTTTATCTGTTAAATCAGTGAGTAATGAATTAATTAGCTGTTTGTCTGCATTAGGGTCGCTAGCCCAATTTGATAAACGAGTGCGTTGTTTTTCAAGTTCTTTGATGAGGTCTGAGCGAACTTCGCCTCTATCTAGAATTTCAATAAGTTCTGAGACTGAACGAAAAAATGCGATACCAGAAGAGTAGGAGGTGATATTACTGAGCTCATAAATTTGAGACAAAAGAGTTTCAAGGCGCAACCAAGAACGGATCTTTTCATTCATTGGATATTCATAAGTGATAAAATTTGTAGCTGCTAGTTCGCCCATTTTAATTCCTATGTTTTTATTTTTGCTAAAGTCAAATATTGATTGTGAAGATTTGCTACCTTGTCTTGAATGCTGGTGTCATTAGTATGGTTTGTAATAACATCATCAGCATAAGATAATCGTTTTTCGCGACTAACTTGTGCTTTTAATATATTTTTAACTTGTTCGAGACTTATATTATCTCTTTTTATTGTACGTTGAATTTGTTCTTCAGGGGTAACATCAACGACTAATACCCTATTTGCTAAATGAGAAATATTGTTTTCAATTAATAAAGGAACAACCCATAACACATAAGGATAATTGTTTTGGTGGAGCTGTTTTTGAGTCTCTTTCTGAATTAAGGGGTGAAGTAGGGCATTTAGCCATCTTTTTTCGTTAGGATCTGAAAAAATAATTTCTCTTAAAAGGCCTCTATTTAGCGCGCCGTCTAAAGAGACAATCTCTTTGCCAAAGTGTGATCTAATAGCATCAATAGCAGGGGTATTTGGTTCCACAACCTGGCGAGCTATTACATCAGCATCGACGATAGGAACACCAAATTTTGCAAACTCGTTTGCAATTGTCGTCTTACCACTTCCAATTCCGCCTGTTAAAGCAACTATATAAGACATAAAATTTTTCATTCACTTATTGAAAATAAAAATAGATTACACTGAAATTATCCGTTTGTCTTCATTCAAGTTAATATGAATGGATATAGTTAAAAATACTTATATAACATGATTTTATATGGTTAGAGTATGTTAATAATACGGGGTGGATATTATCTGAAAATTATAACCCAGTGATAACATTCCCTAAATTAAATATCGGAAGATACATGGCAAGCATAATTATACCAATTAAGAGTGAAATAAATACAAGAAGAACAGGTTCTAAATTTTTCATTTTTTTATCTATATAAAGCATGTACTTTTCTGAGTAGTACTTAAATAGATAGCTTGTGAAATAGTGAAGTTTTCCTGACTCTTCGGCAATAGCGATTAATTGGATGGCTAAGCTTGGAAATAAAATAGTTTTTTTCATTGCATTTGAGAGCGTCTCACCTTTAAGAACAGAAGAGAGAATGTTTTCACAATCCTTTTTGTATTGGTCATTATTGATTGTTTTTATTGTACAGTTTAAACAATCAATCAGTGGAAGGCCGATTTTATATGTAGATGATATTGTTAGGAAATATAAGCTTAGATAATGATATGAGATTAAATTTTTAAATATGGGTAGTTGGATTAAAACTCTCTGTAAGGGAAAACGATGGTTTTTTTTCACTCTGAGAGTGAATATGAAAATAACAAAAATAATTAATAAAAAATATATGGATTGTTTTTTTACAAAATCAGATATGTAAAGCATGACTTGTGTTAGTAGCGGTAGCTCTTGTTGAAAACTATCATAAATATCTTTAAATTGAGGGATGACATACAAAAACATAATATACAGTAACATACCTGAGAATAGGCAGAGAGTGAGCGGATAACGTATTGCTTTTTTGAACAATACGGATACTTTATCATTATGTTCTAACATAAAACTAATCGTATTGAAATTTTCGTCATATTTACCCGTTTTTTCTGCAACAATGACAAGGCTAATAATGGTGCTGCTAAAAATTTGCTGATAATCTTTTAAAAAATCAGAAAAAAGCTCTCCTTTTTCGATGTACTGGATTAAATTTTTAATAAAATCACGCCAAAAAGGAAGGTGGCAATTTTCTGAAAGTATTTTTAAACTTTGTATTAGCGTTATCCCAGATGAAGTTAAGACAGCAAGCTGGTGAAAAAAATGTATTCGATAGTTAATACAGCTACGGTTTAAATTAAAAATTGCTTTAATCTTGATTTTTAATGGAATAAGGTTTTTTTCAGTAATAATAATAAATGCACTTTTTTTACTTTTGGCCAATAAAGTATCTTCAATTATCTGATTGTGAGTATTGAGTGCAACATAAGAATAAATGAACATTTCAATTCCCCCCGTTGCCAACAATGGCATAAATTTCTTGTAACGTTGTTTCCCCTGATTCAATGAGTTTGATACCCGCTTGAAAAAGGCGTTCAAAGCATACAATGTTAGGACTTTGCTGCTCCTGTAAATTTTGAATTATTTGTTGATCAATATACTCATAAACAGCGGTTCTTCCCATAAAGCCAGAAAAGCAATGCTCACATCCATTAGCCTTCCACTCATTAATCGTTAACACTTTATTTAGCTGAGTTTTTGATGGCGTAGATATTTTACATTTAGGGCATAGTTTACGTACGAGCCTTTGAGCTATTACCATTTTTAAACAAGACATTAGCTGTTTTTTTTCTACACCTAACTGGACCATACGTTCTATAGCACTTACAGTGCAATTGGTATGAAGAGTTGATAAAACTAAATGGCCCGTTTGTGCTGCACGAGTAGCAATTTTGGCTGTTTCTTCATCCCTTATTTCACCAACCATAATAATATCAGGATCTTGGCGTAATAGTGCCCTAAGAATAAAAGCAAAACTAAGCTCGGATTTTTCATGAACCTGTATTTGGTTGATTCCTTGCAAGGGTATTTCAATGGGGTCTTCTATTGTTGAAATATTCCGAGAAGATTGATTTAGAAATTCTAAGGCACTATATAAAGTCACCGTTTTGCCACTGCCTGTAGGCCCTGTGACTAAAATTAGGCCTTGAGGCTGATTTAAGTGTCTTTTTAATGAGTCTAGAAGGGAAGAGCACATCCCTATGTGCTCTAATGAATATTTTAATTGAGTACTAAGAATTCTTAATACGAGTTTTTCACCATATAAGGTGGGGATACTAGAAAGGCGTATGCTGTAATTTTGCCCATCAAAATACCAATTCATTTGTCCATCTTGTGGGCGTCTTTTTTCCGCAATATTCATTTTGGAAAGTATTTTTAGGCGCGCAATGATTTCATTGTTAATTTCGTAGGGGGCTGAAGGAAGAAAGTAAAGCTTTCCGTCAACACGGATCCTAATCTTTAAGCCTTGCTTGGATGGCTCAAGGTGAATATCTGATGAACGTTTATGAATCGCAGTTTTAAGTAAATTTTCAACAAAATCAACAGCTGGAGAAGTTATATTTGATGGCTCCGCTTCTTTAGGTTGATAAGGTACAGCCTCCTCTTTGATTTGATGTATTGCACTATTGAAATAATGGTCAACTTTCTCTTTAGGCCAGATATCATAGCAAACAGGAACACTAGCAATAAATTTTAGAGTCGCCATAAGGTTATCATCAGGTTTTTTAACCGTGGCGATAGATAATCGCTTATGGTTGTAATCTACGATAATAATATAGTGTTTATCGCATAGTTTTTTAAGTTCTTTATATATAAATTGATTATCTTTCGTTATGTTCATAATTATCCTTAATTAAAAACTAAACGTTTTTTCACACAAAGATTTTAAATTAGCGTTGTTTTTTATTTCGCAAACAACACTCCATTTAAATGATGTGTTATTTATTGTAGGAATAGGTGTTAGGGATATATTAAGGTCTGATAACGTTTTATCTCCACTTAGTTTTATAACACCTGCTTTTACATCAATAGTTTTGATGTGTTTCCCTGATACATTATTTGGAATGTTATCATTCCCACTGTCGCATTGAGATAGGCTACCAAAGTTAAAGTGGCATATTTCAACGCTATTTTTGTATGGTAAAATGGTTTGAAGGACATCGGTCATTGCCGCTTTTTGCATATAACTTTGATAACTAGGTATAGCAATAACACCAAGTATAGATATTATTGCAATGACCACCATTATTTCGATAAGTGAAAATCCTTGTTGACGCATAATAAAACCTCCGTTGTTAAGTGAGGTTCTATCATAAAACGGTTTTTCTATCGATTTTATTCAGTGTAAATGATATTGCGAAGCGCTTTGTAGATAAATAAATAAACTAGTGGCTCATTGCATTTTTTTTCGAGCCATTTCGCAAAATATTATTTATCTATTATTTTTGTTTGTTTTCTGGCTTTAATTAAATGAAAATAATTAAATTAATTGAAATGAAAAATAGGTGTGTTAGCAATTAATTTTTTAATTAGTTATTAATTGCTAATAATATAATTAAATTAATTTTAAAGTAGACTCTTATAATGTTGCCAATCAAAAAATGGACCAGGATCAGTTTTACGCAAGGGCGCTATATTGCTATGCCCCGTAATATTATGGCCAATCAATGGGTATTGAGTGATTAGTAATTGTGTTAAATCGGTAAGGGATTGGTATTGCTGCTCAGTAAAGGGCTCAAAATCAGTACCTTCTAGCTCAATGCCAATTGAAAAATCATTGCATTTTTCTTTTCCTTGGTAGCTTGACTGCCCTGCATGCCAAGCACGCAAATGGAATGGAACATATTGAATGATAGAGCCATCACGGCGGATTAAACAATGGGCAGAAACACGAAGATGTTTTATCTCATCAAAAAAAGGATGTTCTTGAGGGTTTAAGGTTCCTGTAAATAATTGGTTGATATAAGGCCCACCAAATTGTCCAGGAGGAAGGCTAATATTATGGATAACTAGCAAAGAGGGTGTGACCCCGTCAGGCCGTTGATCATGATGCGGTGAGGGGATATGAGTCACATTATTTAACCAACCATCATGTATTTTCATCTCGTTATCCATAGTATTCTGTTTTCTTTTTGTCTGGGCTCGTTATCTTTGGATGGAAAGATTAGCATAGATACAATAAGACGAGAGTATATTTTGGAGTAAGAAATGGCTATACGACGTTATGATGAACAGCAAAGACGTAGCATTTTATTAGAACGATTATCGGTTGATATCCCTTTTATGGTAACCGTGGCATTAAAAGAAGACCTTGGGCAGTTGGTTGACTATAAAAGAGATATTACAGGGCAGTTACTTAATGAAAGTACTATCTCAACCGCCCGTATTATTACACGTGAAAACGGTGTTTTTTGTGGTAAACAATGGTTGGAAGAAGTCTTTCTTCAATTAGGCGGCCAAGTAAAAATTGATTGGAAAGTGCAAGATGGTGATACGGTTACACCAAACCAAGTATTGTGTGAAATGCAGGGCCCGTCTCAAGTATTATTAACAGGGGAGCGGACCGCACTGAATTTTATCCAAACACTCTCTTCGGTTTCGACAGCAACCGCGATATATGCAAAAGAGATTGCGAAGACGCGCGCTAAGTTACTTGATACCCGTAAAACCATTCCAGGACTAAGAACCGCGTTGAAATATGCCGTGCTTATGGGGGGAGGGTTTAACCATCGTTTGGGGCTTTCAGACGCTTATTTAATTAAAGAAAATCATATTATTTCAGCGGGTTCTGTGGATAAAGCCGTTGAGTTCGCTAGACAAGCACACCCCGAAGTGCCTATTGAGATTGAAGTGGAAAGCCTAGACGAGCTACTTTTGGCGCTGAACGCAGATGCAGACATCATCATGTTAGACAACTTTACACCAATAATGATGAAAGAAGCGGTAGTGCTAACTGCAGGGAAGGCTGCGCTTGAAGTTTCAGGCAATGTGACACTAAAAACAATAAAAGAATTTGCAGAGACGGGCATTGATTTTATTTCAGTCGGAGCTTTGACTAAACACATTCAAGCAATGGACTTATCAATGCGTTTTGTTGATAACCATTCCTAGAGCATCATCACGCTATCTAAAGTTTGATATGAGAACTGTATTGTACAATTTTATCGTACAGTTCTCTTGTTTCTCAATGAATGACTTGTACTAGCATTTCGCAAAATTGAAGCATTTGTATGATATTTTTTTAAAAGCAGTGATTTTAATCTAAAGAAAACTGACCAATTTGGGTTGAATAAGCCTTTGGGTATTTGAGATAAGTACAATCTTGGTTGTGAAGTTAACATTTTTGAAACAAAAAAGGTGAGGTATTTGAGTATAATAGAGTAGTTAAGGTTTTATTCGATTTTTAATTTACTTATTTTGAATTTTTATTCATAAATTTAATTGATTTTACGATTCAGCTTGTATTTTTAATCGGTAATAGATGTTTTTTATGTTAAAACTATTCTCATGACATTGGTTGTTTAGTTATCAAAACATGCTAAATTTTAAAAAAAATTGTTAAGATTTGCAGGATTTTATGATTTAGCGCAAGGTCTTTATGGACAGATAGTGAATACTTTGTTACTTTATTAGCCCATAAACAAATTGGTATTACCAATTAACACTGGGTAATACGTAATCAATAATTACTCACTAATGAATATGGCAGATTATGACTTACGGTAAAATTCGCCAACCAAAGTTATCAGATGTAATAGAGCAACGGCTTGAACATCTCATTTTCGAAGGGACATTGCGCCCTGGCGAAAAGCTGCCCCCTGAACGCGAACTCGCAAAGCAGTTTGACGTATCTAGGCCATCAGTGCGTGAAGCTATTCAAACATTAGAAGCGAAAGGGCTTCTATCTCGTCGCCAAGGCGGCGGTACCTTCGTACAAAAGAAAATGTGGCAAAGCTTTAGCGACCCTTTAGCTCAGTTACTCGAAGGTAATCCTGAATCTCAATTTGATCTTCTTGAAACTCGTCATGCCCTTGAAGGTATTGCGGCCTATTATGCTGCACTCCGTGGTACTGAAGAAGATCTTGACCGTATTCGTCAAAGTTATGAACTCATCGAAATAGCGCAAAAAAGTGGCGAGTTAGATGCTGAATCAGATGCAGTGCTCCAATATCAACTCATTGTGACAGAAGCGGCTCACAATGTGGTTTTGCTGCATTTATTACGCTGTATGATCCCGATGCTAGAACAAAATATCCGTCAAAACTTTGAATTTTTGTATACCCGTAAAGAGATGTATAACGCGGTTAGCTCCCATAGAGCGCAGATTTTTGCTGCTATAATGGCGAGGGAGCCTGAAAAGGCACGTGAAGCATCTCACCGTCACCTATCCTTTATTGAAGATTTGCTGTTGGATATTAGTCGAGAGCAAACTCGTAGAGAACGTTCTTTACGGCGGTTACAGCAACATCCTGATTTAACTTAATAATATAGATCCTGACTGCTGCGTCTATATTATTGTAAATGCTCTAAAAGAGCGTTAAAGCGGCAACTACATCAGGGCCTATCTTCCCGCTGTTTTAGCAATATTGGGAAAATAGCAGGAAGATAGGCTCCACATAACCATATAAAATAGATAACAGATAAGGAATACACCATGTCAGATATGTTAAAAAATGACGTGGATCCGATTGAAACTCGCGACTGGCTACAGGCGATTGAATCGGTCATCCGTGAAGAAGGTGTTGATCGTGCTCAGTTTATTATCGAACAGGTATTAAGCGAAGCGCGTAAAGGCGGCGTAAGTATTGCTGCTGGTGCATCTGGTCGTTCTGATTACATCAACACAATTGCTGTTGAAGATGAGCCTGCATACCCTGGTAACATGGACTTAGAGCGCCGTATTCGCTCTGCAATTCGCTGGAACGCAGTAATGACTGTTCTGCGTGCGTCTAAAAAAGACTTAGAACTGGGCGGCCATATGGCTTCTTTCCAGTCATCAGCAACCTTGTATGAAGTTTGCTTCAACCACTTCTTCCGCGCTCATAATAACAATGATGGCGGGGACTTAGTATTCTTCCAAGGCCATATCTCTCCAGGTATTTATGCACGAGCTTTCTTAGAAGGTCGTTTAACTGAAGAGCAAATGAATAACTTCCGTCAAGAAATTGGTGGAAATGGCCTGTCTTCATATCCACACCCTAAATTGATGCCTGATTTCTGGCAGTTCCCAACAGTATCAATGGGGCTGGGCCCAATCAATGCTATCTATCAAGCTAAGTTCCTGAAATACCTTGATAACCGTGGCCTGAAAGATACATCTGCGCAGCGCGTATATGCATTCTTAGGTGATGGTGAGATGGATGAGCCAGAATCTAAAGGTGCGATTACTATCGCAACACGCGATAAATTAGATAACTTAGTTTTCGTTATCAACTGTAACCTGCAACGTCTGGATGGTCCAGTAACAGGAAACGGTAAAATTGTTAACGAATTAGAAGGTATTTTTAACGGTGCTGGCTGGCAAGTTATCAAAGTTATGTGGGGCGACCGTTGGGACGAACTGCTGCGTAAAGATACGAGCGGCAAACTTGTTCAATTAATGAACGAAACCTTAGACGGCGACTACCAAACCTTTAAATCACGTGATGGTGCATACGTCCGTGAGCACTTCTTCAATCGTTACCCAGAAACAGCTGCATTAGTTAAAGATATGACTGATGATGAGATTTGGGCACTGAACCGTGGTGGTCACGATCCGAAGAAAGTCTACGCTGCATTTACGAAAGCAAAAGAAACCAAAGGCAAACCAACCGTTATTTTAGCTCAAACCATTAAAGGCTATGGTATGGGCGAAACGGCGGAAGGTAAAAACATTGCGCACCAAGTGAAGAAAATGAACATGGACGGCGTTCGCCATTTCCGTGACCAATTCAACGTGCCAGTGGCTGATGATCAAATTGAAAAACTGCCATACATTACTTTCGAAAAAGAGTCAGAAGAGTACAAATACCTGCACGAGCGCCGTCAAGCGCTAGGTGGTTATTTACCTGCTCGCCGTTCAACTTTTGATGAGAAACTGGAAATCCCTACACTGGCAGATTTCAGTCAATTATTAGAAGAACAATCCAAAGAAATTTCGACCACGATCGCTTTCGTTCGTGCATTGAACGTGATGTTGAAAAACAACTCTATCAAAGAGCGTTTAGTGCCAATTATTGCTGACGAAGCGCGTACATTCGGTATGGAAGGTCTGTTCCGTCAAATCGGTATTTATAGCCCTAAAGGCCAACAATATACACCGCAAGACAGAGAACAAGTTGCCTACTATAAAGAAGATTCGAAAGGTCAAATTCTGCAAGAAGGTATCAACGAGCTGGGTGCAGGTTCTTCTTGGTTAGCGGCTGCAACATCTTACAGCACTAACAACTTGCCGATGATCCCATTCTATATCTACTACTCAATGTTTGGTTTCCAACGTATTGGCGACTTAATGTGGGCAGCGGGTGACCAACAAGCGCGCGGCTTCCTGATTGGTGGTACTTCAGGTCGTACAACGCTCAACGGTGAAGGCTTACAACACGAAGATGGTCACAGCCATATTCAATCACTGACTATTCCTAACTGTATTTCTTATGACCCTGCGTTCGCTTATGAAGTTGCAGTGATCATGCAAAACGGTTTAGAGCGCATGTACGGTGAGAAACAAGAGAACGTGTATTACTACATCACGACTCTGAACGAAAACTACCATATGCCAGCAATGCCAGAAGGTGCAGAAGAAGGTATCCGTAAAGGTATCTACAAACTGACTTCTGTTGAAGGTAGTAAAGGTAAAGTGCAGTTATTAGGTTCAGGTTCAATGATGCGTCACGTTCGTGAAGCAGCAGATATCCTGTCTACTGAGTATGGCATCGGTTCTGATGTTTACAGCGTAACTTCATTCACTGAATTGGCGCGTGATGGCCAAGATTGTGAGCGTTGGAACATGCTGCACCCATCTGCAACACCACGCGTTCCATACATTGCACAGGTAATGAATGATGCGCCAGCGGTTGCATCAACTGACTACATGAAACTGTTTGCTGAACAAGTTCGTACTTACGTGCCTGCAAGTGATTACCGTGTACTGGGTACTGATGGTTTTGGTCGTTCTGACAGTCGTGAAAACCTGCGTCACCACTTTGAAGTGGATACCAGCTATGTCATCGTAGCAGCGTTAGGTGAATTAGCTAAACGTGGTGAAGTTGATGTTAAAGTCGTTGAAGAAGCGATTAAAAAATACAACATCAACCCAGAAAAAGTTAACCCACGTTTGGCATAAGAGGTAAATATCAATGTCTATTGAAATCCAAGTGCCAGATATCGGTGCTGATGAAGTTGAAGTCACCGAAGTGATGGTTAAAGTTGGCGACAAAGTAGAAGCAGAGCAATCGCTCATTACCGTTGAAGGTGATAAAGCTTCTATGGAAGTCCCATCGCCACAAGCGGGTGTGGTGAAAGAAATTAAAATTGCGACTGGCGACAAAGTGAAAACTGGCTCGCTGATCATGGTCTTTGAAGCAGAAGCGGGTGCAGCTGCGCCTGCTCCAGCACAAGCGCCAGCTGCCCCTGCGGCAGCACCAAGCGCAGCAGCGTCAAAAGACGTTGCTGTACCTGATATCGGTGGCGATGAAGTTGAAGTGACTGAAATCATGGTTAAAGTTGGCGATACCGTGACTGCGGAGCAATCTTTAATTACCGTTGAGGGCGATAAAGCATCAATGGAAGTCCCTGCGCCATTTGCAGGTACCGTTAAAGAAATCAAGATTGCGACGGGCGACAAAGTGAAAACTGGCTCGCTGATCATGGTCTTTGAAGTTGCAGGCGCAGCGCCAGCCGCTGCTCCAGTTGCACAAGCCGCAGCACCAGCGGCCCCAGCAGCCTCTGCAATTAAAGATGTTAACGTGCCAGATATCGGCGGTGATGAAGTTGAAGTTACCGAAGTGATGGTTAAAGTGGGTGACACCGTTTCTGCTGAGCAATCAATCATTACGGTTGAGGGCGATAAAGCATCAATGGAAGTTCCTGCACCATTTGCTGGAACCGTTAAAGAAATCAAGATTGCGACAGGCGACAAAGTGAAAACTGGCTCGCTGATCATGACCTTTGAAGTCGCCGGTGCAGCACCAGCTGCGGCGCCAGTTGCTCAAGCAGCGGCACCAGCACCTGCAGCAGCGCCAGCTCCAGCAGCTTCTGCACCTGCGAAAGCAGCTGATAGCAAAAATGAATTTGTTGAGAACGATGCATACATTCATGCAACACCGGTTATTCGCCGCTTAGCACGTGAGTTTGGTGTTAACTTAGCGAAAGTAAAAGGCACTGGTCGTAAAGGCCGTATCCTGCGTGAAGACGTTCAAGCTTACGTGAAAGATGCAGTCAAACGTGCTGAATCTCCAGCTGCGGCAGGTGGCGGTTTACCAGGTATGCTGCCATGGCCGAAAATTGATTACAGCAAATTTGGTGAAGTTGAAGAAGTCGAACTGGGTCGTATCCAAAAAATCTCTGGTGCAAACCTGAGCCGTAACTGGGTGATGATCCCGCACGTTACGCTGATGGAAGAAGTGGATACCACTGAAGTTGAAGAATTCCGTAAGCAACAAAATAAAGAAGCAGAGAAGAAAAAACTGGACGTGAAAATCACGCCATTAGTTTTTGTCATGAAAGCGGTTGCTCGCGCTCTGGAAGAAATGCCGCGCTTTAACAGCTCGATTTCTGAAGATGCACAGCGTCTGTTCTTGAAAAAATATATCAATATCGGTATCGCGGTTGATACACCAAATGGCTTAGTTGTTCCTGTCTTTAAAGACGTTAACAAAAAAGGCATTTTAGAGTTATCTCGTGAACTGATGGAAGTTTCTAAGAAAGCACGTGCAGGTAAACTGACTGCGGCTGATATGCAAGGCGGATGTTTCACCATCTCTAGCCTTGGTGGTATCGGTACAACCGGTTTTGCACCAATCGTGAACGCACCAGAAGTCGCTATTATGGGGCTGTCACGTTCTTCAATGAAACCTGTTTGGAACGGTAGCGAGTTTGTTCCTCGCCTGATCCTGCCTATGTCACTGTCCTTTGACCACCGTGTCATCGATGGGGCTGATGGAGCACGCTTCATCACCCTAGTAGGGCAATTAATGAGCGATATTCGCCGTTTAGTGATGTAAATAATAAGACCGGCGAATAAGCCGGTCTGTTTTATTTAGGCTGAGGCAGAATTTTTTGCTGCTGCTACGAAAGGTTGGGAGTTACATCACGAAATGAGCCTTTTCAGGGTGTTAACAATTCTGTAAACTGCTCTCGGTGTGTACTTTTCCAGTGGAAGATCGTTTATTCAGCAGTACCGCTGGACAAAACAAAAAGAGGTCATGATGAGTACTGAAATTAAAGCCCAAGTCGTTGTGCTTGGTGCAGGCCCTGCAGGTTATTCTGCGGCTTTCCGTTGCGCTGACTTAGGTTTAGAAACTGTTTTAGTAGAACGTTATTCAACCCTTGGTGGTGTTTGTTTAAACGTTGGCTGTATCCCTTCAAAAGCTTTGTTGCATGTTGCAAAAGTGATCGAAGAAGCGAAAGCATTAGCAGAGCACGGTATCGTATTTGGTGAGCCAAAAACGGATATCTCTAAAGTTCGCTTATGGAAAGAAAAAGTCATTAATCAGCTGACAGGTGGTTTAGCTGGTATGGCCAAAGGCCGTAAAGTTACCGTCGTTAACGGTCTGGGTAAATTTACCGGTGCAAATACACTGGTTGTTGAAGGCGAAAACGGTAGCACGACTATCAATTTCGATAACGCAATCATTGCAGCGGGTTCACGTCCAATTCAATTACCATTCATTCCTCATGAAGACCCACGTATTTGGGATTCAACCGATGCGTTAGAACTGAAAGAAGTTCCAGAGCGTCTTCTGGTTATGGGTGGTGGTATCATCGGTTTAGAAATGGGAACTGTGTACCATGCACTGGGTTCTCAAATCGATGTGGTTGAAATGTTTGACCAAGTCATCCCAGCGGCTGACAAAGATGTGGTTAAAGTATTCACCAAACAAATCAGCAAAAAATTCAACCTGCTATTAGAAACGAAAGTAACTGCAGTTGAAGCGAAAGAAGACGGTATCTATGTGTCTATGGAAGGTAAAAAAGCTTCCGCAGAACCACAACGTTATGATGCTGTGTTAGTGGCTATCGGCCGTGTTCCTAACGGTAAAAACTTAGATGCAGGCAAAGCTGGTGTTGAAGTTGACGATCGCGGCTTTATCCACGTGGATAAACAAATGCGCACTAACGTTCCGCACATCTTTGCTATCGGTGATATCGTTGGTCAACCAATGTTGGCTCATAAAGGTGTTCATGAAGGCCATGTTGCCGCAGAGGTTATCTCTGGTCTGAAACACTACTTTGACCCGAAAGTTATCCCATCTATCGCTTATACTGAGCCAGAAGTTGCTTGGGTTGGTTTAACTGAGAAAGAAGCGAAAGAGCAAAACATCAGCTACGAAGTGGCAACTTTCCCATGGGCTGCATCAGGTCGTGCAATTGCATCTGACTGCTCAGAAGGTATGACTAAGCTGATTTTCGACAAGCAATCTAACCGTGTTATCGGTGGTGCGGTTGTCGGTGTGAATGGTGGCGAATTACTGGGCGAAATCGGCCTTGCAATCGAAATGGGTTGTGATGCAGAAGATTTAGCATTAACTATCCATGCTCACCCAACACTGTACGAATCAATTGGTATGGCTGCAGAGATCTACGAAGGTAGCATCACTGACTTACCAAATGCAAAAGCGAAAAAGAAAAAGTAATTTTCTAATTCGCAATGGTAAATGGTCGCTCTAGTCGGCTATTTATCACTAACGCATATAAAGAAGCCAATGTGGAAACACATTGGCTTTTTTGTATCTGTCTAAAAATAAAAAACAATATTTTATTTAATTCACTAATTCTTATTTTAAATATAATTATTTAATTCTGAAATTTCATATTATTAGAATGATATCGCTTAGTTGACTATAAAAAATTAAAATCTTATTTTCCTTATTGAGTTATTTAATCGCTAATAAGGATATTAGATTATGGAAAATATGAGTCATATAGATTCAATGACAGTAATAGGAAGTCACTCCCCACCCAGTAGCTTTAGTCATTATTTTCAAAATGAAATGAATCATGTTTCTGATGACCAATATGAGGACATGCATAAAAATACATGGGTTACTGATTATTATGATAGGTTAAAAGAAGCGGATTATTATGATAGCTTCCATAAAGAGCCTCCTCAAAAGGAGTTTCATGATTATCAGGATCAGGTACAGTCACCACCAGAGTTACCCGTTTTAAAATATGAATCGCCAAAATCACCACAAGAAATTATCGAAGATAAAATTGTTATATTAAGGGGGGAACTGAGTAATATTGAAAAATCTTATGAGTGGAAGTTTTTGAATAACCCAGAGCAATACCCTTGTACTTATCAATGGAAGTTCTATTCATCAGAGTTAAATATCACTGCAACATTAAAATTAAATACGAAGCAAGATAGAGATAGAATTTTATCTAATAATTTTTCAGGTAAAATACCGGGTATACCCCGAGTTGATTTTTTTAATGTAGAGCCATTTTATAAGGCAGTTAATCAGCGCGTCGAAATAGAAGCAAGAAATCATTTATTGGCTTTTAAAGCGCGGCATCAAAATACGTTGAATGAAATTCAGTCTAATATAAATGAATTAAATAAACTGAGAATAGCTCGAAGTAGTGTATTGGCTATCCCCACGCCAAGTGTTCCTACATTACCTTATCGTGCAGGTTCAAACTCGCAAGTAACACAAGCGGCAAATAGTGACCTTGCGAAAGGTATCGAAAATACATTAGGCAATATTCGCGATGGTCTAGCGGAAACGTTTGATTGCTCTTTTGGCATGAGCTGCTCAAATGATTTAGATAAAGCAGCAAAAAATCCAAATGTTGGGAAGGAGTTATCAGGCTCTGATAAAATAGCGCTAGGCGGGGCTAGTTCAGGAAGCCCTGAGGGATGGGAGCCTGATGAGTTCCTTATAAAAAATAATGATCTTCCTTCTAAAGAAGAATTAAAGCAAGCTGCATCAGTAATCAATCGGAATGGTTTAACGAATGCAGGCAGATCGCTCCAAAAGCATGGAGGTAGGGAGGGGTCTACATACTCATATTCCAACCAAAAAGCATCAGTATTGAATCAGGAAGCTAAAGCATTAATCGATGAAATATTAGATAATCCAAATGTAATAATAAGATCTAGAGCTATTTATGAAAATAGGCAAAGAATTGAAGTCATTGATGCTAAATCACCGGATGGTCGGGTATTAAGATTTAGTATGGATGGTAAGAAATTTATTGGTTTTAGAGAGCCATAAGGTTAGCAAATAATTGATGGGGTATTTTATGTTAGAATACAGTGTTGGAAGTTCTTTAAGCCGAGATGATTTATATGCTGAGCTCTCCTTTAATAATGTTCAGTGGGGAGAAATATCATTATCTGAAGATAAAAGAGAGGTGAAAATTATTATTTACCCTGATTCAGATATTTTAGAATTTAATTACAATGAATTTTTATTATTGATAGAGAAAGCTAAAGACCATCTTTTACGTTTAGAGCCTTTAGTTTAATTTTCGCACAATCAGGCTGGTTCCCCCCGTTTTTAGAGTGGGGGAACCAAAGTGGAAGAGTTATTAATATAAAAATTAAACGGGGTTGGAGTAATAAATGATGAAGCTTTGCTATAGCATTGATGATAAACAGGCGAGCAAATTTATAAGCTTTTTAACTTTAGGTGTATTAACTGCATTAGATAGAAATTTGATATCAATTGATGAAGCGGAAGGATTTATTTTCAAACCGTATTTGGCCAAATTACTTGAACAAATGGGTTCTGAGGAAAAATTGATAGATATAATAAACCTAGGTTGTGAATTAGATGATGTGGCAAGCTTATATCCAGAAGATCTCCATGTTCAGATAAAAGATCTATTAGACAAAACATTATCAGTAATCTCTCATAGTGAAGATTTAGGACGGTTAATTGATCGAGAAGTCAAAATCGTTGAAGATTAACCTTCTAATTAGAGAGACCCTATTTGATTAGTTAAGTCATGATGTATTCGTCATGACTTAACTACCATATAGCGCACTTTAAACCAATCGCATTCTTGATCTTGCTATGTAACTTATTAATATAAAAATTACTTTTAATGACTCACATGAGTGCACAAGTCATCATGCAACTAAAACCGACTGCGATTTTAATTCACGTACCTGATGTTCAAGCAGGGCTGGCTTGGTATCAACAGGCATTTCCTCAAGCCATTGCTGAATATTTACCTGAGTTTGACTTTACCTTATTGCATGTGGGGGACTTCACGATAGAAGTGGTGCAAGCGGATGAAAAAGTCAGTGAAGGTAAAAAAGGGACTGTGCTGTATTGGCAAGTAGACAATTTTGCTTTGGCGTTTGAGTATTTCACTCAACTAGGGGCTAAGTTGTATCGTGGACCGATGTTAATAGATGGTAACAAGCAAATGTGTCAGTTCGTTGATCCCTTCGGAAACTTGCTTGGAATAAAAGGCCAATAAAATCAATTAAATCCTTTAAGTTTATTAAAACCAATCGCAATGATTTACCTTATCAATTAGTAATGTAAATAAAATTGCGATAATAAATATAATTTGTGATACCTGAAGGAAAAAGCCACAAAAGAGGGTGCTTTACTTAGCAAAATGCATTATAAAAAGTATGGTTTTTTCAGCTTTTTATGATGATTTATAGTCTCTTAAGCTAAAAAATAACCCGTAATTAAGTGTTAAGGCATGAAGTTAGTAGATAAATGTTACTTTCTTGTGAATGAATTAACATTACGTTTAAATTCTGCTATGCTGAGAGCCCGAAGCTGGACATAATTTTACCGCCATTGAGATTATGCGAGCAAATTCCTCTGACCTGGCACCGGATGATATTTTTGTCAATAAGGTGCAGACAGCCGGGTATATAAATAACAAAGAAGCGAGGAGAACGTCGTGCTAGAAGAATACCGTAAGCACGTAGCCGAGCGTGCCGCTCAAGGGATTGTCCCTAAGCCATTAGATGCGTCACAAGTAGCTGCACTGGTAGAGTTACTGAAAAACCCACCCAAAGGTGAAGAAGATTTCTTGTTAGACCTGCTGACCAACCGCGTCCCCCCTGGTGTTGACGAAGCAGCGTACGTAAAAGCTGGATTTTTAGCCGCAATCGCAAAAGGCGAAACATCCTCCCCTCTGATCTCCCCTGAAAAAGCGATTGAACTGCTTGGTACTATGCAGGGTGGATATAATATCCATGCACTGATTGAAGCGCTGGATGATGCTAAATTAGCCCCTATCGCGGCAAAAGCCCTTTCCCACACTTTATTAATGTTCGATAACTTCTACGATGTAGAAGAAAAAGCGAAAGCTGGGAATGCACACGCGAAGCAAGTTATTGAATCATGGGCTGATGCCGAGTGGTTTAAACAACGTCCGGCATTAGCCGAAAAAATGACTGTCACGGTATTTAAAGTGACAGGTGAAACCAATACCGATGACTTATCACCGGCACCAGATGCATGGTCACGCCCAGATATCCCTCTGCACGCGTTAGCGATGCTGAAAAATGCCCGTGAAGGTATTGAGCCAGATGACGCAGGTAACGTTGGGCCAATCAAACAAATCGAAGCACTGAATAAAAAAGGCTTCCCACTGGCGTATGTCGGTGATGTTGTGGGTACGGGGTCTTCACGTAAATCTGCAACCAACTCCGTACTGTGGTTTATGGGCGATGATATCCCATTCGTACCGAACAAACGTGGTGGTGGTGTGGTATTAGGTGGCAAAATTGCGCCAATCTTCTTTAATACAATGGAAGATGCGGGTGCGCTACCAATTGAAGTGGATGTCTCTAAACTGAATATGGGTGATGTCATTGATATCTATCCATTTAAAGGTGAAGTTCGCAACCACGAAACCAATGAATTACTCGAAACGTTTGAATTAAAAACTGACGTGCTGATTGACGAAGTGCGTGCAGGTGGTCGTATTCCACTGATCATCGGTCGTGGTTTAACCAGCAAAGCGCGTGAGTCATTAGGTTTAGAAGCAACTGACGTTTTCCGTCATGCGAAATCCGTTGCACAAAGCAATCGTGGTTTCTCATTAGCACAGAAAATGGTTGGTCGCGCTTGTGGTCGTCCAGGTATTCGCCCAGGTGAATATTGTGAGCCAAAAATGACCTCTGTTGGTTCGCAAGATACGACGGGCCCAATGACGCGTGATGAGTTAAAAGACTTAGCGTGCTTAGGCTTCTCTGCGGATTTAGTGATGCAGTCATTCTGCCACACTGCGGCATATCCAAAACCGGTTGACGTAACAACTCACCACACATTACCTGATTTCATCATGAACCGTGGTGGTGTTTCTCTACGTCCGGGCGATGGTATTATCCACTCGTGGTTAAACCGTATGTTGTTACCAGATACAGTTGGTACAGGTGGTGACTCTCATACTCGTTTCCCAATCGGTATTTCGTTCCCTGCGGGTTCTGGTCTGGTGGCGTTTGCTGCGGCAACAGGGGTTATGCCACTGGATATGCCAGAATCTGTATTGGTGCGCTTTAAAGGTGAAATGCAACCGGGTATCACGTTACGTGACCTTGTACATGCTATCCCATTATACGCGATTAAAGATGGCCTTCTGACGGTTGAGAAAAAAGGGAAGAAAAACATTTTCTCTGGTCGTATTTTAGAAATTGAAGGTCTGCCAGAACTGAAAGTTGAACAAGCGTTTGAATTAGCGGATGCATCTGCTGAGCGTTCAGCCGCAGGTTGTACGATCAAACTGGATAAAGCGCCAATCACCGAATACCTGCAATCTAATATCGTCCTGTTAAAATGGATGATCGCTGAAGGTTACGGCGACCGTCGTACTATCGAACGTCGTATTAAAGGCATGGAAAGTTGGTTAGCGGACCCGCAACTGCTTGAAGGTGATGCAGATGCGGAATATGCAGCTGTAATTGAAATCAATTTAAATGATATCAAAGAGCCAATTCTGTGTGCGCCAAATGACCCAGATGATGCACGTTTGCTGTCTGATGTTCAAAATGAGAAAATCGATGAAGTGTTTATCGGTTCTTGTATGACTAACATCGGTCACTTCCGTGCCGCAGGTAAGTTATTAGATTCGCACAAAGGCCAGCTACCAACACGTTTATGGGTTGCTCCACCAACGAAGATGGACGCAGCGCAATTAACGGAAGAAGGTTATTACAGCGTATTTGGTAAGAGTGGGGCGCGTATTGAAGTCCCAGGCTGTTCACTGTGTATGGGTAACCAAGCACGTGTGGCAGATGGCGCTACCGTCGTTTCGACTTCAACACGTAACTTCCCGAACCGTTTAGGTACTGGGGCGAATGTGTACCTTGCATCCGCTGAGCTCGCGGCTGTTGCATCACTGTTAGGCCGTTTACCAACCCCTGCTGAATACCTGCAATATATGGACAAGGTGGATGAAACTGCGGCAGATACTTACCGCTATCTGAACTTTGACCAGTTATCACAATATACGGAAAAAGCTGACGGTGTGATTTTCCAAACCGCAGTCTAATTCATTATTTTGGTAATGATGAGGCCTCTACTAATTAGGGGCCTTAGGTTGTTAACAAAGCAGGATAAAAGCGTGATTTTTCCTGCTTTGTGTTATCAGCCGAAAATCAAAAAATTGATTTTCCTCGTCTATTTTCAAAACCTATCCAACCTGCAGCCAAACCTAATCGGTTTGCCAGCAGTCTGAGGCCTCTACAAACAGAGGCCTTTTTTATACCTTAAAGATATTCAGAAATCTCAATCAGGTTTAAATCCACATCACGTAAATAGATAGATAGGATTGGCCCCATTGCCCCTGTTCGTTTCACGGGGCCTTCGATAATTTCTACCCCTTGCTGTTGAATATGCGCTTGAACTTCAGCGAGAGGGGTGTCGCTGATAAAACACAAATCTAACGCACCAGGTACAGGCAAGTGTGCTTTGGGTTCAAACTCTTTACCATACTGGTGAATATTGATTTTTTGCTGGCCAAATTGCAGGGCATAACGCTGATCACCAAAGGTTATGACCTGCATTTTTAAAACGCGTTGGTAAAAATCAAGGCAGGCGTCTAATTGTGTTGTCGTGAGGACGATATGGTCTAAGCGATTGATCATTGAGACTCCTATTTAGTACATTCACATTATTTGCATTAATTTTAAGCGAGTTTTATCGGAGATGCGTTGAAATTCATGCCTTTATTGAAATATCTCAGGATAGGCGTTAATACCGCTCAACAAACTCAATTGTCTCGCGTTATACTGAGCCATAATGACGCAAAGAGTAGAGGTATTGCATATGGACTACCAATTTTTCCAAGATATCACCGGAGCTATCTCCGCAAAATTCTCGATGGATCATGAGGCGATTGGATATTGGCTAAATGAAGAGGTTAAAAATGACCTTAGTCTGCTCGATACTATCGAAGAAAACTACGAAAAACTAAAAGGCAGTGAAAATCAGTGGGAGCTGATTGGGCATGAATATACGCTGCTACTTGATGATGAAGAAGTGATGATTAAAGCTAACCAGTTGTCATTTGAAACTGAAGGCCTCGAAGAGGGAATGAGTTACTATGATAATGAAAGTGTTGCTTTTTGTGGTATTGACGACTTCCTATTAATGTTAAAAGACTATCGTGTTTTTGTTATCGAAAACCGATGAATGCATTTTTTTCAGTGATAAGTTTTGTATTTTAACAAATTATCGCTATTATTTGCAGTGTAAAACTAGTGATTTAACGCTTTAGTTAAAGTGGGCTAGCGGAAATTTATTTTTTGATAACAAAAGCGAAAGGAACCAACATATGAATACTGATGATGTTACAGGTGCGTTGAATGATGCAACGAATTGGTTTGTCGCAAACCAAGATCTGTTAGTCCAGTATGTGGTGAATATTGTTTCTGCCATTGTCATCCTGATTGTCGGTATGATGATTGCGAAATGGGTTGGCCGCGGTTTACACCGTGTGATGACCATGAAAGGCATTGATAGCACAGTCAGTGACTTTTTATCGGCAATTGCACGTTATACCATTGTTGCATTTACCTTAATTGCCGTTTTAGGCAAGATTGGTGTTCAAACGGCTTCTGTAATTGCCGTGATGGGTGCTGCGGGTTTAGCGGTAGGTTTAGCATTACAAAATTCACTGGGTAACTTTGCTGCAGGTGTATTGCTGGTGGTATTTAGACCACTGAAAGCGGGCGAATATGTGTCTATTGGTGCTGTTGAAGGTACCGTGCAAAATGTGCAAATTTTCTCTACTACACTGAAAACAGCAGATGACCGAATTATTGTTATTCCGAATGGTAAGATAATTGCGGATAACATCATCAACACAACTCGAGAGCCTAACCGTCGCCAAGATATTATTGTTGGTGTAGCTTATGATTCTGACATTGATGTCGTGAAAAAAGTATTAGGTGACATCGTTGCCGCTGATGGCCGTATTCAACATGGTAAAGGCGTGACAATTCGTTTGCATGATATGGCGCCATCGTCATTAAACTATTTAGTCCGTTTTTGGACAACTAATGGGGATGCATGGCCTGTCTATTGGGATTTATTAGAAGAATTCAAACGTGCATTAGACAAGCACAATATTGGTATTCCGTTCCCACAAATGGACGTGCATGTACATAAACAAGGTTCAGAAACCCATAAAATTCAATAAACGAATTTTTAATTAGATTCAATAAAATAGCGCTATTTATGGCGCTATTTTTGTCTCTGCATTACCCTTCCATTGTATAAGTCAGGCTTATGACCTATTAGAGTTAATCATTTCCACTAATAATTTTTTCTCGCTACTATTTGCGCATACGAATTGAATAATTATTAGGGTTTTTTGCATGTTTACAACGTATGTTCAGGGTGCGCTTCTTGGTGCAGCAATGATTTTACCGCTAGGGCCACAAAATGCCTTTGTTTTACAGCAAGGCAGCCGTAAACAGTTTCATATGATGAGTGCATTTCTATGCGCTTTAAGTGACACCGTGTTAATTATTGGTGGGGTATTTGGTGGTAGTGCGCTATTAAGTCAATCCGAAATATTGATGCAGCTAATTACATGGGCAGGGGTTATTTTTCTGGCGTGGTATGGCTATGGCGCGTTCCGTACCGCACTCAGCCCGGATGATGTGGTATTACAAGCTGAAAGCAAAGTGATTACCCGCTGGAAAGTGATTGTGACACTCTTTGCCGTCACATGGCTAAACCCGCATGTTTATTTAGACACTTTTGTGGTGCTTGGTAGCGTGGGGGGACAATTAGAAAGCCAGTTACGGCCTTGGTTTACGGCGGGGGCGCTGACGGCATCGTTTGTTTGGTTCTTTGCTTTAGCAATTTTAGCTGCATGGTTTTCGCCAGTGCTGAATAAGCCTCGTTCACAACGAATTATCAACGTTTTTGTGGGAAGTGTGATGTGGTTTATTGCATTTCGATTGGCAATACAAGGGCTTAAAGGATTAGGGTTAATATCTTAATAACAACACAACCTCAACAGAATGATAAATACTGTGAATTTCTCATTATTCTGATCTGCACTTTTTTTATGATGTGTTACTGTTAATTTGTACTCGGGATAGTTTATGGTGAACTATCCCTTTTTTAGCAACAAATTATTGTGTTGGGAGGTTCTGTGAAATTAAAATCTTTAGTTCTCGCTGCCATAGTGGCAGGTACAGCGGTTCCTACCCTGTCTCTGGCTGATGCGTTACCGAGTGGCCCACACATTACCACATCCGGTAATTCCGTTGTGAAAGCAACCCCAGATATGGCGACGTTGAACATTGTCGTTGAAGTGACTGTAAAAGATGCCGCTGCGGCAAAAGCCGCTGTGGATAAGCGCGTTGCCGAGTATTTCGAATTCTTAAAGAAAAATGGAATCGAAAAACAGGACATTAACGCCGCCAATGTGCGTACGCAGCCAAAATATGATTACAGCAGTGTAAAACAAAAATCGACGATTGAAGGTTATACTGCAATCCGTTCAGTTGAAGTGAAAGTGACAAAACTGGACCAACTGAATACCCTGTTAGACGGTGCGTTAGCGGCAGGTTTAAATGATATTAACTCAGTGCAATTTGGTGTGTTAAAACCTGAGCAATATCGTGATGCAGCCCGCGCGCAAGCCATCAAAAATGCAACAGAGCAAGCGACTGAAGTTGCAAAAGGGTTTAATGCGCAGTTAGGCCCAGTGTATAGCATCAGTTACAATGCGCCTGCGGCAGTGCCTTACCCAATGGCGGCGAGAGCTTATGGTGGAAAAATGAAAGCGGCTGCTCAAGATCTCAACATTGATGAGACCTATGAACAGCAAAGTATTGATTTTAATGACCAAGTTGATGTGGTGTTTGAACTAAAACGTTAACTTTCAGCTGCAATTTCATCTTCTTGTTTTAACATCTGACGTCCTGTTTTTAATAGGGCGTCAGTTACTCTCTTCATGGTGCGGCTTTCAGGCGCAAAGCGGTGCCAGTACAGCATACGGCGTTGGCACAACCCCGGTGTTAAGTCGACTAACTCACCATTTTTTAATTCATCAGCAATCTGCAAATGTGGGATCATACAACAAGTAGAACCCTGCTTAGCTAATTGCACAAAGGCTTCAGATGAATTAACAATATGGCAAGGTACACTGCCCGGCGATAAGCCAAAGTTTTGCTGAACAAACGCTTGGTGCATATCATCCAAGTGGTCAAATGCCACTGCGGGGGCTTTTAATAGGGATGAGCGAGTGACGCCATCTGGGAAATATTTGGCGGCGAAATCAGGAGAAGCAACAAAGATATAGTCCAAGGCGCCGAGTTTATCCACTAAACAGCCGGGTAACGCTTGTGGCTGGATACTGATTGCACCCACCACTTCACCGCGTCTTAAACGTTCTTGTGTGCGGGTTTCGTCTTCTACTTGGATGTTCAACCGAATAGGGCTATTGCCTAAAACAGGGTTGAGCGCAGGGAGAAACCATGTTGCTAAACTGTCGGCGTTGACGGCAAGGGAAAGTAACAAAGGTGTTGAACCTGTATTTTCATCCCCAAGCCATTGTTCTTCTAGCAATTCAACTTGATGAAGCAGCGCTAACAGCTTTTGCCCTTGTTCAGTCGGATGCGGCGGAACGGTTCGCACAAGTAACGGTTGCCCAAACAGGTTTTCTAGCTGTTTTATCCGTTGTGAAACAGCGGATTGCGTGATGCAAAGCTTTTGAGCTGCGCGCTCAAAGCCGCGTTCGCGGATAACAGCATCCAGTGCTTGTAATGCGCGATAGTCGGGGCGCTTCATCAAAGAGTCTCCTTGTTGTTATTCTGCTAAGCACTATGCCATATTTTTATTGATAACACTTGCAATTATTGCGGGCACTCGACAAATCACAAGAAGTAACGCACAAATGCAGCGAACAACACTGCAACTTATTGTGGGCTCGGTATATACTAATTCTTAATTACGTCTCAATTAAATAGCAAAAGGCATGAGCATGACGCAGGATGAATTAAAAAAAGCGGTGGGTTGGGCAGCACTGGAATACGTAAAACCCGGCACAATTGTTGGTGTCGGAACAGGGTCTACTGCATCACACTTTATTGATGCATTGGCGACAATGAAAGGACAAATTGAGGGCGCCGTTTCTAGCTCCGAAGCGTCTACTCAAAAACTTAAATCATTGGGCATCCCTGTTTTTGATTGTAACGAAGTGGATTCATTAGATGTTTACGTTGATGGTGCGGATGAAGTTGACCATCATATGAACATGATTAAGGGCGGTGGCGCTGCGTTAACACGTGAAAAAATTGTTTCTGCGATTGCAAAAACCTTTGTGTGCATCGTTGACCAATCAAAACTGGTGGATGTGTTAGGCAAGTTCCCTCTGCCTGTTGAAGTTATCCCAATGGCACGTAGTTATGTGGCGCGTGAATTGGTCAAACTGGGTGGTACACCAGAATACCGTCAAAATGTGGTCACTGATAACGGCAACGTGATCTTAGATGTTCACAATTTAAGTATTGTTGACCCTGTTGCATTAGAAAACACCATCAACGGTATCGCAGGTGTGGTGACTGTTGGTTTATTTGCTAATCGTGGTGCTGATGTTGTCCTAATGGGAACAACGGATGCTGGGGTTAAAACGATTAAATTATAATCGTCAATTAGTTGTGATGAATTAATTTGCTCAATATATAAGCCAGTAAACTGTGTTGTTACTGGCTTTTTTGTGCCGTAAAGAAAGGATTAACGTATTTAGTAAGTGGGTAGATGGAAAAATAATTGACCAGTTTTATAAATATCATTAATTTGAAATTTATTTCATTATTTTTATTATTCCACGATTTTGGTGATATATCTCACACTAATATGCATTGTGCAGGAAAAATCCTTATTTTGTGTTACTGCTCCTGATTTTCTACCATTTAACTTCTTTTTCCTTGCGCTTTTTAGCACCCCTTAAGCAAACGGTTGTATTGATACTGCGCCGAATTTTGCTATGTTGGTATACTCTTTTCAGATTTCAAGGTAGATGAATGTGCTGGTATGGATATGCCTTGAATTATGTTGAGCAAAACCATGAGTCAAACAAGCAAATTCATCTGTCACAAATTTAAAACGTTCACGATAGGGTAGGGAAATGGTCAAGGTATCTTTGCATAAAGACAAAATAAAATTTTTACTGCTAGAAGGCGTTCACCAAAGCGCGGTTGATAACCTAAAAGCAGCGGGCTATACCAATATTGAATACCATAAAAGTGCATTATCTGATGAAGAATTAAAAGAAGCGATTAAAGATGCACGCTTTGTTGGTATCCGTTCCCGCACTCATTTATCTGAAGAGATTTTCGCTGCAGCTGAAAAGTTAGTGGCAGTCGGTTGCTTCTGTATCGGAACCAACCAAGTGGATTTGGACGCTGCGGCAAAACGCGGTATCCCTGTCTTTAATGCACCATTCTCAAACACCCGTTCCGTTGCTGAGATGGTATTAGGCCAATTATTGCTGTTGTTACGTCGTATTCCTGAAGCGAATATGCAAGCGCACCGTGGTATTTGGGAAAAACAAGCGAAAGGCTGTTTTGAAGCACGTGGAAAACGCCTTGGTATTGTTGGATACGGCCATATCGGTACACAGCTGGGGATCTTAGCTGAAGGTATTGGTATGAATGTTTTCTTCTATGATATTGAAAACAAACTGCCTTTAGGAAATGCAACGCAAGTGCGTTCTTTGACGGAGTTACTCAATATGAGTGATGTCGTCAGCCTGCATGTGCCAGAAACGGCCAGCACGAAAAACATGTTTGCTAAAGAACAGTTTGACCGCATGAAACCAGGTTCAATCTTTATCAATGCGTCACGTGGTACAGTGGTAGATATTCCTGCATTGGCAGCGGCGCTAGAAAGCAAGCATTTATCCGGTGCGGCGGTTGACGTATTCCCAAGTGAGCCAGCCGCAAATAACGACCCGAATGACCCGTTTATTTCTGAACTGATTAAATTCGACAATGTGATTTTAACACCACACATTGGGGGCTCTACAGAAGAAGCACAAGAAAACATTGGCTTAGAAGTTGCGAGTAAACTGGCAAAATATTCTGATAACGGTTCAACGCTTTCTGCGGTTAATTTCCCAGAAGTTTCTCTGCCAGTGCACACTGAAGACACTAACCGCTTCTTGCATATCCATGAAAACCGTCCAGGTATCTTGAATAGCATTAACCAAGTGTTTACTGACAACAACATTAACGTGGTGGGTCAGTACTTACGGACGTCAGGCAATGTCGGTTACGTCGTTATCGATGTACTGATGCAAACACCAAATCAAACGGATGAAGCGTTACAAAAACTGAAAGACCTGCCGGGCACTATTCGTGCGCGTCTGTTGTTCTAAGTTCGCATAACCCTTTTTATTTCTCATGATATGGCGTAGGTATTATTACCAGCGCCATATTTTTTTTGGGGTAATAATTTCAGGCAGTGGAATATCCCAATGCGCAACAGGCAGCTGTTCAACCTGTTGGCAATCATGAGCCAGCCCTATAGGGTAAAAACCACTTTGTTGCCAATTCGCTAACGTTCTATCGTAAAAACCACCGCCCATACCTAAGCGTTGCCCTTGGCTATCAAAGGCTACTAAGGGGATTAACATCACATCAAGTTGTTCTGGCGGTAAAACATCACGCACATCTAAGGGGGGCTCGGCAATATTAAAACGGTTTTTTACGAGTTGTGTATCAGGGCGATAGTGCAGAAATAGCAAATGATGGGCACTAAAAGGGTGCAAAACAGGCAAGTAAACCTGTTTATTTTGTTGCCATAGAGCATCGATAAGTGGTTGGGTATTAATTTCACCATCAAATGATAAAAATAGCGCGATATTTTTTGCTTGTGCAATTTTAGGGTGCTGTAACGCATTGAGCTTGGCTCGTTCAGCCGCTATTTTTTGCTGCTCAGGGGTTAACTGACGTCGAGCTTGGCGTATGGTTTGGCGGATTTGTTGGCGTTGCGTAGAAAGTGTGTCTTGCATATAAATAACCTACAGTGGGCGGCGATAGGAAATAGCAATATTCAAAACAGTATATCGCAAGGCCAGAAATAGTGTAGGTTAATAAATTGAGCTTGAGAGATTGAAAGTATAACACGAAAAAATTGAGGGTCTCCAAGATGCCGTTGTAGGCTGTAACCCTTGAACCCTTGGTTCAAGGTGAACGCAGTTTAGCAACCTTTAGGCTTCCTGAACGAATCCAGGCATGCTCACCAGCGCAATAACCGCATTCTTTTTAGTTGAAATATCGGCTCAGGGGACTCGCCCACTCACGCGCATCTCAGAGAAATTTGGTTTGAGAACTTATCGTTACTCAGTGACTTCATTGTACGAAACTAGATTTAAAATGCAACCCTAATTTTGTATATTTTTTTCTACTAGTGTCTGATTAATAAGCAGATTTACTCTAAGGGCAATACCTGCCTCTCAGTGATCTTCACCTGATCGTGCAACGCTTGTTCAATGGTATGTTGCAACATTTTTATCTTCTCTTCCATATTATAAGCATAATCACGCGTTTTTGTCTTTTCTTGTGCTAATTCGTGACAGACGTTCAATGCTACGATAAAAATAAGCTGTTCCATATTGGTAACACCGCTTTTATCTTTCAGATTTTGCAAGCGTTGTTCTAATTCTTTAGCCGACTCAAGAAGGGCCTCTTTTTGTTCTGATGGGCAATTAACGCGCATTGAACGCCCAAAAATCTGAATGTCGACAGGTTGTGCGGACATGAAACCTCCATACTGAATAATACTCGCCATAAATACATCATATTTGGCGCAATTAATAGATAAGACAAAAGCATACTGGTTAGCGACTACCCTTGATGGTAGCATATCACGAATCATAAGCTAACATGACGAATTCAGATGTCTATACAAAAATCTTTACCAAACTATGAATCACTGGACAAACTGCTGCAACAGCACTCAATAGCACTTACTGCCGCGGAAATCCATGGTTTAATAACGGGGTTAATCTGTGGCGGAAGTCGTGACCATGGCTGGCAAACACTTGTTCATGATCTTGCAAACGATGGCCTTGCATTCCCACAAACGGTCGCTCAACCTCTGCGCGAGCTGTTCGATACCACATTTGAAGCACTCGATGACAGCGAATTTGCATTTACCATGCTGTTCCCTGATGAAGAGGCGTCGATATTTGACCACGCAGACGCATTAGCGGGCTGGGTTAATCACTTTTTATTAGGCGTGGGTGTCGCACAACCGAAATTAGCTGATAAAAAAGAAATCAGCGAAGTCATTACGGATCTGCGTAATATCGGGATGCTTGGTTACGATGAAGATGAAGACCAAGAAGAGCTCGAACAAGCACTGGAAGAAGTGGTGGAGTACGTGAGAGTAGCTGTGCAGTTATGTTATATCGCGTTAATTGAGCCGAAAAAAGGCCCAACAGCTGTTGAAAATAACAAGCCAGTCCTTCACTAATCCCGACTTGTTTGTCATTAAATCCTGCCACTTTGTTTTATCGAAAGGTAGAACGAAGCGGCTTTAAGTCGATTTTAATCAGTGTTAAGTCATTATCGTCGCGCATATTGGCAGCAACAATATGTTAGCAACCTAATAATCCAGATAATAAGGCAAAAACGGTATGAATAAACAGGAGTTTGTTGCTCGTCGCAATGCATTATTGGCAAAAATGGACGCAGGGAGTGCCGCAATTATTTTTTCTGCACCACCTGTGCAGCGTAATGCCGATTGTGAATACCCGTATCGTCAACACAGTGATTTTCTGTATTTGACAGGGTTTAGTGAGCCAGAAGCAGTATTAGTATTGATTAAAAGCGATGAAAAACATAGCCATACCGTTCTTTTTAACCGCGTTCGTGATTTAACGGCTGAAATTTGGTTTGGCCGCCGCCTTGGTCAGGAAGCTGCACCTGAAAAACTGGGTATCGATAAAGCATTACCTTTCGATGAAATTGAAGAGCAACTTTACCAATTACTGAATGGATTGGATGTGGTTTATCATGCACAGGGTGAATTTGCTTACGCAGATAAGCTGGTGTTTGATGCGTTAGAAACCTTGCGTAAAGGTAGCCGCCGTAATTTACGTGCGCCGCAAACGGTTATCGATTGGCGCCCAATTGTCCATGAAATGCGCTTATTTAAATCTGAAGCCGAACTGAACACAATGCGTGAGGCGGGGCGTATTTCTGCCTTGGCACATATTCGCGCAATGGAAACTTGCCGCCCAAATATGTATGAATACCAACTCTGTGGTGAGTTAGAACACGAATTTACTCGTCATGGAGCGCGCTTCCCATCTTATAATTCGATTGTTGGTAGCGGCGAAAATGCCTGCATTTTGCATTACACCGAAAATGAATGCCAAATGAAAGATGGTGAGTTAGTGCTGATTGACGCTGGTGCCGAGTTTGACGGCTATGCAGGGGATATTACCCGTACGTTCCCCGTTAATGGTAAGTTTAGTCAGGCACAACGTGAAATTTATGACATTGTTCTCAAAGCATTAGACACCGCATTAACGTTATATCGCCCAGGCACCAGTATCCATGAAGTCACGCGTGAAATCGTGCGGATTAAAACCGAAGGGTTGGTTGCGCTCGGAATTTTACATGGCGATGTCGATCAATTGATCGAAAACAAAGCATATCAAGCTTTCTTTATGCATGGTTTAAGTCATTGGCTAGGGTTAGATGTGCACGATGTGGGGTTCTATGGTACAGACCGTGACCGTACATTAGAAGTGGGCATGGTGCTGACGGTTGAACCTGGTTTATATATTGCGCCAGATGCTGATGTACCGCCACAATACCGTGGCATCGGTGTTCGTATTGAAGATGATATTGTGATCACTGAAAACGGGAATGAAAACTTAACGGACTTAGTGGTCAAAGACCCTAATGAAATTGAAGCCCTAATGGCGGCTGCAAAACAGCGTTTGGGGTAGCGGTTATTAACGGTAAAAGGTTAATCATAAAAAGGTAAAAAACAACCCATGAATGTGATCATCGTGGGTGGAGGAATGGCTGGTGCGACATTGGCACTGGCGATTTCTTCACTTAGCCAAGGAAAATTATCGGTTTCATTAATCGAGGCCTCTTTGCCAGAAGGTAAACACCCCGGATTCGACGCACGTGCCATCGCATTAGCCCATGGTACATGCCAATATTTAGCGAAAATAGGGGTATGGCCTGCGTTTGCTGATTGCGTAACGCCGATTACTCACGTTCATGTGTCTGACCGCGGTCATGCGGGTTTTGTGAATATCAATGCAAAAGACTATCATATTCCTGCACTTGGCAATGTGATTGAGCTGCATGAAGCCGGTGCTCGCCTCTTTTCATTATTACGAAAAGCACCGGGGGTAACGCTACATTGCCCTGCAAAGGTTGAACATATCCACCGCGAACAAGATTCTGTCACCGTGACATTAGATACGGGGGAAACGGTGAGTGGGGCGCTAATCATTGCCGCCGATGGTAGTCGTTCTTTAGTGGGGCAAGCCTGTAATATGCAGTGGCAGCAGGATGATTATGGCCAAGTGGCGATTATTGCTAATGTGAAAACGGCCATTGACCCGCAAGGCCAAGCTTTCGAACGTTTTACCGAGTTTGGGCCACTGGCGTTATTACCCATGTCAGAAGGCCGTAGTTCGCTCGTTTGGTGCCATCACCAAGAACATGCGAATGCGATTAGTGCATGGGATGATGCAACCTTTATCAACAAGTTACAAACCGCATTTGGTTGGCGCTTAGGGAAAATAGACATGGCGGGCAAACGCCATTGTTACCCGCTGGCGCTGCGCAAAGCCCTGAATCCAGTGAGCCACCGTGTCGTTTTAGTCGGAAATGCCGCTCAAACGTTACACCCCATCGCGGGGCAAGGGTTTAACCTTGGTATCCGTGATGTGATGCAACTGGCACAAATTCTGGTTAAGGCTCATGAAAATCAGCAAGATATTGGCAGTTATTCCCTATTAAGCCAGTATCAACAAGCGCGTGCAATTGACCGAGAAAAAACCGTGACCATGACTGACGGCTTGGTTCGTGTATTTGCAAATCGCTGTATCCCATTAATTGTGGGAAGAAATTTAGGTTTAATGGCAATGGAGATGTTGCCGCCTGTCCGTGATGTTTTGGCTCGTCAAACATTGGGTTGGGTTGTTCACCAATAACCACGAAATAAAGAGGAAAAAAGTATGCAATCGTTTGATGTGGTTATCGCTGGTGGTGGCATGGTGGGGCTTGCCCTTGCATGTGGCCTTGAAGGAAGCGGCCTGCGCGTTGCTGTGGTGGAAAATCACCCACCGAAAAAGACATTTTCTGCGTCGGAGCCTTATGCATTACGGGTATCCGCGATTAATGCGGCAAGTGAAAAACTGTTAACCCATTTAGGTGTTTGGTCAACGATTAAAGGCATGAGAGCCGCTGCCTATAACGGTATGGAAGTGTGGGACAATAACAGTTTTGGCCGTATCACATTTTCAGCGCAAGAGCGCAATCTTACCCATTTAGGCCATATTGTTGAAAATAATGTGGTTCGTGATGCATTGTGGCAAAAAGCGTCAGAGCTACGTGATGTGACATTATTGGCACCTGCCACCATCAAAAAGGTGGTGTGGGGGGAGAACGATGTGTTTATCACGTTAGATGATGAAAGTATGCTGACCGCAAGGCTAATTGTTGGCGCAGATGGCGCGAATTCGTGGTTACGCAGCCATGCCGATATCCCTCTGACGTTTTGGGATTATGAACATACCGCGCTGGTGGCAACCATTCGCACAGAAAAACCCCATGAGGGTGTTGCGCGTCAATCCTTTGATGGCGAAGGTATTCTAGCCTTTTTGCCATTGGCTGACCCGCATCTTTGCTCCATCGTTTGGTCACAACCGGCAACAGAAGCCGCAAGGCGCCAAGCGTTGGATAAAGCCGATTTTGATAAAGAACTTGCTGTCGCGTTCGATGTCCAGCTTGGCCTTTGCCAAGTCGAAAGTGACCGTATAACCATTCCGCTCACAGGGCGTTATGCACGGCAGTTTGCGGCGCAGCGATTAGCATTACTCGGTGATGCTGCTCATACCATCCATCCATTGGCTGGGCAAGGCGTTAACCTTGGGTTTATGGATGTGGCGATGTTAATGGGTGAAATTAAGCGCTTGCATCGTGAAGGTAAGGACTTTGGTCAGTATTTTTATTTGCGTGACTATGAGCGTAGCCGTAAACACAGTGCTGCATTGATGTTAGCGGGGATGCAAGGTTTCCGTGAGTTGTTCGATGGCAATAATCCCGCGAAAAAACTTTTGCGTGATATCGGTTTAGTATTGGCAGATAGCCTACCGGGTGTAAAACCTCAACTATTGAACCACGCGATGGGGCTGTTTGATATGCCTAAGTGGCTGGAAAAAATATCCGTTGAAGAGTCGGTGTAAGCTGTTAAATCGGCGTCAGGTATTCTCATAAATATAGGGCGGCGTAGGGTGTTATGCTGAGGCATTATTCCTAAACTTGCCCTTAAACAGCTCATTCTGCGAAAATCCGCCATCTTGTATAGATGGTGGATTTTTTACATTTTGCACCTCTGGGGCATTTGTGCACATTAAAGGTTTTCAACACAGCGAAAGCCAGCCCCAAATTCATGATCAGGAATGTGACCACCACGAGTGATGGTCAGCGTGCCATCAACACTACCAAGATAACCACGGATCACTTTTTTTCCGGTAATAGCTGGGTTCAAGTCAGGTATCGGGAACCGATCCTAGAATCAGAGGCTTAGTGCCAAAGAGTTGAGTTTGGATTAAGGAATGAGGCGCTTCGCCATCTTCTAAAAATGCGACCATACGCGCTTCATTAGTTCGCCAATCCCTTTTTTCTCCTAAGTCCATCGACAGGTACTGCATAATAGTCACAGGGCTTCGGCGATTTCGGGGGCTCGCATCGTGTAACTCCTTAAATTCTTTATCTTTGCAATCAATAACAAGAGTACCGAGGCTATTTTGCGTTGGCGATGATGTGCAGCTGTTCGATAATGTTTCGGTGAGCCTCTTCTTGGCGTTTTTGTATGATTTCGCGGATAAGCTCGATGACGCGATTGCTCGCCGGTGGAAAATGGCTTTCATCGAAAGGCACTTCTTGATTGGTGAGTTGGTTATATAACCGCAGCCCATAAGTCGGAAGATAATAGAAGGCGAGTGCTGCGCTGGGTGCCACCGGAACACCCCTTATTTTCTCTCGCGGAATAAGCTTTAAGGATTTATTCCAATGATCGCCAAAGTAAATCATGCGGGATAAAAAATAGCTGGAAAAAGGCTCTCGGATCCCACTTTCCGAGTGCATAAACCAAGCACGGGAGTCATGAATATCGTCATCAAACAGTGAAATGACCTTGGCCAGTTCAGGGGTATTTGTTACGCCGTAAAGCTGTGGCGAGATAACATCGGCAAAGAGTTTTTGGCTGACATCGCGAAGTCGTTCATATTCTTCGTGCTCATGTTGATTGGTGAGCAGAAAGGCGGTTTCTTCCAGCTTATCATCCACTAATTTTAAGAGATAAGATTGCCCAGAAACGGAAATGGGGAAGCTGAGCTCAGGTAGCCGCTCACATGCCTCCATTGACCCAAGGTAGGGGTGTTCATCCCGTACGCAGTCTTCTTTTGTCCGCCGAGACGAGGTATCAATTAAAGGGGCTGGGCGTGGTGCGCCATTATAATCAGCGGCAAATTCGAGCGCGGCTTCCCACAACTGCCCTCGGGCATTGGTGGCGTCAAAGGTCGGCGTGCCCACATTGGTCGCAACCCAATTTTTCAAATCTGGCTGCATCGCTTTTTCTGTTTCTCGTTTTTTCGCGATGGCTTGAATTTTTTGCTCGGTTTCGTGGTATTCCTCAATAAGTGTCTCAACGGCTTGGGGACCATAGTTGGGTTCAAACGGTTGTGCAGTGATTTTCGCGTGCTGCGGCGCTTTTTGGAAAAAAGGCTGCTGCGCGAGGTGAATAGACGAATGGGGGTGGGAGGCATAACGGCCAATACGCCAAGCGGTTATTAGGGTTAACTGTGCCTCAATCACGCTTTCAATATCGGCGGTGGCAAAGCGTTGCGCCACAAACGCTTGTTTCGCTTGGTGAGGGGGCGTGTTGGTTGTTTCTGGTAACGTATGGGCTCGCCAGGCATTGAATTTGTCGACAAGATGCGGGGAAAAAGAAAACTCTTCGGATGAATCCTGATCCATTTTCCTAAAAAAGTAAGCTTCTTGCCACCTTTGTGATAACAACAAGAAGCTCTCTGGTGCAATCGCCAATGGTGCGCCAGCATCAATGGCAGCGGCACACATATCATGCAGGGTGATTTGTTAGAGTAACTCATTTGCACTGTCTCGGGATTTTCCTTGGTCGCCAACGGGGTAAGCTCCGCCCACATCGGAGTGCATGCCGGGGTAAATCACTTCATAGGTATTGGGGGGGTAAATGCCCTCGGGGGTACGAACCGAATCTAAACAAAAGGATTGGCGCTGCTCGTGGGCGGCCGCTAAGTGATAACAACATTTGATTAAGTCAGATTTAGGTAACTGCTGGGTACCACCTGCCCAGCCATTATGCCCCGTCATCATTGGCACGACATTGGCAATCCCCACGGCTGCTACCGTATCAAAAAGCCCTAAAAACTCCACCGAAACGGGCAGGCCATATAATTGCCCTTTGCTATACAGGGGGCTAGATCGCGTAGGCGAATAGTAGATATTATCTAAGAGCCTATTTAACCAGTAGACAAACGTGCGAGCCTCGGCAGCCCCACGGGAAAACCATAAACATACAGCTTTAGTGCCACTAATTTTGGCACGTGGCTTAATAATTTATCCTTAATGGGTTGCAGGAGCTCCAAAATGCCATTAAGCGGGTTGTAACGGTTAAATAGCGAGAGACTCGGGTCATAGGTGCCAGAAGGATTGTCGCTGTCTGATGAACGGGTGCTGATATTGTCTAAGACACGGCGCCGCTCTGCGATGGGTATCTCGTTTTTTGTTATTTCGTGATGTAATGCATTGCAGACATTCATTAGCGCCCAACTGACGCGGGCCTCCCCCCCTGTGGCAAAGGTTAACCCACTACCATAATACTCATTGGTGTGAATTTCAGGAAAAGGCGTACCGACACCGGGCAAATAATAAGCATAAAAGCCTCTACTAATTGCTTCCTTTACATCAGGAGCACTAGCATGGTATAGCTTCGCTACATTTGAGGGGTGCTTTTCGGCGGTATCATTTTTGTCATTATTATTGGTGCCATCAAAAAACAGGCTAATATGCACGGTTTTGCAGCATGGGTTGCGGTTTTTGCTGGGGAAGCCGAGGCGGTGTTCTCGCTCTTTGTCCTCAATTTTACCTATATTCGCTTCCAGTGCGCGTATTGACAGGGGAAGGCGCCCTTGTTCTGGGAATTGCGGTGGTGCCCAACAAGGGTCACCCTGGGTGACCTGCTGTTTAGCAATCGAGCTCTTAATACCATTAATTAAGACATTTAGCTTAAGGTGGTTTATGGGTGTTAGCGGGTTGAGGTTGGGCATTCTGCAGGCTCCTCCATATAACTTGGTTCTTGAATTGGATAATCTGGGTGTGTAATGGCCAAACAAGACAAGGTAATTTTCACCTCTTGGCAGGGCAGAAAATGCACTTTGGCATCACAGGCCTCATCATATTGTGGGATGGGCACCACTTTGCTGTAATGGCGGTAATTGGCCTTATGTTTTACCATATAAGCTTCAAATTTTGGGTCGCCAACACCGGGTGAATCAGTGGGATAAGCATTGGGGTCGACTTCCCATTCCACTAACACGGTTTGGTCTGGTGACCATTTTTCGGGCACCATAATGCAGCAGGATGCGGTTGCCCCGCGGCCGCGGGCACCGTTCACTTTATACCAGTTCACATAAGTGCCTTTAACATGGTTAAACCCCCACGTATTGGCGGGCAACATGTTTGTTTTTTTATCGGGGAAACCCCCTGTTAGGCTAAACAGGGCGATAATCAGTATGCCGGGGGTTAAGTATTTTTTCATTGTGGCCTCACAGAAGTACTAGCGGCACCTGCATTGGGGCATTCTGCAGGCTCCTCTTGGTCTAAAGGTTCTTGAATTGGGTAGTCAGGAAGCCAAGGGGCCAAACAGGACAAGGTGATTTTCACCTCTTGGCAGGGTAGAAAATGCACTTTGACATCACAGGCTTCGTCATATTGTGGGATGGGCACCACTTTGCTGTAATGGCGGTAATTGGCCTTATGTTTTACCATATAAGCTTCAAATTTTGGGTCGCCAACACCGGGTGAATCAGTGGGATAAGCATTGGGGTCGACTTCCCATTCCACTAACACGGTTTGGTCTGGTGACCATTTTTCGGGCACCATAATGCAGCAGGATGCGGTTGCCCCGCGGCCGCGGGCACCGTTCACTTTATACCAGTTCACATAAGTGCCTTTAACATGGTTAAACCCCCACGTATTGGCGGGCAACATGTTTGTTTTTTTATCGGGGAAACCCCCTGTTAGGCTAAACAGGGCGATAATCAGTATGCCGGGGGTTAAGTATTTTTTCATTGTGGCCTCACAGAAGTATTAGCGGCACCTGCATTGGGGCATTCTGCAGGCTCCTCCATATAACTTGGTTCTTGAATTGGGTACTCGCATGTTTTGGCTCCATTTATTCAGTTGTCGTTAAGTACGCTACCGCCCATCACCACTCGCTTAGGTGCATTAGCATTTGTTTTCTGCGTCTTCTACGTATATCGATTGGGGAGAATATAAATCAGTTTATTTAATCAGTCATGATATGCGAATAATATGTGGTTATTTATTTTTAGCAGGATTTTGTTATCGGAATTACATTATATATCAATATGTTAAGTGATCATTTTGAAGTGTTAATGGCAGTTTGTGGATAAGGGATATAAAGTGTAACACAACGTTTCAGTGCGTTTTTTTAGGGTAATAGATAAATAAAATTACTTATATTTTATGCTAAGAATCGTTATCAGCCTATTCGTGATGATGTTGTGAAAAAGCGACAACGATAGACAAAACAGGGTGTAGCTTTAGCGTGAATTTACGTTGGCAAAAGAGAGTAGAAAGGTAGTGATTTTATGGGGATCTATGCCTGAAAAAAACTAATCATATCAACTTTTCGCATTAGTTTTTCTAATTTAATGGTCTTTTGGTTAATTTAATCACCCACGTGTTTCGAGGCTGAATTGGTGATATTTTGAGCTGAATAAGCAGTGGTAGGCTGTTTTTGAGTGATCATTCTCAATTATTTAACAAAATTCACTGGTAAAAGTAGGGGCTAATCAGTAATACAGTGGGTATGTCGCCCTATTTTTTTTTATAGGATCAGAAGACAAACAGTGGTAGGTTTTTTAACAGAAGTTATCGTTTGCGTCAGGTTAAAAATACCCATTTAATGATTGCCAATTGGTATTTTTAACCCGTAAACATTCCAAAATATCTTAATCGAACAAAGAGGGTATTCATGGTAAAGCAGACAACACTGTATGACGAGCATATTGCTTGTGGTGCAAAAATGGTGGATTTTCATGGTTGGATGATGCCATTGCATTATGGTTCGCAAATTAATGAGCATAATATTGTTCGAACGGATGCAGGGATGTTTGATGTTTCCCACATGACCATTGTCGATTTGCATGGCAGTGGCTGCCGTGACTTTCTACGTTACCTTCTCGCGAATGATATCAATAAACTGACTGAGCAAGGCAAAGCACTGTATACCGGTATGTTAAATGCGTCAGGTGGCGTGATTGATGACCTGATTGTGTATTACTTTGCTGATGATTTTTACCGCCTCGTCGTTAACTCGGCGACACGGGACAAAGACCTTGCATGGATTGAGCAACATGCCTCAGGTTATGCGGTTGAGATTCAAGTTCGTGATGATTTAGCCCTTCTTGCCGTTCAAGGCCCTAAAGCACCAGAAAAAGTCCATTCATTATTGACCCCAGAGCAAAATCAAGCCATTGATGGCATGAAGCCGTTTTATGGTGTTCAAACAGGTGATTTATTTATCGCCACAACAGGGTATACCGGCGAAAAAGGCTATGAAATTGCAATGCCAAAAGAGCAGGTGGTTGATTTTTGGCATAAATTATTGAAAGCTGGCGTCCATCCTGCAGGGCTAGGTGCTCGTGATACATTGCGTTTAGAAGCAGGGATGAACCTATACGGCCAAGATATGGATGAAAGCATTTCTCCCCTTGCAGCCAATATGGGTTGGACTATTGCATGGAAACCTGAAGACCGCCAGTTTATCGGCCGTGAAGCCCTCGAAAAGTTACGTGAGCAAGGAACTGAAAAACTTGTCGGTATTGTGATGCGTGATAAAGGTATACTGCGTGCAGGGCAAGTGGTTCGCTTTACGGATGATCTGGGTGAATTGAAAGAAGGCGTTATTACCAGTGGTTCTTTCTCACCCACTTTAGGTTTCAGTATTGCGTTAGCACGTGTCCCGAACGGAATTCAAGACAAAGCGATTGTTGAAATTCGACAGCGAGAAATGCCAGTTGAAGTGGTTAAACCGGGCTTTGTCCGCGAAGGTAACTGCTTAGTGTAATTTGGGCTAACCCAATAAATAAATTTAAAATGAGAGGCTAATGATGAGCAATACACCTAAAGAGTTAATGTATACCCGTGAACATGAGTGGCTACGTGATGAAGGCAATGGTGAATATACCGTTGGTATCACAGAACATGCGCAAGAAACGTTAGGGGACATGGTGTTTGTGGATTTACCTGAAGTAGGCAATGTTGTCAGTGCAGGTGATGATGTAGCAGTGGTTGAATCTGTAAAAGCCGCGTCTGATATCTATGCACCACTGAGCGGCGAAATTGTGGCAGTGAACAGCGAGCTAAGCGATTCGCCAGAGCTGGTGAACGAACAGCCGTATCAAGAAGGTTGGATTTTCCGCATTAAAGCATCGGATACCGCAGAGTTGGCGGATTTGATTGATGCGGCGGGGTATAATTCTATGATTGAAGCTGAAGAATAGTTTATTCGTCATATTTTGTGTTGTGGCGGTGTTGGCTGCACTCGACAACTTGGGTCACATACTGGTGTATGCTCCCCTCGATTGTCTCGTTTGCCGCCTAGCCACAACGCAAACTATATAGAATAAACACTTTTTTAGAGTGTTAAAAAGACAATTAGTTAGAAACAAGAAACAAGAAACAAGAAACAAGAAACAAGAAACAAATCGCTACATCACTGATTTTGAGTGTTATCTCGCAAGTTCCGTAATAACCGCCCGACAACTTATGCATAGCAGACAAAGGATGGGAACACAGATATGTCGATGTCACTGAGTCAATTAGAAAACCGTTCAGAATTTATCTCACGCCACATTGGTTCTTCAGAACAACAAATAAAAACCATGTTAGATACCGTGGGGGCGTCATCGCTCGATAACCTAATGGGTAAAATTGTGCCGAAGGCCATTTTACTTCCAGAGCCGCCAAGAGTAGGTGGCGGAGCTACCGAACAAGAAGCATTGGCGGAATTAAAAGCCATTGCATCGTTGAATAAACGCTACAAAAGTTACATTGGGATGGGCTATGCACCTGCCGTATTGCCCCCGGTTATCTTACGTAACTTACTGGAAAATCCGGGCTGGTACACGGCTTATACGCCTTATCAACCTGAAGTCTCTCAAGGACGTTTAGAATCTCTGCTCAATTTCCAACAGCTTACCATTGACCTGACTGGGTTAGACCTTGCCTCTGCATCATTACTGGATGAAGCCACGGCTGCGGCAGAAGCGATGGCGATGGCGAAACGCATTAGCAAATTAAAAAATGCAGAACGCTTCTTTGTGGCGGATGATGTTCACCCGCAAACCCTTGATGTGGTGCGCACACGTGCAGGGACTTTCGGTTTTGAAATTATTGTCGACAGTGCTGACAAAGTTTTAGAACATGAGGGCGTATTTGGCGTGTTATTACAACAAGTTGGCACAACAGGTAATGTCCATGATTATACTGAGCTGCTTGCTCAATTAAAAGAGCGCCAAATTGTCAGCTGCGTTGCGGCAGAAATGATGGCGCTTGTGCTATTAACTGCACCGGGCAAACAAGGGGCGGACATTGTTTTCGGTTCCGCGCAACGTTTTGGTGTACCGATGGGCTATGGCGGTCCACATGCAGCATTTTTTGCTTGTCGCGATGAGTTTAAACGTGCCATGCCGGGACGTATCATTGGTGTTTCCCGTGATGCGGCGGGCAACACTGCGCTACGTATGGCAATGCAAACTCGTGAGCAACATATTCGCCGTGAAAAAGCGAACTCCAATATTTGTACTTCCCAAGTCTTACTGGCAAATATTGCCGCTATGTACGCGGTATACCATGGCCCTGAAGGGCTTAAATTGATTGCAGGGCGTATCCAGCGCTTTACGTCAATTTTGGCGAAAGCATTAGCGGATGCGGGTTTCGCATCTCGCCATAAAACTTGGTTTGATACCTTAGCGATTGAAGTGGCCGATAAAACCGCAGTGTTAGCGCGTGCAGAAAAAGCAAAAATCAATTTACGAACCGATATTCATGGTGCTGTAGGTCTTACGTTGAGTGAAACAACTACTCGCCAAGACATCAATGAATTATTCGCAGTAATCACTGGTTTTGATGACAAATTAAATTTTGAAAAACTAGACCAGCAAGTGGTTGAAAATGAACAAGCCATCCCTGCAGCATTACAGCGTAAAGACGAAATCTTAGCGCATCCTAATTTCCACCGTTACCACAGCGAAACGGAAATGATGCGTTATATGCACAGTTTAGAACGCAAAGATTTAGCGTTGAACCAAGCGATGATCCCACTCGGTTCTTGCACGATGAAGCTCAATGCCGCTGCGGAAATGATCCCGATTACGTGGCCAGAATTTGGGGAATTACACCCATTCTGCCCTGCGGATCAAGCGCAAGGTTATCATCAAATGATTGAGCAGCTTTCCCATTGGTTGGTGCAATTAACCGGTTACGATGCAGTTTGCATGCAGCCAAACTCGGGTGCTCAAGGGGAATATGCTGGTCTGTTAGCGATTCGCCGTTACCATGAAAGCCGCAATGAAGGCGCGCGTAATATTTGTTTGATCCCAGCTTCGGCACACGGGACTAACCCAGCCTCTGCCCATATGGCGGGAATGGAAGTGGTGGTAGTGCGTTGTGATGATGAAGGTAATATCGATTTAACAGATTTACGTGAAAAAGCGCAGCAGCACAGCAACGATTTATCCTGTGTGATGGTCACTTATCCATCAACGCATGGGGTGTACGAAGAAAGCATACGTGAAGTGTGTGAAATTATTCACCAACATGGTGGGCAAGTATACCTTGATGGTGCCAATATGAATGCGCAGGTTGGGTTGACAACGCCGGGCTTTATTGGCGCGGATGTTTCTCACCTTAATTTACATAAAACGTTCTGTATCCCACACGGTGGCGGTGGGCCAGGTATGGGGCCTATCGGTGTGAAAAAGCATCTCGCACCTTTTGTGCCGGGACATTCCGTAGTCGAATTAGATATGGTTACTGACCAAGGTGCAGTTTCCGCGGCACCGTTTGGTAGTGCGTCAATCTTACCGATTAGCTGGATGTATATTCGCATGATGGGCTCATATGGCTTAAGAAAGGCAAGCCAAGTGGCAATTTTGAATGCGAACTATATTGCTAAGCGCCTTGCGGGTCGTTATGACATTCTGTACACAGGGCAAGAAGGCTATGTAGCGCATGAATGTATCGTCGACTTACGTCCTATCAAGAAAGATAATGGGATCAGCGAATTAGATATTGCTAAGCGTTTGATTGACTATGGCTTCCATGCGCCAACGATGTCTTTCCCAGTCGCGGGAACATTGATGATTGAACCGACTGAGTCTGAAAGTATCACAGAAATCAATCGTTTCATTGATGCGATGTTAGCGATACGTGATGAAATTGACCAAGTGGTTGAAGGGAAATGGACATTAGAGGATAACCCACTGGTGAATTCCCCTCATGTGCAAACTGAACTGGCGAGTGACTGGCCACACGCTTATAGCCGAGAGCTAGCTGTATTCCCAACGGAACAAACCAAAGCGAATAAATATTGGCCAGCGGTAAAACGCCTTGATGATGTCTATGGCGACCGTCATTTACATTGCTCATGTGTGCCGATTGAAGAGTATATGTAATAGTTCGAATTGGTAAACTAGATATATTTAGTTGGATTAGTATTAGGCTTGCTTCCTTTTTCATTGGGGCAAGCCTTTTTACTTTTCTATCGTTTAACCAGAATATTGGTCAATACCTGTATAGCCGTTACCTTGGTAAAGCTTTTTAACCTCACCCGTTGTTATATTCGCTTGATATACGCCGCCAAGGAGATCGGCGACATACATCAGTTGTGCCGATTTATCGTAAGTTAGACCTATTGTTTCCTTGAATCCTCGGCTGATCACGCGGTGATCCGTGAGCCCATGAAGGGTCACGTTGGCACAGTTTAGGCTATTACCATCAGGTTCAGCACCTCTATCCGTCCAATATAAAATATTCGCTTCTTCATCGAGTAATAAATCGATAGGCTCAGGTAAATTAGCCAAGAGTAACTGAATGTCACTTCGGTTTTCTGGGGATTGCGGATTTTTTGGTCTTAATGGTGCTCTAAAAATACGGCCTAAATTTCCCTTAGGCATTCCTTTTTGCGACCAGTAAATCCAATTATTTTTTAGATCAATGGCAATGCCTACACATTGTTCAAGTATATCAACTTGATCATTTTTATCTCGCGGCCTTGCAATGTGGGTCATTAGATTGGAACCATCAATGCTACAGGAGGAAACCATACCACCTTCACGATCGCACCAATACAATCGTTGATTGAGCCGATCGAGTTGTAATTGTTTGGGGGTTCTTATTGCCCCTTTGCCTAATAGCATTTTTCTATTGCTGCCATCAAAGTGCATAACATTGATTGAGCCATCATTTTCATCAAAACTATCCCCCATATTGCTCCAATAGATTAAGCGATTATCAGGATCAACGGCGATACCGTCAGGTGTACCGCCGAGACCTTCAATGAGTGGCATTAGGTGATGAGTTAATTTATTGAACTGAACAATAGAAGGGGAATGAATATCAAGCAATAACAAATAAGGGTACGCATTTTTATTGTCTTTTGACATATCTAACCTCATTGACAGCGAATCAAAACTACATAAAAGATAAATTACTAGGTAATTATTTATCTAAGTATAGTTTAATTTGATTTAATAAATGGCTGTTAACTAGGTTAGTTTTATTTAAGGGGAGGTAAGTGAAGAGATGCTTTCTGGATTAGGCTAAAGCGACAGGAAAGCCGCTTTAGCCAATGAGTTAAAGCAGCCAGCCTTTTTGTTGGGCAAGCTCTAACTGGTGCTTAAGTTGTTGGTAAAACTCAGGAAGAATTTGCTCAATGTAATCACACTTGCTGAGCACCTGCTCAAGGCGGATATGGTTTTCGACCCAGCTTTGCCCTTGATTATGTAAATTCATCAGCATTGGCATTGCTCTATCAATCGCATTTGCATAGAGCGACTCAGGGGTTTCTAATGCATCATATTCATTCCACAGCGCCAACAGTGTTGCGTTTTGTGGGCTTGGCAGGAGGTTAAAAATACGGTTTGCGGCTTTCACTTCTTCTGCATGAATAGCATCACGCGCGGCATTATCGAAAACCAGTACATCACCCGCATCAATTTCAACAATATCGTGAACGAGAGCCAGTTTAATCGCATGTTCGATATTCACGCCTTGAACATAAGGTGCAAAACTCATTGCTGCAACGGCAAATTGCCAGCTGTGTTCCGCCGTATTTTCGTGGCGTTCACGGTTGAGCAACTTATTTTTACGATAAACACTTTTTAGTTTATCCAGCTCCATTAAAAATTGGACGACTTCAGTAAAAGCCCCAAAATTAACCACCTCAGCGGGCTTGTTACTTAATGCTGATGACATAAAAACCCCAATTAATGTTCTTCTTCTAATGAATAAGGTAAAGCTGCAATGGTTAAATGGCTTTGTTCATCGGCCATAACGCGGAAAACACTGTCGGCTTCCATATCGTTATTCATAATGATTTGCACATAGATTTCGCCATTACCTAGGCGAACAGCGGCAAGCACGGTACCTGTGCGGCGCCATTTATCACCCAGTTGCCATTCCACGCCTTCGCCAATGGTGGGAAGTGTTGTGGCAGTACCTTTTAATAAATACATCGCACGTTTATTGGCACCACGGAATTTTGCTCGAGCCACCATTTCTTGGCCGGTATAACAGCCTTTTTTAAAGCTGATCCCGTGAGGAAGCGCTTGCAGATTTGTAGCTTGCGGTAAGTGCTGCGCACTATTTTCTTGGTCAATAACAGCAAAACCCGCTTCAAGCTCTAGCGCAAGCCATTGGTCATCACCGACTTGAACAGCACCTAATGTGTCAGACATTTTTTGTGCTATTTCTTCCGTGGCTATCACTAAGAAGCGTTCTGCAGGGAGTGAAAAGTGTAACAACGCAGAATCCCCCTCAGAGACAACTTGGTTTTGCTCATCAGGTAACGTGGTAAACAACGTTGCAAGTGCTTCTCTTGCCCCTTTTCCTGCGACACCCAGCAATTTCAGCTCAGGTTTTTTCTCAAACTTAATTTTAGAAAAAACTGCGTATTTTTTAAGCTCAGCTAATTGTGGATCCGCAACGCTGCGCCTAAGCAAATAAGAATAGCCATCTAAGTGATGGAATAAGCGCAAGTCGCTCCACATTTTGCCTTTGGGGTCACAGTGTGCCGTTAATGTATGTGCTTGTGCCAGCGTCGCGATATCTGCTGTCACCTGCCCTTGCAGGTATTTTTCTGCGTCGAGGCCAGTAAGATGAATGAGTTCCCAGTTTTCCAGTGAAATCAAAACGAGTGGCAAAGACTGAGATTCAAGGGGAAATTGCTGTGTACTATCAATGTGGGTAGTCATGATTTCACCTGTTGTTCTTTGATAGATAAAGGTGCTTAATGGTAAAATAGCTAGATAACATTGCAAGTAGTTATTATGATACTGCTTGCATTATCTCGGATTTTTTTATCATCTGTTTGTAGAAAAACGGCATTTTACTACTAAAATTACAACAATGTAGTCTATGACATGTTTTCTTCGCAGATAATCTGTTAGAGTATTGAAAATAATCAATCTTATCAGTTAACTGCAACAAAAGGTCGTAGTGGAATGGATATTGAGAATAAAGCACGAATTCATTGGGCTTGTCGTCGTGGAATGCGTGAGCTAGATATTTCAATCATGCCTTTTTTTGAGTATGAGTACGATGGCTTAACGGTACAAGACAAACAAATTTTTGTTCGTTTATTAGAGTGCGCGGATCCAGACTTATTCAATTGGTTAATGAATCATGGTCGTCCAGAGGATGACGAGCTGTTCCGTATGGTTAAACTCATTCAGGAAAAAAATAAAAATCGTGGTCCTGTGGAAATCTAATCTCGCCATTTCATGGAAGACACAATTTTTTTCTACCTGTGTTCATGGCGCAGTCGGCATATTTTTGCTGCTTGCACCATGGTCACAAGGTAACTCCGTGTTTTGGCTACCTCTACTCGTTGTGGTGGTGGCAAGTTGGGCTAAAAGCCAAAAAAATATCAGCAAAATAAAAGGTGTTGCTGTGCTGGTTAATGGTAATAAGGTTCAATGGAAGAAAAACGAATGGAATATCGTGAAAGCGCCATGGCTGAGTCGTTATGGGGTATTACTGACACTAGAAGCCTTGCAGGGAAAGGCGCAAAAAATTCATTTGTGGGTTGCGAGGGATTCAGTTTCAGAAGAAAACTGGCGGAATCTCAATCAACTCTTGCTCCAATATCCTGATATCTAGCATTAGCGCTACAAAGCGCCAATGAGGAACAATGTTTACCGCCAGAATAGTGTCTTAAAGAGATGATTCGATTTCTTGCAAAATTTGTATGCACCACTGGGCAATACGCTCATCAGTTTGTTCAAACTGATGGACCTCATCGAGTGCAAGCCCGACGAACATGTCTCCTGCTTCATTTAAGGGTTTTGGACTATCAAAAGTGTAACCTTCAGTTGGCCAGAAACCGATAAACTGTACGCCAGTGGGTTTAAGTTGATGGTAAAGCAGCCCAAGTGCATCAAGGAACCATTCACTATAATCTATTTGATCGCCTAGCCCATACATAGCAACAATTTTGCCAGTTAAGTTAAGGTTGGGAAGCGCATCCCAAATTTCTAGCCAGTCTTCCTGTATTTCACCGAAATCCCACGTAGGTATTCCCAAAATCAGAATATCATACTGTTCCATTTCACTGGGTGGGGTATCGTTAACATTATGCAGTGTGACAAAATCATCACCGAGAATATCACGTATTTTTTCAGCAACCATTTCGGTATAACAGGTGCTAGAACCGTAAAAAAGACCTATTTTCATATATATTATTACTATGTCCAGCTATGGTTTTGATGACAAGAGGGGTATTGTAACAGATGGACCCCCTTTCAGGCATAATAGAATCGTGTGGTATTATTCAAAGGAAACGAATTAGCTGTGGAAACAAAACACCTTAATCCATTAATTGAGCAATTTCTTGATACGATTTGGCTTGAGCAAGATTTAGCGGAAAATACGCTAGCCTCATATCGTAATGACCTTCAGTCGCTAGATAAGTGGCTTGATGCGCATCATTTGCATTTAGAAAGTGTTCAATCAATTGATTTACAATCTTTTCTCGCTGAACGTATAGATAGCGGTTATAAAGCGGCAAGTTCAGCACGTTTATTGAGTGCGATGCGCCGTTTGTTCCAATACTTATATCGAGAGAAACGGCGGGCGGATGACCCTTCAGCCGTCATCGCAGCCCCTAAAATACCGCAGCGATTACCAAAAGACCTCAGCGAACAGCAAGTCAACGATTTATTAAATGCGCCTGCAACGGAAGACTCCCTCGAATTGAGGGATAAAGCCATGTTAGAGGTTTTATACGCTTGTGGTTTACGTGTTTCCGAACTGATCGGATTAACGTTTTCTGACATCAGTTTGCGCCAAGGTGTTATTCGGGTTGTCGGGAAAGGCGATAAAGAAAGATTGATTCCCTTAGGGGAAGAGGCAATATACTGGCTGGAAAAATACATTGACGAAGGTCGCCCAGATTTATTAAATGGCAAAACCAGTGATATTTTATTTCCAAGTAAACGTGGAACAAAAATGACCCGGCAAACATTTTGGCATCGAATAAAATACTACGCGGTGCTGGCACAAATTGATGCTGAAATGCTCTCTCCGCATGTCCTTAGACATGCCTTTGCTACGCATTTATTGAACCATGGGGCAGATTTACGTGTCGTACAGATGCTGCTAGGCCACAGCGATTTATCAACAACGCAAATTTATACTCATGTTGCGACGGAACGGTTACGCGCGCTACATGAACAACATCATCCAAGAGGATGACAATTAAAGGATTATTAATGAAACGCAAATTGCTATTACTGGCGGTGGCTTGTTTTGCTGCGATTACCGCAAACGCATACAGTGCAACGGAAGAGAAAGTCATTCGCGATACATTGGCAAAATACGATATGACTGTGGAGTCAATTAAACCCTCACCTATCGTTGGGTTGAATGTGGTCGAAACGACAACGGGCGTTGTCTACATCACGGACGATGGTAAGTATTTACTTCAAGGGCCAATTTACGATATGAGTGGAAAAAGCCCCGTGAATATTAGTAACCAGCCGCTAATGAAAAAGGTTGAAGCGCTTAAAGATGAAATGATTTATTTCAAAGCACCACAAGAAAAATACGTGGTTACTGTCTTCACCGATATTAGTTGCGGGTATTGTAAAAAGCTCCATGAAACTGTCGGCGAACTTAATAGTAAAGGTGTGACGGTGCGTTACCTAGCTTATCCTCGTCAAGGTGCCCAAAGTGATGTAGGTAAAAAAATGGCGTCTATATGGTGTAATGGCTTACCACAAAATGCGTTAACACAAGCGTTTAAAGGTGAAGAAGTCGCTATGATTGATAACTGTAAAATTGATTTAAGCAAGCACATGAATGTAGGTAATTTATTCAAAGTGACAGGCACTCCTGCAATTATTTTACCTAATGGTCAAATGCTACCTGGTTTCCTAAAACCTGATGCCCTTATTCAATTACTCGACGAAAAATAGTTAATTATTGTGAATGTAGAAACTTTTTTACGACAACGGCAAGTTGAAGGCGAGTCAGCAAAACTTCCAGGGATCCCTGAATTATTGCAGCGAATTTACCTGCATCGTGGTATTACGGATATGGCTCAGCTAGAGCGCAAAGCCACAAACTTGCTGGATTACCGTACCCTATCAGGTATTGAAAATGCACTTGTCTTGCTTTACCGCGCACTAACGGAGCACGAATCCATTACTATTGTCGGGGATTTTGATGCGGATGGCGCAACAAGCACTGCACTGGCAATTCGAGCGTTAAAAGCGATGGGTTATGTTAATTTAAATTATATCGTCCCCAATCGTTTTGAAAATGGTTATGGGTTGACGCCGCTGGTGGTTGAAGAGGCTCATAAACGAGGGGCAAATTTAATTATCACGGTGGATAATGGCATTTCATCTCATGAGGGCGTGGCCGTTGCGAAGCAGTATGGCATTAATGTCATTATTACCGACCACCATTTGCCAGGTGAGACATTACCTGAAGCTGCTGCAATCATTAACCCAAATCTCAATGAGTGCCATTTTGGCTCAAAATCATTAGCGGGTGTCGGGGTGACATTTTATTTAATGTCAGCACTGCGCGCGCATTTACGCCAAAACGCGTGGTTTACCCAACAAGGGTTAAATGAACCTAATTTAGCGGAATACCTTGATTTAGTTGCATTAGGAACGGTGGCGGATGTCGTGCCGCTTGATAGCAATAATCGAATTTTGGTTCATCAAGGCTTAAACCGCGTTAGAGCAGGGCGTTGCTGTGCAGGCATTAAGGCTCTCGTCGAGGTGTCAAAGCGTGATTTACCAAGGCTTGTTGCCAATGATTTTGGTTTCGCGCTTGGCCCACGGTTAAATGCAGCGGGGCGGTTGGATGATATGTCAGTGAGTATTGAATTATTACTTACTGATGATATGGCTTATGCGAGGGAGCTTGCTAACGAGTTAGACGGGTTAAATCAAACTCGCCGTGATATTGAGCAGGGGATGCAGCAAGAGGCGTCGGTTCTCTTTAACAAGCTTGAGTACAACGATAATCAATTGCCAAATGGCCTCGCAATTTATCATCCAGAATGGCACCAAGGAGTTGTTGGGATTTTAGCATCGCGGATCAAAGAGCAATTTCATCGTCCTGTTATCGCCTTTGCACCTGCAGGAGATGGTGTGCTGAAAGGTTCTGGACGCTCAGTCCAAGGGGTACACATGCGTGATGCACTTGAACGTTTAAACACCCTACAACCCGGTTTGATGCAAAAATTTGGTGGCCATGCAATGGCGGCGGGGTTGACCTTAGACGAAAATAAATTTGCAGATTTTAAGCACCATTTTGAGCTTTTAATGGGCGAACTCATTAAGCCTGAGCAACTGGCGGGTGTTGTTTGGAGTGATGGAGAGCTTTCACGTAATGAATTTTGCTTAGAAACCGCAGAACTAATTCGTGAAGGTGGCCCATGGGGGCAAGCCTTCCCTGAACCCGTATTTGATGGGCACTTTCAGCTCTTACAGCAACGTTTAGTGGGAGAACGCCATCTTAAATTGATGTTGGAGCCAGTGACTGGTGGTCCGATGCTCGATGCGATTATGTTTAATATTGATGTGCGCAGATGGCCAGATAACAGCATTAAGAAAGCTAAAATAGCGTTTAAACTCGATGTAAATGAATATCGTGGGCAACGAAGTGTACAATTGATGGTTGAACATATTTGGCCTGATTAAACACAAATATTATCGATAAGTATGGGATGAAATAGCGTTTTAGGGTGCTATAAACCTGAGATAAATTCCGTTATACTAAACGGTTTGTAAATAAAAATTATTTTGACCAACCATAAGATATTGAAAATGACGTTTGAAATAAACCCAGTAAAAAGTAAGATTCAGGACCTGTCTGATCGGACATCGGTTCTGAGGGGGTATCTTTGACTATGATGCCAAGAAAGAACGCTTAGAAGAAGTCAATGCAGAGCTTGAGCAACCTGATGTCTGGAATGAACCAGAAAGAGCGCAAGCACTTGGTAAAGAACGCTCATCACTTGAAGCGATAGTTGAAACAATCGATCAGCTCTCGCAAGGTATTGAAGATGTTGAAGGTTTATTAGAGTTGGCGGTTGAAGCTGACGATGAAGACACTTTCAATGAAGCGGGTGCTGAGCTTGAACAACTGCAAGGCAAATTAGAGCAACTGGAATTTCGCCGTATGTTTTCAGGTGAATATGACAGCGCTGATTGCTATATTGACTTACAAGCGGGTTCTGGTGGTACTGAAGCTCAAGATTGGGCGAGTATGTTGTTACGTATGTACTTGCGTTGGGCGGAGTCAAAGGGCTTTAAAACCGAGATTATTGAAGAATCTGATGGTGATGTCGCGGGTCTAAAATCAGCGACAGTGAAAATTATCGGTGACTATGCTTATGGCTGGTTAAGAACGGAAACAGGGGTTCACCGTTTAGTTCGTAAGAGTCCATTTGACTCTGGCGGGCGTCGTCATACTTCGTTTAGTTCAGCCTTTATTTACCCAGAAGTTGATGACGATATTGATATCGAAATTAACCCTGCGGATTTACGTATTGATGTGTACCGCGCTTCAGGTGCAGGTGGTCAGCACGTAAACAAAACGGAATCAGCGGTACGTATCACCCATATTCCAACGAATATTGTGACACAGTGCCAGAACGACCGTTCGCAGCATAAAAATAAAGACCAAGCGATGCGCCAGTTAAAAGCGAAGCTATACGAACTGGAAGTGCAAAAGAAAAATGCAGACAAGCAAGCGATGGAAGAGAACAAATCAGATATTGGTTGGGGAAGCCAGATTCGTTCTTATGTCCTTGATGATGCAAGAATAAAAGATTTACGTACTGGTGTGGAAACGCGTAATACGCAAGCCGTACTGGATGGTGATTTGGATAAATTCATTGAAGCTAGTTTAAAAGCTGGCCTGTGAGGGAAAAATGTCTCAAGAGCAACAGGGTGCAGAACAAGCTCCCGATTTGAATAACGAACTGAAAACCCGTAAAGAAAAACTCGCGGCGTTGCGTGAAAAAGGAATTCCATTCCCAAATGATTTTCGTCGTGAAGATCTTTCAGACAAAATTCATGCTCAGTATGGTGAAAAAACATCGGAAGAGCTGGAAGACTTAAATATTGAAGTCTCTATTGCGGGTCGTATGATGACTCGTCGTATCATGGGGAAAGCCTCATTTGCAACATTGCAAGATGTCGGCGGACGTATTCAAATATACGTATCTCGTGATGATTTAGCGGAAGGCGTTTATAACGAACAGTTCAAAAAATGGGACTTAGGTGACATTTTAGGTGCGAAAGGGCGTTTATTCAAAACGAAAACGGGCGAACTGACGGTTCATTGCCATGAGGTTCGTTTGTTAACTAAAGCTCTGCGTCCATTGCCAGACAAATTTCACGGTTTATCAGACCAAGAAACACGCTATCGCCAGCGTTATTTAGATTTAATTGCAAATGATGAATCACGTAACACGTTCATAGTGCGCTCTAAAATTATGGCAGAAGTGCGTAATTTCATGGTTAGTCGTCATTTTATGGAAGTTGAAACTCCAATGATGCAGGTCATTCCTGGTGGTGCATCAGCGCGTCCATTTATTACGCACCATAATGCGTTAGATATCGATATGTATTTACGTATCGCACCAGAATTGTACTTAAAACGATTAGTGGTTGGTGGCTTCGAACGCGTTTTCGAAATTAACCGTAACTTCCGTAATGAAGGTTTATCACCTCGCCATAACCCTGAGTTCACCATGATGGAACTCTATATGGCGTATGCAGATTACCGCGACTTGATTGAATTAACGGAAGATTTATTCCGTACACTGACACAAAAAGTGTTAGGTAATACAGTCGTTCAGTATGGTGAGCAACAGTTTGATTTTGGTCAGCCATTCACTAAATTGACCATGAAGCAGGCTATCTGTAAATATCGCCCAGAAACCAACGTGGCGGACTTAGACGATATGGATAAAGCTGTTTATATTGCAAAATCATTAGGTATTAAGATTGAGAAAAGCTGGGGCTTAGGCCGTGTTCAGTGTGAAATCTTCGAAGAAGTCGCTGAAAGCCACTTAATTCAACCAACATTTATCACTGAATACCCTGCTGAAGTCTCACCTTTAGCGCGCCGTAATGATGACAATCCATTTATCACTGACCGCTTTGAGTTCTTTATTGGTGGTCGCGAAATTGGTAATGGCTTCTCAGAATTAAATGATGCAGAAGACCAAGCCGAACGCTTTGCTGAACAAGTTCGTCAAAAAGACGAAGGTGATGATGAAGCAATGTTCTATGACGAAGACTATGTGACAGCTTTAGAGCATGGTTTACCGCCAACAGCGGGTCTTGGTATTGGTATCGACCGTATGGTGATGTTATTCACTAACAGTCATACTATTCGTGACGTTATTTTATTCCCTGCATTACGTCCGACAAAATAACCCATGTTATTTTTGTGCCCAGATAATACTGGGCACATTATTTCACTCTTAATATGTTCAAAAATTCCTTCCATTTTATTCTACACATCTTGAGAGTCTTCAAACCCCTCAATCTAATATCAAAATAATATGTACCAACTTATTTTTTCTTTGGCATTCGCTAATTAGTAAAAAGTGGTCTATATAATACTGTTGAAAATAAATTTGAGTTACGAATGGTATCAATTTAGTATAAGTAATTATGCCAAAGAGTTGGTATAATTACACAAGTGCTATGTAAGGTGTTTGTTAGGTTTTGTTTAACATAACCCATTGAGTATACATGAAATTTATTGGATGCAGTCTTTTTGTAATTAAGCTTTAGGTGAAGTTACTTATTTTGAGGTAAGTTGGTTGTACTTAAATGTTTTAGAGCAGCTTAAGGCTATGAGAGTGGTTAATACACTTTTTTTGTGTGCTAAAAACTATTTTATTTGTTAGTAAGTGTTACAGCCAGAAGATAAAAAAGAATCCGGGCTTTGTGTTATTGAACTGTTATGTTTATGGTTACATAAACTCGTAAAATAATGTTTGGATAACATAATATAATTAAATAGCACCTTAAAGGTGTTAATTTATGGCTGGGTTGCTGCATTAATAAGAAAAGCTCATAAAAGGAACGCTAGGGTAGCGATAAAATAAATTTAAAACTAAAATTATTTTAATCATAAATTTATGAGATGGCTCTATTTCTACATTCGGGCTTATAGAAAATAACTAGTTTTTAGCTTACACTAGGTTTCTTGGACATCATTATAATAGCGAAGAAAAGTACTGGTAAGGTAACCATATGTTTTTAAAAAATAAATTTCATGTTGCATCTTTGCTTATAGCAGGTACGGCTCTTCTTTCTGGCTGTACATTTGGCTCAGACACATACAATACAGCAACGCCGAATACCCCGAGTAAACAAACAGTAACAGCAAATACCGCTCCAGCTGCTGAACAGCCAGCCGTAAATGCAACTCAAACTGATGATTCTTACCCTGAATCACAAAAAGTGTTAAATAGCGCTATTAATCGCACACCAATAGCGTCAACAACTTATGGACAAGGTGGCGCTGACCAACAAACATTTGCTCACCTAAATACGTGTGTTAAGGAATTAAACGCACTAAAAACACTTTCGCCAAAAGATTACAACCGTTTAGTAGGTTCATTTAAAGAAGTTAGCGAAATCAACCGTCTCTATAGAGAAGTTGAAGGCACCGCTAGCCCTGACACAATTGAATTACTGCAAATGGCGATTGAGTCTAAAACGAAAGTACTTTGTGCAAAAGTTCGCTATAACTCAGTATTGTCTACCGAATCAACATTGAAGAAAATTAGTGGATTATGAGAATAAACCTTAGACTTTGTGTGTCGCTGGCACTTGTTACGACATTTTTTAGTCATGCTCCAAAAGCAGACAAATTTAATAGTGTTATTGATGATTTTGATACTTACCTTCAATTGGAAAATGAAGGAAAAGTAAAAGAGCAAAAACAGCAACAACAGCCAGTTAATACACAAGTTCAAGGTTACGATATTTTCTCTTCACTATCGACGGTGCCTGCGCCAAAGGAAAGACAAAAGTCCGCGGCGGCGAATAAAGGAACCAAAGGTAAGGCAACAGGTAAAAGAAAATCAGGCGCAGCATCGGCAAATCAAGTCGATGCGGCTAAATCGATGCCAATAGAACCAGAAAAAACAACTTTTTCTGATGTCTGTGCGGTGACAATAAGTAACGCTTCTGCACCAATTTTACTCTCATCTTATCCTTATTTTTTCCAAAGTAACCAATGGCACCCTGAATATTTAGCAAGGGACTTTGCCAAATATCAGCTAGTTCTTGATCCTCTAGGGTTATATTCCTCTAAATTCGCAAGACCGTCAGGAATAGATGCTTCAGCCTATCTTGAGCAGCTTGCACAATTAATTGAACGCCAACAGTTAACCAATTTATATAAGTTTGGGATTGCTCAAGGCGTTGGCCAACTTATTTCTTATAACAATTTGTTAAACGATGAGCAGCTTGTTGCGGAGCTAATTAATCATAATAAGAGTATTGCGCAATTAACTCAGATAATTACAGAAAAAGAATTTGCAATTAATCAGCTCAATGAAGATGTTAAGCAAAATAAAAATCAAATAGCGCAATTACAAGCACTATTAAATTCATCTTCAGATGATCAATCGTTAATTGATACGCTAAACCGTAAACTGGCAGAAGCAGAAAAAACGATTGAACAAAAACAAAATAATTTAACGCAGCTTAGCCAAGCAAATCAGCAAACCCAGGAAACGATTGCACAGCTTGAAAAACAATTAAATGAAAGTGCAATTGAACAATCTAAAATTAAACAGCAGCTTGCGGAGAAAGAGCAACTGTATGTCGCTGCAAATTTAAAAATTGAACAGCTAACAGCAGATATTGCGAAATTAGAGCTAGATGCTAAAAACCAATTGCAACTTGTAGGGAATACAGATGAACAAGTGAAATTGGTGACGAATGAGCTCTTGCAGCAAAAAGAATTACTCAAACAAAAAGAAATTGAACTCAATACTGCAAAAAGTGAAAAAGATGATGTCCAGTCAGCTTTGAGCGCTCAACAAGCAGGCGCTAGACAATTAGAGCAGCAAAACCAGCAATTATTGGCTCAGTTGGCAGAAAAAGAACAGTTGGCGGAAAAAATCCAAGCTTCGTTAGTAGAAAAAACAGCGCAAGCAGAACAAAAAGTTGCACTCGAAAAAGCGTTAAAAGAGGCGCAAACAGCGCAAAGTACGCTCGTGGCTCAGTTAGCTTTAAGTGAAAAGCAACAGGCGGATCTTCAAGCTAAACTCAGTCAAAATGAACAGAATTATGCTACTGCACAAACTCAGTTGCAAAAAGCGGATGCGGATTTACAGCAACTGCGCAAAGATGTCGAAAAACAAACGGCATTGCTAAATCAAGCGAGTGATGAGCAAGTTAAAGCCATCACCGCGGATTTAAATAAACAGGTTGCGTTGCTAAAACAAAAAGAAGATGGGCTGAAAAAAGCGGAAGCCGACAGCCAATCAACCCGTGATGCGCTGGCGAAGCAGCAAGCTGCGGCCAAAGAGCTTGAACAGAAAAACCAGCAATTATCGGCGCAGTTAACGGAAAAATCGCAACAAGCCGATAAAATCCAAGTAGAGCTAGTGGCTCAAACGGCGAAAGCAGCGGATAAAGCGGCGTTAGAAAGCGAATTAGCGGCAGCGAAAAAACAGCTAACTGAACATGAATCAATGCAAAATACATTGGCGAAGCAATTAGCGGCCAGTGAAAAGCAACAGGCGGATCTTCAAGCCAAACTCAGTCAAAATGAACAGAATTATGCTACTGCACAAACTCAGTTGCAAAAAGCGGATGCGGATTTACAGCAACTGCGCAAAGATGTCGAAAAACAAACGGCATTGCTAAATCAAGCGAGTGATGAGCAAGTTAAAGCCATCACCGCGGATTTAAATAAACAGGTTGCGTTGCTAAAACAAAAAGAAGATGGGCTGAAAAAAGCGGAAGCCGACAGCCAATCAACCCGTGATGCGCTGGCGAAGCAGCAAGCTGCGGCCAAAGAGCTTGAACAGAAAAACCAGCAATTATCGGCGCAGTTAACGGAAAAATCGCAACAAGCCGATAAAATCCAAGTAGAGCTAGTGGCTCAAACGGCGAAAGCAGCGGATAAAGCGGCGTTAGAAAGCGAATTAGCGGCAGCGAAAAAACAGCTAACTGAACATGAATCAATGCAAAATACATTGGCGAAGCAATTAGCGGCCAGTGAAAAGCAACAGGCGGATCTTCAAGCCAAACTCAGTCAAAATGAACAGAATTATGCTACTGCACAAACTCAGTTGCAAAAAGCGGATGCGGATTTACAGCAACTGCGCAAAGATGTCGAAAAACAAACGGCATTGCTAAATCAAGCGAGTGATGAGCAAGTTAAAGCCATCACCGCGGATTTAAATAAACAGGTTGCGTTGCTAAAACAAAAAGAAGATGGGCTGAAAAAAGCGGAAGCCGACAGCCAATCAACCCGTGATGCGCTGGCGAAGCAGCAAGCTGCGGCCAAAGAGCTTGAACAGAAAAACCAGCAATTATCGGCGCAGTTAACGGAAAAATCGCAACAAGCCGATAAAATCCAAGTAGAGCTAGTGGCTCAAACGGCGAAAGCAGCGGATAAAGCGGCGTTAGAAAGCGAATTAGCGGCAGCGAAAAAACAGCTAACTGAACATGAATCAATGCAAAATACATTGGCGAAGCAATTAGCGGCCAGTGAAAAGCAACAGGCGGATCTTCAAGCCAAACTCAGTCAAAATGAACAGAATTATGCTACTGCACAAACTCAGTTGCAAAAAGCGGATGCGGATTTACAGCAACTGCGCAAAGATGTCGAAAAACAAACGGCATTGCTAAATCAAGCGAGTGATGAGCAAGTTAAAGCCATCACCGCGGATTTAAATAAACAGGTTGCGTTGCTAAAACAAAAAGAAGATGGGCTGAAAAAAGCGGAAGCCGACAGCCAATCAACCCGTGATGCGCTGGCGAAGCAGCAAGCTGCGGCCAAAGAGCTTGAACAGAAAAACCAGCAATTATCGGCGCAGTTAACGGAAAAATCGCAACAAGCCGATAAAATCCAAGTAGAGCTAGTGGCTCAAACGGCGAAAGCAGCGGATAAAGCGGCGTTAGAAAGCGAATTAGCGGCAGCGAAAAAACAGCTAACTGAACATGAATCAATGCAAAATACATTGGCGAAGCAATTAGCGGCCAGTGAAAAGCAACAGGCGGATCTTCAAGTCAAACTCAGTCAAAATGAACAAAATTTCACAACTGCTCAAGGGCAGTTGGATAAAGCCAATGCGGGCTTGCAAAAATTGCAAAAAGAGGTTGAAAAGCAAACTGCATTAATAGGGCAAGAGAATGATAAGCAAGTCAAAGCATTAACCCTTGACCTTAATAAGCAAGTTGCGTTATTGCAAGAAAAAGAAGCTGATTTGAAAAAAGCCCAAGCAGAAAGTCAGGCAACGCGTGACGCATTAGCGAAGCAGCAAGCAACAGAGAAAACTCTAACTGAGCAAAATCAACAATTGGCTGCGCAATTGAGTGAAAAAGCTCAGCAAGCCGATAAAATCCAAGCATTACTGTCTGCCCAAACGACTAAAGCGGAAGGTAAAGCTAACTTAGAAAGTGAGTTAGCATTAGCACAGAAACAACTCGCTGAGCACCAAAGTGCACAAAATGCGTTAGCCAAACAAGTGGCTGATAGCGAAAAGAATCAAGCTGAACTGCAAGCATTGCTTAAGAAAAATGAGCAGAATTATGTCACTGCGCAAGATCAATTAAATGCTGCAAATTCAGAGCTTAAAACATTAAAAGCGAATGTAGAAACTAAAACTGCATTAATGAACCAAGCTACAGAGCAGCAAATCAAAGCGTTAACTGTTGATTTAAATAAACAAATTTCACTGTTAAAACAAAAAGAAGATGGCTTGAAGAAAGCGGAGACAGATAGCCGCTTAGCGAAAGATGCATTGACGAAACAGCAAGTAACATCGAAAGAATTAGAGCAGAAAAATCAGCAACTTTCCGCTCAACTGAAAGAGAAAACCCAGCAAGCCGATAAAATCCAAGCGTCACTTGTTGAGCAATCCGCTAAAGTTGCACAAAAAATTACGCTAGAATCTGAACTTGCACTTGCTAAGCAGCAATTACAAGAGCATCAAGCGGTTCAAAATACGCTTTCCAAACAATATACCGAAAGCCAGAAACAACAGCAGCAACTCCAAGCCACATTAACGCAAAATGAGCAAAATTACACGGCTGCTCAGAAGCAGTTAGCTCAGGCGAATGATAACTTGCAAAAACTGCAAAAAGACGTTGAAAAACAAACGGCATTAATTGGCCAAGCCAGTGATAAGCAAGTAAAAGAATTAACTGCAGATTTGAATAAACAGTTAGCGCTGTTGAAGCAAAAAGAAGATGTTTTGGCTAAACTGGGTTCAGATAAAAAAGCAATTCAAGATGCGCTTGCAGCACAAGAAAGTGAGAAGAAAAAACTCGAATTACAAAATTCACAATTTGTGAAACAAACCAAAGAGCAAGAAACGCAGATTAGCAAACTTGAAAACGATATTGCGGCTAAAGCTAAAAAGCAAGCAGAGGTTGAGTCTCAACTTGCTGATGCAAATAAACAAATTAGTGCCTTGAAATTAGATGCTCAAAAGCTGGGGTCTGCAACAAAAGCAGAAACAGAATTAGCTTCCGCAAAAGATCAATTAAAAAAATTACAAGCTGAGTTAGATGCACAAAAATCACTTTCCAGTGATGAAGCACTTAAATCGCAAATTATGGATTTAAATCGTCGCATAACGCTGTTGCAAGATGAAAACAATGCGTTAAAAGCGAAAGGTAAAACGGGGGCAAACGCAGGGTTAGCGGGGCGTGTGCCACCAAGCAAAGATACTAAAGTGATCGCGGAAGAGAATGCCAAGAAAAATCAGAAGCTAATTCAAGATATTACGGCACAAAAATACAGTAAATTGGATAACAATACATACTATAAAATTATCCAGCGTGGGACGCCGATTACTGATGTTAAAAAGAAAGATATCACCTTTATTATGAGGGAGCAGTTAACGGATGGGACCGTAACGGTAATGTATACAGATAAAAACCCAGTAACGCTGCCTTATAATGAGCTACCAACACCATTAAACTCGTTTGTTGAACGTGCAGGGGAAGGTGGGATGGTGAAAGTCTACATTAAGCCAGAAGGTGGTTATGGGGTGGCAGGGATCCCAGGTGAAATACCGCCAAATTCCATGTCTATCATTGACTTGAAGATAATGAAAGTCAAGTAAGCGAATAATTAGTTTAGATTTTGAAAGGGCGATTTGTCATCAAGGCAAATTGCCTTTTTTATGACGAAGAGTTGATGATAGAAAAGGGGGACAAAAAAGAAAGGGAAATGTTGGCTGCCTTTCTGCCAGATTATAGTTAAATCAAAAATTTCTATAACTGACAGGGCATGTGTCTATGCTCGGTTTTATTGAGTAATTAAGCGGTTATTCTTGATTTACTCGGGGTATAACCAAATCGCTTTCGATAGCTCTGTGTAAAATAAGATTGGCTAGAGAAGCCTGCTTCCATCGAAATCTCAACAATACTCATTGCTGTATTTACCAATAATTGGTGTGCATACATGATCCGTTTTTCACTGATCCATGAACGAGGTGATGTTGCGTAAACGGTATTAAATAACTCCTTAAATGTTGTTAAACCCATCCCAAAGGTACGAGCGAATTCACTTAACTTCCACTCTTTCAAATAGTTATTTTCCATAAATAGCTGCAATCGCTGGGCTTGGCGGTTGCTTAATTGTTTAAAGTTGGAAAGTAAAATAGTACCTTGTTCACTGTAGGATAATAGCAGCAATAATTCGCTGACGCGTAATGCTACGATGACTTCAGGGTAATCATGATCAATGATTGCGTTTAAGCTATTTTTGATATCTTCAATTAAAGGATATGAGGTAAATTTGATGATATCGGATGACGTGTCTTCAAACCGTTCGATTTCACTCAATTGTGAACCGTGTAGCGTAATAAACTCACGTAAAAAGTCATCCTCTAAGCCTATCCAGAGCAGCTGGCAATCTGTTGCAAAATCAGCTGACTGAAATGAGTAAGATCCTTGCTTATGGTATAGGATATCGCCTGCATTTAAGGTTTGCATATTCGCAGGGGTTTCCAGCAATAAGGTTCCTGTTTCAACGATAATAATCCCTTTGGATGTTAAGTCGATAATGGTATGAGCCATCCCCTTATCTATAGTCATTTTTTTTATAACTTGCTGATTTAAATTGCTTTTGATTTGCATTATAGTCACCTAAGTAGTCGTATTAATACTATTCAAACATTACTATCGAAATTAAATATCAATAAATGAAACTGTCTTGATATAAAAAATCGACATTACTTGTATGGTTGAAATTATATAAATCGATTATTTATGTGTCATTTTGTTATTTTAAATATAAATAAATGTTTCAAAATATGATTTTTCCGAATCATATGGTCTTTTTGTTCGATTTTATCAATGCAATAAAAGTTCTGTTTTTATAATATTCCAGTGTTATGGGTAACATTTGGTTTATTGTTCTAATTTGTTCATTTCAGCCAGTTGTAAATTTTTTATTGTTTTTTACCCTTTAATCGTGTTTTTTTTCGTTTTTGTATAGAGTCATCATTTTTAGTGCGGTAATCGGTTTTATTGCCATGTTAATAATTGATTAAACATTCGTAAAAAATATAAATAATAAATAATTCTTATGTTTTTATTAATTGTTTACTTTAGTTATTTATTTAATTAATCGACTTGATTAGATATTTTTATCAAAATAGCATTTAACTGCATAATAATGAGACATATGTCTCTATTTTTAATTGATAGGTGGCGTTAATGGTTTTAATAGGTAATATAAATATAGATTTTGGTAATTAGTTATTTTGGGTTACTATTTTTTAAAACGGAATATCTAAGTCATAAATAGTCAGTGTTGAGGTGATGGATCTAGGTGCTTCTCATTTTTATATTTATGTATAAAAAATGTTTTTCATAAAAAGTGTAAATATATCAGTTGGGTATTGATAATTTCCATAGGGTGAGACAAAACTGAAAGAATAAGGTCATCTTATGTAAATAAGCATACAAAACCTAGCTTATACTTATATGGATTATGCTGTAATTTTTTTGCCATTAAGTTAATTCTACTTTTTTATGTTTTGGGTCTGAGGTGTACGCTTGCTGACTTTAGCAGGAAGGTCGGGAACAGGCTTACGATCATCAAGTAAATGCCGAATGGCGAGTATTGGGTGATGTAATAGCATTTTAGGGCCAGCCCAGCGCATTACTAACTTCATTTGTTCTCGCATCTTCGGTTGGTAGCAGTGAATAGGGCATTGCTTGCAGGCAGGTTTTTCTTCGCCATAGCGGCATTTCTCTAAGCGATTAATAGCATAAGCAAAAAGCGTTTGATAAAAATCAGGGGTGTCACTGGATGCTGGGTGCGCTTTTTCATAGATATTAATCATTTTCTCAATCGTTTTAATTTCCCGATTTATTCGTTTACCAGCCATGATAACCCCCCGTCCAAGAAAAACATGCATTTAATATACATGTTAATGGTTTCAATAGAAAGCTTATGGGAGCTTAACGAGGGATTCTTTGATAGAGTTCAATAAATTTGGGGATAATGAAAAAGAGGGTTAACCCGCAGGTTACCCTCTTTAACTGAAACCACTTGGATACTCAATAAAAAGATAAACTTATTGAGTCTATCTTTAATAGGTTACAGACTAGATTGCATTATTTTTTGCATTTCATCTTTAAGATGTAATTTTTCTTTTTTTAGTTTGACTACGTGCTCGTTGTAGCCAGCGCCAGAAGGGCCTTCGAGTTTACTGATTTCTTTATCGAGTTGGTGATGCTTTTCATATAGCGTTTGAAAACGGGGATGTGTGGATACTAATTTTGAAACTAAATCTTGATCTGCTGATAACATACTACCTCCTCAGAATGTATTAAGCCTCAAATTTAGTATAATCAGTGCGTATATTTTGTGCATTAAATTAGCGGATAATTTACATAATTTTTATCATTTTTATGATCCTTATACTAAAATTAAGTATTATTACGCCTATCTACTGTGGAAAACCTATATTTTTGTAATTAAGAATCATCTATAGTGATAATTGTAGTGTAATTGACTTACTATGTAGTGGAACTTAGAGTTTTTAATTGATTTTCTCTTTTGAAATAGGAATAAATGATGAAGAAAGCGATTTTATCTGTAATGGCAGCGGCACTTGTCTCATCTTGTGCAGTAGCAACGGAGGACTTGGAAAAGATCGCACCATATCCAAAAGCAGAATCAGGTATGACTCGTCATGTGATTCAACTCGCGAACCAGCAAAATGAAAATAACTTTATGGTTGAGCTGGTCATTGGCAAAACGATTAAAGCAGATTGTAACCACCAGTGGTTTATGGGTGATCTTGATAAGAAAACGTTAGACGGTTGGGGCTACGACTACTATAAACTGGATGAAATTAAAGGGCCTGCATCAACGATGATGGGCTGTACTAAGCCAGCTGAAGATCGTTTTATTACCACGCAATTAGGTGATGATGCGTTTGTTCGTTATAACAGCAAACTCCCTATCGTTGTCTATGCGCCTGCTGATATGGATGTAAAATATCGTGTTTGGTCAACAGACGATAAACTGATTGATTCCACCAAAAAATAAATAAAAAATGCCGCAAATTAGCGGCATTTTTTTTATCCTGTATTTTAACGGATCACAAAGACCGATGTTTTCGCATGGCGAACAATCGCCGACGCGGTTGAACCTAATAAATAGGTTGAGGTGCTTGGGTGGTGTGAACCGACCATAATTAAATCTGCATCAATTTCTTGTGCATAATCCAAGATTTCATCTTTCGCTGATCCAATGCTTACTTTGCAACTAATCTGATTATCTGGGACTTTAATATCTTTAATTATTTCTTCTAAAGCGCGTATGGCTAAAATTGAGCGTTCTGCAGAATTTTTCTGGCTCTCAGGTAGTGCGGCGATTTCAATACCAAAAAATAATTCAACACTCGGAATGACAGATAAAAAATGAATTTCAGGCGCCCCCAGCATGGCTAAGGCTTCAACGTGTTTTATGATGTCCTGATTTAGTTCATCCTCTAACAAATCAATAGGAACTAGAATTTTTTTATACATAGCCACCTCATCCATATGTTATTTGAAATCGATTATAGCAATTCACTATTTATATACTATAAGTTAAATAAGCTGGAAGAAATGCTTTTAAGTGCGCATTTATCGCTATTTTAAACAATGAGCGCATTTGTCACCAAAAATAAAGAATAATCATTTTCATCTAAACTAACTGGTTACAATTTATGATGAGACATTTAACATTTAATGTGCGAATATCAACTGAGTGTTTATTTAACTTATTGATTTAAAAAGTTTATTTAAATGATAATTATTTTGTTTTTCATTAAAGAAATGATGATATGAATAAAAATGAAGCAGTGGCTCAGCCAAGCAAGGAGTTTGTGGTTCAACAAGCTAAATTTAAGGCTGCGAAAAAAAGCACGTTAATCAGTGTGTTGGTCAATACGCTGTTATCTATTTGGCAGATTATTATTGGTGTTCTTTCCCACTCATCGGGTTTAATCGCTGATGGGATCCATACATTATCCGATTTAATCGCAGATTTTGTTGTTCTAATCGCCAATAAAAAGAGCCACAAAAAGCCAGATGAAGACCACCCTTATGGGCATTTTCGTTATGAAAATGGGGCATCATTAATTTTGGGGATTATTTTATTGATTGTTGGGGTGGGAATGGTGTGGTCTGCCATTGAGAAACTGCTCAATCCTGATTTGATCCCTGAAGTTCATATGATTGCATTAGTGGCAGCCTTGATTGCGTTAGTTGCAAAGGAAGGTTTATTCCGTTACATGCTACACGTGGCTAAGAAAGTTAATTCGAGTATGTTGGTTGCAAATGCATGGCATGCACGTTCTGACGCGGCATCTTCTTTGGTTGTAGCGATTGGTATTGTTGGTAACTTATGTGGCCTGCGTATTTTCGATCCTCTCGCTGCGATGATTGTAGGGACATTTGTTTTTAGGATGGGCTTTAAATTTACCAATCAATCAATGCAAGATTTAATGGACAAAGGTGCTGATGAAGAGACATTGCAAGAAATTCGCGATGTATTAGATAGCATCGATGAATTATCAGGCTACCATGATTTAAAAACCCGTAAATCAGGGGATTTTTTATTAGTTGATGTACATTTAGAGCTTGATGGAGATATGAGCATTACACAAGGGCATGATATTGCTGTTAATACGCGTAAAAAATTGATGGGAAATCCACAAATTTTAGATGTAATGACCCACTTAGATCCCTACGACAAGCACACCAAGCATTAATAAAATTGTGACTAATACATTTTCGAAATAACCGAGTCTTGTATCTTACTCGGTTATTTTTTTGTTGTATTAAAATAAGATCAGCTAATAAGATATTGCACTCAATAGGTAACCAGTGGAAAATCAATTTGTTGTTGCAGGATGGAACGATTTTTTTTGCTCATGCGGAAGGGGCGGTTGAGCAAATGTTAATTTTAACCCCTTCAGCTAAATAGATTACTATCAAATATTGAGGGAAAAATGCGGTTTACTCAAGAACAACGTCATACTATCCGATCGCCAAAAGTTATTGCTCTGACCAATCAAAATGGAATGAAAATTTTACTCACAAGCTTAGGCGCCAGCTGGGTTAGCTGCATATTACCTTTAGCAAGTGGTAAGCGGGATGTGGTATTAGGGTCACCCAATATGGCGAAGCAGATGGAGCAGGGGGTCTATCTTGGCGCGACCATCGGGCGAGTTGCAAACCGCATTTGTGGCTCTCGATTTACGTTAAATAGCCAGCAATACACCGTTTTTAATAATCAAGACAAGCACTGCTTACACGGTGGAAAAGATAACTTTAGCTATCGAATTTGGGGAATTATTCAGCCAAGTCCGTGCAAAGCGGTTTTTTCGTTGACTTCGCCAGCGGGGGATCAAGGCTTTCCTGGGACACTATTGGTTGAGGTAAGCTATGAGCTAACTGAAGATAATCAAGTGGTTATTGATTATAAATACCAGTCAACAGAAGACTGCCCAGTGAACCTGACGAATCACACTTATTTTAACCTTGCAGGGGAAGATTCAGCTCGAACCGCATTTGAACATGACTTGCAGATAGCGGCCGATACGTTTTTACCTACAACCGCAGAAGGCCTCCCGACAGGAGAGTGGCGGGATGTGACGGAGACGAACTTTGATTTTCGTGTGGGTAAACGCATTGGGCGAGACTTTTTACAGGATGAGGTACAAGCCGCAGTTGGCGGGTATGACCATACGTTTATCTTCAATAGTGGTATCGCTGATGGGCAGCAAACAGCAGTAACACTCGGCGCGCCTGATAGCGATGTGCAGATGAAAATAACCACGACGATGCCTGCAATACACGTTTATAGTGGCAATCAATTATTTGCGATTGCAGGTAAAAGCCAAATTTATACGGCATATTCAGGCGTGGCTTTAGAGACGCAGTTTCCGCCTGATGCAGTTAATCACCCTGAATGGGGCGATTTGTATACAGGGATTGCGAAAGCACAACAGGTTTACACTAGCCAAACTCGCTATCAATTTATTTTCTAATTTATTGATTTTCGGCTGATAACACAAAGCAGGAAAAACTACGCTTTTATCCTGCTTTGTCAACAACCTCTCGCCATAATCTAGCGGCGTTTTAGTCTTAAATATGGATAGAATTTAAATCACGAATAAATCCATATATTCATTCACTGGCATTTTTTCTAACATGGGCTTATCGAGTGATGCCTGAAGAATACGCAGCTGCTGAGCCTCAGGAAACTGCCTTGCCAAATTAATTCTAAATTTCTTCAATAACAGCGGCATCCCTTCTTTACGGCGGCGTTTATGGCCTACAGGGTACTCAATTACCACTTCATTCAACACCTGACCATCATTTAACGTAATTATTAATCCATTAGAAATCGAACGTTTATCTGGGTCATGGTAATCGGCGGTAAATTGCGTATCTTCATGGCAATGCATTTTGGCACGAAGCGCATCAATACGGCTATCTTGTGCAATATTATCTTCATAGTCGGCTGCGGTGAGCCGCCCAAAAATTAATGGCACTGCCACCATATATTGTATGCAATGATCGCGGTCAGCAGGATTATTGAGTGGGCCTTTCTTATCTATAATGCGAATACAAGCTTCATGAGTGCGAATTGCAATTGATGCAATATCATCGGCACTTTTACCCATTGCGACTAATGTTTGATGAAGCTGTAGTGCAGCTTCGACGGCCGTTTGTGAATGAAACTCAGCAGGGAAAGAAATTTTAAACAGCACGTTCTCCATGACATAGGAACCGTAAGGGCGTTGGAAGCGAAGCGGCTGACCCTTAAATAAAACGTCATAAAACCCCCAGGTTTTGGCGGTCAATGCCGTTGGGTAGCCCATTTCACCTTTTTGCGCCATCAAGGCGAGCCTAACTGCACGGGAAGTTGCATCGCCAGCCGCCCACGATTTTCGTGACCCTGTATTTGGCGCATGGCGATAAGTCCGTAAGCTGTGACCATCAATCCATGCTTGGGAAACGGCATTGAGGATCTGTTCGCGGTTTAAACCGAGCATTTGTGCGACGACTGCGGTTGAGGCGACTTTGACTAAAATAACATGGTCGAGTCCCACTTTATTAAAGGCATTTTCAAGAGCAATACACCCTTGGATTTCGTGTGCTTTAATCATGGCAGTTAATACATCTTTGATGATTAAAGGTTTTTTGCCTTTGGCTAGATTTTCCCGAGACAACCAATCGGCAGTAGCAAGAATACCGCCTAAGTTATCGGAAGGGTGGCCCCATTCGGCAGCAAGCCAAGTGTCGTTAAAATCAAGCCAGCGGCACATTGTACCAATATTAAAAGCTCCTTGAACGGGGTCTAACTGAAATTGTGTACCCGGAATTTTAGTGCCATTAGGGACGATGGTTCCCGGCACAATTGGGCCTAACAGCTTTTTGCAAGCAGGATATTCTAGCGATTCCATGCCACAGCCCAGTGTATCAAGCAGGCAATGATAGGCGGTATCGTAAGCTAGCTCAGAAACAATTGGGTAATCCATTACATAATCAACAATGTCACTGATCACACTATCAAATTCAATTTTATGAGAACTCACGGTTTGTGTTGTCATTATTTTACCTTTATTAACGCTGTTCTATCGGAATGAATAATTGATTCTCTGGCCCAATATAATTGGCAGATGGACGAATAATTTTATTGTCTTGTCGCTGTTCGATGATATGGGCAGACCAACCCGCAGTCCGCGCCATGACAAAGAGTGGTGTAAACATAGCAGTCGGTATGCCCATTAAGTGATAGGCCACCGCGGAGAACCAATCTAAATTTGGGAACATGCCTTTTTCACGTTTCATTACCGTTTCGATACGGTCGGCAATACTGTATAAATGGCGATTTAAATTTTGCTCTGAAAGCTGTAATGCCACAGATTTAATGATGGGATGGCGCGGGTCGGCAAGGGTATACACAGGGTGACCAAAGCCAATGATGACGTCTTTATTATGAATACGAGCAATGATATCTTGCTCCGCTTCATTCATTGAAGCATAGCGCTGCTGAATTTCTAATGAAACCTCATTTGCTCCACCGTGTTTTGGCCCTCGTAAGGCAGCGATTGCTCCTGTCATCGCGGAGTAAAAATCTGTTCCCGTGCCAGCAATAACACGAGCGGCAAATGTTGAGGCGTTAAATTCATGTTCCGCATACAAAATTGCGGCAATATGCATGAATTTTTCCCACTGAGCAGGTGGTTTTTTGCCATGCAGTAAATGCAAAAAATGTGCGCCAATTGAGTCGTCATCGGTTTGCGTTTCGATGCGACGACCATGATGGCTGAAGTGGTACCAGTACAGCAGCATTGAACCTAATGAGGCTAACAACCGGTCGGCAATATCTTTGGCACCTGAAAACGGGTGTGCGTCTTTTTCGGGAAGCACGCAACCCATCATCGAAACTCCTGTGCGCATGACATCCATAGGATGGGCGTTGGCAGGAATGGATTCTAAAGTTTGCTTCACACTCGCGGGTAACCCACGGTAGGATTTTAGTTTTTCTTTATAAGCGGTGAGTTCGGTTTGCGTGGGAAGCTTGTCGTGTATCAGTAGATATGCAACTTCTTCAAATTCGCATTGGGTGGCTAAATCATGGATATCAAACCCGCGATAATGCAGGTCATTTCCATTGCGCCCTACGGTACAAAGTGCTGTATTTCCCGCAGGAACGCCCGAAAGTGCAACGGATTTTTTTGGTTTAAATTGGGGTGTTTCAGTGCTACTAAGTTGTTCATTCATCGTAATTTCCTTGTAAGGGATTGAGGAGGCTCAACTTGGTGCTGCCTGCGTGCCTATGATTTTTTTTGCGAAAATAGTGCGTCCAATTTTTGTTCATAATCGTAGTAATGAATGCTTTGATATAGCTCATCACGTGTTTGCATCAATGGAACGACGCTTTTCTGCGTGCCTTCATGGCGTATCGCTGTGTAGACCTGCTCTGCGGCTTTATTCATTGCTCGAAAGGCTGACAATGGATAAAGTGCAATCGCGATACCGACGCTACGAAGTTCATCTAAGGTAAACAATGGGGTTTGGCCAAATTCGGTGAGATTCGCGAGAACAGGGGCGGGGGTATTTTGAGTAAACTGTTGATACATAGTCAGTTCAGTAATCGCCTCCGGGAATAACATGTCCGCACCTGCTTCGAGGTAAGCTTGAGCGCGTTCAAGCGCCGCATCAAGTCCCTCGACGGCGAGTGCATCTGTGCGAGCCATAATCACAAAGCTGTCATTGGTGCGGGCATCTACCGCGGCTTTGATCCTATCCACCATTTCTTGTGTCGATACGATTTCTTTATTAGGGCGATGGCCACAACGTTTCGCCCCGACCTGATCCTCAAGGTGTAAGCCTGCCGCACCTGCTTTGCAAAATGACTTGACGGTACGAACGACATTAAAGGCAGATGGCCCAAAACCAATATCGGCATCGACCATCAGGGGTAAATCACAAACATCTGTAATACGGCGAATATCAATCAATACATCATCTAGGGTAGAAATCCCTAAGTCTGGCATACCTAACGACCCCGCGGCGACGCCACCACCGGATAAATAAATGGCTTTGTAGCCAGCTTGTTGAGCAAGAAGGGCGTGATTGGCGTTGATAGTTCCCACTAACTGAAGAGGGGACTCTTGGGCGACAGCATCACGGAATTTTTGTCCGGCAGGAATAGATGACATAGCAGCCTCTCGATTGTTAATAAATTGTTTTTTATTTAAGGTAACTATAGTCATATAGCAATTGTCATGCCAACTGGCATAGACATTAATGTTAATAATAAAGCGTTAAAAATTAGTGGGTTAAAAAAGGCGTGGATTTGTGACAAGGAAAACAAATTTATCATTCATAGTTAGCATGTTTCATTGAAACAGACTAATGTTAATTGAAACGTATTTTGAAACATAGTTCGAAACATAACGGAGAGGCAACGGAACAGATGGAAAAACCGATTATTTGGACTGTGTCTGTTTCGCGGTTATTCACGCTTTTTCGTGATATCAGCCCTGAGTTCAGTGAGCAAGCCGAAATTACACCGTTGAATTTGGGGTTCGAACAGGCGGCAGAAGTGGTAAGAGAAAGGCTAAAAGAGGGGCATTGTGATGCAATTATTAGCGCTGGCTCTAACGGTGCTTACCTCAAAAGCCATGTTTCTGTACCTGTTATCATCGTTAATATCAACGGGTTTGATGTTATGCAGGCACTCGCAAAGGCGCGAGAAATCAGTGATAAGGTTGGTATTATTAATTATAAAAATACGATCCCATCATTAACTGATTTTCAGCAGCGTTTTGCATTACAGATAGAACAACGTAGTTATATCACGGCAGAAGATGCAAGAGCACAGCTTAAGGCCTTGAAAGCGATGGGGATAACTGTGGTTGTCGGCGCAGGGTTGATTATGGATTTAGCGGATGAAATGGGAATGACAGGAATTTTTGTCTATTCAACCCAAACTATACGCCAGGCCTTCTCTGATGCTATTGAGTTAAGCCACATGTCTCATCGTAATCGCCATTTATCAGAGAAATACGTCCCAATTACACCACCAAAAGTCCGCTATACAATCAATGACTTAATTGGCTCATCATTACAGATGGAGCGGGTAAGACAGACGATTATGTTATATGCCAGATCAGATGCCACTGTGTTGATCCAAGGTGAAAGTGGAACCGGGAAAGAAATGATCGCACAAGCGATTCACCACGAATTTACCTTATTTAATCAACACAAACGCAGTAAACAGCAAATGCCATTTGTGGCGGTTAATTGTGGCGCGATCCCTGAAACATTATTAGAAGCAGAATTATTTGGTTATGAAGAAGGCGCATTTACGGGGTCACGACGTGGTGGAAGAGCGGGTTTGTTTGAGTTGGCTCATGGTGGTACGTTATTTTTAGATGAAATTGGTGAAATGCCATTAGCGTTGCAAACACGGCTTTTACGGGTACTCGAAGAGCGCTCGGTGGTGCGGATTGGCGGTTATAAGCCTTTGCAGGTCAATGTTCGTGTAATTTGTGCGACCCATTGCCATTTAGATGATTGGGTGAAAAATGGACATTTTCGAGCCGACCTTTTCTATCGTTTAGGGGTACTTCGAATGCAAGTGCCTGCGCTTAATGAACGCGGAGAGGATATTTTTGTTCTCGCTGAAAGGCTTTTAAAACTGGCTTTTGCGGGGTTAGTATTGCCGCTCCCTGCATTTCGCGTACAGCAACTTTTGAGCTGTCGTCATTTTTTTTTACATTATGCGTGGCCAGGGAATGTGCGAGAACTGCGAAATTTAATGGAGCGGGCTGCGCTTTATTGCAGTGCATACCCTGAAAAGGCGATTACGGAAGAAATGTTGACAAGCTTATCTCCAGAACGCCAGTGGGGATCAAATGAACATGAGGCTATTGTTAATCGAAGTGGGGAGTCATTGACTGATGTGATGACAAGGTTTAATGGAGACCGCAAAGCGGTAGCGCAGTATTTAGGGATTAGCAGAACAACACTCTGGCGGCGTCTTTCTTCATTAGAATAAACTTAGCAGATAAACCACGATGAAAATAACCATTAAATGGTATCTGGTATTACGTATTTTTAATTAGAAAAGAAATAAATGAATAAAGTACGAATTAAATTATTTATTTGTTCCATCAGTCAAAAAAGGCTTTTTGCACCCAATGAGATGGCAAGGTAAAAATAATAAATAAATTATTTTGCCATTGAGCATTTTTAGGACGCTTGGTATATGACTTAAGTTGTATCAAGTTGTAACAAGAAAATGAAAAGTTACTTTTACGCATCTGATTGATTTACATTTGTTTTATTTGTTTCTTTTGTCATTATTGATCTAAACCTCTCTTTGGGAAAAACGTGATTTTTCTCACATAAATTATTTTACTAGTCACCATTAGATTTTCTCATTTTAACTTACTGATTGAACGTTCTATATTGCGCTCAAATCAGTCTTGTTTTTATATTTTACCACTGCACTAATCGCCGAAATGTGTTCCTTTTTTTGGGAGCAGAGCCTTGTCGTATTCTACGATGTAGTTGCAGCGCATATTATTTATTTTTATTTGTTGGAGAGTGGGGCGTGAATCAGTCCACTACTATCATGCGCAAACGCGATAATGCATTCGTTCCTGTTGCCGGGCTAACGATTTTTGCTATTGCATCGGGTTATTTAATGAGCTTAATCCCATTATCAATGGGGAGCTTTGGAATTGATACGCAGTACGCAGGCTGGTTAGCAAGTGCCTACTACATTGGTTTATTAATTGGTTCAATGTTAATCGAACCTGTAATTGCCAAAATTGGCCATCGCCTTTCCTTTATTGGTTTTTTATTAATGCTAGCCGCAACGGTTGTCGTTTTGCCGTGGGCGCCTTCTATTGAAGCTTGGCTGCCAAACCGTTTAGTTGCAGGTATCGCGGTTGCGGGTATCTTTGTTGTGGTTGAATCCTGGTTGCTGATTGGTGACAGCCCGAAAGAACGTGCTAAGCGTTTAAGCTTTTATATGACGTCATTGTATGGCGGTACAACGTTAGGGCAACTCGCGATTGGCGTGATTGGAACCCAAGGTGCGTATCCTTTTATGGTTGTATTAGGCTTGTTGTTGTTAGCTGTAATGCCGCCTTTATTGGTTCGTCAAGGTCAGCCTGATAGTAGCTCCCATCATAAACTATCTCTGAAAAAAATTGCGCGATTAAGTAAACCAGCAATTATAGGGTGTATGGTTTCAGGTATCACCATGGGGACGATTTATGGGTTGATGCCTCTATCATTGAAGAAAGAACAATTCACGACTGACCAAGTTGGGGTTTTGATGGCCTCAATTATTTTGGGTGGTATGTTGATCCAACCGGTTGTTAGCAAGCTTTCCATCTTGATGAGTAAGACTTTGCTGTTAGCAATGGTATCTCTTTTAGGGGTATTCGCGATGGGCGTTATTTACATCTCTAGCGACTACTTGGTGATGATTGTGGCATTAGCCTTGTTAGGTATGTCCTCATTTGCGTTATACCCAATCGCAATTACCTTAGCATGCGACAATCTAGATTCATCTTACATTGTTGCTGCAACACAAGTTATGTTGTTTAGCTATAGCATTGGTTCTGCCATGGGGCCAATTGCAGCCAGTACGTTATTAAGTCAACATAATGGTTTAGTGGATTTCTTCTTTATTGTGTTGCTCGTGACGGCAATTTATATGCTAATTGCGAGCTTACGTCGTAAAGCGAGTGTGTTAGCGAATTAATTGTTTAAGTAAAAATAGTTTATGAAGGCTCTGTGATTTCACAGAGCCTTTTTTCTGCGCGTTACTTTTTCTTATTCATTGAGATTGTGGATAAGGCGCCTTCGAGAGGTACATAGCCCGCAGATTGGGTAATGCGTTGCTCCCAGTGTTCGCCTAGTTTAAAGTCCCACGATAATGGGGAGATTTCTGTCCTACCTGCGTTAGGCGCAAAGGTCAGTTCGCTAAAATACAGAGTATTTTCATCAGACATCAAAAAGTCAGCACGGCAATAATCGAACGGCGTAACGAGGATTTCAGCCAAGCGCAGCATTTCTTTAAATAGTGGTGGCTCTGGTACTGGTTCTAGCATATTTGGGTAGCCAAAAGTGACGGGTTGTAGCTGCCAGTTGATGTCATAGATATTGATAAACTCTTCACCTGATTCATCAGTGTAGTCAATCTCTGCATAGACAGGCTTACCTGAAAAGCAATGTATACGGCAGGTTTCAGGGACGAGTTTTCTCTTTTTATTAGCGAATAAATCAATATATTGTTCACAAATAATTTGAGGTGAAATATTTTTATAGTGACGTTCGCGAGTAATGTAATAAAGATTCTTTATTAAGTGAAATGACAGTTTGTTTTTAGCATGTTGCCAATCAAATTTAGCTTTATTTCGGCAAATGACACTGCTGCCGCTGTCGTGATTACATTTGAGTACAAATTGCTCGGGAAGCGCATTGATATCAATTTCATCAACATGACGGTAAGTGGCTAGAATAGGGACTAAATACTCTTCGCCAATGGTTCGACTAATGTAGCTCCTGACGGCGAGCTTATCTGCAAGCTGTGTATACAGTGGGTTTTTATCACGCAGCATTCTAAAATTCACCTTTTCATTGAAGCTTTTAGGTGTCTTAAAATCAGGGCGATAATTTAGTTTTTTTGCAAATTTATTAGCAAGATAAAGCTTATCACTGATAATAAATGTGCGTAGTTTTTTTATAATGTACTCTGCTTTTTTCATGCGAGTGTCAACCATTCTATAAAATGTAGTGTGTAGTTTAGAAATATTATTTTTATGTATGAATTATATTTTGAATAACTTAAATGGAGTATCAATGAGTGTAATAGTGAATTTAATAATCCCTTAATAAATAAAAATTAAACAGAACATAAATAAGACGTGAATTAATGAATATTGTGCTTTTTTTGCTTAAATTTATATCAATAATATAATCAAATGTTTTAATTATTCGTCAGAAATAATATGGGTATTATTTTTATAAAGCGTACCATATTGCTAGGCGATAAACCTTAAGGATTTATTTTGATAGGTAATGTATATTTAAATAATTAGTTCATTGAGTAATTGTTTAAATATAAACATTACCTCACGGTATTTACAGTATATGACATACAGTGAGGCGGTATTTAGCGTGGTTTTTCACCCATTTTTTTTAAGAAGCGGATTTGTGCGGCGACTAACTCGTTATAGCGAATACAGCGATAAGGCATATTATGTTGTGTTGCTAATTCCCCTAAAATTCTGGCCAAAGCAGGGTAGTGGCGGTGGTGCCAATTGGGGAAAAGGTGATGGGTAAGATGATAATTAAGCCCACCAGTTAAACGCCATAGACAATGTGGCGTTGGTATCCAATCGCAGGCCGTAACAAAATTATGATGGTACCAACCATGTTTAATTTGCTTATCGTCTGGTGCAGTAAAAAATTCAGTTTCAGCCCAATGTGTTCCTAAAAGTAAATAAATAACAAAAATAGATGCAATCATTTGGCTCAAAATATAAGTAATAAAAATAGCGGCTAAGCTTATTCCATGCTCATGTGCAAAAAATAAAGGTAAACCTAGCATCAGCAATAAATGGCCCATTTTGCTGGCAATAAAAAGTGCCCAGCCTTTTTTCCCTGTTAAAACCTTTTTATCTTTTAGGCGTGTTTTCCCCGTTCTATCCGACCAGTCAAAAACCAGCGCAATCCAGGTTAACGAAAAAGAGGCAATAAAGGGCCAGTAGATATGTTGGTACTTCATAAAAGATCGCCACTTTTGAAAAGGGGTCTGGCGAAAGATACCGTTTTCTTCTGTATCTAAGTCGTAATCTTCAATATTGGCAAAATGGTGGTGATAGTGAACATGGCGAGTCCGCCAAAATTCAGGCTCTAACCCTAAAGGTAAGGTGACTAAGCGGCCAAACACGCGGTTTTTCCAGCTATTTTTAAATAAGGTATTATGGCAAGCATCGTGTTGCCCTATCACATTGAGGAACATAATGATCAGAACAAAAACAAAATAGGCTAAACTGTAGGTTAATACGGATGAGGTAAACAGCGTTGGGAGATAGCACAGTATTGCGATGGCAAATAAGGCGATGATTACTACAATATCAGCTTTACTCGCATATACATGGTCCTGCTTACTTTTCAGGTAATCTTGGCTGGCTTTTTTTAAGGCAGCATGAAAATGTTGTTCGCCAGCGCTAGCAAATGTGAGTTCAAACTGAGGTGTGTGCATGGTTATTCTCTTTAATATTACCTTTGGCTAGAGTATATCTTTGCCGATAAAGAGACTGCAAAATATATATGAAAATTAGGGGTGAATTTAAACTTATTCCTATAGGTTTAAATAAATACAAATTTAATGAATTTTTTTATTTTTAGATGAAAACAAGTTTATACAATTCGTGCTTAATAGGCGTTTTAAAAAAATAAATGGAATTATTGTGTTTAATTGAATAAATTGAAGTGTTAGCTTGGAAAGTGAGCTGAGTGCTTGTTATCACTTGAAGCAAGAAATGTCTACATCCGTGTAGAGAAAAGTCCATGCGAGTAAGGTAACAAGGAAAGTTATGTCTGTCTGTAATAAATTATCATGAAAAGTGATCAGACCTGTTTGATGTCTCAACTATAAATATAAGTTATCATTTATCCTACTTTAGGATACGGTTATTTTAGGTTTAATCTTTAACTTAAGCTAAATTAAGAGCTTGCTTATATTAATAAAATATAAAAGTGATGAAATAGACAAAATTTAATTTATTTTTTATATTTGGAGAATTAAATGAAAAGGATAATGCTAATTATTTTATCAACACTGTTTATTCCATTATCTTCCCAAGCGGGCTCTAATTACTATGGTTGTGATAATAAAATTTACCAACTTGAAAAACAGCTAAAATACGCAAAAGCACATGGAAACCGCCACCGAGTCGCAGGGTTACAACGCGCTATTTCGAATGTGCAAAACCGTTGTTATGACCACTATTCTGGGGCGACAGGCCCAACAAAACTGAACAGTAAATACTACTCAGATGAAAGCCGCCAGTTAGAACGTGAAATTGATGCACTGCGCGATGAAATCAAACGGTTAGAATCGTTAAAAAGTTAGTTTTTTCATTCAAGTAAAGTAGATAGCCTAATAAGTGGCTTTCTACTTTATTTCTATCTTTATTAATACTGCGATTTTCCTTCTTATATTTTCTTTTCTTAAAAAATAAAAATAGAAAAATTCCATAGGCTTGTTGATGTGTGTGGTCATCGCGCTGACTTTTATCTTTATTTCCAATTTAATTGCGGTATTATGAGACTAAATGCGGTTTTTTGCAGGGTTTTGCGATTATGCACAAACAAGCACGACAGAATTATATTATTGAAATAATAGCAAAAAATGGTCAGGTGAGCGTTGCAGACTTATCTAATCAGTTGCATGTATCTACAGATACTATCCGCCGTGATTTAACCGACCTAGAAAACCAAGGGTTGGCACAAAAAAGTCATGGCGGTGCTGTGGGGTTTAATGTGCCAGTTATGAGCCGTCGAGGGCGCAATATTTTATTGCCTGAGGTTAAAAAACAATTAGGGCAACAGGTTGCTAAGTTGATCCCGAAGAGCTCAACACTTTTCCTTGATTCTGGCAGTACGGTCATGGCTGTTGCTAGCTTTATCCAAGGCCCGATGAAAATCATTACCACATCCTTAGATATTGCCATGCATTTTAGTGAACGTGCGGATATCCAATTGATCTTATTGGGTGGGGAGTGGGACTCAGGGCAGCGCTTGTTTGCAGGAAGCGCCACATTATCCATGTTGGCAAGATACCGAGCAGATATCGCCATATTAGGGGCTTGTGCTTTGCATCCTACTTTGGGGTTGAGTGCAACCCAAGAAGCAGATTGCGATGTAAAACGTGCCATGATAGCGAATAGCCAAGCACATTGGGTGGTGGCGGACAGTACAAAACTTAATCTGTGTCAGCCTTATTTAGTGGCACATTTGGACGAAATTGACCAACTATTTTTGGATTGCCATTGGGATGAACTTAATCCTAATAGCAAGGTGACTGTAAATTCTCTTCGTATTTAATGAACGGGTAAGATTATGAGCAAAGATATTAATGTTGCACTGATTGGCTATGGTTTTGTGGGGAAAACATTCCATGCACCTTTAATTAGGTCGGTTGATGGCTTGAACCTTACAGTCGTGGCTTCCAGTGATGAAGAAAAGGTGAAGCGTGATATTCCAAATACCACGGTGATAGCTTCCGCCGAAGAGGCTATTCTTCGCCCTGATATTGACTTAGTGGTAATAGCAAGCCCAAATGCAACGCATGCGCCATTAGCAAAGCTAGCAATTGAGGCGGGTAAACATGTGGTGGTCGACAAGCCATTTACCCTTGATATGCAAGAAGCTAGAGAATTGATTGAATTAGCGAAAGTACATAATGTCTTGCTATCGGTATTTCATAATCGCCGTTGGGACAGTGATTATTTGGCAATAAAAGACGTCATCGAGCAAAAACTGATTGGTGAAGTAAAACATTTTGAATCTCACATTGACCGTTTTCGCCCTGAAGTGAGAGTGCGTTGGCGTGAGCAAAACTTGCCAGGCAGTGGTTTATGGTTTGATTTAGGTCCACATTTAATTGACCAAGCACTGCAACTTTTTGGTTTACCTCAGTCAGTGCAAGGTAATATTGCAACGCTAAGAAATAATGGCCAAATTAATGATTGGGCCCATGTGTTATTAAACTACCCAACTCATAAAGTGATTTTGCATTGCAGCATGTTAGCTGCAGGCGGATTTACGCGCTTTACCGTACACGGCGATAAAGGTAGTGTGGTAAAATCCCAACCAGATCAACAAGAAAAACAATTATTACAAGGGATCACGCCACGAGATAAAGAATGGGGTGTGGATAATGACCCAATTATTTTAATTGATGAGACGTTATCTTCTAAGACGCAAGAAACACCAAAAGGCGACCAAAGCCAGTATTATATGAATATTCGTAATGCATTGAAAAATAATACACAAAACCCAGTAACCCCATTGCAAGCGCTGGCGGTTATGGCAGTGTTAGAAGCGGCAGTAAAGTCAGCAGAAACAGGCAGTACGCAACCCTTAACACTAACTGAAAATGAAATAGCGCAGTGGCATAATTAATGTGGGAGAAATAGCTGCTCTGGAAACGCCATCAGCTATTTTTTATTTTAGGATTAGCCAATAGCTGTTAATCAATTATTACCTATAGATTATCAGTTTGATAAATGAAATAATAAGTTATATGTCGTTTTACTAAAAAAATACTTATTACATTATGGTCATTCGCCCGCATCAACACTGGTTTTTCCGGTTGTTCGATTGGCACGGTTCCGTGCTGTCAAAAATCACCTTTCGGTTATCCCTTAATATCATGATTTCGATTGTTGCTGTATTGAGCTACCAATGGTACGAACAATTAGGTATTCATTTAACTATCGCGCCTTTTAGTTTATTAGGGATAGCCATCGCTATCTTTTTGGGCTTTCGCAATAACGCGTGTTATAGCCGTTTAATTGAAGCGAGAACACTTTGGGCTAATTTGCTGATTAACCAACGCAATATTTTAAGGAATATTAAAGGGTTATTACCAAATGACAAAGCTGCGCAAAAAGAATTTGCTCACTTATTGATTGCGTTTGGTTGGAGTTTAAAACATGAGCTAAGAAAAACCAGCTCCATAGTTGATTTGTATCGGCTGTTACCGCGCGCTATTTTTGACGAAGTTATTCGTAGTCCATTTCCAACCAGCCGTATTTTAATGCAGATTGGCTTGAAAGTAGGGGAGCTGCGAGATAATAAAGTGATTAGTGACGTATTATTTCAAGCAATCAATAAAGATATTAATGCGTTATCAGACGTTTTAGGCGGCTGTGAACGTATCTCGAATACCCCTATTCCTTTTGCTTATACCTTGATTTTGCAACGCACCGTGTATTTGTTTTGTACGTTATTGCCGTTCGCGTTAGTGGTTGATTTGCATTATATGACCCCGTTTGTTTCGGTATTTATTTCGTATACCTTTTTAGCGTGGGATTCATTAGCCGAAGAATTAGAAGACCCTTTTGGGACTTCTGCGAATGACCTACCGTTAAATGCGATTTGCAATAGTATTGAGCGAAATGCAATGGACATGCTCGATCTCAAGCCACTTCCTCCAGTCAATAAACCCGACAAATACTTTAACTTACTGTAACTATTATTGTTTATCCTCTTGAATGGCAAAGTGAAAGATAACTCACTTTGCCATTTTTTATTTTTTTGTGCCTTAAATAGGCAAATTAAATAGTGTCATTCTGTACTGATAGCTTTATAAATACTATACTCCCCCTATGTATATGAAAGGGGCTTAATGATGCCACATTCACCAAAAGAAAAAAAAGCGGTATTGACGCGTGTTCGAAAACTTAAAGGGCAGCTATTAGCTCTTGAATCTGCACTCGAGGACGAAGCGGAGTGTGCCGCAGTTTTACAGCAAATTGCTGCCATCCGCGGTGCCGTTAATGGGTTAATGGCGGGAGTACTCGAAAGCCATTTGCGCGAAGGGCTCCAAGAGTCTGCCACCACACAGCATCAAAAAGAGTCAGTTGATGATGCTATTTCACTTATTCGCACTTATTTGCGTTAAATAAAAAGGAACAACGATGAAATCACGTGCAGCAGTCGCATTTGGTCCAGGCGAACCACTGAAAATTGTCGAACTCGACGTTATGCCACCACAAGCTGGGGAAGTTTTAGTTAAAATCAGTCACACAGGCGTTTGTCACACTGATGCATTCACACTTTCAGGGGACGACCCAGAAGGGCTATTCCCAGTTGTGCTAGGACATGAAGGCGCAGGCGTTGTAGTTGAAGTTGGTGAAGGCGTGACAAGTGTCAGCGTCGGTGACCACGTTATTCCACTGTATACCGCAGAGTGCGGAAAATGCGTCTTCTGCGAGTCAGGCAAAACGAACTTATGTGTGTCTGTCCGTGCAACCCAAGGAAAAGGCGTAATGCCTGATGGCACAACACGTTTTTCCTATAATGGCCAGCCTGTTTATCACTATATGGGGTGCTCAACATTCAGTGAATACACTGTTGTTGCCGAAGTATCACTGGCTAAAATCAATCCAGAAGCGAATCACGAAGAAGTGTGCTTATTGGGTTGTGGTGTGACAACGGGGATTGGTGCTGTCCACAACACCGCAAAAGTGCAAGAAGGCGATTCTGTTGCCGTATTTGGCTTGGGTGGTATTGGGTTAGCGGTTATCCAAGGGGCAAGACAAGCCAAAGCTGGGCGTATTATTGCCATTGACACGAACCCCACTAAATTTGAATTAGCTCGTCAATTTGGTGCAACAGAGTGCTTAAACCCGAAAGATTTTGATAAGCCAATTCAACAAGTATTGATTGAAATGACCGAATGGGGTGTAGATCATACCTTTGAATGTATTGGTAACGTGAATGTTATGCGTGCTGCATTGGAAAGTGCTCACCGTGGCTGGGGGCAATCCATCATTATTGGCGTGGCGGGTGCTGGTCAGGAAATTTCGACTCGCCCATTCCAATTGGTGACAGGCCGTTCATGGCGTGGAACCGCATTTGGTGGCGTGAAAGGGCGTAGCCAATTGCCAAAAATGGTTGAAGATGCCATGAAAGGGGATATTGACCTAGCGCCATTCGTGACTCACACATTGCCGCTTGATAGCATTAATGAAGCTTTTGATTTAATGCATGAAGGCAAGTCAATCCGTACCGTCATTCATTACGAATAAGGAGCCATTGATGGAGAGAATTGAGCGCCACGCTTGCTTTGGTGGCTGGCAGGATGTTTATCAACATCAATCAACGGTATTAGGCTGTGAAATGAAGTTTGCAGCTTATTTACCGCCACAGGCTCAAGCACAGCCTTGCCCTGTGATTTATTGGTTGTCAGGGCTGACATGTAACGAGCAAAACTTCATCACGAAAGCAGCCGCTCAGCAATATGCTGCGGAACACGGTGTGGTGATTATTGCGCCAGACACCAGCCCAAGGGGCGAAGGCGTGGCAGATGATGCAGCTTATGATTTGGGGCAAGGGGCTGGGTTTTACGTCAATGCTTCTCAAGAACCGTGGAAACGCCATTATCAAATGTATGATTATATCGTTTCAGAGCTGCCAGTATTAGTGGAAAGCCATTTACCTGTAACAGGTAAGCGAGCGATTTCAGGCCATTCCATGGGCGGTCATGGGGCATTAATGATTGGTTTACGTAACCCAGAGCGCTATTGCAGTTTGTCGGCATTTGCACCGATTATTGCGCCTTCACAAGTACCATGGGGACAAAAGGCCTTTACTGCGTACTTGGGAGATGACACCGCAAAATGGCGTCAATATGATACCGTTGAGTTGCTTGGCAAAGTGGCAACAACACAGCCAATACTTGTCGATGTAGGCCTTGCAGATCCCTTTTACCATGAGCAATTAAAGCCAGAGCTGTTAGCAAAAATCAGTGAGCAAAAGCAATTTGATTGCACATTGCATTTACGTGATGGCTATGACCATAGCTACTATTTTATTAGCAGCTTTATTGGTGAACATATTGCCTTTCACGCACGTCATTTAAAACAGGCATAATCAATCTTGAAGGGTAGATCACAACGCATTTTACCCTTCTATTTTCTTCTGGTTCTCACAATTGTGAATAAGTGCTTTGTATTATTCATTATCATGATTTAAAAGCTTACTAACCGCTTTAATCGCACTGATCGCGACATCCCTATTTGGGTCATTGCACAGTTCTAGCAATCGGCTCATGGTATTCATTTGCTTTATTGGCAACTTACAATCACCGAGCGCTGAAATTGCCGCTATTTTGACATCGTCATTTTTTCTATTGGTTAAATCGAGCAGTGTGTTGATGACTTGTGTATCCATTATCCATCCTACGAAAGTACGTTACAAAAAAGCAAATTAGTTAAATATACTGATATTTAATATATATCAGCATTTAAGTTCAGTAATATTGATGTTATCAAAATATTTAATTTAAAAATATAAAAAAAAGCGGATGGAATGAAAAGAGATGTAATGTATTGGTTTTAATCATAAAAATGATTGAGTGCCCGAGAATATGCCTATCTGGATCTCGGGTACAGTAAGAATAAATCGGGATTTACGGAAGAAAGGTGAGTGAGAATATGATTTGATTAGTTAACGAATTAGCTTAATTGGGGGCTAAGGTTTTATTCAAAATGCTCAGATAATTTACTTAATGCTTTAATCGCAGATACAGCCACATCTTTATTTGGGTCTTTACATAAATCAAGAAGACGATGAACCGCAATTTGTTGTTCAACGGTTGCACGGTAATCCCCTAACGCCGAAATGGCAGCAATTTTTACATCATCATTGCCACGATGCGTCAATTCAATCAATGTTTGGATAATATTGCTTTCCATTTTCTGCCTTGTCAGCCCATTTGTGTGTTTAGGCGTATTCTAGGGGAAAATTCCTAATATTTATCTTCAAATTTCAAACAGCTATCAATAGATTATATTAATTTCACACCTTTTTAGAGAGGTAAATGAATAATTGGTTTATCGTTTAAATTTTAGCATCACAAGATGGGTATAAAATGAATAGTCAAGAAAAACAAATGAATAGAGTAACTTATAATGAGGGAGTTAAAGGCACGTTATTAAGGTGCCTTTCGTCGTTATAACAGAATAAAACCATTAATGGCGCAAATAGACATGAGGCGTATCATTTTCAGGGTGTTGGCTTACTCCTAAATCTGCTTGGTACCAGCGGGTGAGATTTTCTGTTGTTAATACTTCCATTGGCGTGCCACTGGCGACTAATTCCCCTTCGTGAATTAAATAAACGCGGTCAGCGTATAACGCGGTTAGGTTTAAATCATGTAGCACGCAGCACACACCGATAGGGCGTTCGCGGGTTAGTTGGTGCAGTAAGCGCAAGCTATGTTGTTGGTGGTACAAATCCAGAGCCGATGTCGGTTCATCTAAAAATAAGCAGGCACCTTGATTTGTAGGCTGCCATAACTGTGCTAACACACGTGCTAATTGAACGCGTTGTTGCTCACCGCCAGAAAGCTGCCGATAATCGCGGTGTCGCAGCACTTGGCAATGGGTTAGGGATAATGCTGCTTCAATAGCAACTTGCTTGTGTTCTGAACCGTAGGGGGTGCGCCCCATGGCCACGACATCTTCAACAGTGAATGCAAATTGCAAATTGCTATGTTGCTTCATTACGGCGCGTTTGCGTGCTAGTTCATTGCTTTGCCACTCTTTTAACGAGCGCCCCTCTAATAGGCAAACACCTTGCGTAGGGGTTGTATAGCCAGTTAACAGCTTTAATAGGCTGGATTTCCCTGCACCATTGGGGCCAATAATGACCACCATTTCATGCTGTTTTATCGAAAGGCTTATATTGTTAATCAATGTCTTATTGTCGATTTGATAAGTCAGGCTCTGCGCCTCTAATAAAATAGGTTTATCTTGCATCACTTAAATTCTCCCCGCAGGCTGGCGTAAAATAAGCCATAAGAAGTATGGCCCACCAATTAGCCCTGTAAGTAGACCCACAGGGATTTCAGCTGGGGCGACCGCGGTGCGGGCAATGGTATCGGCGATTAATAACAAGGCAGCACCGACAATGGCTGACCCTGGTATTAACCAACGGTGGTCGGGGCCTAATGTCATACGGATTAAGTGTGGAACGACTAACCCAACAAAGCCAATCACGCCACTCATCGCCACCGCACACCCGACTAATAAGGCACTGAGAAACAGCAAGACAAATTTCGCCCGTTCAACATTCAAACCAAGGTAGTGAGCATCTTCATCACCTAATTGGAGGATATTGAGCTTGTTTCCCTGCCACAAGCACACTGCGGTGACAGGCAAAATGACTGTGGCGGCAATAGCCAGTGACGTCCAATCCACATTACCCAGTGTGCCCATCATCCAGAGACTAAAGGTTCTGAGTTGTTGGTCATTGCTGATATAACTCAGCACACCGATAAATGACATACACAGTGCATTGATTGCAATGCCTGCCAGTAGTAGGCGTGCCAAATTGCCGTTAGATGAACGGTTTAAGCTAAAAATAATTAACGAGACAACTAAGCTACCAATAAAAGCGGCTGCGATATGGCCATAGTTTTGCATTACTGCGGGTAATGAAAAAGATAAAACGATAAAAGCAGCAACGGCTAATGCCGCACCACTACTGATGCCCAGCAAACTGGGATCAGCGAGTGGATTACGAAAAAGCCCCTGCATAATGGCGCCTGACACGGCCAGTGCTAGCCCCACTAAGATGGCAATTAAGACACGCGGCAAACGAATGTTTAGCCATATTTGCCAGTCAGGATCGGTGGCAGAGGCCTGCCACAGGGTATTGAACGAAAAATTTATCGGCCCTGCGTTAGAGGCAACAAACGTCAGGGCACAAAGCACGAACAATAAAATTAAAATAACAAATAAAGGGCGCTTAAAACGGATCATTGGGACTTCTCTAATGCCTCACGTAGTTGTTGCATGACTTCTGGCGTGCCTAAACTAAACGTTAGCATGCCCACATCATCAACGACGGCGAGTGCTTTATTTTTCCCCGCAGGCGTCATAGCAATACCAGGTAAGTTCCACACGCGGTCAACACCACCTAATGATTTAATGCCTTCTTCCGTGAAAACAATTAAGTCTGGTTGGCTAGACAATAAGCCTTCTGAGGAAAGCGGGCGATAGCTATCAAAATTGGCCATCGCATTTTTCGCACCAATCGCCGTTATCATGCTATCCACTGCTGTTTTTTTCCCCGCAGCTAAGGGGAGTACCCCACCGTGGCTCATGATAAACAACACTTTTTTATCAATCGGTGCCGTATTGACTTGGCTAAGCGATTGATTGAATTTATTCACCAATTGCTTGCCTTGCTCAGGCTTGCCAACCGCAGCGGCAATGGTGGTGATTTTTTCTGGAATGGCTTCTAAACTCGGTTTCCCTGTCACTTTGATGACTTTAACGCCGCTTTTTTCTATTTGCGTTAATGCCATGGACGGTTTTGCTAATTCACTGGCGAGTACCAAGGTTGGGCGCATTGAAAGCACGCCTTCAGCATTAAGCATTCGCATGTAGCCAACATCAGGCAGTTTGGTCGCTTGCTCTGGGTGCAGGCTGGTACTGTCGCGGGCAACAAGTTGGTCTTGTGCGCCAAGTTCATAAACTATTTCCGTCACATCACCACCGAGGGTGACAATGCGTTGCGCAGCATAAGAACTGAACGAGACAAACAGGAGCAATAAGGTTAGAAGCCATTGTTTCATAATAAATTTACCTAAATTTTAAATGCGGGGTAACGCAGTGACTTGCTGGCGCCATTGTTCTTGCTCTGGCGTGCCTTCAGTGCGCTGACCGTACATTTGTGCGATTTGATTCCCTTCAATATCGAAAACTTCAAGGCTAGTCACAAAGCCATCTTGCGTTGGTTTGCGTGTTACCCAGCACTCATGAATGCCGTTTTCAATCATGTGTAAGGTAAAATCAGGATTGAAAATGTTGAGCCATTTCAAATCTGAACCTTCACTCTGATATGGCATGATTTTTTTGATTTCACCAGTGAAAATTTGCACACATCCACGGTTGCCCACAAAAATCATGATTTCGTTCTGGTCATTGAACGCAGTATTAATCAGCTGATTGAAGGAATCGGTCGGCACTTTCCAAGCTAAATCATCACTCACGGCGGCGAAAACTTGTTGGCGGCTCAAGTTATTCTTTTTCAATAAAACAAAAAATTGGTGCACATCTGTCATGTTGCGCCATTCTTGCTCTAATTGTTGTTTTAGCTCATCACCAACAGGTTGGTTAGTAAATGGCGTCGCCGGCACATGAGTTAATTCACTGTTATCTTGCGTCGCATATTTCTCAATCAGTGCTTGCCATGCCGCCATGTCAGTTTCATCGGTGGTGTAGACTTTATGCAGTGCATCACCTTGTTTATCAAAGAATTGAATACTGTGGCGCTCACCGTGTTTGGTGTCTTCTGTCAGGGCGAAAATCGCATCCCAATGGGAAAAAAACATGCGTAAATCAAGGGCGCGAGGGTTTAAAATCAAACCACCGTGAGGGCTGAATGTCGCATTCTCATAACGACCCACTTGCTCATGCACCACGTATTCGTTACGGGTAATGGCTTTGACTTGCCCAACCGCGGCTAATTCAGTCAATAACGTTGGTGCGTCAACGTCTAAACGCACGGCTTTATCATGACCTACACGGCTGTGCAGCAACTGTGCTTCAGAAATATTCAGGTAAGCAGCAAGATCACGAGCGTATTTGGCTTTGTTATCTGCTTTGGCTTGTTGGTAACGCTCGAAAATGGTTGAATTCACATCTATCTCCTTAATACTATTATGAATTACCACTGGAAGCTGACCAGTAGTTTGGCATTACGTCCATCTTGAGGAATGCCTTGTGATGAGTAATATTCTTTGTCGAAGGCATTGCCTAACACCACGCTGGTGCCTAACCCCTTGAGTTCGCCGTCGCCTTTGTAGCTAACGTAGAAATCATGGACGGCATAGCCAGCTTGTTGTTCAGCTTTAGAGGCCTTATTGAAGTCGGTGTGGCGAGTAAATTCCCCTAACCAGCCCACGGAAAAACCGCTATTAGCAACAGGTATCGATAGGTTACTGGTGAATGACTCTGGCTTGATTGACGTAATTGATTTGCCGTCATATTCGTTCTTGCCTGTTGTACGGTTGTAGGCTAAGTTCCACGTGAAATAATCTGTTTTATAATCCAGTGATGCATCTACACCCCAAATTTTGGCGCGTTTATCATTAACAGATGTGGTATAACCTTCAGCAAAGTTAACGCTTGTATTGATGTAATCCTTGGCTTTTGTGTCAAAGTAGCTGGCTTTAAATTGCAGGTTATCCCTTTCCATCAATAAATCATCAAAACGTAGTCCCATTCCATATTCAGTAGTTTGAGCTGTTTCTGGTTTTAAGTTTGGGTTTGGTCGCCATCTGTTGTATTTGTTGGGTCCCATAGGGAAATGAATTGCATCGTTATACATTTCCATCATTGTCGGCGCACGGAAGGCTTCAGAGTAGGATGCAAATAGCATGGACCAATCTGTTGGCGTAATGCTTACCGCACCTTTCGATGACCATTTATCTGCTTTAACGTCCTCATTACCTTTTGCTTTTGCTTTATAGTGGTCATAACGTGTACCCACAATAAATGACACAGGTAAGTCTTTTAGGGCAATTTCGTCTTGTAAGAAGCCAGATGCAAAGGTGATATCCGCATCAGGGAATTGGGTTGTGTTTGCGTAAGGGGTTTGCTTTTGCTTATAAGCTTCGCTGCCATAGGTGAGGTTATGAGCCGCCAGCGGTAAATCATAAACATTAGAACGGTTATCTGCTTTTAATCCGTAGGTTTTTTGTGTGCGGCCTTCATAAGGGGTTCCAGCCCCTTTTGCTGTAATGTTGACCTCTGAATAGTAAGGGGTAACTTTTAAGTCGAGCCAATTTTGTGATGCGGGATTAAACTGGTAAGTCGCTTGGGCATCACGTTGGCGTGTGTTGCGGTTGACTTTTAAATTTTTTGCTGAGCTTTCAAGTTCCTGTGGGTTTTTAGGTTCATGGGCATCGTTATTATAATAACGAACCTGACCCGCAAGCTTTTGTGCATCATCTATTTGCCATGTGCCTTTAGCTAGCAAGTTAGCAATGGTTTCTTTATTATCCATGTCATCGCCATTACTGAGGCGAATATCACCCACTTCTTTCGTTACAAAGCTGAAAACACCATCGAGGTTATCGGTACGCCCGAACGTTGTGCCACCAAAACCAAAGCTATGGTCGCCTGTCGCGGCTTGGGAAAATACGCGAAAACCGTGATTTTGCCCATCACGTAGTAGGTCTTTAGCATCAACGGTTTCCCATGCAATCACACCTCCCATTGCACCGCTACCATAAAGCAGGGCGGATGGACCGCGAACGATTTCCACTTGCTTTATCAGGGCAGGGTCAATAAATGTGCCATTAACATGGCCTGTGTCGGTGCCTTGGCGAACGCCATCGACTAGGGTCAAGATCCCACGGCGGTCAAACCCACGCATAGAGACATCTTGCCCATTTGAACGACCAGTGCCTGCTACGTTAATACCCGGTACTTTGCGCAGAATATCATTGACCGTGCTTGCCGTTTGGGTTTCAGGTGAGTCATTTTTAATCACGCTCACCATCATCGGTGCATCAAAGCTATCACGTTCAGTCCCTGTCGCATAAACAGTCATGACGTCATTGCTTTTTTTAGTTGTTGAGGGTTCAGCCGCTTGTGCATGAGCGCTGGTGATGACACTTAAGATCGCGCTGGTCAACACGGATATCCGTAAAACATGAGACATAATGGTGATACTCCGTAAAATTTCATTTTTTGCTAGGCTAATTAGCGAAAATAAAAGGCTATTTATGTAATAGTGAAAATGCGCATAAACAGGCATGTAGCCCATCAGGGGGATAGGAGGTTGGCATTACATAGGGAGCTTCGAATGTAAGATGCGCAGGAATATCACAAGGTGTGCGAGTGATGGTTGCGAATTTTACGTGGTCGGAGTATGACCTTTTTGTTTGCTTTTTGGATGAAAAACCAGCAAATACAGACGACAGTTTAAACTCCATAGAAACCTATTCCTATGTTTTAGATTAAGCTGGCTGCCTGGATGAGTAACCTAGGTGGCTTGCGGATAAAATTTTTGTTGGAACGTTACTTCGTTAAAATCAATTTACCTGTACGCGTTTGCCTTAACTGGTAAAGCTCGCCATTGTGCTGTATGGAAACCTTTCCTGTCGGCCCCAAGAGCTGTTGGCTCTCTACGACGTCAGTTTTGATTGTTTGCTTGGCCGTTTCGGCGATATTTTCTGCAACTGGCGCTGTCATATTATTTACCATGCTAACTATACTGATAACAGAAATGATATTGAGAATGATTATCTTTATAATTATGACCAATATCAAGTGATTTTCACAATCAAACAACAAAAGAGCTACAAAGTTCAAATTCTGACTATTAACAACCTTATTGTTGTAAAATGATCATTTACAATCTATAAGTTGTATTTTTAACAAAAACAACTAAAGAGTTGTTTTTTTGTGTTTAAAACAACATAGAAATTGTTTTTTGATACTTTACAATGCTAAGATTGTATTTTAAGCAATAAACATCACTTAAGTTGTAAGTTGAGTGTCCCATATAAGAAGGTTAGGTTATGGACGAGATTAAAAAGATTGCCAATATGTTGACTCAACAACGAAAAAGTTTAGGTCTTGAGCAAAAAGATATGTATATGCGCATCGGTATGAAGCAGCAACAATACCAACGTGTTGAAGCGGGTAATGATATTAAATTATCAACATTTCTCCGTGTGCTTGAAGGGCTAAATTTAGAGCTTTCAATCGGGCAAAAGGGTTCGAGTAAATCATCAGTACTTGGTTCAAATCCTAACAATCAATCTGAAGAATGGGGGAATACAGAAATACCGGAAAATGATGATCTCGATTTTTGGTCAAATATCACGAGGTCTAAATGAGTAAGCAAATTGAAAATATTGAGGGGCTTAAAATCCAATTATATGGTTTGGACATCGCAATTGTTGTTCATTATGCAGGGGGGCGAAATATATTAACGTTTCACCCCGATTTTGTTGGTATGCCATTAGAAGAACGCCCAGTATTTACATTGCGACAGTTGATGGATATTAATTACCTTAATAAACCTTTGATGAGTCAAATAAAGCTTCCACCCGTTTTATCCAATTTACTACCTGAAGGGGTATTAAGAGAATACACTGCCAAGGCAATTAAATGCCAAATTGATAATGAGTTTTCACTTTTGGCATATTTAGGCCGCAATTTATCCGGCGCATTATGTATAGACCCAATTAGCGCTGGGAATATTCCTGATTGGGCATTGGCATATCGAACGTCTACGGAACCACAGCAAATCGATGTTAAACATGTAGATAATAAGTTTTCATTAGCGGGTGTTCAAATAAAATTTTCATCTTCATATGTAGACGGACGCTATTATGTAAACCAAGCAATTTCTGACGATATGTGGATTATTAAAACACCGTCTACACTGCATAAAGGTGTTTCTGTTAATGAATATACTTGTATGAAACTAGCAGAAAGTGTTGGCGCGGAAATTCCAGAAATACGCTTAATTAGATTAACTGAGCTAGATGGGCTTCCCAATATAAAATTAGCTGATGAAGAATATGCTTATGGGATTAAACGGTTTGACCGTAGCGCAGCTGGGCGAATTCATACAGAAGATTTTGCCCAAATATTTGGCTTATACCCTAGTGATAAATATGAAAAAGCGAATTATGAGCTTTTAGGTAAAACACTTTATCATTCAAGTTCCGAGAAATATAAAGATATTCAACAAATGGCGAGGAGATTATTAATCAATATTTTATTAGGTAATGGAGATGCGCATTTGAAAAATTGGTCGCTAATCTATCGAGATAAAATATCCCCTTGTTTATCACCACTATATGATGTGGTTTTCACGAGCCCTTACATTGAGAATGATAAATTAGCCTTAAATTTGGCAGGAACAAAGCAATGGCATAAAATTACGTTGAAACATTTTGAACGCTGGTCACAAGATGTCGGCGTTCCTTGGGTTGTTGTAAAGCCGCATTTGCAAGATGTTATTCAGCAAGCAAGGGCGAATTGGCCATCAATGCTAAAAGAATTACCTATGTTCCCAGAACAAAAAAGGCAATTGCATCAACATTGGCAGCAGCTAAGTGATGATTTTATCATTAAGTGATTTTATTATACGTTTTTCGGTTTATTGCCATGACGCATTGTTCATAATAAAAGGCGATTACTCATGAAAATATTACTCATAGGTGCAACTGGCTTAGTGGGGAGCCATGTGTTAGAGCAAGCGCTTGCAGACCCTCGTGTTAGCCAAATTATTGCCCCTGTACGCCATGCATTGCCCGAGCACCCAAAATTATTCGCGCCGATTGTGGATTTTGAACAGCTTCCCGATGACGCCCACATTTGGGAGGTGGATGCGGTTATTTGTACGTTAGGGTCAACAATGAAAGTGGCAGGGTCAAAAGCCGCGTTTCGCCAAGTTGATTACACCTATCCGTTAGCATGTGCAAAACTTGCTAAAAAGTGGGGTTGCCTGACGTATGCGTTAACCTCTGCATTAGGGGCGAATGCTAACTCGCCATTTTTTTACAGCCGAATAAAAGGGGAGCTTGAACAGAGCTTAATCGACTTGAATTTTGAGTCATTGACATTAGTGCGTCCTAATGTCATTAGCGGCCACCGTAATCAAGAGCGTCTTGGTGAAGTGGTTGTTATTCGTATTATCTCTTGTTTATCCCGCATATTACCCGCTAGCTGCCAAATTAGCCCTGCCAAAAATATTGCGAGCGCTTTGTTAAATTCAGTTATTCATCCTGAAAAAGGGGTGAAAATGATTTCATCAAAACAACTAGCATAACAATTTGTTGGGTAATTTTATTTTCGTGTTATAGACAAAGTAAGAAAAAGTGCATTATTTGACGCATTTAACATTTTGAAATAAAAATGTAACAAAAATGTAATATTTAAGTGTATTCACTTATTGTTGCTTCCTATTTATTGTCATATTTTTGCCTGCTTGTACTTTTAGACGGGGTTAAATATGTCAATATTTAAAGAACAACCAGATATACCAGTAACAATGTCGAAATCTGAAATCGACGCTAAATATAAATACTGGCGATTACATTTAATGATTGTGAGCTACATTGGCTACGCAGTTTTCTATTTCACACGCAAAAGCTTTAACTTCGTGATGCCTGAGATGCTAACAGACTTAGGGATCACCAAGGCGGATATCGGTATGGTAGGAACCGCGTTCTACCTAACTTATGGCGCTTCTAAATTCTTGTCTGGTATTATCGGTGATAGGTCGAACCCACGTTATTTTATGGGGATTGGCTTAATCGCAACAGGCGTTGTTAATATTCTATTTGGTTTAACCTCTTCAATATCCATGTTTATTTTCTTATGGATGGTGAATGCGTTCTTCCAAGGTTGGGGCTGGCCGCCATGTGCTAAAATCCTCAATACGTGGTATTCGCGTAATGAGCGCGGACTTTGGTGGGCGATTTGGAACACCTCCCATAATATTGGTGGGGCGATAATTCCTATCTTATCGGGTGGTGTTGCACTCGCACTCGGTTGGCGTTACGGCATGATCATCCCAGGTATCATTGCTATTGTGATTGGTATTGGGTTATGTATCTTCTTGCGTGATAGGCCTCGCACGATGGGGTTACCCACTGTTGGTGAATGGCGTAATGACCTTGAAGAACTCAAGTATGAAGCTAAAGGCGCAGGTTTGCCTTTAGGTCAAATTCTGAACGAATATATCTTCAAAAATAAAGTGCTTTGGGTTCTCGCGATTTCCTATGCGGTTATTTATATTGTCAGAACAGGTATCAATGACTGGGCTAACTTATATTTAATTGAAGAACATGGCTTTAATTTGCTTTCCGCGAACGCAGTCGTGATGATGTTTGAAATTGGCGGTTTCTTTGGTGCCATTGTTGCAGGATGGGGCTCTGACTTAATCTTTAAAGGTAACCGTGCGCAAATGAACGTGATTTACGCACTGGGTATTATTGTCACATCATTCTGTTTATGGATTGTGCCCGTCGATAATGAATATGTGTTTTCGTTCTTATTCTTTATGACGGGTTTCTTTATTTTCGGCCCGCAGTTCTTAATTGCAATGGCGGCGGCTGAAAACTCCCATAAAAATGCCGCAGGTGCATCGACAGGTTTTGTGAGTTTATTCGCCTATATTGGTGCATCAATCGCAGGGTATCCATTATCTATTGTAATTGAAAAATACCAATGGAATGGTTTCTATTCTTTACTGTTAACTTTATCTATTTTCCTAATTTTACTGCTGATCATTGCGATGGCAATGACCAAAAAGAAAGTAATAATAGAAGATTAATTAGTATAATCTGTTGAAAGCCCACAATTAAGTGGGCTTTTTTTAGTAAAGCTGATTAGCCTTGGATCTGGGCTAATGAGCCGTATAAATTATAAAGCTCTTCATATTCAGCTTGTTGATAGAACTGAATACGACCCCAACAAAATTGTTTGGCTACTTCCACGGTAAAACGCGTCGCATCAATCAGTTCACTTTCATAACTTGCACCAGTATCACTTCCTGGAACAATGGTTTTCGCGGTAATGGCTAAACCGACAACAGGGGCAGGGGTGGCAACATGGGGTTGCATGATGGAATTAAAGTGATAAACCCCGTTGTCATAAGGGGAAATATCTTGCGTTGTAATCGGGAATGTTTTGGCTACATCACCTGTTGCATACTCCAACAAGCGCACTAAATCAGGGGAAACGCGTAAAATATACCCCTGCTTTGCAGTGGGTGAAATAGCGATACCCCGGTGTTTAATAATGCTATTGCCTTTTGAGGTGTCGATTGACAAAATCGCATCCATTTGTGCATCAACTTCGTAGGTATTCATTGTTGATGAAGAAACGGGCATACCCATAAAGTCGACAGGGTCATGGGGGGTGATTGAAACATGCGTGGCGATATGTGAGGAAATAATCACATCGCCTTTCAACCGGTTGCCTTTGGTGGCCATATCCAGCAACTTCATGGCACTAGCAAACGCAACAATGGAGCCATCCGCATCTGATACCAAGCCCATTCTATTCGGTTGTGCTTGTTGAGCGCCTAAACGGCCGATGATGCCTAATGTGGGATAGCTGCCACCGGAAAGCTTACCTTCAGTGCCTTTTAGCGTCACTTTAATAAAATGACAAAGTTGGTTAGGGTCTTCAGGGGCTTCGTAGGGAATTGAAGTCACTTGAATATTGGCATATTCCACACCCACCGAATGCAGTAATTCCGCCATTTTGGCACCATCTACGTGAGGGGTATCAAGTAAGTCATACACTTGGCTGATATAATTAAGTGACATCAGTTGGCTCCTTTAATCATATCTAAGCGAAACGGTTGATTCGCTGAAATCTCTTCAATTTTATTTGGCCCCCTCATCCAGAGTGCGTTTTGGTCACCTAAAATAGTGCCTTGTTCATTTTCTATAAATAGCGCGGTTCCTTCATATAAGGCAATTAATTCTTCATTCGGATTAATGGTTAAAAATTCATTTAAGCGCTCTTCGCGGCTTTCACCATTATGACCGACAGGTTTGCCTGAAATAAAATGTGGATTAATTTGGAAAGGGGCGATATTCAGCGCATGAAAAGAGGGCGGCTGTACAATCGGCATATCATTGGTCGTTCGTATGCTTGGTGTGGCAACATTACTGCCAGCACTCCATCCCATATAAGGCGTATTTTCGTGCTTAACGCGCTGTGAAATTAGCTCAACAATTTTTGCATCGTATAGACGTTTTAGTAGCGCGAATGTGTTCCCACCCCCAATGGCAATGGCTTGCGCATTTTTAACCGCAGCAACCGGGTCATTAAACCGATGAATCGATTTTAAATTGTACCCTAAAGCATTAAATACAGGTTGGACAATCGCGTCAAAGTCATCAAAACTGAATGTCACCGCAGCGTAAGGGATAAATAAAATTTCTTGTTCTTTATGTTGTAATAAGCGGTGGATTTGTTCATTTGCATGTTCTAAATAATTCATATTTCCCATTCGTGAACTACTCATTAATAATGCTTTTGTCATTTTTTATATTCCTTAGTGATTTTCTGAATGGCAGTAATTAATCGGTCTATTTCATTTTCATTATTAAAATAATGTAATGATATACGAGCCATTTTTTCTATTTGATAAAATTTTAAAATTGCAGTTGCCATAAAATGGCCTGATTCAATAATGATATTTTTGCTTTCTAGTTGCTGCATTAATATGTCGGAAGGGATATTACGAATATTAAATGGAATAATCCCTATTCGCTGGTGGCTATTATCAGGACCGTAAATTTCAATACCGGATAATAAGGCAAGCTTTTGCATCGCATAGGTGGTTAATTCACGATTCCGTTCCTCTATTTGCAAAATGCCTAGCTGGTTTGCATAGTCTAGGGCGGTATTCAAACTGATAATTGCAGGCACATTAGGGCAACCAGCTTCAAAGCGTTTAGCTGTTTTAGGCAGAACAATACGGCCAGTATTGCTATCAATACTGCTATTCCACCATCCTGCTAGCATTGGTATCATTGATGGTATTTTATCTTCTTTAACAAAAAGAATGCCGCTACCTTCGATGGCTCTTAATCCTTTGCGTCCGCAAGAGGACATAAAATCACATTGCCAATCATGAACATTTACCTGATACATGCCAAGTGCTTGAGAAGCGCTGACGTGGCTAAGCACATTGTGCTGCTTTGCGATTTCACAAATGGCTTTAACGGGTTGCATAACGCCTGTGATATTCGAAAGTGCGACAAAACTGATCAGCTTCGTTTTGTGAGTAATGGCTTGTTTGACTGATAGTGGGTCGATAACACCTTGGCTATCTGCTTGAACAGTGACTATTTTTATGCCTTTTTCGTCAGACAGTAATTGCCAAATAGAGATGTTGCTGAGCATTTCAGTATCTGGGATGATCACTTCGTCCCCAGCCTGCCAAGTGATCCCTCGAGCAATTAAACTGATGGATTCCGTCCCATTTTTGGTAAATGCAATTTCAGTTTCTTTCGCGCCAATAAAGGTTGCCATTTTCTGCCGGCAGATTTCAACTTGTTGGTAGGTTTCTTTACGAAAACTGGGTAGATAAATTCCCAGTTCCGCCGTTTTATCTAAGTAATTTTTTACAGCATCAATTACTGGTTTTGGTGGAGGAGCTGCCGCCCCCGTATCAAAATAAGCAAAATGTTGTGAAACTAATGTATCGTTTGTGACATGAGACCATTTGTTCGTCATTATTCATTTCCTCTCATCAAATTAGCGAGCCCACAAAGCGAGCAGCTTGGCCTTTAGGGTTGGTAAGAAGGCTTTTGCTGTCGAATACAGCGCATCTCCTGCAATCAAACCGCCTGCAAAGGTCGATATTTTGTCGGAGCTGACATGAAAGAAGCGCTCAATGATTATCCGCACGGCTAATGCGACGAGGACTGTCCAGCCTGCGATGGGGTAGTTGATCATTAAGCCTGTAGAAAACAGAACGCCGATCTGGTGTTTAGCTCCGCCAATTAATTGGATCACTGCACCTGGAATTGCCCACAGGAGTAGCATCATGGCGACATCAGACGAGCTTCCCGCTTGAATAGTGGCAGCATATAAACGAGAGGCAGGGACAATTTTGTCTTGCTGGAAATAAAAATCATAAGTGAGCGCCACAACAACCAATGCACAGGTAAAACCAATAATGGAAGCAAAGTACTGTTGTTTACGACCAAAGCGTTCCGCACTTTGGTTTTTGCCATAACCGCGGATCATAAAGCCGGTTTTTAGGTCGAACCCCATATCAGCAAAAGCGGGACCTGTAGCGACACAGAAACCGACAAGCACAGCAAGCGCTTCTGGTGGAAAGCCAATTAAAACACCAATCATTAATGAGATAAGTGCCGCGGCAGTGGCGGGAAACCAGCCCGAGTGCATGGCGGCCATACCGACAATCATTTCTTGAATTAAGGCGGCGAGTGTCGCAAAAATTAGAAAGCCGATTAACTGGGGTAATGTCATGGTGACAAATATTTGGCTAATAAATGTCAGAGCTAATGCCGTTAAGAAATAAAAGATAGCCCCTTTCATTAACGTTGATTTAATGCGGCGACTGCTTTGGGCGAGTTCTTCGCTTTCTTCCTGTAATGGATCATCATTTTTCTTCTGACGAAAAACAATTGCGCCAATTTGAATCAGAGCAACAATACCTGCACCAATCATCACCCCATGAGGTACATAGTTTTCATATAAATTATAAGTAATTAAGCCTGATTCAGAAAAACCACGGATCAGTAAACCGATGGCAAACATGAATAACGCAAAGATGCTGCCAATAAGGGCGATACCTGCCGAGGCCATAGGGATACCGAAACCAGCACCCACCGCACCTGCTGTAAAACCAGCAAGTAGCGCCCCCAGCCGTTTTCCGCCTTTATTTCCGGCCCAGAGCGTTTCTGCTGTGGCAACACCTGCTGGCCATGATGCACTCGCTGGGTAAGCTTTGGTATTAAAGAGACCATATAACATCGTGCCATCAATAATAATGGCAAAAAAAGCCCCTGCCATCATAGGGTAAATAAGTTCAGGGAGGCCTAATACCCAAGGGACACCGATAGCAACCATCAAGCCATTAGCTGCCGCAAAGGTAGCCGCAGAAATACTGGTTTGAATTAAATTTTGTGCATCAATAAACTTAAATGAAGCAAATATACCGATAGGCAATCGAGATAATAAAATAGCTAATACGGCACCTATAATGGAGGTATTTGCAGATATTCCGAGGGTGACGATAATTTGAATACCAATAATGGCACCCACAAAAGATAATATAACTATAGCAATTAATATTGCTGGTGAAAAAATAGATACACGTACCTCAGTATCATTTTTATCATGAGATAGATTCATAGAGTTACCTATTTTAATTAATTATTATTTAATTCTTATAATTTATGTTTCCATATTTAAAATATGGCGGATAACTTACTGGCTGTGGATTTTAATAATGGATAATATTCAGTTAAATTTTTACTTTGGCTTGATGCAGCAATACAGAGTGAACCTAAAACACCTTTTTCAAATGAAAAAATAGGAACAGATAATCCTTGCGTTCCCACTAAATAAGCTTCTTTGGAATAAGCGTACCCTTCATCAGAATACAATTTTAATTGTTTTTTTAATATTTTATTGTCTTGTAAATTATGTTTTTCAAAATACTCATCAATATAGGAGACATCCATCGAACTGAGAATAATTTGCGTAAAAGGGGCTTCATGCAATGATAACGCTTCACCTTCTTTTGAGGTAAAACGAATAAGGTGATCACTTTCTAAAATAAAATTGCAAATGGCAATGTCATTATAGCGACGATAAATAAACACAGTTTCATGGGTTTTGTCTGCAAGGGGGCGTAAGTAGTCACTTGCTAATTGCGAAAATTGCCGTGTGTTATTGGCAAGGTGGCCAATTTCAATACACCGTAACCCCAATAAATACTCTTTATTTTTATTTTTTTGCAAAAAGCCTTGTTCTTCTAAAATATTAAAACCACGTTGGACAACAGAAGGGCTTTTATCAATATGGCGTGCGAGTTCCCGCACTCCCCACACCGGCTTGTTAATTGAGAAATAATCAAGTAAAGCGAGGACAAAACCCGCAGACTGTAGTCGATTATTCATAAATTTCCCCTATGCATTAACGTGATAATTATATTTTATTGTTATTTTCATCGTTCCTTAATGAGGAACAGTGTTCCTATTTCCAGTAAAGATATAATTAGATGAAATGGCAGGGGAAGTAAATAGATTGTTGCCGCAGTGTTAAACGGATCACTTAATTAATCATTGTTTTATATTCGAGTTTTAAATTCGTTATCTAATCAATTGAATTTTAAAATTATTTTATTTTCCTGATGCGTTCCTACTAGCGACACAATCGTAATGAAGGAAATGTTTTAATGAGTTTAAACAAAGAGTATTGATTCACTTTATACTCAGATTTAGGTTTTCTTGGCTATTTGTAGGGGATCTTTATATTTTTTGTGTAAACGTTTACACTAAATCGAGATTGATCACAGAAGCGGATGGCAACTCATTGTTATACTCCGCAGTAATGGCAAGTTTAACGATTAGAAAACGCATAGAGGTGAAAAATGAAACTGACTGAAGTGTTGGTCACAGGTGGGTTAGGGTATATCGGCAGCCATACTTGTATTCAACTAATAAAAGCAGGGTTTTCACCTGTTATCGTTGATAATTTATATAATGCAAAGTTGGAGGTTCTTAATCGTATTGAAAAATTAACGGGTGTTCGTCCTGCATTTTACTCATGTGATGTTCGTGACGAGCAAGCGCTCAATGATATCTTTGCTACCCATCAATTTTATTCAGTGATCCATTTTGCAGGGTTAAAAGCAGTCGGTGAATCAGTCGAAAAACCAATTGAATATTATGATGTTAACTTAAATGGAACTTTAGTATTGGTACGCTGTATGCAAAAAGCGAACGTAAAGCGTTTAATCTTTAGCTCCTCAGCGACAGTATACGGCCAGCCTCATACATTACCTATCACTGAAGATTTCCCGACTGGGGACACTCAGAGCCCCTATGGTACCAGTAAATATATGGTTGAACGCTGCCTTGGGGATCTCTACCAAGCTGATAACACTTGGTCAATCTCGGTTTTGCGTTATTTTAACCCTGTTGGTGCGCACCCTTCAGGATCACTCGGTGAAGACCCTCAAGGTATCCCAAATAACTTAACACCTTATATTACACAGGTTGCTGTTGGGAAAAGAGAAAAACTGGCGATTTATGGAAACGATTACCCAACCATAGATGGGACAGGGGTTCGTGATTATATCCATGTGATGGATTTGGCGGATGGGCATGTCGCTGCGTTACAAGGCGTCAGCGATAAAGCAGGGTTGCATACCTATAATTTAGGCTCGGGTTGTGGCGTCAGTGTGCTGCAAATTTTGCAAGCTTTTGAAAAAGCGGTAGGAAAACCCATCCCGTATGTATTTGAACCTCGTCGTGCGGGGGATATCGCAGAATATTGGTCTACTCCTGAAAAAGCATATCGCGAACTGGGCTGGAAAACTCGCCGTACCATTGATGATATGGCGGTAGATAGCTGGCGCTGGCAATTAAATAACCCCAATGGTTACGGTTTATAGGAGAGTGATTGGATGAACACAATGCAATTTAACCCATCAGACTGTCCTCATCGACGTTATAACCCATTAACCGGGCAATGGGTGTTGGTTTCCCCTCACAGAGCCAAACGTCCTTGGAGCGGCAGGGATGAAAAGCCAGCGGTAGAAAAGTTACCCCATTATGATGAGAGTTGTTTTCTTTGCCCTACCAATACACGGGTTTCAGGGGAAGTGAACCCTAACTATCAAGGGACGTATGTTTTTCAAAATGATCATGGGGCTTTATTGGCGGATGCCTGTGCACAACCGAAAAACCAGTCTGAATTATTTCAAGCTCAATCGGTAAGTGGTGTTAGCCGTGTGATCTGTTTTTCACCCGATCACAGTAAAACCTTGCCTGAGCTTTCATTGTCTGAAATTAGCGGCGTGATAGACACGTGGCAGCAGCAAGTTAGTGAGCTAAGTGAGCATTACACATGGATTCAGGTGTTTGAAAATAAAGGTGAAATTATGGGGTGCTCACAGCCGCATCCCCATGGGCAAATTTGGGCGAGTGACTTCTTGCCTAATGAAATTGAGCGTAAAAACCATTTTTTATCTGAATATTATCAACGCCACGGCACTAACTTATTAATGGATTACGTTAATGCAGAGCAACGGGATGGCTCACGCATTGTGGTTGAAACAGAGTATTGGGTGGCACTGGTGCCATATTGGGCGGCTTGGCCATTTGAAACATTATTACTGCCGAAACAACACATTAAACGCATGGATGAGATGAACGATGCCATTCGTTTGGACTTGAGTGTTGCGCTAAAAAAACTGACTTGCCGTTACGACAACCTATTCGAATGTTCATTCCCTTATTCAATGGGGTGGCATTTTGCGCCGTATTTTAAAGAAGATAAAAGCATCGAGCATTGGCAGTTACATGCGTTGTTCTACCCGCCATTACTGCGTTCTGCAACCGTGAAAAAATTTATGGTGGGCTATGAAATGCTGGCGGAAACTCAACGGGATTTAACCCCTGAACAGGCGGCTCAACGCCTTAGAGACGTGAGTGATAGGCACTACAAACAGAATTAAGCCTAAATACACTGATAGAAATACACCTAATTAATATTTGTTTGGTTTTTATTTTCCGAGCAAATCAATTTTATGATTAAGGAACACAATAATGGAATTACTAAAACAGACGGTTGCTCGTTCATTTGAAAAAACATTTGGTTACCCAGCGGAAATCTATGTGCAAGCACCTGGACGAGTCAACTTGATTGGTGAACATACCGATTATAACGATGGTTTTGTTTTACCTTGTGCAATTGATTACCAAACTATGACAGCTGCATCAAAACGTGCAGATCGTATTATTCGCGTTGTTGCTGCTGATTATGAAAATGACTGTGATGAATTTAGCCTAGACGAAGAAATTACATTTTTACCTGAAAAAATGTGGGCGAATTATATCCGTGGGGTGGTTAAGTTCTTATTAGAACGTGGTTTTTCATTTAACGGTTGTGATATTGCGGTTAGTGGAAATGTGCCACAAGGCGCGGGTTTGAGCTCTTCGGCTTCATTAGAAGTGGTGATAGGGCAGACAGTTAAGAGCTTGTATCAGTTAGATATTAGCCAGCAAGAGATTGCGCTTAATGGTCAACAGGCAGAAAACCAATTTGTCGGCTGCAATTGCGGCATTATGGACCAACTCATTTCTGCCTGTGGGGACGAAGGGCATGCTTTATTGATTGACTGCCGTAGCTTAGAACTGTTTCCTATTTCTATCCCTGATGATTTGGTTGTGATGATAATCAATTCAAATAAACAACGTGGGCTGGTTGGGAGTGAATACAACACGCGTCGTCAACAATGTGAAGAAGCGGCGAAAACCTTTGGCGTTAAAGCATTGCGTGATATGAGCTATAAAGACTTTGTACAGAAACAGCATTTATTGCCTCCCCTTGTTGCTCAGCGCGCAAAGCATGTTATTAGCGAAAATGAGCGCACGTTATTAGCCGCTAAAGCATTGACAGAAAACAATTTACTGTTACTTGGTCAATTAATGGAACAATCGCATATTTCTATGCGTGATGATTTTGAAATTACTGTTACAGAAATTGATACTTTAGTGGATATCGTGAAATCAGTTTTAGGCTCTCAAGGTGGTGTACGCATGACGGGTGGCGGTTTTGGTGGTTGTGTGGTTGCATTGATGCAACAGCAGCTTGTTAAGCCTGTCATCAATGCGGTTGAAGCCCAATACGCAGATGCAACAGGTTTACATGCAGATATTTATGTGTGCCAACCAAGTCAAGGCGCAGGTGTTATTTAATTCGAGACAAAGGATTGTTTATGCAAAAGATTGACTCCGTGCCACTTGCACCTACTGTTGTGACGTTAACCAATCGCAGTGGGATGCAAATTACTCTGACAAACCTAGGGGCGAGTTGGCTAAGTTGTGTTTTACCGCTCGAAAGTGGACAACGTGACGTTGTTTTAGGTTCACCGAATATCGCCAAACAAAAGGAGCAGGCGGTGTATCTCGGGGCGACGGTAGGTCGTGTGGCAAACCGTATTGCAAATGCGCAATTTTCGGTTAATGGGAAACGACATAACGTCACAAATAACCAAGGCCGACATTGCTTACACGGCGGAAAAGATAATTTTAGTTATCGAGTCTGGGGTATTTCGCAGCAAAATGCACACCAAGTGGCTTTTTCGCTCATTTCACCAGATGGCGACCAAGGCTTTCCAGGGGAGCTAATGGTTGAGGTAAGTTATGAATTAACAGAAGAAAATCAAGTTGTTATTCGTTATCAATACCAAACAACACAGGCATGCCCAGTCAACCTAACAAACCATACGTATTTTAATCTTGCGGGGGAAGGGGCGGGCGAAACCGTATTAGATCATGAGCTTGAAATCCAGAGCGGCTATTACTTACCGACTGATTTAGACGGCATCCCGACGGGAGAATGGAAAAACGTGGCCAATACACATTTTGACTTTCGCTGTGTAAAAACAATTGGCCGAGACTTTTTACAAGATGAAGACCAAAAAGCGGCTCGAGGCTATGACCACACTTTTATTCTTGAAGAAACATTAACTGATGGCCAGCACCCCGTTGCATCGCTACGCTCTCCTAACGGGGATGTGCAAATGAATGTTTTAACAACGATGCCATCAATGCAGCTATATACAGGGAATTATTTAATTTCAGTGGCAGGAAAAGTGGGAGAATATGCACCTTATTCAGGGGTTGCATTTGAAACGCAATTTCCTCCTAATGCAGTAAACCACCCTGAGTGGGGGGCTAAGTACAGCCCGATTTCACAGCCTGGACAGGTTTATATTAGTGAAACGTGTTACCAGTTTATTTTCTAAACATAGTGTTTTGCATGTTCAACACCGCGATTTGGCGGTGTTTTCTTTTGATTTAAACAATTTAATTATGCGTTATGCCATTGTTTTTAATCCTAGCACATTGTTTAATAAGCCATCCTAATTGTAGAGGTGCACGATGGCGACAATCAAAGATGTAGCGAAAGAGGCGGGCGTTTCCGTTGCAACTGTTTCACGGGTGATCAATAAGTCACCAAAGGCGAGTCAAGCCTCGATTGAATCAGTGAATAAAGCCATGAATAAGCTTGGCTACCGCCCGAACGCTGCTGCACGTGCCCTCGTCAATCAAAGTTCAAACACTATTGGTGTGTTAGTCAACGATGTTTCGGACCCCTTTTTTGGTGTTATGGTTAAAGCCGTCGATGCAGTGGCTCACAAAAATGGCAAACATATTTTAATTTGCAATGGTTACCACAATGCAAAAGAAGAGCGGCAATCAATCGAGTTGCTGATCAATAACCGTTGTGATGCGCTGATTATCCACTCCAAAGCCCTTTCTGATGACGAATTAATTGAATATGCGAAAGAGGTTCCCAATATGGTACTGATAAATCGCCATATTGAGGAAATTGGCAATCGCTGCATTTCGTTGAATAACTACAAAGGGGCGTATTTAGCAACGGAACACCTTATTCGCCATGGTCATACTAAAATTGCTTACATTTCGTCGAACCATCAAATAGAAGATGCAGTACAGCGTTTATTAGGCTACCGTGATGCCTTGAAAAATAACGGTATCACGCTTTCGGATAGCTATATTGAGTACGGCGTGCCTTATGGTGAAGGCGGTGAACAAGCCATGACTAATTTGCTCACTAAATCTTTAGAAATAACCGCAGTAGTCGGGTATAACGACTTCATGGCTGCGGGGGCGATTGCGGTACTCGATGAAAATGAAATTAATGCACCTGATCAGGTGTCCGTGATTGGTTTTGATGATGTATTAATCGCACGTTATATTCATCCGCGCTTAACCACAATCCGCTATCCGATTCAAATGATGGCAGAAAAAGCTACACAGCTAGCCCTTTCTCTTGCTCGCGGTGAAAAAATCTCGGGTGATAACTTAATTTATTCGCCTACTTTAGTACAACGAAACTCTGTTCGCCCATTGCATTCGTAATTCCTACGTCGTGATAAATATTAAAAATCGTATTTCATGATAACGTTTACATTTATTTTTGATGTTTATCACGCCTTTGTAGGTGCCACAGATTTATTCTCATCTAAATCGCCTCTTTTATCTTTATGAACACATTGATCCTAGCCGATTTACTGAGTTTTAACGTGTTAAATAGCCATAAGTAAGAAGATTGTGAAAATATGTGATTCACATAACGGAGTTATTTTGTGGTAACGTTTACACTAACTTCGTTATCACTTGGCGAAGGAAATTTATTATGCAGACAGAAGGTGTTGGATTAAGCACTTTAGACTACGGGATATTTATCCTGTATGTGCTAATCATTATTACCGTCGGGCTTTGGGTATCCCGAGATAAAAATGGGCAAAAAAAAGGAACAAAAGACTACTTCTTAGCAGGGAAAACATTGCCATGGTGGGCAATTGGTTCATCTTTAATCGCAGCAAATATCTCCGCAGAGCAGTTTATCGGTATGTCAGGCTCTGGGTTTTCTATCGGGTTAGCCATTGCTTCTTATGAATGGATGGCAGCATTGACGCTGATTATCGTTGCTAAATATTTTATGCCTGTATTTATAGATAAAGGTATATTCACTATTCCTGAGTTTGTTGAAAAACGCTTTAATAAAACATTAAAAACCATCTTAGCGGTATTTTGGCTGGCTTTATTTATCTTTGTTAACTTAACGTCAGTACTGTACTTAGGCGCATTGGCATTACAAACTATTCTTGGTATTCCAATGCATTACGCTATTTTTGGTTTAGCATTATTTGCGGTTATTTACTCCCTGTATGGCGGTTTATCTGCGGTTGCATGGACCGACGTGGTTCAAGTCTTCTTTCTGATCCTCGGTGGTTTCTTAACCACGATTATGGCGGTGAGCTATATCGGTGGCGATGCAGGTTTGTTTGCTGGTATGAGTCGAATGGCAAGTGAAGCACCAGCACACTTTGAAATGATCTTGAGCCAAGATAATCCACAATTTAGTAACTTACCGGGTATTGCGGTACTGATTGGCGGCCTTTGGGTAGCAAACCTTTATTATTGGGGCTTTAACCAATACATCATTCAACGTGCATTGGCTGCTAAATCGATTGGTGAAGCACAAAAAGGCCTCGTGTTTGCGGCATTCTTAAAACTCATTGTGCCTATTCTGGTAGTGGTTCCAGGGATTGCTGCATTTGTGATTGTCTCTGACCCCGCATTACTTGCTGGTTTAGGGACTATGGCTTCAGAGCATATGCCAACCTTGGCACAGGCGGATAAAGCTTATCCATGGTTAACGCAGTTCTTACCTGTTGGTGCGAAAGGTGTCGTATTTGCTGCGTTGGCCGCTGCGATTGTTTCGTCGTTAGCTTCAATGCTGAACTCTGTGGCAACCATTTTTACTATGGATATTTATAAAGAATATATTGCTCCTGCGACAGCTGACCATAAATTAGTGAATGTTGGGCGGATCAGTGCGGTTGTGGCGTTAATTATTGCCTGCTTTATTGCGCCGTTACTTGGAAATATTGGCCAAGCTTTCCAATATATTCAAGAGTATACAGGACTAGTCAGCCCAGGGATTTTAGCGGTATTCTTGCTGGGGTTATTCTGGAAGAAAACCAATGCGAAAGGTGCAATTATTGGTGTGCTACTCTCCATCCCATTTGCACTATTCTTAAAACTAATGCCACTAGGAATGCCATTCCTTGACCAAATGATGTACACCTTCTTCTTCACCGCTGTAGTTATTGGTTTAATCAGCCTAACAACTTCAAAAGAAGATGACAGTCATGGTGCGATTGTTTTAACGTCTGAAACGTTTAAAACATCAACAGGGTTCAATATCGCATCCTACGCAATTATGGTTATCTTGTGTGTGTTATATGCGTTGTTCTGGTAATTTGCTAACACATTGATATAACTAGTTGTAAAGCCCACGTAGGTGGGCTTTTTTGCATTCAGGCTAACGTATTCAATTGCTAGGCTCTATTTAAAATAGTCCTGATGCTTAATTAAAAACTCTTTAACACTGACAGGGGCTTTCTTGGTTATTTTTTGGAAATTATCAAATACCATTCCTTCGCGAGACAACTCCCCCGCAGTAAATGCCACATAATGGTCGTAGATGCTTTTCATATAAGCGAGTTCAAGCGCATTTGATTGCGCGAAGTCCCAAAATTCTTGGGGGTCATTTGCTTGATAGCGAAATGGAAGGTTTAATTCATCTGTCAGCAAGGCGGCTATTTGAGAATAGGTTTTATTTTCGTAACCTAAACGGTACACTTGCCCATAATGCTGCTCTGGTGAGATGAGACAGTGCGCGGCTAATTCAGCGACATCGGCACAGTCAACCCAACTTAATATGGCGTCGCCAAAATAAGAGTGAAGCACCCCTTTGTCTGTACTATTCTCCCCCTGATAACCTAATAAATTTTGCATGTAAGATTCAGGGCGTAAATGTGTAAATTGAATACCAGACCATTCAATATAGCGTTCAATCAGTTGATGCCATGCCCAATGTGCAACCTGTGCATTATCATCACCGCAAGCCCCTAAGTGGACGATGTAACGAACACCACTCTGTTTTGCAATGTCGATAAAAACTTTGCTTTGTTGCAGCATATCAATGGTATAGCCCGTCATCATAAAAATTGAGTCGATACCATTAAGGGCCAGCTTGATGGTATTTGGTTTGTTGTAATCCATTTCAACGAGTGGATAAGGGAGATCAATGACGTTATCCGGGTTTCTTACGGCAAGAACAACGTCTTGATAGCCTTTTTCTTGAAGAGATTGAACTAGATAGCGACCAACTTGGCCTGTTGCACCCGTCACTAATATTCTATTTTTCATTATTTATCACCACTTATTACAGTACTTTGGTTATAAAAACCGAAAATGGTTATTGATGTTTAATTTTATTTAAAATCAATGAGTTGTGGTTTTTCTTGTATTCAATCTTAGCACGAAAGCTGGGGAAGCAGTGTGTTCTAGACTGCTTTGTTTGGATTGGTGGAGAGTATGTTAAATAATAGAGTCATAAACGATGAATACCTTAAGCAGTGTGTTGTATAGGTAGATTATTTAAATGTTAATAATTTATTCCACTTTGCGGGGTTTGTTTTATTATATTTTATATATCAATTGGTTAAATTGCATTAAATTAGTATATAAAGAAATTGTTTTTGATTTAAATCACATTACGAGAGCATCATTAATACATTAATAAAATAAACGGTTATTGTTAATTTAATGTTTTTTTATTGTTATTTTCACTTTGTGAGGTTCAATCATGAGTACAGAAAAATATGATTATATTATTGTCGGTGCAGGCTCCGCGGGATGCGTTTTAGCTGCCCGTTTGATTCAAGAAACCCAAGCGCGCGTTTTGCTACTTGAAGCGGGTGGAAGCGATAACCATATGTTTATTAAGATGCCTGCTGGGGTCGCTAAAATCATCGCTCAAAAAAGCTGGCCTTATGAAACTGAGCCAGAACCCCATGCAAATAACCGCAAAATGCAGATTGCCCAAGGTAAAGTCCTCGGTGGAAGTAGCTCCGTTAATGGCATGATTTATATCCGAGGCCAAAAGCAGGATTATGATAATTGGGCAGAGAAATATGGTTGTGAAGGGTGGGGATACAACGACGTATTGCCATGGTTCAAAAAAGCAGAACGTAATGAAAGCCTGACGGGAGAATATCATGGCATAGATGGTCCACTTCCCGTCAGCGAAAACCGCTATCGCCATCCACTTTCTATGGCATTTATTCGTGCGGCACAAGAGCATGGGTTGTCCTACGTGAATGACCTGAACGGTGAAAGCCAGCAAGGAACCAGTTTTTATCAAACGACGACGCACAATGGTGAAAGAGCCAGTACATCAAAAACCTATTTAAAATCAGTAGAAAAGAGTGACAAACTGACCTTAAAACTCAACACACAAGTGAATCGGATTATTATTCGGGATGGCTGCGCTGTTGGTGTTGCTTATCAAGGGAAAAGTGGCCATGAAGTCGAGGCTATTGCCGCTAATGAAGTGCTTATCTGCTCTGGCGCAATGGGGTCAGCCAAATTATTGATGCTATCAGGTATTGGTCCAGAAGAGCATTTATCTTCATTAGGCATTGATACAGTGGCAAATTTACCCGTTGGTAAAAATTTCCATGACCACCTGCATATGTCGATTAATGTGACAACCAAGCAACCAATCAGTTTATTTGGAGCGGATCAAGGCCTAAACGCCATTAAGCATGGCTTCGAATGGATAGCATTTCGCAGTGGGTTATTAGCGTCTAATGTGCTTGAAGGTGCGGCATTTAAAGATAGTTGTGAGCAAGGTCGTCCAGATGTACAAATTCATTTTCTCCCTATTTTAGATAGCTGGGATGATGTACCGGGCGAGCCGTTACCTGCCGCTCACGGTTTCACCTTAAAAGTGGGTTATCTACAACCAAAATCCCGAGGCGAAATTTTATTACGCAGTAAAGACCCTCTGGCGCCGTTAAAAATTCATGCCAACTACCTTGCGTCGCCAGAAGACATGGAAGGGTGTAAGCGAGCGGTTAAGTTTGGTTTAGATGTCTTAAATTCGCCATCGTTACAGGCTGTTAGTCAAAACGTATTGATGCCGCCTGATTCTGTGCACTATGATGAGGCTGAATTGGAAGAATTTATACGTAATTTTTGTAAAACTGTTTATCACCCAGTAGGAACTTGCCGCATGGGAACGGACACAACCCATTCGGTCACTGACTTACGCTTACGCGTTCACGGTATTAAAAACTTACGTGTGGTGGACTGCTCTGTCATGCCAGAGATCCCAAGTGGTAACACCAACGCACCAACGATTATGATCGCCGAACGCGCAGCGGCAATGATTATCGAAGATAAAAAGTAAACGCTGCGTTCTTACATCGCATTCGAGATAGGTAATTTAAAATGGTTACCTATCTTTTCCTTTATTAATTTAAAAATAGAATTAAGTACAGAATAAATTGCTACTATCCAATTTTAGTAACTCACGGTTTAATAATCATGGGTTACTTTGTGGGTTCAATATGATTTTTATAGAATGACGCTTATTTAATAATATTGATATTCATATCTATGGATAGTCATGAATTCCAGTTTACCTTCAGGGGTGAATTTTGAAATTTCTGCGGTAAGGCAATTGCCGTGAGCATCATTCTCTAAGCATGAAGTAATATCTAAATAGGTATATTCGAAGTCAAGCTTTTTACCATAGAATTGAGCGATTATTTTGCTAAAGAAACCATTATTATCATAATAATATTCCATTTTTTTTATGGTGCTAAAACTTGGTTTGTCTTTATTTTCTGCACTATCAATTGTAGCAACTATATTACCTTGTTTATTGTATTGGTATTTTATCAAGGTATTAAGCCCTTGAAAGTCTTTACCATTAATTTGGTCAACTCGGTTGTTTTCCCAGAATACATGTTGAATATTTGTTTTTGGGCTAGATTTGTTTGATATGGTGCGGATATTGTTAATTTGGTTATCATTGTTAACACTATAATAAAAATCAGTTTTAAAGCTAAAAAGTTGAGCATCATTCCTATCATAAAATGTGCTGCTCATTTTTTTTGATAGAGGGGTGTTGCTATCAAATGATGTATTCATCACCATTTTAGTAAAATACATAGAGCCATTTTTTTCTGTGTATATAACAGAATTGTATTGATAGTTAGTTAACAGGCTATCACGGGAGTATTCGATGAACATATCTCCTGCAATGCGCCTTTTTTGTTCGTTGTAATCAGCTGGAGTACTAAACGTTTCTTTAACAGACTTGATGGGGCCAAAAAACATTAAGCCTGTTATCAATTGGCTATTTTGATTATTAGTTTCTTTTTTATTATCAGAGCAGCCAGTAGAAATAATTCCGCATGAAATAATAATGGGTAGCAATAAGTATTTATGCATTATTTAGGGGATCCTTACCTTAATATTAAGCACAGTAAAAATAAAAAACAATATAAAACAATTTCTTCTTATCGCCTATTCATATTTAGAGTTAGTCACCAGAATAGTGAGTATATTGGCTTATGCGACGAAATTTAGTGGTGAATAAGCGTTTGACTAGGAAACTATGAATAACAAAGTAGGGTTAATTAGCTGGATATAAAGCTGAGAATTTCCCAGTCTGTTTCATTTAAATAATCTGCTTATATTACGTTTTCAAGCGTTGTTTTCGTTCATGCTCAATAAGCCATTCTTTGCGGGCTATGCCACCACCATAGCCAGTCATTGAACCATCCTTGCCAGTAATTCTGTGACATGGAACGACGATAGCTATTCGGTTCGCACCATTGGCGGCTGCTACTGCTCGTACTGCTTTGATATTTCCAATCTGCTCTGATAGTGCTTGATAGTAAGACGTTTGGCCATAGGGAATAGAACATAACGCTTGCCAGACTGAACGCTGGAAATCACTACCAGGGGTTATGAGGCACAGATCAAACTTTTGGCGAGCCCCAGAAAAATACTCGTTAATCTCTTTTTCAGCCTGACGTGTATGGTCATTTTCCCCTGAAATTATTCGAGCTTTAAGCAATCGCTGAAGGTCGCGAAATTCCGTTTCCAGCATTCTACGGTCAGTAAATTCGAGTAAGCAAACGCCATGTTCAGTGGCACAAACAAACATAGGGCCAAGTGGCGTGGTAAAACGGTGGATCATAATCACCTGGCTATGTTGCGTCGGTGCCGTGCCTGTAATGCGTTTATAGGTATAACCAAAACCGCTCAAAGATTCATAGCCATTATCTAAAGCAACATCTGTAGCCGTTCGACCACTTTTAAGTTCTTGAAGAGCGATATTAACCCGCTGCATCCGTTGAAATGCTTGGAAGGTAATTCTATGATTTTGTAGAAACCATCGTCTTACCCGTTCCGGGCTGATACCCTGCGCCCGTAATTCAGCATCTTTTACTCTTGCTTTAGGATGAGCACGCACTAGCGCCAACGCTTGTTCAATTAAATGTGGTGCACTATGTGCATTTTCTGTGGGGCGACAGACTTTGCAAGGGCGAAACCCTGCATCTAAAGCAGACTTAAAATCTCGATAAAAATTAACATTTTCACGTTTAGGCTTTCGCGCCCGGCACACTGAAATACAAAATACGCCTGTTGTTTTGACTCCAACAAAAAAAACACCCGTATATTCAGCATTACGCTCGAGTAATGCCTGATACCAGACATCACATTGTTCATTATCAAGAACGTTCATCAACAAAAACTCCTGCAAATGATTGTTGTGATTGGATAGTTAGCATCAATTCACTAAGGTTTGATTGGAGAACAGAATGAAGAAAATTTCCCATTGAAATACGTTTTACGCCCAGCATGCCTAATCTCTCGAATGTGGGTAGTTCAGGCATACACATTACATTTAATGGCAAGTTACTTGATTTAGAAATAGTCTCAATATCGTGTTCTAATGTCAGGCATGGGACAAAAAGCCCATTCGCGCCTGCTGCTTCATAAAGTTGACCACGTAACAGCGTTTCCTCCAATGCATGCTCATGATTTAAAAGGTAAGTATCGGTACGAACATTTAAAAATAATGGGTTATTTTCGTGGGATAATGCAGCGCTGATTTCTTCTAACTTACAAGCAAACTCTGTTGCATCATTAAGGTGCCTGACCCCATCAACAACTTTGCTGTCCTCGAGGTTTATACCCACAATGCCAACTTGAATGAGGCGTTTAAGATTAACGATAATTTCTTCGGCTGTGTCACCAAACCCAGCTTCCACATCAACACTTAGCGGCAGGTTAGTAACAGATTTAATGCGGGTGACAATATAAAATAGTTCATCAAAAGAAATGGACTCCCCATCTTCATAACCTAATGTATCGGCAATTGCTGCACTTGACGTCCCTAATGCTTGATAGCCCGCCTGCTGCGCCGCAATTGCGCTCTTTGCATCCCAAACATTCGCAATGAGTAAGGGCTTATTTTGATTATGAAGCTCAATGAAATTCATGTTTATCTCCTTTTAAAAAGAAGATAAACATAAAATATTCAGCGCACTCCTCACAACCGAAAATTGGACGAGTATTTTTGGATGGTATCGAGTCAGTTAGTATCAGCATTTAATGCGTAATATTCAACTCAATGTGAAACTTATACGGAAAAATAAACGTAGGGAAGTCTAATGAAATAACTGTATGATTCAGAATGGATTTTATAAATCATACAGTTAAATACTCATGATGATAGCACTATGAGAATTTTAAAAAATCAATAGATATAGAAACATACAAGCAAAAAAAAACTAAAATTACGTTTGTTATACCAAGAAACTTATTTATTGCTTTATAGTATTCTTGATCAATTACCTTTATATTTCCAATGATGGATTTTAATTTGGCACAGTTATTAATAAGTGCAATTTAATTCTATGTGTAAATAAGAATAATTTCAATTTAGTCATTTTCAGATGTTCTTTTATGTATTTTTCGTATATGGCTAACGTTTTTTTTGTGCGTTGCTAGTTTAAGTAAATAGCTACATATGATAGCAAATATACCACCAATCAATGTTTCCATTATTCTTTCAGGTAGAAGGTGGTAATCGATATGGTTAAAATAAATTGACATTTCTATTAAAGATAAAACAAGCCCAGTGAGGCAAAATGTACCAAAAACGTTATTTTTTTTGCTGTTACTTATCGGGATTAGAAAAGCAAATAGATATATCAAAGCAAAGCCAGTATACGGCATAAAGACAGTGAAGTTAAAGGTAAGATATAGAATGAAAACAACAAGTAATGTACCAATAACTCGATCTCTAGTTAACTTAATGATGCTAGTTAATTTAGGGTTTAACACAAATATATATGTCAGTGGTGCCCAGAAGAAATGGTCAATATTAATTGCTCTAGAGACCAAAATACATAAAAGCAATCCAAAAGAATAGATTATTGATTGGAAAATAAGGCTGTATGATAATTTATCTTTTTTTAATGATATATACTTTTTTATTTGGAACATCGTAATTTTTTTACGGTTACTGATGGTGTAGTAAAATGCAAGAGTTATGATTGTTCCTATCAACAAGCCTATTACTAAGCCATCAAAGCTAGATTTGTTGAGTGTCGCCCCGATGATATAAAAAATCATAAGGTATTTAAATGACATATCTAATGAGGAGTCTATATTGTAAAACTGGTAGTAAATAAAAGGTGCTATGAAGAGAATTACAAAAAATAGGCTGCCGAAACCCAAAAAATAACCCAAAGCAGAGCCTATAAAGATGAAAAAAGAACATAGTAGTGAATAGGTAATGTTTTTATATTGACTGGCTTTATTAAATATCGTGTAGCCATGCAGGGTTGATAGTGAACTCCATAGTGTTGCATCAATGCCAGCAATGTAATAAGTAATAATAAAACTCATTACGAGGCATAATGTGAAATAAAAGCTCTCTAAAAATTTAATCATAGATTTACCTAGTTACTAAATGAAAAAGCAAGGGCTCAGTTTGCTCAATGTTCAAGTTATGACTAAATCAAAAAACACATGAAAAGAGCCTGTTAAAAAGCATAGTGCTATATTTTCTATTGTTTCCAATAAATAGCGTAAATGCTTCTTTCATACACTATAGTTTTCACTCTCCAGTTTCAATGAGAATAATTGAATTACTGATATTTTGTGGGTGATATATTTTTTAGCTCATATCAATTGAGCTTAGAAGGCAAGTCTTAGGCAGAAACGGTGATTGAAAAATATTAAGGTCTATAATAAATTTTATCTTGGTTAAGGGAAGGGCATCTAATGTCAACGTATGTATGAAAATACCCCCTTAAGTAAAATTTGAATTGTGATGCTCTACCTTGAAGTGCTCATATCATGATAGAACGGGCTGTCAAAAATATAGGTATTATTATAGTCATGAAAGAATCAAGATTAAATTAAAAGGATTAAGCTCTGTAAAGTACAGAACTCAGTCCTTGAAGGCTCTTAATTAACAGTCTAACTTTATGGGGCTGTCTATATAAGAATTTAAACAGTATCTATTTAGTTGGTTTTCCCTGCCAGTATCCAGCGAGTAAAGAGCCTGATAAGTTGTGCCAAACAGAAAACAGTGCGCCTGGAAGAGCAGCCATAGCACCAAAGTATTGAGCTCCTAAAGTAGCTGCTAGCCCTGAATTTTGCATGCCAACTTCAATTGCTAAAGTCCGGCAAGTTGATTCATCAAAACCAAATAAACGACCGCCCCAATAGCCACCAATCAGACCAATTCCATTATGTAATATTACAGCAATAGCCACCATAAACCCAACAGAGGCAATATGGCTTTGGCTACCCGCAACGACCGCACTGATAATTGCTAATATGCAGATCATCGACAAAGAGGGTAAAAACGGCTCAATTTTCTTCACTATTTCACTGAAAAGATGATGAATGGCTAATCCTGCAATAATAGGGATAATCACGATTTGTAAAATAGAAAGCAACATCCCCATGACGTTTACACTAATTGATGTATCTGCATATAACAGTGTCAATAAAGGTGTTGCAAACACGCCAACCAAGGTAGATACCGAGGAAATCGTAACAGATAATGCGACATCCCCGCGAGCTAAATAGATCATCACATTTGAAGCCGTTCCACTTGCCACGCTACCAACGAGTATCATTCCAACTGCAAGATCAGCAGGCATATCAAAAGCTTTAGCTAAAAGCCAAGCCGCTAGGGGCATAATCAAGTAGTGAATAAAGGTACAAATAATCACAGGAGCTGGTCTTGTCACTACGCGTTTAAAATCACTAATTCTTAGTGTTACACCCATAGTAAACATAATTAGCATTAACAAGTAGCTAATAAACGGGGAAATCCCAGTAAATGAGCTCGGCATATAATAAGCAAGCACTGATAAGAGTAAAGCCCATAATGGGAATAAGCGAGTGACTTTAGACAACATTGAGATATTCCTTTTTATCTATTTCCCTATTTTTCAATGGGTGGTGAGATTATATCAATTGTGGGTATTTTGAATTTGTAGACCCATTTCGTGTAAGTAACCTATAAGTTTTTATAGATAGCCATGATTTGACTATAAAATTGGATGATAAACTAGTCAATTATGGAGTTTAAAAGCTAATGGGGCTCCAACTAATTGTAAAAGCAGATCTTAAGAAAATAGAAAAACGCTGGGATCACTGACATCAGAATGCGAAATTTTTCAGTCGCTGAAGGCCTTTTTGGTATTTGAATTCCGAAGAGAACTCTCTCATCCGTGGGGGAAGATGTTGTTCTACACAAACTTTAACAACTCAAGCGTTTTGACCTCTGGGAAGGAAATTGGCAAGAACCCAAGCAACGTTGGCTTTGGTGAATTTAGGCTTTGAGCGAGGAGTGGACTCATTGTTCATATAATAAACTTAACTCTATAATACGAAAAAGACATAGAGAGCGATAATATATTGACCTTTATTTGTGATGCTCCTTGAATCGGTACCTTATTGCTTCTATAAAAGCCATAAAAGCGGGTGAGGACTGGCGACGGTTTGGGTAATACAGGTGAAAACCTTCAAAGCAAGGACTATAATCGATTAATACAGCCTGTAACTTACCCTTGGTAATATAAGGCTCTGCTAAGTGTTCTGGAATATAGGCTATTCCCATTCCGTCCAGCGCTGCATTTAACTGGTGTAATGTACTATTGAAAACGAGTTGCCCATCCACCTTTATACTCGTTGTATGGCCATCTTGCTTAAATTCCCACGCATAAACAGCCCCCGCAGCACGATGGCGAATATTGATGCATTGATGCTCAGATAAATCTTTAGGAAATAAAGGCTTAGGGCGCTGTTTAAAATATTCCGGTGAAGCGACTGCAATTAAGCGCCAATCAGGCCCAATGCGAACTGCTATCATGTCTTTATTGATATCATCGCCAATTCGAATTCCTGCATCGAAACGTTCTTCAACAATGTTTGTAAAGCCATAGTCCACATATATTTCTATTGTGATATCAGGGTATTTTTGTAAAAAATTTTTCAATATCGGTCGAATATAGATTTCTATTTGGTCATCGGTACAACTTAATCGAATAGTCCCTCTAGGGCTGTCTCTTAACTCACTTAATGCATTAAGTTCAATATCAATCTGTTCAAATAATGGGCGGATGGAATTCATTAGCTGTGCGCCAGCCTCGGTTACTGAAACATTTCGGGTTGTTCTTGCGAGAAGCCGAATCCCTAAGCGTTCTTCCAAAAGTCGTATTGTATGGCTTAATGCCGAAGGCGTCACACCAAGTCTTGCGGCCGCTTTTGTAAAACTTTGCTCTTGAGCAACGATAAGAAAAGCGTGCAAGTCATTCATTTTACTTTTCATTATTAATGAATTTTTCTCACAAGTTCATAAAGATTATACCCACTAATTAAATTATTACCCGTATGCCATGATGATGTCCATTAAATATCGTAGGTACATAAGCGAATATAACCGATGGATAATGCCATTTCTCAAGAGCGAAACTTTCCTGAAAGAGCGAACTGGAGTGCAGTTTTTGCCATGACGCTATGTGTTTTTGTATTGATAGCCTCAGAGTTTATGCCTGTGAGCTTGTTAACGCCGTTAGCGCTTGATTTTCAGGTAACTGAAGGAATGGCAGGACAAGGTATTACTATCTCAGGAATATTTGCTGTCATAACGAGTTTATTTATTTCTGTAGTTACTCGTCATTTAAATCGTAAAACCTTATTGCTAGGGCTTACGGTCTTAATGGGGGTATCAGGAGCAATGATTGCTTTAGCCACCAATTATTATATTTATATGATTGGTCGTGCGCTAATCGGTGTTGTTGTTGGCGGTTTTTGGTCTATGTCTGCTGCGACAGCAATGCGCCTTGTACCGATAGACCAAGTTCCTAAAGCGTTGGCCATTTTCAATAGCGGTAATGCGCTAGCAACGGTTATTGCTGCACCTTTAGGGGCTTATTTAGGCTCAACTATTGGATGGAGAGGGGCATTTTTAGGCTTGGTGCCTATAGCCGTGGCAACGATTATGTGGTTATGGGTGAGTTTACCTTCAATGCCAACTGATTCTAGTAGTCATAAAAATACGCCTCAGATTTTCAGTATTTTTAGCTTCTTTAAATACCGCGTTATCACACTGGGTATGCTTGCTATCGGATTATTTTTTATGGGGCAATTTACCTTATTTACCTATGTGCGCCCTTTTCTTGAGACCGTAGTAAAAGTCGATATCTCGATGGTGACATTTATCTTGTTACTTATTGGTATTACGGGATTTATCGGAACTCTACTGATTAATGGTGTATTAAAAATAGGGTTCTATCAAACATTAATCGCCATTCCACTATTGATGGCCAGTATTGCTGTATCACTTATTTTCTTTGGCTATTCCAGTCTTACTGCCATCGTATTACTGAGTATTTGGGGTTTTATCGCGACTGCGGCGCCTGTGGGTTGGTGGAACTGGGTACCTCGAATATTTTCAAATAGCGCAGAAGCGGGAGGGGGATTAATGGTTGCTGTAATCCAACTTTCCATTGCCTGCGGCGCCTCGGTTGGCGGCATATTCTTTGATTTGCTGGGCTATGAAAGTACCTTTGCAATCAGTGCGTTATTTCTTGTAGTCGCAGCAATACTTGTTCAATGCACAGCAAAGGCTGAAAAGGAAAAATAATATGTTGAATCTATTATTTAAAAATAGGCTTACCCCATTAAATTTTTATTTTCTGTTGGTATTTGGCTGTATCAGCCAGCCATTATTGGCACGTAATTTACCAATAGAACCTAAAGTATATTTAATAGAAATTCGTCTTGATACGCAAATAATAAAGGCAGAATTAAAAGATTCAGAAATGACGCGTGATTTTATCAGTTTATTACCACTCACTGTTGAGTTAGCAGATTATTCATCCACAGAAAAAATCGCTTACCTTCCCCGAAAATTACTCACTCGAAATTCATCTAATGGGATTGTGCCAGAGATTGGGGATATTACTTATTATGCCCCTTGGGGGAATATCGCTATTTTTTATCAACCATTTAGTTACTCCTCAGGGTTGTTTAAGTTAGGAGAAATAACCCAGGGGCTGGAATACCTACAATTTACATCACCAAAACAAGCTGTGATAAAGCTTATTCAAAGAAATGACTAAAAGAGGATATATATTATGAATCATGAACGTAGAGATTTATTGAAATTAACGGGCGCAAGTATTGCTGTTGCAAGTATGTCATCGATAATTACAGCGCCAGCATTAGCGCAACCAAATACAAATTTCAGTGAGCTATGGGATAAAACCTTTGTAAAAAGTGATAAAGCTGAACATAAAAAAGTCACATTCAAAAATCGTTATGGTTTAGCCTTAGTCGGAGATTTATATCAACCTAAAGATACCAGTAGGTTATTTGCTGCGATTGTATTGAGTGGTCCATTCGGCGCAGTAAAAGAGCAGTCTTCGGGGTTGTATGCGCAAACATTAGCAGAGCGTGGTTTTATTACTCTGGCATTTGATCCCTCTTTTACTGGAGAAAGTGGGGGGGAGCCTCGAAATGTTGCTTCTGCGGATATCAATACGGAAGACTTTAGTGCTGCTGTTGATTTTTTAGGTCTGCAGCCAAATGTTGACCGTAGTCGTATTGGGGTGCTAGCTATTTGTGGATTAAGTGGTATGGCTTTAACCGCAGCGAGTAGCGATTCACGTATTAAAGCCGTAGCGACGGCATCAATGTACGATATGTCTCGCAGTATTAGCCGCGGGTACCAAGATAGTTACACCATTGAAGAACGACATAAAGTGATTGATTATCTTAGCCAACAGCGCTGGAAAGATACAAAAAACGGACACTATGCTTTAGGTTACCATGAAGTGCCATTCGATGAAGATGGCAATATTATCGAGGGACAACGTGTTTTACCAGAGACTTTGCCAGAGAATGCACCGCCTGTATTAGCCGCATTTTTTGATTATTACCGTACTCCTCGAGGTTTTCATCCTCGTTCAATTAATTCGACAACCGCGTGGACAGCAACAACCCCTATATCTTTTTTTAATTTTCCAATGCATACCAATATTGAAATGATATCACCAAGACCCATTTTGCTGATTGCAGGGGAAAATGCACATTCTCGTTATTATTCTGAAGATGTGTACAAAGTGGCTTCAGACCCTAAAGAGCTCTTGATTATTCCAAATGCGGATCATGTTGATTTATATGATAATCCAAGCAAGATCCCTTTCGATAAACTCACTATTTTCTTTCAGCAGAATTTATAAGTTGTAGCCTGTTTAGTCATTAAATCACAATTGAGGTAAATACATTGAGAAAAATACTGTTTGCTTTACTGGTCAATTTTATGATGACTTTCTTTGCTTTTTCTTCGAGCGAAACTCGTCAGTTTCCTATTCCAAATACGGTCAGCACACAGATGCAGTCTTTGATTGCCAAACCTGCATCTTCGTGGGACGTTCATCCTAAAAATGCACAAGAGTGGAATCAATGGGTTCAAGATTTTGATACTGCAATTGAAACAACATTACCCGCGTTGCGCCAACAATTAGAAGTTTCATTAGAAGCTAATAAACTCGGTAACGTGCCTATTTTTATTCTCACCCCTAAACGGATGAAAAAAGAAAATCAAGGCCGCGTGTTACTCAATCTTCATGGGGGGGGTTATGTTCTTGGGGCGGGAGAAGCAGGGACATTAGAGGCAACTTATATGGCGGGGATCGCAGGGTATCGAGTCATTGTGGTTGATTACCGGATGCCACCAGAACATCCTTATCCAGCTGCGCTAGATGATGCTTTTGATGCTTATCAAACATTATTAAAAAGTGTACCCGCAAATAAAATTGGTGTATTTGGTACCTCGGCGGGAGGAGGTATGACGCTAGCCCTTATGTTAAGGATTAAGACGGCTGGGTTACCTTTACCTGCTGCTATAGCCCCTGGCACCCCCTGGTCTGATTTAACAAAAACTGGGGATAGCTATTTTACGAATGAAGGCGTCGATAATGTTTTAGTCAGCTATGATGGCTGGTTAGGTGATGCTGCAAAGCTTTATGCGAATGGGCATGATTTAAAAGGCCCAATGCTTTCACCTGTTTATAGTGACGTTACAGGATTTCCTCCCACATTATTAACCTCAGGCACGCGAGATTTATTTTTAAGCAATACCGTTCGTATGCACTTAAAATTACGTCAAGCAGGCGTTGATGCAAATTTAATGATATTTGAAGGAATATCTCATGCTCAGTACCACATGAACCCAAATGCATCCGAAGCTATAACTCATTTCACTGAGGTGGGGCACTTCTTTTCTCAGTATTTAAAGTGATGTAATGAGATGCTTTAAGCGGTCGTTTTGCCCAATAATACGATCTTTATTCCACGGTGACTTAGACATAATTAAATCTCCTGTGATGTAGAGATTTAATTATGGTTGTTATCTCAAAAGTGCCGCAAGGACTGCAGCTTCTATTTTTTCTGGGGTTGTGTTCGGCGCAAAGCGCTTGATCGGTTCGCCGTCACGTCCGATCAGAAACTTAGTAAAATTCCATTTAATCCTCTTCCCTAGCAAACCGGGCAGCTCATTTTTAAGATAGCGAAACACTGGATGTGCTGTGGCTCCGTTGACTTCCACTTTATCGAACATCGGGAAACTCACGCCATAGTTAATGTAGCAGCTCTGTGCAATGTCGTCAGCGCTGCCAGGCTCCTGTTTCCCAAACTGATTACAAGGGAAGCCAAGCACCACCAAACCCTGAGCAGCGTATTTTTTGTAGAGTGCTTCAAGTCCGCTGTATTGTGGTGTAAAACCGCAATGGCTGGCTGTATTGACGACGAGAACAACCTTACCGGCATAGTCTGCCATAGAGACAAGCTGGCCACTAAGACTCCTCGCTGTCAATTGGTAAAAGGTGCTCATATTCGAGTCCTCAAAGTAGAATCAGTCGACACCGACATTGCCATCTGATTAGAGTATCTGGAAAATTAATCCTGCCTCTGATTACGCAGCAGGTCTGAAATCGTGAGCGACTTATTGTTTCGTTGTAAATATTGAAGATGCCGTTTAGTGTTTTAATTTTATTACCCTATAGATAATTCTTCGCAACCACCACTTCGATTTTTACCATAAAGCATAAGAAACTACAGCTTGTGATAATCATCGCTCCCTATTAGATTCAAAATAAGATCTAGTGAGAGTTTGGCTATCTTAAGAAATTAAGGAACAAATAGTAACCACATTATTTTATTAATGAATTAAATTCATAGACTCTATCAAATTATCCTCGATTATCAATACCGCTAATGCTGGTACTCTCTGGGCTAAAATACACATCCATCACCCTCATTCTCCTTACTATTTATATAAGAGGATAGATCATGCCTGATGAACATGGTTTTAATCGACGAAAGTTATTAACAGCTTTAGCCGGATTAACCCTAGTGAGTGCGACATTACCTAAAGCGCTAGCGAATACAGAGAGTCATTCAAAAAATAGCCGTACCTTAGTTGCTTATTTTTCAAGAAGTGGTAGCACAAAAGTAATTGCGGGTGTTATCCATCGTAATTTACATACTGATCTTTTTGTTATTGAACCTGAAATCGCTTATCCAGAAGATTATTTTCAAACTGTTGAACAAGCACAAATAGAACGCCAGCAAGCAATAAAACCCGCGATAAAAAATAACGTCATCAATCTCGAATATTATCAGACAATTTATTTAGGTTTTCCTATTTGGGGAACTAGCATCCCACCGGTAGTCCAAACCTTTCTGAGTACCCACAATTTTGCGAATAAAAAGCTTATTCCTTTTATTACTCATGGGGGCTATGGCAAAGGCGACAGTGAAGATGTGTTAGCTGAATTAGCACCTTTAGCACAAAGAGTCACACCACTGGTTATTGAGTGTGGCCAAGAGCGAAGAACAACAGAAACCGTAATCGGATGGCTAGCTTCTAGTGTAAGCTAATTTTAATCATTTAAAAATTATACTGTACTGAATCAAAAGGAAATAAAGATGAAGAAAGGATTAAATTTACTGCTATTTTGTATGATGGCTGGCGGAATAATAACCCAACCTACTTATGCGGAACCCTTAGTGATTTCTGCGCAAGGCAGCTTTGCCGCGGGTGGCTCCATTACGACAGCTGCAGGCACGTTCAATGCTAAAAAACCCCTAGAGCCTGCGGGGCAAACTTATCATGGCGATCATGCCGCAGTTTTTTATCAAATTCCCGAAAATCCACATAAATATCCACTCATCATGCTCCATGGTGCAGGTCAATCATCTCGTACATGGGAAAGTACACCTGATGGTAGAGAAGGCTTTCAAAATATTTTCTTACGCCGAGGCTTCTCAACCTATCTTGTTGACCAACCACGCCGTGGTAATGCAGGTAGAAGTTCGATTGAAGGAACAGTAACACCACAACCTGATGAACAATTGTGGTTCAATCAATTTCGCGTCGGTATCTGGCCTGAGTATTTTAAAGATGTGCAGTTCTCTCACGATAAAGAAGCGTTAAATCAATATTTTCGCCAAATGACTCCCAACACGGGGCTTTTTGACACGAATGTTATTTCTGATGCTTTATCCGCTGTAGTGGATAAATCAGGCCCAGCGATTTTATTCACACACTCACAAGGTGGTGGTCCCGGCTGGTATACCGCAATAAAAAACAATAAGGTCAAAGCGATTGTCGCTTTTGAACCTGGCAGCGGATTTGTTTTTCCTGAAAATGAATTACCAGCACCAATGCCAAGTGCATTCGATACATTAAAGGGGGAGCCAGTTCCAATAGACGATTTCATGGCACTTACCAAAATCCCCATTATCATTTTCTATGGGGATAATATACCCGATAAGCCTGTCACTATGCCTGCTCAAGATAGCTGGAGGGTACGTCTTGCTATGGCAAGAGAATGGCGAGATGTGGTTAATCAACATGGTGGGGATGTGACCGTTATCCATTTGCCAGAGATGGGTATTAAAGGAAATACACATTTTCCTTTTTCAGATCTGAATAATACTCAAATTGCAGATTTAGTTAGCCAATTTATTGAACAAAAAAATCTACAATAATTCACGCTTATTATGGGCAAGAATCATTATTTATGAATCCTACTCATAAGCTCTAGAAGATTATAGCCTCTAATCTAATCAATAAATCTACGCTATGCTTTATTCCAATGAAAATAAAAAGGAGCGCATTATGCAAACTGTCAAATTAAACAATGGGGTTGAAATGCCATTGTTAGGCTTCGGTGTCTTTCAGATGACAGATGCGGACGAGTGTGAACGCGCTGTTATTGACGCACTTGAAACCGGTTATCGTTTAATAGATACCGCTGCATCCTATCAAAATGAAACCCAAGTCGGGAATGCATTAAAACAGAGCCAAATAGCACGAGAAGATTTATTTATTACGACGAAGTTGTGGCTACAGGATACTAGCTACGAAGGGGCAAAAGCCCAATTTCAACGTTCATTAAGTCGCCTGCAACTCGACTATGTTGATCTTTACCTTATCCACCAACCTTATGGCGATGTCCACGGTGCGTGGCGTGCAATGGAAGAACTTTATCAAGCTGGAAAAATTCGGGCAATTGGTGTCAGCAATTTTCATCCAGACAGATTAGCTGACCTTATTGCATTCAATAAAGTTATTCCTGCGGTCAATCAAGTTGAAGTTAACCCATTCAATCAGCAACTACATGCAGTGCCATGGATGCAGAGTAAACATATCCAACCAGAGGCTTGGGCACCTTTTGCTGAAGGTAGAAATGGATTATTTCAACATCCTCAACTCATCGCTATCGGTGAAAAATACGGTAAAAGTGTTGGACAAGTTGTTCTGCGCTGGTTATTTCAACGAGGCATTGTGTCACTGGCTAAATCAGTTCGTAAAACCAGAATGACAGAAAATATAAACATTCTCGATTTCACTCTAACCGATAATGAAATGACACAAATCGCAGCAATGGATACGGCAACAAGTGCATTTTTCTCACACCGCGACCCTGCAATGGTTGAATGGCTCGCTGGCCGTAAGCTAGATGTTTAGTTATGTAGACAATCTAATTAATGATCAGGACATCAATCATGAAAAAACGTTTTCTCGGTAATTCTAAACTTGAAGTTTCTGCGCTTGGATTAGGTTGTATGGGGCTAAGTCACGGTTATGGTCCAGCCACAGATAAACGCCAAGCCATTGAATTGCTGCGTACAGCCGTCGAACGAGGGGTCACTTTTTTTGATACCGCAGAAGTCTATGGGCCATTCTTGAATGAGGAAGTGGTTGGTGAAGCATTAAAACCCTTTCGAGATAGCGTAGTTATTGCAACAAAATTTGGTTTCAACTGCAGTAATGAAAACAAACAGCAGCTTTTAAATAGCCGCCCAGAGCATATTCGTGAAGCGGTCGAAGGTTCACTACGTCGGCTCAAAACTGACGTTATTGACCTTCTATATCAACACCGTGTTGATCCAGATGTACCGATTGAAGATGTTGCAGGCACAATAAAAGATTTGATTGCGGAAGGTAAGGTAAAGCACTTTGGCCTCTCTGAAGCCAGCGCTCAAACAATTCGCCGGGCACATGCCATTCAGCCTATCACCGCACTGCAAAGCGAGTATTCACTTTGGTGGCGTGAACCTGAAGATGAAATATTACCTGTGCTTGAAGAATTAGGCATTGGATTTGTGCCCTTTAGCCCACTAGGAAAAGGTTTTTTAACTGGGGCAATTAAGGCGAATACCACATTTAACGATGATGACTTTCGTAGCAAAGTCCCGCGTTTCAATACAGAAGCGTTAGAGGCGAATGCACAACTGGTTACTTTGTTAGCTGACCTCGCTAGCCAGAAAGGCGTGACTTCAGCACAAATTGCACTGGCTTGGCTATTGGCACAAAAACCGTGGATTGTTCCTATTCCGGGAACAACTAAACTGCATCGTTTAGAGGAAAATTTAAATGCTGTCGATGTCATACTCACGAATAACGATTTGCAAAAAATTGCCCATGCGCTGGAAACAGTTAAAATTGTTGGGGAGCGCTATCCTGCTGCTTTACAAGCACTAATTAATCGATAAACTTATCTTAGGCTGGTAGGCATCAATACATTTATCTCACACTACCAGCCCCTATTTCTCACTGTAACGCAGTGCATCAATCAATAATGCAAACGCGGGAGGGTGCTGTTTTCGACTTGGGTAATAAAGATAATAGCCTGAAAAAGCCGGGCACCAATCACTTAAAATTTGGACCAGCGTTCCTGATTTGATGGGCTCTTGAATGGTATCCTCGGGGACGCAAGCAATACCAAAGCCAGACAGTGCCGCATCAATTCGTTCAGATAATAGATTAAAGGTGAGTTGCCCTTCCACTCTAACGCGTAACGATTTACCTTCTTTCTCAAACTCCCAATGATACAATCCTCCCGCAGTAGGCAGTCGCATATTGATACAACGATGATGCTGTAAATCATGAGGTGTTCGTGGTATGCCTTGAGATTCGAAATATCCCGGTGAACCAACAATCGCTAGTCGCATATCAGGGCCAATCTTAACAGCGACCATGTCCTTATCAACACTTTCCCCTAAACGTATCCCCGCATCAAAACCTTCATCGACAATATTAACAAACCCATTATCAACCACCAATTCGACATTAATATCTGGGTATGCACGTAGAAACGGTTTGAGTTTGGGCCAAAGAAGACTGCGTGCTGCATGCTCCCCTGTTGAAAGGCGAATGTTGCCAGATGCCACTCCATTAAGCTGAATGATTGCCTCTAACTCGTGATTAAGGTCAGCCAGTCGGGGTTCAAGACAAGCAATAATCTTTTCCCCCATTTCTGTTGCCGCGACACTGCGTGTGGTGCGTGTTAAGAGCCGTGCATTTAAACGTTCTTCTAATGCTTTGACTGCATGGCTCAAAGCGGATTGAGAAACGCCCAATTTAGCCGCAGCTTTGGTAAAGCTTTTCTCCTTCGCAACAGCAAAAAAAATTTGTAATTCATTAAAGTTATCTTTGAGCACAATGTATTCCTTTTGTATCTTTACGCTTTGTATCCGTTCTAACAAACTATTTCACCATGATGTAAATATACATTATGGTAAATATTAGTTTTATGTTCATAACCTATTTTGACAGATAAGTCTTTCATATCTGCATTATTAATTTGCAATGTTTATGAAAAAATACTTATAACCTAATGGGGTTTTTAACTTACGAGACGATACACTAAGGCTAAATCCATGAATCAGGGATGATGTCTGCTTTGGGCACATTGCAGCAATCCAGACAGGATTAAACCTTAACTATGAACCAATAAAATATTGGGTTAATAAAGCATTGAAAGCGAGCTAGACTGCGAGTTTCAAGTTCCCAAAATTCTCACGCTTAGATTTCATTTTTTCTTCAAGACGACGAGACTCCTGCCTTGTTTCAATAGCCGTAGAAGTTGTCACTGCTCGAATAAGTTGAGTACGTGTTGGTTTTGTTGCTTGAGTTAATTCATTCTTGTTCATACTTATCTTACTTCAAACTAACGATGGTACATTATTACCATCATTTTTTTATATGACCACATAATTACAAACTCTATTAATAGATAATGCCAGTTTAAACAAAGCACGCTCGTAATCTTTTATTACTGGCTCATTATCTGTTTTAAAGTTTTGAGGTGTTGCCATTTGCAAAGCTGCATATGCCTGACCAAGCAATGTTGAAAAATTAGTATTAACTGGAATCTGAACACCAAATATTGAATAAATAACTTTTTTAAGATTTTTAGTATTGGAAGACATATTGAGAATAACGCAACATGCAGAAATTGAAAGGGAAATGCTAAGTTTTATCAGTGCCGGTTAAATAACCGGCACCAGGGAAATTAACGCCAGCGTTCTGTCGCCCAGGCGACCTGCTGTTGTGCGTCGTGGAAAGTCCAGGCCACGAAGCGACTGATTTTTTGCCCCTGCGCCATTTCAATGGTGCGGACTTCGGCCGCACCCACCAGCTTCAACGCGTGATAAATCGAAGGTAAGGTCGTATTTTTAGAAATCAACGAGGTGAACCACAGGCAGTTTTGCGCCAGGCTAACGCTCTCCTCTACCATTTTACGCACAAAGGCTTCTTCACCGCCTTCACACCATAGCTCTTTATTTTTGCCGCCAAAGTTCTGTACCGGCGTGTCGGCTACCTCGCCTTTACCCAGCTTGTGCAGTTTGCGGCGGGTGCTGGCTTGCGCTTCCTGTTCAGAGCTGTGGAACGGTGGATTACACAGTGTGGCATCAAATTTCTCCGCCACGCCGATGATGCCGTTCAAAATAAATTCGGGTTGTTTTTGTAAACGCAGGCGCACGCCGTTTCTCAGTGTCGGATTCATCTCCACGATCATTTTGGCCGAATTGAGCGATATCGGATTAATCTCCGAACCGGTAAAACGCCAGCCGTATTCACGCAGGCCAATAATCGGATAAATACAGTTGGCGCCAACACCCACATCAAGGATCGCCACGCCTTTACCGCGAGGGAACTCACCGCCGTTGCTGGTCGCCAGCAGGTCGGCCAGATGGTGTAAATAGTCGGCACGCCCGGGGATCGGCGGGCACAGATAATCGGCGGGAATGTCCCAGTGTTCAATGCCATAAAAATGTTGCAGTAATGCACGGTTGAGCATTTTAACCGCCGCAGGATCGGCAAAATCTATCGAGATGTCGCCCCAGGCGTTCGGCTTGACGAACGGCTCCAGTGCCGGGCAACTGGCGATCAGCGCCGGGAAATCATAGCGTGAACGATGACGGTTACGCGGGTGCAAGCCGCTTTTCTGCTGCAGGAAGGTTTTCTTTTTTTCCACCGTGAAGGGCTCTCTTAAAGGTATTTCTGACGCGTACGATACCATATACCCTATAGCTTTCAAGTTGCAGCTAACAGCTCGGGATGAAACCGTATTAAGCCTGCATTCAGAGTTTATGCCGGAATATCCTGCTCTTTATACCCAACGTAATTCAAGATGCAAGAAGGCGGCAAGGGAAGATAAACAGGGAACATACATCAGTATGTTCCCTGGCTGAGTGCGGCCAACCAACCTGCAGTTGGAATGAATAAGGATATATATCGTTCGTTTTCAGCAATAAACTGCCTAGATGTAAGATTCAATAAACTGATTTGGCCAAATTGAATACATTAACGCCAAACATGGAATAACTAACACAAAATGTAAATCGGCCAACTAATAATATCTGCACATAATTGGATTATATTCCATTATTAAAGTGTCCTGTTTGATTAAAGCTGATCAGTCAGAACATATCGATTTAGTGATACAAAAAGTATCTTTGTAGCACATAACTAGCTACTAGCTCATGTTTAAACAACATCTGCTATTAGCACAAAGCTGACATCTAGACGATGCATAGCTCTGTACCATTATAGTGCAGTTCAAATTCGAACTTCAGCGGCTTCGGCAGGGCGCGAGATGGTGAGTAGCTGCCACATGAACAGGCATCGAGTAGATAGGCTAATACTAGCTGTACGCATTGTCTGCATGAGCTTTGGTAGCTGATCAGGTGGAATACTTGGCATATTCTTTTTCTTGGGTTTTTCAAAAGCCTTGCCAATATTGATACTCGGTACGGCATCAATTAAGCCAGTATTTTGAGCATAGATCATCACTTCGTTGATACGCTGACAAAGGCGGCGAACGGTTTCTAATGCGCCTCTGGCTTGAACCGGTTGTATTGCTTGAACCAATATATGGGCTTTGATATCAGTAACGCTGATGTCACCAATGGCAGGGAACACATCTCGTTCGAGTGAGCGCCAGATATCATTACCGTAGTCTTCTGTTACAGTGGACTTCTTCACTTCCCACCAACGTTCAGCAACTAATTGAAAGGTATTTGCCTTAGCTTCTAAGCTATTACGGACTTGCTCTTTATGGTGATCTTGTGGGTCTATCTGTTTTGCGAGCAGTGTTCTTGCTTCAAGGCGATAACTACGTGCATCAGCAAGGCTGACGGCAGGGTAAGAACCAAGGCTCTTTTTAGCTCGTTTCTTAGTGAGAGGGCGAATGTAGCGAAATGACCACAGCTTGCTGCCATTGGATTTAACCAATAGTTCTAATCCATCGCCATCATAGAGGACATAATCACTCTGTTTTGGCTTTGCTGCGTCGATCTCTTTTGCTGATAAGGGTTTGGTTTGTCTTGCCATTTTTGATGTTTCATTGTTTTTAGGCACCTCAAAAACTATAAAGGTTAACGAGGTGCCTAAGATGATTGGATTTAATTAGGTGACATCAGACTGCGCAGGACATAAAAAAAGCCCGCAACTCATTGAGTTAGCGGGCTTTTTAGTCTTCTCTGGACGTCCTTAGAAGATAATTTGGTGGGCTGGCGGGAGTTGAACCCGAGTCCGTAATTTTTTAATTAATTGATTATTAAAGAGTATTTACAAGAGGCTTCAATCATGTGCACTAAACTTGCATATGTAGGTCATTGTCTAGCCAGTTAGAAGGTGGGGTTTTAGATGCAAATTGAGTTTGTTTGTCAAAATAGTGTATTGATAATATCGTTCGAACTCAATTCTGTCTAAATTTTATTAGATGTGAAGACTGGGTATAATATATAGCAGGTAACTAACATCGAGCTCAAAATAGTATTAATCAATAGAAATTCTTTGATTCAAAGAATTAGAAAACTATAGTTATTTTATTTGTAATCCTAAAAATTATTTAAATTTCAAATGATTAAATGGTATTTTTGGGTTTTGATTAATTAGACTTGCTAAATATATTATTAATAATAAACTATTTATAGTCATTTATATAAATTGATAAATAAATCTTAAATTATTAATAGGTTAGTTAGTTAATTAAAGGATAACATATGAGTATTAACATTGAAATACCGTCCATTTTGCATCAGAACAGTCCAGTAACAATCAATAAAGGAGGAGTTCTGTTTGTTATAGGGGCAAATGGCTCAGGTAAATCGTCTTTAGTTTATCATCTTATAAAGTCAATCAGTGAAGAAGCTAATCCAGTATTAATATCTGCTCATCGTCAAGTATGGTTTGATGATAAGGTAATAGATATGTCTAACTCTGAATACCAAAATATGGCCAAAGGTATGCTTGATAATGCTAAATATCTTAGCGAATTTAGATGGAAGACAAATGATACAAGGCAGAATAAATTACCTATTATTAGACTTAAAAAAGCGGTAGGTAGAAGAAATCGGTTGATTTCAGATCTAGTAGATATGAATGATTTTGAGAGTGCTAAAAAAATTGAAGAGTCACCAATAGATAAGATTAATTCAATTCTTATGGCTTGCGATATTCCTATACAAATTATTTTGGATGATGAAGATAACCTTTCAGTAGTTAATCATAGATATGTTCCTCCATCTGAATACTCGATATCAGAATTATCAGATGGAGAAAAAAATGCCATTTCAATTTCTGCTGAAATTATATCAGCATTATCAGGAACATTGTTCATTATTGATGAGCCAGAACGCCATTTACATAAATCTATTTCATCTCCTCTGATTACACAACTAATTTCAATACGACCGGACTGTTACTTTATAATATCAACACATGATATTTCTCTAGTTTCAGATATGGATGAATCTCAGGTTGTAATTCTTAAATCGACTCAATATGAAAATGACATTGCTGTTGGGTGGGATTTTGAGTTACTTGAGGATCCCACATTAGTTCCTACAGATATAAGAAAAGATATACTAGGTTCTAAAAAAAATATTTTATTTGTAGAAGGTATTAATTCAAGCTTAGATATCGGACTATATAAGTCCATATTTCCAGAAGTAACAATTATACCAAAGGAAGGTTGTGATGATGTATCTATTTCAGTTAATGGAATCCGTAAAAATGAAAGTCTAAGCTGGGTTAATGCAATAGGTATAGTGGATAATGATAACAAAACACCTGAAGAGATAAATAGTTTAAAGGGTGATAAAATATTTACGTTGAAGGTACATTCTATAGAATCTATTTTTTATAACCCAAGGATGATTGCTATATTTATTGAAAATTACCAAGAGCTACTTGAAATAAAACATGAGGCACTTGATGAAATATTTAAAAAAATAATTAGTGTGTTAAGTAATCAAGAGAAAAGAAATGATTTATGCACACTAGCTGTAAACAAAAAGGTACGCTGGAAGTTTAACGAAATTATTCCAAGCCATAAAGATGGTTTTAGAAATATAACAATAGATATAAAAGCTGGTGATATATTTAATGATGAGCTAAAATATTATAATGAGACGATTGAGAGAAAAGATATACAGGCTCTTGTCGAAAGGTATTCAATAAGACGAACTGGATTGCTTAAAGATATAGTTAAAATACTGAACTGCCCTAATAGAAAATTCTATGAAACTAAGATAATAAAATTAGTTAGAGAAAATGAGAACGCAAGAAACTTGGTGTTGGAATTTTTAGATGGTTTGGATTTGGAATTTAATACTGATGAATAATGAGTTTTATAAAAAATTTAAAAGTAATAAATTTATTGTTAGTCTGGATTATTCTAAATGATAAATTAAACTCACTTTCTGGTATTTTAATTACATCTGCCACTTAAGTGAGTTTAACAGTAATGAAATAAATAAAAAAATACTAACGATGAACATAAGTAATCTCATCGTATTTTAAATAATGAATGAAAGAATTTACTATGAAACTTATATTAGTTGTAGTTTAGCTTTGTAGTCATACTATTCCCATCATACTCTTTAAGATATCCTCCATAATGCCTAAACAACATCTCAGGCCCTTTATGTCCCATTTGTCCTGCTAGCCAAAATAGGTTAGCGCCTTGGCTAATATGCCTCGTGGCAAAGGTATGCCTTGTTTGATAAGGATTGCGATATCGAATACCTGCTTTCTTTAGTGTTGGCACCCATGCTTTTTTCCTGATCGCATCAGCGCCAGTCCAAGCTTTATTTGTTTTCGGATCTTCAAAAATCACACCATCTTTCAAGAACGTGAATTGCTTTTGCTCATGTAGGGCATTCATGGCCTCACTATTCAACTCTACCTTTCTAGTGCCAGCTTTAGTTTTGGTTTTCTTAATAACACCAACTACGCTGGCGGATTGCACGTGTGCAGTATTTTCTATGAAATCGATATCACTCCATCTTAATGCACATAATTCAGAGCTTCTTAACCCAGTATTAATGGCAAACTGAAATAAGTTTTTCCATTGCTCATATCTTGCCGCAGCAAGTAGGGCTGATACTTCTTTAGGCGACAAGGGATCAACGATATAACTGCTTTCATTGGCACTGTTATTAGATTGATACCTTGAAGCAGATACAAGGCTTACAGGGTTAATTGACACAATCCCATCAGTAATGGCCTCATCTAGCGAGCTACGTAAGAAAGAGAGCTGATTACGGATGGTTTTTAATACTGTCGTTTGTTTTTGTATCCAGTTTTTTAGTATTGCCGGTGTTAGTGATGAAACATGTAATTGATGCAAATCAGACAAGGCGCTTTTACATTTTTTATAACCACCAATCGTAGAGGGCGATAAATTTCGAGTTTCGCAAATAACTAAATACTCATCTAAATAATCAATCACTCTTTTCTCACGATTATTAACACCAAAAAGCATTAGTTTTTTAGAATTAGGAAAATATTTTGAATAACTAAATGTGCCTTTTTCAACATTATTTTGAATTTCAGCGAGTAGCCTTTCAGCATATTTAATGTTTTTGTTATCGACCGTTAGTCTAGATAAGGGCTCCCTACACAGAACCCCTCTATAAGTGAATGTAATAACCAAAGTATCTTTAGTCTTATTTTGACGAATAGTTACGCCTCTTGGCAATAAGTATCCTGTTTGTTTTTTCTGGCCCATTTGTTGACTTCCTTTAGATCAATCCAGCGCTCTTTCGAGCCCTCAACTTTCAAAATATGAACTCCCTCATGCCAGAACTGCCGTTGCACTCGTTTATTGATTGCATCTGTTGTCTCACCAAATAGCTCGCAATACTTAGAAATTGGTAAGCATTCAACGGAAAGGCTTGTATTCATAATTATCTCCACATTCTGCCGCATACAGATTAAGTAAATTTTAGCCGCACAATAAATAAGACCACTGACAATATATAAAGACATATTACCTAGTATGGACTGACATAAAATCAGTGGCCTTATGTATTATGAAAAAGGGCGGTGCGATACCGCCAAAAACTACAAGGGTCACTTATTACTAGCAGTGGCGTTTTTAATTTCTTCTTGAATGGCGTTATAAATCTCTTGTCGATGCACGCCAACATCTTTTGGGGCTTCGATACCGATCCGCACTTGGGTACCTTTGACGCCTAAAATAGTAATTTTGATATCATCGCCAACCACCAGTGTTTCACTTGGTTTTCGCGTAAGAATAAGCATTCCCATACTAAGCACTCCACACAGTTTATAAGGTTACCTGAACTAACTTATCCACATCAGGCGGCTGTGGTTCCTGCTATTCCCCAACAGAAGGAACTTTGTTATATTCGAACTCCCCAACAATTTAGGATAAGTTAAATGTCTAATTACGCATCTTTATGGTTGTCTATAAGAAATTCGCTTTGTGACCACCATGACATCGCAACCAGCTCTTTTGACCAAAATGACATTAAAGCCCAGCCAATAAGAAAAAAAGCATACCTATTATTTCTTATTGAAGTCGTAACATTTGAGTACAGAAAAAATGAAATAAATATATGGTTTAAGCAATCATTTGATGGAACATTAGGTTCGTTCATTTTCAACAAAATAGGTTTGCTTCCTGACCAATATGACAAATTATCTGATAGTGATAGAGTTGCCATTTTACAGAAGTACCTTACCGAATATCCTCTTCCCGAAGCGGTTCAAACTTACTTACAAAATCTTTTAAGGCCATCAGCTTCTGATAATTTTGATGTAGATCTTGCTGGAGGATGGACCCTTGGTAGTGGTTGGCAATATCTATAGCTGCATTAGCTGATATCTCCGCTGTTTCTATTGCTCTTTTCAAAGATTCAACACAAGAATTAACCCAAGCAGCACCTTGATGAAAGCTCACAAATGGGTAAAAAGTATTATTTACTGAACGGTACAAATCAGAACCTGTAAGCTCACCAGGGTCAATTTTTCTTAAATCGAATTGACCTTTTTCCTCGCCATTTTCGCCAATTACTCCACACATATCTAATACCCCACACATTTAAAATTCAGTTAAGCATTAATAATGACTCGGCAACGTTCAGACTGATCGAAAATATCTTCATCGAGCTTTTCTAGTTGCCGCTGCAGGTAGACTTGCTTAGCTTTAAGTGCCGCTAACTTTTGGAGTTCAGCGGCTTTTTCCATAATCCATGCCGCAGCATCTTCTTGCGACATAGCAACGCTGAAAGTGACGATTGGTTCATTTGAATTGGTTTGCATTGTACCCACCTAGTCGTTTGTATCGATAAGACAAATATAGCAATGGGTATTAAATATAGCAATGGGTATATTTTATTTATTTTTGTGCGATGTGTATGATAATGAAATCTAAGAGGTTATTTTTTCATTTTCATAAAAATACGAAAGGGTATTAGAATTAACATAGAATAATTCTTGCAAATTTTACCTGAGAATATAAAGTATAAAACAATTTACTGTATAAATATACAGTGAGAAACCAAAAGCTATGATGTTATATTCGAGAGGAATGAGACGATGGTGATAGTTTTGGTGAGAAATGGGGTTGGTGAGTATAGAGAGGTGCTTGTTAGTCAAAAAGAAAAAACAAGCTACCTTCTGAAATCACGAACAAGAAAGACGACAACACCGATAAATTGTGCAGAGGATAACTCAATTAATGGCACTCTGTTATCATCAACTGATAGGAAGCCGTGACTACCACCATCTAAAAATTTATATACAGAAATAGAATTGTTAACCTGCGCTATCACAAGATCCCCCGTTCCTGGTGTTATCTCAGTATCTACGATAGCAATACTTCCGTTCGGTGCCTCAGCGCACCCCGTATTGCGACTCAGTACATACGCACGATAAGATGGTAATGGCTTACCCATAGGGGATATAACGAAATCATCAGTTTCGCCCGATTCATCCCAAACTGAAATGTTAAGAGATTTATCTAGTCTAAACTTTTGCTCACTATTAGGGCCTTCCATTTCGCCAATACCATTTGCCAACCAATCAACATTCACGCCAAGAGCATTAGCTATATCAACTAATTTTACAGATCCTTTAGCTTTTCCATTCACTAAGCGCCAGATTGTAGGCTGAGCAACACCCGATGCTTCAGCTAAAGCACCTTGCGTCATATTGCCTCTATATTTCATAGCCTCTTGGAGGCGTTCAGACAGTGTCGTTTTCATGAATGCGAATTTATAGTCATGCGTATTAAAAATCAAATTCTCATTGCTATTGTATAAATTAATACTCATTGCTATTATTTATCTCACGACAATACTAAAAGGGTTAAAAAATGAAAAACAAAGCAATACAAAAAGCAATTGATATTGCTGGGGGGCAAAAAAAATTAGCTGACTTGTGTGGCGTGAGCCAGCCGACGGTTTGGCGATGGCTTCATGGTGGCGGTGTAGATGCAAGATTGGTTATGTCTATTGTGAAAGCCACCAACAATGCAGTTTTACCTCATGAAATAAGACCAGACCTTTATGAATTAATTGGGACAGGCAAACAATAACAAAACCAATTAACTGAGTTAACTACAAACAAAACAAAGGAATTGTAGATATGTGCAAACAAACATTAAAAGAAGTCGTGAAAGAGATGTGTAAAGCATACCCCGGTGGACGTTCAGCGATGGCTGGTGCATTGGGTATGACAGAAACCACGTTCAATAACAACTTGTATGAAAAAAACGGCTGTCGTTTTTTTGAGCGTGAAGAGCTTGAGGCAATGGAGGATTTATCTAATGCGTTATGCGGAACGCAGGAGACTTTTTGCATGAGAGATATTCAATTAGTTTTACAAAAATGGGCTGGTTGGGCGAGTGATAACCCGGGGGTTGATTATTCTCATATTGCCGCAGGCTTTAAAGGCTTAATCGCAAACAAAGAGCTATCAAGGGAATCATGCAGCGATGATGACGGAATAACCATCGATAGCGTTATTGCGAAACTGCGGCAAGTTAGAAAAGAGGAAGAGTTAGAATTAATTGTTTTGCATTACCTTTATGGGGTGTCAAAACGCAATATTGCCAAGGAATGGAAAATGAGCGAAGGGCGAATTCGGCAAATGATGCAAGTCGCTGAGGGCTTTGTTGATGGTTGTCTAGCCATGCTGGGGGTATCCCTAGAAATGGATTCTGAGGTAATTAATAAAGTAAAAGGGATAGATAGTAAAAAAGTATTAGTGCGCTACGCAAATTCGATGCTATTGTGATAAGAGTGAATACGTTGTAACCGAACTTATATAGAATAAACCTCGCCAACAGCGGGGTTATTGTTTATCATTCTTCTATTTTTTTGAGGTAATATAATGGATGGTAATTTTCTGGAAAAAAATTTTGATAATATAAGGGAAGTATTAGATAAAATAAATGAAGATGACTTTATAAAGCAGTCATCATTATTATTTTCAAGCGAATTCAAAGAGAATAATGATGTTAAATTATATCTTTATGATTTTTATAAAAAAATAAATGATGTTGTTTCTTGTGTAAAAGAAAATAAAGGGCCCTTTGAAAGTATTTGTCAGGTGTCTAATCGGTATGAATTTAACAACGATTCCATAGGAAATAATGATGTAAAGTATCTTTTTGTAATGTATATATATTTAATGAGGTTTTTAATTGAATATACATACCGGAATCCTGATAATTATTATATGGAAAGAATGATTTATGCAATAGAGGATTGCTATTCTTTAGATTTTATCTATAAAAATATTGATATATATGGATTGAAAGTAACTTATATTTACTTGAAGAATTCATTTTTAGCAAAATTGATTCACTTAGACATTAATAATGTTGATTTTAAAGTAATGAACTTAAAAAAACAGGATGGACTAATCGAATTAGCTATCAAGAAAAGTGAGGAAATATCTAATAAACACAATGAATTAAAAAGTATTGATGATGACTACTTTGATAAATTTAAAAATAAATTGAATGAAATTAGTCAAGAACTAGAATCTGGTATATTTTCTAAAGTGGAAATAATAAAAGATCTAGATGAAAAAGTTAATCAGACAAATGATAACCTAACTTTAAAAGGTCTAAGTGAAGCATATAGTTTACTGGGAACTGAAAAGAATAAGGAAAAAATCAAGGCATCTAGGGTGCTTAAGTGGTCAATTTTTAGTGTGTTTGCACCACTAATTATTAGACTTATGACTCTACCTTTTGATGTTAATTACAGCATCTATGGTTACATATTAACAGGGACGGCTACATTAATTTTTATCTATTATTTTAGGGTTGCATTGATTAACTATAACTCTATTAAAGCTGAGTTAAATCAAATAAATCTAAGAACTACGCTTTGTATGTTTATCCAAGGGTATGTTGAATTTTCACAAAGAAATGATAATCATGACTCGTTATCTAAATTTGAAAGTTTAATATTTTCTAATATTGTTTCTGATGATAAAAATATACCTACAACACTTGATGGACTAGATCAGTTAGCTAAATTGATCGGTGCATTAAAAGCAAAATAAATTTAGACCTAATTACCATAAAAGGCTGTGCATTGCGCAGCTTTTTTCGTATATAGCCATAGCAAGTCAAATTTAACATGTTTAATTACGGCAATGACATTGCTGGTGGCTTTCTATTAACTAAACATCGGAACACTCCGCAGGGGGTGGATATGCGTATGCACGAAAAATACTCAAGCCCCTTTTCTTATGCTCTCGGAGTTATCACCACTGCTGCTGGGGCTTTATCGTTAGACCAGTGGGCGGTGCTCATTGGAACCATCTGTACAGTCGCCACATTTTTGGTGAATTGGTACTACAAACGGAAAGAATTCAAATTAAGAGAGGCTAACAGTGGCAAAGATACCAAATAAAATAAAAATGGCTGCTGCAGCTGGTGGGCTGATGACCTTAACTGTTGCAATGGTTACAGAATTCGAAGGCTACGAGCCCAAACCTTACCGTGATGTAGTTGGAGTTCTTACCGTGTGTTACGGGCACACAGGCTCTGACATTATCCCCACAAAAACCTACACAAAAGCCGAGTGTGATGCGTTGCTAGAAAAGGACTTGGCAATTGTCGCTAAGACTGTGAACCCTTTAATTAAGGTTGATATTCCTGATTACACCAGAGCTGCACTTTATTCATTCACTTTTAACGTAGGAACAGGGGCATTCTCACGTTCTACGCTACTTAAAAAGCTCAATGCTGGTGACCAAGCTGGCGCATGTAATGAACTTAAACGCTGGATATATGCAAGGGGTAAGCCGTGGAAAGGGTTAATGACAAGACGAGAAGTAGAAAAAGCCGTATGCCTTGGCGAGTTCGCTTATGCATATCCGTTTTCATTATCGGAATCCCATTCTACTTGGCAGCTGGCGTATATGTACTCAGAGACGATACCTGCAGTACCGACAAGGTAAGTTTAGAAAAGCGATGCCAAAAAGCACTAGATCATTACCGAGGTAAGCAGGTGAACTTATGAAGATAGATAATTCATTCTGGTTATTTCTTATGGTTGTCGGTTTAGGCTGGTGGGCTACAACGCTTTATGACAGCAACGTTTCAGTAAAAAAAGATAATTACAATCTCAAACAAGATAACGTCAGGCAAAGTGAAGTCATTGCTAAACAGTCACTGCAGTTTAATAGTTTTAATCTCATAGCAACTTCAGCACACCGCAATGGTATTCAAGCCGATGCAAAGGCACAGGAGAAAGTCATTGAATATAAAACAATACTCCAAAAAGAGTTTTATTGTGATGCTCTTGTGCCTCAGCCTGTTGCTGATGGCTTGTTCGAGTACACAAACGAATTACGTTCCCGCGCAATGCGTGCCAATTCCAGCAACGCTAACTAATTTAGTGATACCTCCGCTACCGCCAGATAGTGATGGTAAAACGCTATCGCCAGAAGCGTCTGTATTGTGGAACAAATTACTGCTTGCAGCGATAGAGAAAGCTAATGAGCAGCTTGATGCTATTCGAGAAATTGAAGCTAGTAGGAATGATGTTAAATAGTATTAACACAGGGAGTTCATTATAATGGCTACTAAGAATGTAGTATAGTTTAATGTATTTATACAAAAGAATGTCGAGATGTATTTTGTTTGATTAGGTATAATTCGTTCATTCAACAAATTATTCTGAGTAGAAGTCAAATGAGTGACAAAGTAAATCACTGGATAGATATAGCTGAGCGAGTTATAAATATAATTAGACCTAAGACCTATAATACTATTGCTAAGGTTACTGTTCTTATGGGCTTAGGCCTGATTAGTGAATCACAGATTAACTTTATACATGCAATAGTTGCAGCATTTTTTGAGGAATATATTGGTAAATCGGAGATTCTTAGAGCTGTTCTGGCTGTTTCAGATAGTCCAACTGCAGGTTTTTTTCTCTCGTTATTACTGGTATGATTTATCACATAGTGGTAACGCTGGGTAACGAATATATAAATACAAAAAAATCAGAATTACCTAAGTATCCAATGCTAAAGTTTTTTTTCGAAAACAGAAGTGAAAGTTCATTTCGGAATGGAGAAATAACTTTAAATGAGCCTAAATATACTTTCGATCAATATCAAAATATTCCTGACTATGATGAGCCAGTCAAAAATATAGAAGATGAGTTATTAATTAAGGAAACAGGATTAAGCAGGGCTATCAAATTGCTCCCAGAAGCTCAATTATATGGATACCATCCATATCAACAAAAACCTAAAGTTAATAAAAGACTTTACAAAGAAAGATTAGATATCCTACAAGAGTGGCTAGGATATGAGAAATTAAGCCTTTCTATTGCTAACGATAGTGAGATATTTGCAAGTGGCATTAGAGTCAAGATTTGTATTCCTAAAAATGAGCGAATTATGATTAAAATTATAGGAGATAAGATACCAAAAATACCTGAGACTCATATTTACATTCGTCCAATGGGAATGCATCATAATAATTATTTTAATGATCCACTTCATATTAAGTCACAACCATTTATTACGGAGTATGATGATCTCTATGAAATTAACTGGGAAAGAGCAAAGCTTCAGGCTAATACCGTTACTAAAAATGGTTTGGACTTGCTGGTAAAAGTTAACGATCCTATAGATATAAATTACACTATATTTTGTGACCAGTTGCCTAGACCTTTCAATTCCAAAGTAACACTCCATCCATCAGAAAATATCAGAGCTATAGATCTAGCTGATATTATTGAAGATGATAATTTTGAGCGTCTATATATCAGTATCCACGAGACGTTTAAGGAAGACTCGGATGATTAAAAAGTATAGTGTTAATATTATAAAATTAAAAATTTTATTAAATTATGTTATTTATTATAATTAATTTGTAAAATTTTGTTATCGTATTTTTTGAGGGATACTGGCTGGTTCACATATATGTCTTAAGCTCCAATAACTATTCGGTATGACTTAATTCAATATATCTATCTAGAAGATAGTTTTAAATAGCCACCAACTAATCATTGGTGGCTATTTTATTTGTGGAGAAAGTTATGCCGCCACGCGTCCCCAGAGCTTGCCGTAAACATGGTTGCAGCAAGACAACCACTGATCGTAGTGGTTACTGTCAAGAACATATGAACACTGGATGGGAAAGCCACCAGCCTGGTAAGAGCCGTCATCAACGTGGTTATGGCTCCAAGTGGGATAAGATACGGCCTCGCATCCTTCAGCGTGATAAACACCTTTGTCAAAACTGCCTACCTCGAGCTGTAGAAGCCAAGACTGTCGACCACATCATACCTAAAGCACACGGTGGTACTGATGATGATGGTAACTTGCAATCACTATGCTGGCCTTGCCATAAAAGAAAGACAGCAACAGAGAGATTACGCAAATAGCTGTTATATATGAATATTTATACAAATGATAATGGTTATCATCTACGGGGAGGGGCGGGTAAAATCTCTACCCCTCTCGCCCTCTAGGACTGCCGCTTCAGGTGAATTTTTATACCCGCGAAAAATGAAATTAAAACTGGCTGATTGTTTAGCCTAATTTATGTATCGAAAATCACTGGCCTCGCAATTGCGGGGCTTTTTTATACCCGTCATTTGGTGCACTGCATGCGCCGTTATTTTTAAACATCGAACCTGTACTTAGGAATGAGCCTTGAGGTGATCAGTTATAGCTGATGTTGCTTCGATGGGCTGGTTTCCTATGCAGTAAGGTTCATTGCTAAGTAAGGTAAACATTATGAAATACCCAAATGTGAATGTTAATGGCGTCTCTGTGAGAGTTGATAGCGTTGGTCGGTACAATTTAAATGATTTACATGCCGCAGCGGTTGCAGATGGAAAAGCGACAGAATCACAAAGACCAGGAGAGTTTTTAAAATCCAAACAAATAAGACGGTTTGTCAAAGCGTTAAGTGATGCGAAGAAAATCGCATCAGTGGAAACAATCAAAACTGGTGCAAATAAAGGGTCTTGGGGATTGGAATTGATCGCTATCAGATATGCAGCTTGGCTAAATCCAATATTTGAAATACGAGTATAATCGTATGATGCAGCCATGTTAGTTGGGGCTGGTGTTAAAAATGGTAAAGTGGTGACGCAAATTGGTTTCAGTGCGGATACATTCGGTATTTTCAATCCCTCCAGCGGCAAGTTAGAGCCCGTATTTTTTGTCGAAAATGGCCAAGTGTTTATGAATGAAGCTTTTATTAGTAAAGCTTACATTGAAAAATTACTGATCGGCATGGAGATCCGCTCTAAAAAATATGAAAAAGGTAAATCAGGCTATAGGCTTGACGCTGAAACTGGTAGCGCTGAATTTAACAAGCTTGAAGTTTACGGTAATTTTAAAATCAGTGGTGATGCTGGAAAAGTGTTATTAGATGAAACTGGGCTGATGATTTATGACTCATCGGGTCGCTGGGCGGTTAAAGTTGGGAGGAGACCATGAGTGATATGGGGTTGTTTATCAACCCAAAAGATGGTGGCAAGTCAATTGAATTAACAAAAGATAATTATCCCCTCACCTTTATTACTAAAATCACGACACATCCTCGATACCCGCAAAAGGACAACCGAAATAAATCTGTGCATGTTCCCGGCTTGTCCAAATATAACGTGGTGATTATTCCCTCTGCATTGTGTCACTTTCTAGCTTACGGAACAGTTCAGATGGTGAGAGTTGGAAGTTACTGGACTTCAGGGGATACATTCTATTGTTACTACGATGAATTTGGGGGGCCAGATGGGTGGTTGCCGGGTAGCGATGGGGAATCGCATTTTTTCTTGTACGGCACATTGAAAGATAACCCTGCAGACACCTATGGGCTTTTCTTAAATGCGGGGGCTTCTTCGGCAATTGATAACTTCAGAAGTGTCACCCAAGAGAATGAGGTGGCTTACTGTGTTTATCGACAGAAAATCTATATCAATGCAACTAACAATCGGGGGTATTGGAGCCTCCCGAATGATATTCCTAACCGCAGCTCAGCATTGGTTTTTCTAAGACCAGAAAGCACTGACCAAATCCTCAGGTATGACCGACCTAATAGTCGGGTCATTACTTACCGTTCTGGTTGGATATATGTTGTGGTTTTTTCATATGGACTTAATTTACAACCTAGTGATGGATTAACCATTTGGAATCGAGAAGGGAAAGTGGTTTTCACCTCTGACTATATGCCTTTCTTTAATAATGGCCACACGATTAAAACCAGCGGAAATGTTGCGACAAGTTCATTTTCAAAACCCATGTTCAGCATGGATATGCCCAATACATGGTTAGAAATCGAGAGGATAAATGTTAACTGTTATTTGTCAGGGTTTAGGGTTGAAGGTAATAAGTTAATCGCAAGCCGAATGTGGACGATGGACACTTACCCCAGCTATGCAAACTATATGTACAACGAAGTTGTGTATGCCAGTTCATATTGCATAGATTTTAACGATTATTTTTAAACACTAATTTTAATAAACAGGCCGCTTAACTGCGGTTTTTTTTGTATCTAAATTTCGGAGAATCAAAATGTATAACATCGGTACAGTCACAACAACTGCAAACAACAATAAGCTGGTGGGCACGGGTACAAAGTGGAAAGAGAACATTAATGGCATTAAGCCCCAGCAGGTTATTCAAATTGTTGTAGGCGGCATTGTCTATAACAGCAGTATTCAATCAATTGAATCAGACACGGCACTCACGCTTAATTTCCCGTTCCATGCTGCTGTTAAAGATGCGAAATACGTTATTTTAACAACGATGGTTAATTCAGTATCTTCAGCGGCAAACTATATGGTCGCACTGAATACCTCGAATATGCATGCAAGGGATGTTGCTAATGATTGGATGACCAAGGATGGCGTTATTCCAATGACGGCCCCTGATGGAACAAAAGTCAACATACGCACTGCAAAAGAAATGGATAAGAAGCTAGATGGGAAGCTTGATAAAAAAGGAGGAACTTTAAATGGCGGGATTGCACTTCCATCAATTACCGTTGTAGAAGGAGTCAATAATAATCGATTGAATTGTTATGGAGCTAGGGAGAATGATGACAGCTCATTGGCTTATTATCAATATAATACTACGGGCGGATCATGGTTCGGCAAGCTAGAAATTCCAAGAGTACCAGCAGGAGCTACCGCTAAATTAATGTTAGTTGGTGATTATGGCCTAGGTGCTGCTGGATTGCCTCAATATGCGAATATGGGGACTGCAGTTGATTACAGGACTGGGTTTTACGGCATTGGTGGAACTGATACAGGTAAAATACCTGGTAGCGGGGGGGTTGTAATATCGTTCAAGTGGGGGCTGGAAATTACTTTTTTCAGCTGGGCAAAACAACATTAGATGACGTAGTTTATTTTCGCTCAGTAAAAGCAAGTCAACTTGGTAGTTGGATTAAAATATGGTCAGAATCAAATACAACTAAAGACTCAAACGGTAACTTAAAAGCAGCATCACCGATTGTGAAACTATTCTCTGATGACTTTGAGTTAAACGACGAATCTGAAGGCGTTGAAATGGAACACCTTGGTGTTGGCCATTACCGCATTAAAGGTGTTGTGGGCTTTAATGCGGATGGTGCATGGGGTATCAATAACGGCTTTGTCATTCCTCAAGACCATAACGGCAAAAACATGGTTATCATTGATTACGAGGTGAGACCAGATGGCGATATTGAAATTTTTGTTTTCCACCAACAGAACGCAGATATGCCAGAACGTTTCCAGAACAAGCGCATTAAGCACTTTGATGAAGAAGGCGTGCCTGTTTACTTCGAAAACTACGAACCTTGTGACGTACCTGAATCGCGCTGGATAGACATGCGTGTCGAAATGCCTCCTAACTCACTCTACAATCAAAAGCTAGCTGAAGCAAAGAGGAGCGCGGAAGAAGAAACTATGTGTAATTTATAGTTGAATTCTGCGCATAACAGTAATATTATGAGTGTACGGGTAGGTTCCGTACATAAATATAATCCAAAGTTCTAGGCTTAAGCCAAGAAAAATATAGAGAGCCAAAGGCTCAAACTTAACACGAGGAGTTGATTGCCCTTCCTATATCACGGGCGATCAGGGAGAGAAAGAACATGTCAGCACTGAGAAAACAGCGCATCGATTTGAGACTAAGCCAAGACGATAAAAGCATGATCGAAGAAGCGGCTGCAATGAGTAACCAGTCTATTTCACAGTTCATGGTTAGCATTGCTTCACTACGTGCAGTGGAAGTTATTGAAAAGCACCGCCGCCTGACCCTCAGCGAGGAATCATGGAATTTGGTTCAGGATGCAATAAGTAACCCACCATCACCAAGCAGTCGGTTGAAACGAGCAGCTAAACGTCTACAAAATATGGAGTAATATAACAGTGGACGATTTAAAGCTAGAGATGTTTTCTGAGGAAAAAGAGTATGATTTAAGTAGTTTTGATTGTGGAGAAAATAGCTTGAATGATTTCCTCTCTGAACATCTGAAGCGCCAGCATAATGCTAAAGTTTTGCGTGGCTATGTACTTGTTACAAAAGAAAATAAGCAACGAGTGCTGGGGTACTATACTTTGTCAGGAAGTTCATTTGAAAAGATATTACTTCCGAGTAAAACTCAGCAAAAGAGAGTGCCTTACAAGAACGCTCCAAGTGTAACATTGGGGCGTTTGGCTATAGATATAAGTATTCAGGGGCAAGGCTGGGGTGATTTGCTTGTTACTCACGCTTTGAAAGTTGTTTATCAAGCATCAAAAGCTGTTGGTATTCATGGAATGTTTGTTGATGCATTAAATGATAAAGCAAAGGCATTCTATCATGGAATGGGCTTTATACAATTAAAGGACGATCATGAAAAATGCTTATTTTATCCGACAAAATCTATTGAACTACTATTTGAACAGTTAGATGAATAAATTAAATTTTTACTGAAATTTGATCTTATGACTATTTGGCTAAACATAATCTGACAGTTATTAATATAGATAGCTGTCAGATTGTTATTCGTACAACTTCTTGATTTTAAAACTAAGATATGGAATTAAATTTAATCAATATAACTAGCCGATTTTTTTGAAATAAGATCAAAATGAAACGGCGTGTTTTCCCACAACTTGAATATTTCTCTTTTTTCTTTCAAGAAATCATAACTATTATAGTATTTTTTAGATACTTTTGGCCTTTTGTGGTTTTTTTAGCATATCTCTCATTTCTTAGTTTATCCTTATTTCACCAGTCAATGCTTTAAATGGCAGGCTTCTGGGTAAAAATCCAATGAAACAGAAACGTATCTAATTGAAATTATTTATTTGACTTATTGAGATAATCCTTACCAAAATTACAGGAGGTCCGTTTAGCTTTGAATTTTTTTATGAATTTCTAATATTCTTTAGGCTACGCCCCATAAATTCAGACAACATTTTATAAACCTATTGACGGAACACTAACCGTTATTAATTGATAGGGCTGGTGGCTCCCAACATAGATTTATTTAATCTAACCATTGTAAAAAATCTTTCTGCAAAACTATTTATTATGTATTGATCTCTAAGTAATTTATAAACAGATAAGTATAGGCATTATAAGGCTGTATATGTTCGATATGTTTATAAAAATTAATGTGTTGCTTCTTATATTTGATTGTGGTGCTGCGCCATATGGGTTAGATTTAAATTATAGGGAGAGTGCTTAACATAGGTGAATGGTATCTATGCTCAGAAGGTAATAAAAAAGCCCACTGAAGTGGGCTTTTAGTAACTCTCAAATGCGCGTGCATTTCACGTGCACTTTCTAGTCTTAATGTTGCCAGTGTCTAGTCCAACTGATTTCGCTAACTTCCTGTTTTTAAACCTGTTGTCCTATCACTGACCCACCAAATTTGGTGGGCTGGCGGAGTCTGAACTAGGCTTTTATTTCATTGATTTTTAAGTAACAAAGTGCAATTCAACTTTTAATTTGGGCCTATTGTTGGGCCTAAAGTTTATTTTGATGTTTTTGAGATGTGAGCTAAAAAGTTGTTTGCTATTCTAACATGGTTGATTAGTGAAGTGAGCAATAAGATTTGGTGGGCTGCTTTGAGCGAAGATCGGACATTCACGGTCACTGCCACTTGTATTACCCAACCCCCACCTGATGTTCTCGCTGCTGATAGAGGATTACGAACAATTCTAAGCGCCAATAAATGGGGGCTGACTAAGCTGTTTGACCGTGAATTACTTCCGATCCTCTTCAAGTACGATAGATTTTAGTAGAAACGGATTTGATAAATAATGCCGCAGTGAGTACTGCGAGATTATGAGGCTGCTAGTTCTGCCCGTCATTTAAAACAGGAGGGAGGAAAGGAGACTCATGGGATGTATATTCAAACAAGCTGCTCCTTGCGTCATTCCAAGCCTGAATGATTTCCTCCGAACTATGCATCTTCCTTAATGTGTTTATAATGTGGTCATATACCCTTATTCATTCAAACCGCAGTTTGAGCTCTATATATACCGGATTAAAATATCAATTAAGTAAGGTAACTATTGTATTTTGAATAAATAACTTTTTTAAGATTTTTAGTATTGGAAGACATATTGAGAATAACGCAACATGCAGAAATTGAAAGGGAAATGCTAAGTTTTATCAGTGCCGGTTAAATAACCGGCACCAGGGAAATTAACGCCAGCGTTCTGTCGCCCAGGCGACCTGCTGTTGTGCGTCGTGGAAAGTCCAGGCCACGAAGCGACTGATTTTTTGCCCCTGCGCCATTTCAATGGTGCGGACTTCGGCCGCACCCACCAGCTTCAACGCGTGATAAATCGAAGGTAAGGTCGTATTTTTAGAAATCAACGAGGTGAACCACAGGCAGTTTTGCGCCAGGCTAACGCTCTCCTCTACCATTTTACGCACAAAGGCTTCTTCACCGCCTTCACACCATAGCTCTTTATTTTTGCCGCCAAAGTTCTGTACCGGCGTGTCGGCTACCTCGCCTTTACCCAGCTTGTGCAGTTTGCGGCGGGTGCTGGCTTGCGCTTCCTGTTCAGAGCTGTGGAACGGTGGATTACACAGTGTGGCATCAAATTTCTCCGCCACGCCGATGATGCCGTTCAAAATAAATTCGGGTTGTTTTTGTAAACGCAGGCGCACGCCGTTTCTCAGTGTCGGATTCATCTCCACGATCATTTTGGCCGAATTGAGCGATATCGGATTAATCTCCGAACCGGTAAAACGCCAGCCGTATTCACGCAGGCCAATAATCGGATAAATACAGTTGGCGCCAACACCCACATCAAGGATCGCCACGCCTTTACCGCGAGGGAACTCACCGCCGTTGCTGGTCGCCAGCAGGTCGGCCAGATGGTGTAAATAGTCGGCACGCCCGGGGATCGGCGGGCACAGATAATCGGCGGGAATGTCCCAGTGTTCAATGCCATAAAAATGTTGCAGTAATGCACGGTTGAGCATTTTAACCGCCGCAGGATCGGCAAAATCTATCGAGATGTCGCCCCAGGCGTTCGGCTTGACGAACGGCTCCAGTGCCGGGCAACTGGCGATCAGCGCCGGGAAATCATAGCGTGAACGATGACGGTTACGCGGGTGCAAGCCGCTTTTCTGCTGCAGGAAGGTTTTCTTTTTTTCCACCGTGAAGGGCTCTCTTAAAGGTATTTCTGACGCGTACGATACCATATACCCTATAGCTTTCAAGTTGCAGCTAACAGCTCGGGATGAAACCGTATTAAGCCTGCATTCAGAGCTTATGCCAGAATGTCCTGCTCTTTATACATAACGCAATTCAAGATGCAGGAAGGCGGCAAGGGAAGATAAACAGGGAACATACATCAGTATGTGACCCGGCTGGCTGAGTGAGGCCAACGAACCTGCCCACATGTAAAATTCAAATGGCTGTTTTGAGCGAAAAGCGGACGCCCACATAGCGGAACAGGCGTCCGATATTTTGAAGTGGGTAGATTACTTAACCCGCTTC